>NZ_SSWH01000005.1 GCF_004803505.1 Arthrobacter echini
CGGTTCCCGACCAACAACCACGGAAACCACCACCCACAAGCACAAACCCACGGGCGGTACCCCACAGGCGCAGACTCATAACTCAATACACGACACGTACACCAGACTTACCGGCACTCCCACCCACCCCGAACCCCCACAAAGGGGGCCACGGGCCAAGGGCACACCAGGGGACGCGACCGGTACACAAGGTTACGGCGGTCATAGCGTGGAGGAAACGCCCGGTCCCATTCCGAACCCGGAAGCTAAGACCCACAGCGCCGATGGTACTGCACCCGAGAGAGTGTGGGAGAGTAGGACACCGCCGGACACACCATCACGGGAAGGCCCCGCACCACCAGGTGCGGGGCCTTCCCCACTTAAAACACCCCACCCCACCCCACCGACCACAGACACACTGCGAACAGAGCTAGGCCCGGCGCTAGGATCGGGGCATGAATGCATTGTTCTCGCATGCCGTCGTGCCCGGAGCTGAATCCGGCGATAGATCCGATCTGCGCGCTGCGGTGACGGTTCCCGCCCCGGCTGACCACGCCTGGGCGGGGTTGACCGAGCATGTTCATCTGTGGTGGCCCGCGGGGGTGCTGAGCCGATGGGGAGAAGATGGCTTCTTCGACCTCGAGGACAACGCGCTCGTCGAGACCTCGGCGCAGGATGATGAATATGTCTGGGGCGAAGTCACCGACGGACGACCCGGGCACTGGCTCTCACTGCGGTGGAGACATGTTGGGTCCGACTCCGTGACGCAGGTCCTGCTGGAGCTGACCACGCAGCCCGGTTCGGCCGCTGGCGACACCACATCGCCGGCGCGCATCGAGAATGGCACCGACATGCCGGAGTCCGTTTCGGCGCTGACGCTCACGCACGGGGGATGGTCCGGCGCCGACGCGCAGGACCTCTACGATTTCTATCGCGCGTTCTGGCCGAAAGCCTTGGCCGCTTACCAGCGCTTCATGGGCGGCTCGTGATGGACTGCGCGCTCCTGGAGGAACTGCAGGCCGTTCTACCCGGACGCGTGTCGACCTCGTCGAGCGACCTGGATCGGTACTCCACCGATGAAGGGCCCGTCGTGAGCCCTGCATCGCCCGAAGCCGTGGTGCGCGCCCGTTCGGTGGCCGATGTACAGAACCTTCTCCGCTGGGCTACCCGGCATACGGTGCCGGTGGTGAGCAGGGGCGCAGGCTCGGGGCTGTCGGGTGGAGCCCATGCGACGCCCGGATCGGTGATTCTGTCCCTCGAGGACATGAACAGGATCGTCGCCGTGAATCCAGACGACGAGACGGCCGTCGTCGAGCCGGGGGTCATCAACGCAGACCTGAACCAGGCGGTGGCCGAACACGGACTGATGTACGCCCCGGATCCTGCGAGCCATCGGTGGTCGACCATCGGCGGTAACGTCGCGACGAACGCCGGAGGACTACGGTGTGCGAAGTACGGCGTCACGCGGGACTCCGTACTTGCGCTCGAGGTCGTCCTCGCGGATGGCACGCTCGTATCGACCGGTCACGCGCCGTTCAAGGGTGTCGCCGGCTATGACCTCACGTCCCTGATGACGGGCTCAGAAGGAACCCTCGGAGTCATCGTGGGCATCACGGTCCGCCTTCGCTACCTGCCACGTTCAGTGCATACGCTCGCAGCGTTCTTCGGCGATTTCCCGAAAGCGGCCGCCGGGGTCCTCGCAATCGGGCGTGCACGCGTTCAACCCGCCATTCTCGAACTCCTCGACGGCCGGACACTCGAGGCCCTCGATCGGGCCCATGGATCGAACCTGCGCCGGCGCGGAGGCTCCCTGCTCCTGACGCAGACGGACGGATACGGCGCTGCAACGGAAGCCGAGATGATCACGGCAGCGCTGACAGAAGCCGGGGCTGTCGTGAGCGAGGAGAACTCGGCTGAGGCGGAACATCTTGTCGAGCTGCGGCGCGACAGCAGGGGAGCCAGCGCGGAGGATCTGTACCGGGTGGGGGAGGACGTCGCAGTACCGAAGTCCCAGCTCGTGTCCTACGTAACAGCTCTCGGGGCCATGGCGGAGAAGCACGGGGTGCAGCTGAAGGTCATCGCGCACGCTGGTGACGGCAACCTGCACCCGACGTTCTGGGTCGAACGCAGCCAGGGTGACCTGGGCCGCTCGCGCCTGGAGGAGGCGCTCGATGAATCGGTACGGAGTGCGCTCGAACTCGGAGGGACGATCACAGGAGAGCACGGGGTGGGCCAGCACAAGCGACGCTGGCTGGCATGGGAGCAGTCAGAGGAAGTCCTTGACCTGCAATCGGGGATCAAGCGGCTCTTCGATCCTTTGGGCATCCTCAACCCTGGAAAGGCCATCTGCTGATGGTCCTTCCAACTCGCTCAGCTCTCGGTCGGCGAGTGATACTGTCGACGAAATCGTCGGGTTCCGCCGACGCTTCCGACACCATCCCCTGGGGGCATCATGAGTGACAACACGCCGGAATCGAAGGGCGCCTCGCCCTACGGTCAGAACCAGCCGCAGTACGGCGAACAGAGCCCGTCGCCCTACGGGCAGCAGAGCCCGTCGCCCTACGGGCAGAGTTCAGCACCATATGGCCAGGCGGATCCCGGCGCATCCAACTACCCGGGACAGCAGTACTACCCTGGCCCGCCGGCGGAGAACCCGGGCAGGACCCTGGGAATCGTGGGCTTCATCCTGGCGATCTTCATCGCGCCCGTGGGACTGATCATCAGCATCATCGCCTTCGTGAAGTCACGGAAGGCCGGCATGGGCAACGGTCTCGCCCTGGCCGGCATCATCATCGGCGCCATCTTCACAGTCCTCCTCGTGCTTGGCGCGATCGCTTTCGGGGCCCTGTTCAACGAGATCGCACAGCAATTCGCCGAAGCCTGTGAGGGACTGCCATCGGGCACAACGGTGACGGTAGAGGGACAAGCGCTCGACTGCCCTTAACGACGCAAGCACAGGACCGGCAGTCACCCGGCTGCCGGTCCTGTCATGACCACCTAAGTGCTCTCGTAGTCCGAGTCCGCGTCGATACCTATGGTCCGTGCATCGGCCGTGAGCATGATCTCTGCTTCGTCGCGCCGATGCCTGAGTTCGTCGTCGATGTACGACTGGACGGCCTCGGCCATCGGTACGTTCCGGTCCTCGCGTTCCGACATGTACCACCGGTGCTCGAGTACCTCGTGGACGACTTCGGCTGGTTCGAGCTTTCCACTGAGATCGCGGGGCACCGCGCGCACGATCGGTTCGAAGACCTCGTTGACCCACAGATGGGCGCTGAACTCCTCATCCAGCTGTGGGTTGTTGTCCACCCTGTAGGCGTCCATGTCATTGAGCAGGCGCCGAGCCTGGTTCTGCTGGGCATCGAGTCCGGTGAGCCGTAGCAGGCGGCGGCTGTGATGACCGGCGTCGACGACTTTCGGCTGCAACTGGATCTGGGTGCCGTCGGACGCCGCCCGGATCGCGTATTCCTCGACGTCGAACCCGAGGTCGTTCAATCTGCGGATCCGCGCACCGACGCGCCAGCGTTCACCGAGTTCGAAGGATTCCTTCTCGGTGAGCTCGCTCCAGAGCCGGCGGTAGCTGTCCATGATCAGCTCGCTCGTCGCGAGCGGATCCACCTTCTCCTCGATGAGTCCGCCTTCGGCGAGATCCATGAGCTCACCGGCGATGTTCACCCGGGCTATCTCGAGATCGTACTCACGCTGGCCCACCGACAGTTCGGGATAGAGCTCCCCCGTCTCGGCGTCGACGAGGTAGGCGGCGAAGGCTCCTGCGTCACGACGGAACAGCGTGTTGGAGAGGGACACATCGCCCCAGTAGAAGCCGATCAGGTGCAGTCGCACGAGGAGCAGTGCCTGCGCGTCGATGAGGCGGGTCAGCGTGTCACGGCGCAGAGTCTGGGAGAACAGGGCCCGGTAGGGCAGTGAGAACTTGAGGTGGCGCGTGACCAGTACAGGGTCGAGTTCCTCGCCCTCCGGGCTCGACCTGCCCGAGATCACGGCCACCGGCTCCACGCAGGGCACATCCAGCCGCCGAAGCTTCCGCAGCATGTGATATTCGTGGCGCGCAACATGTTCGCTCGTCTCCTTGACCGCGATGACCGATCCCCCGAGGTGGGCGAAGCGCACGACGTGTCGGGAGATGCCGCGCGGGAGGGCGGCGAGGGCGCTGGCCGGCCAGAACTCGAGAGCGACATCCCATGGCAGGTCGAGAAGCTCGGGATCGGTCGCTGCTGCAGTGATGTTCAGTGAGCCCAGGGTCGGGCTCTGGGTGGACGTCGCACGAAGCCGTGGCAGTTTGCCGGTCTGGTCGTAGTCCGTCGGTTCATCGCGCCACTGGGCGTCCGGGATCTCGCTCATGGTGCTGACTTCCTGGCAGGACGAAAAGGGCTTGCATCAAGCGTAGCGCCCACGCACCGACGGCGATCCTCCGCCGGGCTCCGAGCGGATACCCGGCGGAGGACCGCCGTCGGAGCCGCGTCCGGTACTGGTTCGTACCGGACGCGGCAGGAAGGTGTCAGACCGTGTCCGCCAGGCGCAGGCCGTTCGTGGTGTCGAACAGATGCACGTGGCCCTGCTCGGGTCGGACGTGCACGTCGTCACCCTTCATCGGCGGACGACGGCCGTCCACGCGCACCACCATGTCGTAGTCCTTGCCGTCGAGCGTGGTGTGGCCGTAGATGTAGGCGTCGGCACCGAGCTCCTCGACCACGTCGACGTGCACCTGCAGCCCCTGCCCGTCGTCGCTGATCTTCAGGTCCTCCGGTCGTACCCCGAGGGTGACGGTACTGCCGCCGGCCGCGCTGAGGATGTCGCGGTGTACGGGATAGGTGATACCGCCGAACACCACACCGTCGTCCGCGACCGGGAGCTCCAGGAGATTCATCGCAGGAGAGCCGATGAAGCCCGCCACGAAGACGTTCCTTGGACGGTCGTAGAGATTCCGCGGCGAATCGATCTGCTGGAGGAGGCCGTCCTTGAGCACCGCGACGCGATCACCCATGGTCATCGCCTCGACCTGATCGTGGGTCACGTAGACCGTGGTGACACCCAGTCGGCGGGTCAGCGAGGCGATCTGGGTGCGGGTCTGCACGCGCAGCTTGGCATCCAGGTTCGAGAGCGGCTCGTCCATCAGGAAGACCTGGGGGTTCCGCACGATCGCCCGTCCCATGGCGACACGCTGACGCTGACCACCGGAGAGCGCTTTCGGCTTGCGATCCAGGAAGTCCTCGAGGTCCAGGAGCCTGGCCGCCTCACGGACCCGCTCGGCGCGCTCCTCCTTGGAGACGCCTGCGATCTTGAGTGCGAAACCCATGTTGTCGCCGACCGTCATGTGCGGATAGAGCGCGTAGTTCTGGAAGACCATCGCGATGTCGCGATCCTTCGGGGGCACATCCGTGACATCCCGGTCCCCGATCAGAATGCGTCCGGAGTTGACGTCCTCGAGACCTGCGAGCATGCGCAGGGAGGTCGACTTCCCACAGCCGGAGGGTCCGACGAGGACGAGGAACTCGCCGTCGGCGATCTCGATGTCGAGTTTGTTGACGGCGGGCCTCTCGGCACCCGGGTACACGCGTGTTGCCTGGTCGAACGTCACTGTCGCCATGTTGTGTTCCTTTTCACGGGCAGGTACGTGCCCGACGATCCGTAGTGAAGGGAAGATATTCAGTTGTGCGGTACCACCTCACGCCACGGTGGGTGATACTTCTCGCGCATCGGTAGTATGTCACCTCCGGTCGCCGGACGCACCCGATGCTCGCCGGCGGAGGAGCTCCTGCAGGACCTCGGAGAACGCCGCCGGATCCTCCACGGTGAACGAAGCTGCGGTCTCGCCCGCACCGATCCGGATGCCGACGTCGTCCGGCCCCAGGGTCCGCTGGGCGTCCTCGTCCGTGACGTCGTCGCCCGCGAACAACACGGCGGTCGCTCCCGATACCCGGCGCAGGAGGGCCAGGCCCTGCCCCTTGTCCGTATCCAGTACGGAGATCTCCAGCACGCGCTTGCCGTCCGTGATGCTGAGGCCGCTGACCGATTCCAGTTCGGCGCGGGTCGAACTGACGGCCGCTGCGGCCACCGCGCCGTCGGCGGAGCGGGTGTGGAGGACCACGCCGGCCGGTTTGAACTCGATGCGCGTTCCCTCGTGGGCGGTGACGACGTGCTCGACGACGCGGACCGCGCGGGAGAGGAGCTCCGACTGCTCATCCGTCAGGGAGAGGGGAGCGGCATCCGGTCCTGTCCACGTCTCGGCGCCGTGGCTTCCGATCAGCAGGGTCTCGGCGGGCGGATCGGCGACTACCCGAAGACTGTCGAGAGCCCGTCCTGAGATCAACGCCGTCGTCGTGCTCGGCAGCCCGGCCAGCGCGCGGAGGGCCGCGGCCGACGCGGGGAGGGGACGGGCGTCCTCGGCGAGCTCGACGAGGGGGGCTAGGGTGCCGTCGAAGTCGAGCGCCACGAGCAGGTGGTCGGTTGCGGCGAGCGTACTGAGCGCCGCGACCAGGGACGGCTCAATCGCCATGCCGGCGGTCCTCAGCCTGGAGTGCGTCGAGGAACGACCGGGACCACTGTTCGACGTCGTTCTGGATGACCTGACGTCGCATGAGTCTCATGCGGCGCGTCGCCTCGGCTCGGGGCATGCCGACGGCCTGGACGATGGCGCTCTTGAGGCCGTCGATGTCGTGCGGGTTGATCAGGATCGCCTGCCGCAGGGTGTCGGCGGCGCCTGCGAACTCGCTGAGGACCAGCGTGCCGGTGTTCCCCGTGCGGGCCGCCACGTACTCCTTCGCGACCAGGTTCATGCCGTCGCGGAGCGCCGTGATGAGCATGACGTCCGCAGCCAGGTACAGCGCCACCATCTCCTCCACCGGATAGCTGTGGTGGAGGTAGCGGATGGCAGTGTTCTTCATGGTGTCGTGCGTGCCGTTGATCCTGCCGACCGTGCCTTCGATGTCCTCGCGCAGCAGCCTGTACTGCTCCACGCGCTCACGGCTGGGGCTGGCCACCTGGATGAGTGCGGCGTCCTCGACGGTGATCGCACCGTCGTCGAGCAGCTCGCCGTAGGCCTTGAGCCGGTGGCCGATGCCCTTGGTATAGTCGAGACGGTCCACGCCGAGCAGAATGTGCCGCGGGTCCCCGAGCTCAGCGCGGATCTCCCTCGAGCGCTCGATCACGTCGGGGCGCTGCGCCAGTTCGGCGATCGACGCGGTGTCGATGGAGATGGGAAAGGCCTCGGCGCGGGAGACGTAGGCGGGAGTGCCGTTCTCGTCGGCCGGTACCTGGACCTGCTGGGTCCTGACCGGGTAGCCGGTGAACCGGCGGACGCAGCGCAGGAAGTTGCTGGCGTCGCTCGGGCGCTGGAAGCCGATGAGGTCGGCGCCGAGGAGGCCCTCGATGACCTGCCGCCGCCAGGGCAACTGCCCGTAGATCTCCAGTGGCGGGAACGGGATGTGGTTGAAGAAACCGATGCGCAGATCCGGCCGGGCCTGCCGCAACAACTTCGGGACCAGCTGCAGCTGATAGTCCTGGACCCATACCGTGGCGCCCTCCGCTGCCACGGATGCCGCGGCCGCAGCGAAGCGCTCGTTCACCCGGCGGTAGCAATCCCACCAGGTGCGGTGGAATTCAGGGGACGCGATGACGTCGTGGTAGAGCGGCCAGAGCGTGGCATTGGAGAAGCCCTCGTAGTAGAACTCCACCTCCTCCTCGCTGAGTGGCACGGGTACCAGGCGCATGTTCGCCTCGTCGAAGGGCTCGAGGGTCTCGTCGGGCGCGCCGTGCCAGCCCACCCATGCGCCGTCGGCCTTCGCCATGACCGGCGCCAGTGCGGTCACGAGGCCGCCGGGGGAGCGTCGCCAGGAACTGTCGCCGTGCTCGTCGACGACCCGGTCCACCGCGAGCCGGTTGGAGACGACGATGAAGTCGAACTCGCCGAACTGCCCTTTTGTGGAGAACGACGACGTGACCCCCGGAGTGGTCGAAGGCTGTGCTGCACTCAAAACTGGCTCCATTGCAGTAGGTGAACTCCCTCTGACTCTATCCGTTCGGATCGCCGGTGGCCGGAGGGAGATGATTTCCTGCCTCGCAGGCGCTGGGCTACCCTTGTGATGCGCTGGTGCTTGCTCGCCGCAGGCGTGCTGCGCTCCGTCGGCCCGGCCGGCACGCCTCCTTAGCTCAGTTGGCCAGAGCACCGCTCTTGTAAAGCGGGGGTCGTCGGTTCGAATCCGACAGGGGGCTCCACGAACTTCTCGCAACTCGCCGGGAGAGCTGGCTCCGAGCCCGCTCTCAGCCGTGTCCTGTCGCCGCCGTCAGGGTCTGCAGCCCCGTGCGTCCCATGCTGATGACGGCCCAGCCGACACCGCCGATCGCGTAGAGGCTGATGGGTACCAGCAGGCACCACTCACGGGCGGAGCCGGCGTTGCCGAGTACGGGGACGCCGACATAGCCGTTCCTCTTCCATACCCAGTTCACGACCGGCAGTGCGGCGATCACCTTCGGCGGCCTGATCACGAGCGGGTAGAAGAGGTTGCAGCCGCCGGTGGTCATCAGGTCACCGATGATGTGGACGATGACGCCGATCCCCACGGCGATCGGGAACCAGAACTGCTCCTCGGGGGCGAACGCTGTGATGAAGATGCCGGCGGCAAGACCGACCACCCAGGGGGATTTCCGCATGCGGTCGGGGATGATCTTCAGCGCTTTGGCCGCGAAGGACACCAGCAGCACCGCCAGCAGCCCGGCTCCGGGGTAGATCCGGCCGAAGGTCTCCGTCTGGACGGTCCACAGTCCTGCGACCCACGCGATGGCGATGAACGCCGCGATGCCGATGATGGAGTGCGTACCGTGGCGGTGTCCGCCGGAGATGGCTCCGATGCCGTCGCAGAGCGCGTTGGACAGCGGTGGCAACGAGTGGGCGATGGTGGCGTTGTGGTGGTCGGCATCCGGAAGGAGGGCGGCTCCTGCGGTGACGAGTGCTCCGGTGACAACTCCGACGAGGCTGACATCGAGCAGGCCGAGGCCGACACCGACCGACTCCGGCAGGACCGGGATCCTCCCCGCGAGGGCGCCGAGTCCCACCTCGATGTCCGTCGTGACTGCGACCCAGGCGGCGGCACCGCAGGCAGCATGGTGGGCACCCATCATGGCAGGGTCCTTTCTGTGGGTGAGGAAAGAGTTCCTGCCCATCATGTGGTGGGCTGCCGACAGTCAGTCCTCAGACGGAGGTCCTGCGCGTCCGGGATGCGGCTTTCCGCGCGGCTCTGCGCTTCTCCCGGGCCAGCAGGCGGCGGAACTTCTCCTCATCCACGGCGGCATTGCGGCTCATGCCCATGACCCAGACGATGATCAAAGCAACAATGAGCATCCATACGACGAATCCGGCGCCGACGAGCAGGATGATCTGCACAGCGGTCATGGGATTCCTCGCCTCGCGGGTCGGCCTGGCCCGCGGCCGTGCGGGTAATCCATTGTCCCATCTCCACCGTCCATCGATCGTGAAGAGCGCGAGGGTGGCGAATGGCGCCTGATCCTTCAGGTCCTGGGAACGCGGCGTGGTAGCCGGTGCAGCGTCACCGCCAGCTCACCTGCGTCGATGACCGCCGTCATGAAGGTGCAGAAAGGCTGGCGACGCCGATCGGTCGGCGACCCGGGATTGAGCAGCCGAAGACCGGAATCTGCCCGCGTGTCCCACGGAATGTGGCTGTGGCCGAACACGAGGACGTCGACGTCCGGGTACAGTCCGGCCATGCGGGCCTCCCTGCCGCGCGCAGGGCCTGTCTCGTGCACGACAGCCAGGCGCACGCCGTCGAGCTCATCCCGCGCAACCTGGGGCAGTCGCGCTCCGAGGACCGGGCCGTCGTTGTTCCCGTAGCAGGCGACCAGGTGAGCCGCCCGCCCCTGGACCTGCTCGAGCAGGTCCGGTTCGGTCCAGTCGCCGGCGTGCACGACGACGTCCGCGGCGTCGACCGCCTCCCACACCGATCCGGGGAGTGCCTTGGCGCGCTTGGGCAGGTGGGTGTCGGCCAGGATGGTCAGTGTGAGGCTCATGCGCCCATTGTCCTGCGAGGGGCCCTTCGCTGTGACAACCCTTGCCTCCTGTGTGATGCTTTCGTCAGCACGCTTATCGAAGCGGGCACCTGACGCGAAGGAGGCACTGATGAACATCGACAAACAGCAGATCATCGATCTGCTCAAGAGCCAGGGCAAGAACGACGACGCCGATCAGGCCCGGTCCGAACTCCCCGACAAGGTGGACTCGGAGCAGGACTCCGGTCTGCTCGCGAAGTTCGGTATCGATCCGAAGGATCTGCTGGGCAAGATCCCCGGCCTCGGAGGATTCGGGAACTAGTTGTCGGCTGCCGGAGAGACCGGCGGCATGACGACGGAAGGGAGCCTCCTCAACGGGGGCTCCCTTCCGTCGTCATGTACCGCTGCGGTCACCGGGTGCGCGTTCTGCCACGCCGCCGGTGAGGGAACTCGGCAGTCCTGGGCGCGGCAGGTAGCGTTGAGCCCATGCTCATAGTTCCCGAGAATTTCCCGCCCCGCTACACCGCCTACCTCGAAGCCCAGAACGAGCACTTCGCCGAGACCGTCCTCATGGTGATGAAACAGTCGGTGGCCGAGGGCAAGCACGGCATCCTGGTCGGCAACGAATCAGCCGATCGCCACGCCGAGGTCTCCGACAGGGTTCCCTTCGGCGAGGTCGTGGAGGGCATCCTCTAGGTTCTTCGACCTACGCCGTGGCGGCCGTGGTGTCGTAGAACGGGTAGTCCGTGTACCCTTCGGCGCCGAGCCCGTAGAACGTGGCGGGATTCGGCTGGTTCTCCGGAAGATTGTCCCGCCAGCGGCGGGCGAGGTCCGGGTTGGCGATGGCCGGACGTCCTACCACCACGGCGTCTCCCACGCCGTCCTCGAGGATCGCGATGGCTTCCTCGCGGTTGGTGATGACACCGAAGCCGCTGTTGACGAGGAAGGGACCGCCGAAGGTCTGTCGGAGGTCCTGTACCAGACCGCCGGTGGGCTCCGCGTGCAGCACACTGAGGTAGGCGAGCTTCAGCGGGGCGATCGACCTGACGAGCGCGGTGTAGGTCGCGTGGACGTCGTCGGCGTCGGTCTCGAGGGCGTCCTGGATGTTGTGCGCCGGCGAGATGCGCAGCCCCACCTTGTCGGCTCCCACCTCGGCGGCCACGGCGGTCACGACGTCGACGACGAACCGGGCCCGGTTCTCGGGAGATCCACCGTAGGAGTCCTCGCGCCGATTGGCCGCCGGCGAGAGGAACTGGTGCAGCAGGTAGCCATTGGCACCGTGCAGTTCCACGCCGTCGAACCCGGCCACGTCGATCGCCTTGCGCGATGCAGTGACGAACTCGTCGATGATGCCCGGGAGGTCCTCCGCCGTGAGAGCGTGGGGTACGGGGTACGGCACCTTCCCGGTGCTCGTGCGGGTGGTGCCGTTGATCGCGATGGCACTCGGCGCCACGACCTCGTAGCCGCCGTTGATGTCCGGGTGGCTGACCCGTCCCGCGTGCATGACCTGAGCGATGATCCGCCCGCCGTCGGCGTGGACCGCGTCCGTGACGCGCTTCCAGCCCGCGAGCTGCTCGTCCTCGACCAGGCCGGGCTGTCCGGGGAAGCCCTGGCCCGCATGGCTGGGATACGTGCCCTCGCTGACGATCAGTCCGAGGGAGGCCCGCTGGCGATAGTGCTCGACGACGATGTCGCCGGGGATGCCTGCCTCGCCCGAGCGCACACGCGTCAGGGGAGCCATGATGACGCGGTTCGGGAGCTCCAGGGAGCCGAGGGTGAGGGGGGAGAAGAGCAGCATGAATCCAATACCTTCCGAGGTTGTGTCCTACGCTGGCTCAACCGGGTCTGGATCCTGGCTATTCCTGCTCCGACGTGTTCCTGCTGTGGCCGTCGTCACTGCTGCTGGACTGCTGCCCGTCCGCTCCGGATGACGAAGGAGCCCCGGACCGTGCTCGGGGCTCCTTCGTGATCGATCGCGCTCGGGTCCGCTACCGTGGCTCCGGGTCGTCCATCGCGCTCAGCGACGAACCGCCGCGATTGGCCGGATCGTCGCTGCCGTTGCCGTCGTAGCCTTCGTCGTCCTCCATCATGCCGAAGTCGACATCGGCGGCGGCTTCCCCGATGCGGGGCTCCTCCGGTGGGATCTGTTCCTCGCCGTCCTCGTACCTCGCCTCGGCGGTGTCCGCCCGGAGCAGCTGTTCGGTCAGCTCGCCTTCCTCGCCGTCGGTGATCCCGTTCTCCTCGTCGACCGAGTCCTCGGTCTCCACGTCGTCGGTCCCCGTATCGTCCGTCTCGAGGTCGTCGGCCGCCAGGTCGTTGGCCTCGGGATCGTCCTGCAGGAGCGGATCCTCCTGCCAGCGGTCCGGGTTGTCCTCGGCCGCGCCCTCGTAGCTGTCGGGTCGTCCGTCGACGACGGGGTCGAGGGACTCGGGCTCGAGCGGGTCGACGGGAACGCCGGGCTCCTCGCCCTCGACGGTGAGTTCCTCGTCGGGAAGATTCTCGGTCATCTGCTCTGCCTTTCGTCGGTGCTGCGTGCGTGCTGCTGGGTCAGCCTACTGATCTTCACCCGGGGACGTCGCCGTGGATCGGCGGTGACACCTCGTGATCAGGCCGGCCTGGTCTCGGGCGAGACGGTCTTGGAGGCATCGGTCTCGGCAAGATCGCCGATCGCTTCGTCGATGGCGCGCATGACGTCGTCCTCGAGCTTCACACCTGCCGCGACGGCGTTCGATGCCACCTGCTCCGGCCGCGACGCGCCGATGATCGCCGCGGCGACATTCCTGTTCTGCAGCACCCAGGCGATCGCCAGCTGCGCCATCGACAACCCTGCACCGTCGGCGATGGGTGCCAGCTTCTGGACCCCGGCCAGGACGTCGTCGCCCATCCAGCGCTTGATCATGTCCGAGCCGCCCTTGTCGTCCGAGGCGCGCGTGCCCTGCTCGGGCTGCTGTCCGGGCCGGTACTTGCCGGTCAGGACGCCCTGGGCGACCGGTGACCAGACGATCTGCGAGAGGCCGAGCTCCTGGGAGGTGGGGACCACCTCGGACTCGATCACGCGCCACAGCATCGAGTACTGGGGCTGGTTGGAGATCAGCTGGAAGCCGAGCTCCCGCGCGAGCGCATGAGCCTCCCGGATCTGCTGCGCGGTCCACTCACTGACCCCGATGTAGAGGGCCTTGCCCTGCCGGACCACGTCCGCGAACGCCTGCATGGTCTCCTCGAGGGGCGTCTCGTGGTCGTACCGGTGGGCCTGGTAGAGATCCACGTAGTCCGTCTGCAGCCGCCCGAGGGAACCGTCGATCGACTCCATGATGTGCTTGCGCGAGAGCCCTGCGTCGTTGTGGCCCTTCGGCCCGGTGGGGAAGTACACCTTGGTGAAGATCTCCAGCGACTGGCGCCGCTCGCCCTTCAGGGCTTCACCGAGAACGGTCTCGGCAACCGTGTTCGCGTAGGTGTCCGCGGTGTCGAAGGTGGTGATCCCTGCATCGAGGGCCGCGCGTACGCACTGGGCGGCGACGTCGTTCTCGACCTGCGAGCCATGCGTGAGCCAGTTGCCGTAGGTGATCTCCGAGATCTTGAGTCCGCTGTTTCCGAGGTGTCTGGTGTCCATGGTTCGATGCTAGCCCCGGCCGACCACTGCGTGCACGATGCCGGAGTCCACCACCCAGCCGGTAGACTGGCACCGCCCGAGCAACCGTGGTTTTCCAGCGGCGCCGGGCAGTTCCATGTCACAGTCAGTTCGATCATCCCAGCCAACGAGGACGAGGTTCTTTGCGCAGCTTCCCAGCCCGGTTCCCCAGCGACGAAGATTCGGCCCTCCGGCGTGGTGGAGCATCATGAGACTCCGCTCGGCCACGCCCGAGGAGGTCGCGCGCTGGGACACGCTTGTCCTCGGGAACCCCGGGGGCGGGGATCTGCTGCAGAGCACCTTCTTCGCCGAGCAGAAGCGGGCCAACGGCTGGGTGCCCCGCTTCATGGTGTACGACGGCGAACCGCGCATCCATGCCCTGTTCCTGGTCAAGAAGGTCTATGGGCTCGGGCAGCTGTGGTACTGCCCCAAGGGGCCGGGAGTCGACGACGCAGGCATCCTCGACGCGATCGCCGACGCCAATGCCGACTACGCCCGTGACCACCGGGAGGTCTTCCTCTTCAAGCTCGAACCCGAGGTCCCCGCCGGGAGCCCACTGCCGTCGTCGTTCATCGCGGTCCAACCCGTCCAGCCCAACGTGCACACCATCATCGTGGACCTGGCGCCGGATGAGGAGGAGATCTTCGCGAGCTTCCGCCAGCGGGGCCGGCGCTCGGTGCGCAAGGCGGAGAAGCAGGGCATCACGGTGGAGGGCCGTCCCGCCACGGCGGAGACGATGGAGCTGATGTACGACCTCTATCGCGAGACCGCGGAGCGTGGTGGGTTCTATCTGCGGGATCTCGACTACTACCGCCATTTCTGGAGCTCCGCGGCGGAGCGCGGTTTCGGCTCCTTCCATTTCGCGCTCAGGGACGATGAGCCCGTGGCGGGCATCTTCGTCACACGGTTCGGTACCAAGGGGCTGTACAAGGACGGCGCCAGCTCGCAGGCCATCGGCAACACCGGTGCTCCCTATCTGCTGCAGTGGGAGGTCATGAAGCACCTGAAGTCCGTGGGCGTCACCAGTTACGACCTCCACACCACACCACCGCCCGAGGCCATGGAGGACAAGGACCATCCCAGTTACGGGCTGGGTCAGTTCAAGTCGGGCTTCTCCAACGAGATCGTGTCCTTCGTCGGCACCGTGGATCAGCCGGTGCGGAAGCTCCCGTACTACCTCTGGGAGCGCATCGGGGAGCGGGTGGCGCTCTCGCTCTCGTACCGGCTTCGCCACCGGCTGTTCTTCTAGAACCGGCTGTTCTTCTAGGACACCCAAACCAGCGACACCAGCATCCGAAACAGCAGCATCGATGGACTCGAGGTACGAACTTGGCACGCTTTTCAGCCCGGCCGGCATCAGCGGCAGAGATCGAGGACTGGGACTCACACGTCACCGCGAACCCCAACGGGGGGAACATGATGCAGTCCCAGCCGTTCCTGCAGGTGAAGCAGGAACAGGGGTGGAACCCGGTCCACCTGGTCATCGAGGGTGAGGGCATCTCCTCCTACAACCCGGTCCTGGAGAAGGCGTTCCCCGGCCTGGGCAAGCTCTGGTACATGATCAAGGGACCGGACACGGTCGTCCCGCATCACGTCCCGGACATGGTCGCAGCGGTCGCCGAGCTGGCGCGGCCGCAGAACGTCTTCGCCATCAAGATCGAACCCGACGTCGTGGACTCCGCCGACGTCCGCGAGGACTGGACGAGCCGGGGACTGGTGAAGTCCTACAACATCCAGGTCAACGACAGCACGGCGCTCCTGGACCTGACACCCGAGGAGAACCAGCTGTTGCGGTCCCTGCACTCGCGCGGCCGCAATGCCATCCGCCGGGCCATCCGCGACGGCGTGGAGGTGCGCAACGTCGAGGGGACGGAGGCCACGTTCCGTGACATGTACGCCATGATCGGCACCTCCCAGCAGGGTAGGCTCTCCGCCACGCCCCGGCCCTATGCGTATTACAAGAGTTTCTGGGAGAAGTTCCTCGCGGCGGGAATGGGCCGCTTCCTGTTCGTCTACGAGGACGGTAGACCCTCGGTCGGTGCCTTCGTGATCAACTACGGACGCAAGGGGACCTACAAGGACGGCGGCTCGGTGCCGCGCCGCTCCCAGTACGGGGATTCGCACCTGCTGCAGTGGACCGCGATCAACCAGCTCAAAGCGGAAGGAATCGCCGAGTACGACTTCTGCGGCACCCCGCCCAGCGACCAGCTCAAGGACACGGACCACCCGTACCATGGGATGGGGCTGTTCAAGACGAGCTTCTCGAAGACCGTGACCGATTTCGTGGGGTGCTACGACTTCGTGGTCAGCCCCCTGAAGTACCGCCTGTGGAATCTCATCGCCGAACGCGTGGTCCGACAGATCTACTGGCGGCGTACGCACCAACCGTTCTACTGACAAATCTGCCGTGGCCCGCCCCGGTGCTCGAACGAAAGGCGGCTGTGAAAGACGGTCCCACGCCAGCGGACGGCCGATCGCCTTCCACCAACCCCTCGCCGGTGGCCCAGGCGATGCCTCTCATCCAGCGCCCGTTCGATCCGCCCGAGCGCCGGGACACGCGGCCTGAGACGCGTCCCGCCGACGCACTGCCGACCACACCGTACAGCGTTCCGGTATCGGGCCGGTCCAATGCTGCCGCGCGCAGCATGCTGCGTCGCCTGGTGCAGGGCGAGGATCCGCCCACGCAGGCGATGACCGTCGTCGAGCGACTCGCGGGCAGCCCCTATGCCGATCCGGCCGTGTACGTCGCCGGTCCTGACGCCAATGCGCGCAAAGCGCTCGATTTCGCCCTCGACCTCGCCGAGGCGATGTTCCGGTTCGGCGCCGGCGCCCTCCAGGTCGAGACCAGCATCATCGCCGTGATGGCCGCCTTCGGCCTGGACGGCGTCGAGGTGGACATCACGAACCAGTCGGTGGTGATCAACTACTCGACCAAGGACCAGACGCCGACGACGGTCCTGCGGGTGGTGCGGTCCTGGACCGACAATTACGCGGGCCTGACGAACATCCATCGGCTCGTGTCCGACATCGCCGCAGGAGGCGTGTCCCGGACGGAGGCCGTACAGCGTCTCGACGACATCCTGCGCCGGCCCAAGCCCTTTCCCCGCTGGATGGTGACGGCCGCGTTCGGCGTCTTCTCGGCGGCGATCGTGGGGGTGGTCGGTGGTACGCCGCTCGGATCTTTGATCGGCCTCGTCAGCTGCATCCTGATCGATCTGGTGAGCCGCAAGCTCGGCCAATGGCGGGTTCCGGAGGTGTTCGCCGTGTCGATCTCCGCGGGCATCGTCACCTTCATCGCGATGTTCGTCTGGTGGCTGGACGCGCCCGTCGCTCCGGCGCTCGTCGTCGTGGGCGGCATCCTGTTGCTCCTGCCCACGGGCAGGCTCGTCTCGGCCACGCAGGACGCGATCAACGGGTTCCCTGTCACTGCGGCCGGGCGGTACCTGTCGGCAGGACTCGTCTTCGCGGCCCTGGTCGCGGGAATCGCCGTCGCGCTCATCGCCGGCACTGCACTCGGCGTGCCGGAGCTCGACGTGCTGGAATCGAGCGGCAGTCAGTACCCGTGGCCGGTGGTCTGCATCCTCGTCTTCGTCGCCGTCGCCATGATCTGCATCGCCGAGCAGACCGCCCCGAAGATGATCATCCCGACGTCCCTGGTGGCCGTGGCCGGGTATCTCGTGTTCATCAGCGCCACGGCTACGGGGGTCGGTTACCGGCTGGCTCCGGCACTGGCAGCCATCGTCATCGGCGCACTCGCTCGGGTCGTCGCGCTCCGGATGCGGGCGACCCAGCTGGTGGTCGCCGTCCCCGCACTCCTGTTCCTGTATCCCGGGCTGGCGATCTTCCGGGCCATGTACGATCTCACGATCGAGGCGGAGGTGGTCTCGACCGGCGTCGTCGGACTCTTCAACGCCTCGACCGTGGTGCTGGGCATCGCTGTGGGAGTGGTGCTCGGGGACAACCTGGTCAGGCCGTTCACGAGGAGGTTCAGCTCCGACGAGCAGCAGCGGAACCGTCGACGGTAGGGCGCCTCACTCAGGAGGAATCGCGCATCCTAGCCGGACCCGTGGTCCGCGCCCAGTCGATGGGCGCGGAGCCCTGCTGGACGAGCAGCTCGTTCACGCGGCTGAACGGCCGCGAACCGAAGAATCCGCGGGATGCGGAGAGCGGACTGGGATGGGCGGACTCCACCGTGGGCGTGGTGCCGAGGAGTGGCTTCAGCCGCAGCGCGTCCTTGCCCCAGAGGATGCTCACGAGTGGGCCGCCGCGGGCGACGAGAGCACGGATGGCGGCGTCCGTCACCTGTTCCCAGCCGAGTCCCCGATGCGAGGCGGCTTCCCCGGCGCGCACCGTCAGAACCCTGTTCAGCAGCAGTACGCCCTGGTTCTCCCACCCGGAGAGGTCCCCTGTCGCCGGCGGCGCGATCGAGAGGTCCGCGGCGAGTTCCCGGTAGATGTTCGCGAGGCTCCGTGGCACGGGCCGCGTGGCCGGGTCGACGGCGAAGCTCAGGCCCACGGCGTGCCCGATGGTCGGGTAGGGATCCTGACCGACGATGACGACCCGTACGCTCTGAAGAGGTGTCTCGAAGGCGCGGAGAATACGCCCGGTCTCGGGCAGGATCCTGGCCCCGGCGTCGAGGTCAGCGGCGAGGCTCGTCGCGAGCCGGTGCAGTACGGGTTCGACCGGTTTGAGGCCGGCCACCCAGTCCGCCGGGACGAGCTCCTCGATCCCGGTGGGAGCGGCGAACGGGAAGGCGGATTCGCTGGGCGAGGTCGCTGTCCCCCGACCGGCGCCGGTCGGGGTCGGGGGCAGGTCGAAGAGAGCGTCCTCGTGCATCATGGTCCCATTCTCACCTCCCACGTGCGGCTCCTGACAGCGGGGGGAGAGCGAATGACACCGGTGTCATCCGGCACTAGGATGGATACCTGCGCCGGCCGGAGGGAGGGTGGACGTGGACGAATCAGCCCACAGCGGGAACGAGACCCGCGAGGAGCAGGACGGCAAACCGGTCCTCGGGGACCGCGAGCAACGCATGCTTGCGCTGGAGCGCGAGTGGTGGAAGTACTCGGGGGCCAAGGAACAGGCCATTCGTGAGCTGTTCACCATGTCGGCCACCCACTACTACCAGGTGCTCAACGCCCTCATCGACACCGAGGCCGCGCTGGCCCACGACCCCATGCTCGTGAAACGGCTCAGGCGCCTGCGGTCCACGCGTCAGAAGGCACGCTCCGCACGCCGCCTCGGCGCCGAGATCTAGCGGGCAGGCACCCCTGGGCAGGTTGCACTCAGTGGGTGGGAGTGCTAATTATTGACTTAGCACTCGCACGCACAGACTGCTAAAGCTGGACGTGTCGGGTGAAGCAGGCAAGCCTCCGTGGTGGGGGTGGGGCATGGACGTGAAAGAGATCGTCCATCCGCTGCCCGGCCGTCGCGGGCACCACACGCAGGCAAGCGCAGATGCAATCGTCCCCGAAAGGACCTACGCCACCATGGCCAAGATCATTTCTTTTGATGAAGAGGCCCGCCGCGGCCTCGAGCGAGGCCTCAACATCCTCGCTGACGCCGTCAAGGTAACCCTCGGCCCCCGTGGCCGGAACGTGGTGCTCGAGAAGAAGTGGGGCGCTCCCACCATCACGAACGACGGCGTCTCGATCGCCAAGGAGATCGAGCTCGACGATCCGTTCGAGAAGATCGGCGCCGAGCTCGTGAAGGAGGTCGCCAAGAAGACCGACGACGTCGCAGGCGACGGCACCACCACCGCGACCGTCCTCGCCCAGGCGCTCGTCAAGGAGGGCCTGCGCAACGTCGCGGCCGGAGCGGATCCGCTGAGCCTCAAGCGCGGCATCGAGAAGGCCGTCTCCGCGGTCACCGATGAGCTGCTCTCCTCGGCCAAGGAGATCGAGACCAAGGAGCAGATCGCTGCTACCGCGTCCATCTCCGCCGGTGACAAGCAGATCGGCGACCTGATCGCCGAGGCCCTCGACAAGGTCGGCAAGGAAGGCGTCATCACGGTCGAGGAGTCGAACACCTTCGGCCTCGAGCTCGAACTCACCGAGGGTATGCGCTTCGACAAGGGCTACATCTCGGGCTACTTCGTCACGGACGCAGAGCGCCAGGAGACGGTCCTCGAGGATCCGTACATCCTGATCGTCAACTCCAAGATCAGCAATGTGAAGGACCTCGTCGCGGTCCTGGAGAAGGTCATGCAGTCCGGCAAGCCGCTGCTGATCATCGCCGAGGACATCGAGGGTGAGGCACTGGCAACCCTGGTCGTCAACAAGATCCGCGGTACGTTCAAGTCCGTCGCCGTGAAGGCTCCTGGCTTCGGCGACCGCCGCAAGGCCCAGCTGGCAGACATCGCCATCCTCACGGGTGGACAGGTCATCGCCGAGGAGGTCGGGCTCAAGCTCGAGACCGCGACCCTTGATCTGCTCGGTACCGCCCGCAAGGTGGTCGTGACGAAGGACGAGACCACGATCGTCGAAGGTGCCGGCGAAGCCGATGCCATCGCCGGACGCGTGGCCCAGATCCGCGCCGAGATCGACAACTCCGACTCGGACTACGACCGAGAGAAGCTGCAGGAGCGCCTGGCCAAGCTGGCCGGCGGCGTTGCGGTCATCAAGGCCGGTGCCGCGACGGAGGTCGAGCTCAAGGAGCGCAAGCACCGCATCGAGGACGCCGTGCGCAACGCGAAGGCCGCCGTCGAGGAAGGCATCGTCGCCGGTGGTGGCGTTGCCCTCATCCAGGCCGGCCTGAAGGCGTTCGCCTCGCTGGACCTCTCGGGTGACGAGGCGACGGGCGCGAACATCGTACGTGTGGCCATCGACGCACCCCTCAAGCAGATCGCCTTCAACGCCGGCCTCGAGCCAGGCGTCGTCGTCGACAAGGTCCGCGGACTGCCCGCCGGTCACGGCCTCAATGCCGCGACCGGGGACTACGAGGACCTGCTCGCCGCAGGCGTCAACGACCCGGTGAAGGTCACTCGTTCGGCCCTGCAGAACGCAGCGTCGATCGCCGGACTCTTCCTCACCACGGAGGCCGTCGTGGCCGACAAGCCTGAGAAGGCTGCACCTGCCGGCGGCGGCGGAGACGACATGGGCGGCATGGGCGGGATGGGCGGCTTCTAGCCACCCGCGTCCGCAGCACCACCGTGGACCGGCAGATCCACGATAGGTCGACTGCACGATAGGTCGACTGCACGATAGGTCGACAGGGGCGGCACTCCCTTCCGGGAGTGCCGCCCCTGTGCGTGCGAGCAGGACCACCCGTCAGCTCATGAACATGCGGGCATTGCTCTGCTCGGCATCGGCGTACTGCTGGGTGGCGACATTGAGGGCCTCGTTGATGCCCGTGAGCGACTCCTCGACCTGCTGCTGGGTGGCCCGCCACTGCACGATCAGCTGCTGGAAGTTCGTGGCGGCCTGCCCGGTCCACAGCCCCTCCAGCTCGCGCAGCCCCGCCTGCATGGAATTGACCTCGGCCTGCAGGCGCGAGATGGTGCCCTGGACCTGGCTGCTCTTGGCCGCCAGGCTGTCGGTGTCTACGTTGAAGAATGCCATGCTGGACTCCCGTGTACTAGCGCTTCGTTGACCTTCCCGACGCTAGGTCACCGGCTCGCTTCCTCAGCGGCCGTCCCCACGTTTGTGGACAACGGGTCGCTCCGGGGGCGGCTGTGGAGGAGTGATGCCCGAGAGCCTGCGGCCCTCCCCCGCGAGGTCCTCGCCGGCCGTGCCGCCGTCGTCCTCCTGATGATTCTCCTCCCGGGTCTCGGGTGGGGCGTGGGGCAGACGGATGGAGAGGGTCGCGCCACCACCGGGCGTATCGTCCAGGTGCACCGTTCCCTCGTGCTGGGCGACGAGAGCAGCGACGATGGCCAGGCCCAGGCCCGTCCCACCGGTCTCCCTGTCACGCGACGAATCCGCCCGGTAGAAGCGTTGGAAGACCCGGTCGGCATCCTCCGCCGAGATGCCGGGCCCGTGATCTCGGACCTGGAGGACGGAGTGGTTGCGCCCCTCCCCGGAGGATTCGACGCCGACGGCGATCTCGATCGGCGAACCTTCCGGCGTGTAGCGCAGGGCGTTGGTGATGAGATTGGCGACGACCTGCCGCAGGCGTGCTTCGTCGCCGGTCGTCGGCGCCGACCGCGGAGCGCCACCGTCGAGGCCGATCACGGAGATCTCGCGGTCCTGCGCGGTTGCCCGCGCGTCGAAGGCCGCGTCGAAGCCGAGAACCCTCAGGTCCACCGGTCCGGCCTCGAGCGGACGCTGTTCGTCGATCCTCGCCAGCGTGAGCAGGTCCTCGACCAGCTGACCCATCCGGATGGCCTCGCTCTCGATCCTGCCCATCGCGGCAGCGACGTCCTCCTGCTGCTGCAGGGCTCCGTGACGATAGAGTTCCGAGTAGCCCCGGATGGTGACCAGCGGGGTGCGCAGCTCGTGCGAGGCGTCGGCGACGAAGCGCCGCATCTTCGCCTCCGACGCCGTCCTCGCGGCGAACGCGCTCTCGATGTGCGCCAGCATGGCATTCAGCGAGCGCGAGAGCCGGCCGATCTCCGTTGCCGGACGCTCGATGGCCACACGCCGGGTGAGATCGCCGCCGGCTATGGCTGCCGCCGTCCGCTCGACCCTGGCCAGCGGGGCGAACTGGCGCGTCACCGCGATGAAGGCGATCAGCGAGGCCAGCGCGGTCGTGATCAGACCTGCGGTGAAGATGACCTCCGTGGCTTCCTGCACCGACTCGTTCACCGTGTTCAGCCGGGTGGCGATGAGCAGGTAGCCCTCGCCGTTGGTGAACCTGAGGATCTTCGCTCGCCACTCCTGTGCACCCGGTCCTTCGCCGGGCAGGGTGACTCCGGCCCCGTTGAGTTCGGCGATGCGCCCGGTCGTCAGCCCCGAGAGATCGGGGACACCGGTGGATTCCGCGGCCTGATTGGCTCTGTAGGCGTTCCCCTCGGCGTCGAGCAGTGCCGCGTAGTAGCGCAGCGCGACGCCCTGGGTCGGCTCCTGCTGCAGGAAGATGCTCCGGGCGACATCAGATGCGTTGTTCGACAGCTCGATGTCCACCCGGTCCACCAGGCCATCGCGCAGCAGTGACACCGTTGCCAGCCCGGTGACCCCGACCGTGACGATCATGAGCGCCATGATGATCGCGACGAGCTGCGAGCGGAGGGACGCCGCGTTCCAGCGCGTGGTCACCGGGACCGTGCTACCGCTTGTCGGCGGTGCGGAGCAGGTATCCCACGCCGCGCTTGGTCTGGATCAGGGCCGCGGAATCCGTCGTCCGGTCGATCTTCCGGCGCAGGTAGGAGATGTAGGACTCCACGATCGAGGCATCCCCGTTGAAGTCGTACTCCCAGACGTGGTCCAGGATCTGCGCCTTGGACAGGACGCGGTTCGGATTGAGCATGAGATAGCGCAGCAGTTTGAACTCGGTGGGGGACAGGTCGATGGTCTCACCGCCGCGGCGGACCTCGTGCGCGTCGTCGTCGAGTTCGAGGTCGTCCACGCGGATCACGGAGTCGTCGTCCTCGATCGGGTGCGTACGGCGCAGGACCGCACGGATGCGGGCCACGACCTCGTCGAGGCTGAAGGGCTTGGTGACGTAGTCGTCACCGCCGACCGTCAGTCCCGTCACCTTGTCCTCGGTGTCGTCCCGGGCCGTCAGGAAGACCACGGGGAAGTGGCGTCCGGCCGCGCGCAGCCGGCGCGTGACGGTGAAGCCGTCCATGTCCGGCAGCATGACGTCCAGGACGGCGAGATCCGGGTTGTGGGTCTCCGCGGCTGCAAGGGCGTCGCGGCCGTTCCCGGCGGCGACGACGTCGAAGCCCGCGAATCGCAGGGACGTCGAGAGCAGTTCGCGGATGTTCGGTTCGTCGTCGACGACCAGTAGCTTCGCTTCGGGGCCAGTTTTCTTCACAGCACCAGTATCCGCGATAGTGCTGTGAACGGGCTGGTGCGACCCTGGGAACTTCCTGATCAATCGCTGGGTCTGGCGTCCCCGATCCCGGCAGCGTCGATCCCGGCAGCGTCGAGAACGCGGTAGGCGTATCCCTGCTCCGCGAGGAAGCGCTGACGTCGCGCCGCGTACTCCTGGTCCAGGGTGTCCCGCGCGATGACCGTGTAGAAGCGTGCGGCCCGTCCGTCGGCCTTGGGCCGCAGGAGCCGGCCGAGGCGCTGGGCCTCCTCCTGACGGGATCCGAACGATCCCGAGACCTGGATGGCGACGGCGGCGCCGGGCAGGTCGATCGAGAAGTTCGCGACCTTCGACACGACGAGGACCTGGAGCTCGCCGGCACGGAACGCGTCGAAGAGCCGCTGCCGCTCCTTCACGGAGGTCTCGCCCTTGATCACGGGTGCCTCGAGCCGGCGCGCGAGATCGTCGAGCTGGTCGATGTACTGGCCGATCACGAGCAACTGCTCGCCGCGGTGCGCGGCCACGAGTTTCTCCACCACGGCGGATTTCGTCTCCGACGTCGAGCACAGGCGGTACTTGTCGGCGTCGTCGGCCATGGCGTACGCGACGCGCTCGTCCCGCGGGAGGTCCACCCTGACCTCGACGCAGTCCGCCGGGGCGATGTAGCCCTGGGCCTCGATGTCCTTCCACGGTGCGTCGTAGCGTTTCGGCCCGATCAGGGAGAACACCTCGTCCTCACGGCCGTCCTCGCGGACGAGCGTGGCGGTGAGCCCCAGCCGGCGCCGGGCCTAGAGCTCGGCCGTCATCTTGAAGACGGGCGCGGGGAGCAGATGGACCTCGTCGTACACGATCAGCCCCCAGTCGTCGGCGTCGAGCAGTTCCAGATGCGGGTAGAGCCCGCCGCGCCTGGTCGTGAGCACCTGGTAGGTGGCGATCGTGACGGGCCGGACCTGCTTGACGGCGCCGGAGTACTCGCCGATCTCGTCCTCCGTCAGCGAGGTGCGGCTGAGCAGTTCCTGCTTCCACTGGCGCGCCGAGACCGTATTGGTCACGAGGATCAGCGTGGTGGTCTGGCTCGTGGCCATCGCCGCAGCGCCGACGAGTGTCTTACCGGCGCCGCAGGGCAGCACGACGACGCCCGAGCCGCCGGACCAGAAGTTCTGCACGGCCAGCTGCTGGTAGGGGCGCAGGCCCCACCCGTCCTCGGTGAGCACGATCGGATGGGGTCGACCGTCCACGTACCCGGCGAGATCCTCTGCTGGCCAGCCGAGCTTGAGCAGAAGCTGCTTGAGAGCGCCCCGCTGCGAGGAGTGCACCACCACGGTCTCCGCGTCGATCCTGGGCCCGAGCAGGGGCTGGATCTTCCTCGCGTGCAGGACCTCCTCGAGCACGGGGTAGTCCGTGGTCCGCAGCACGAGCCCGTGGCGCGGATCCTTCTCGAGACGGAGCCGGCCGTACCGGGACATCGTGTCCTCGATGTCCACCAGGAGGGTGTGCGGGACGGGGAACCGCGAGTAGGCCAGGAGGGTGTCGAGGACGTGCTCTGCATCCAGTCCGGCGGCGCGCGCATTCCACAGCCCGAGAGGCGTGAGGCGGTAGCTGTGCACGTGTTCGGGCGCTCGCTCGAGTTCGGCGAAGGCGGCGATCGCATGGCGCGCCTGCTCTGCCTGCTCGTGGTCCACCTCGAGCAGGATGGTCTTGTCGCTCTGGACGATCAACGGGCCATCAACCATCAGCAGGGCTCCCTTCCAGGATCTCGACGTCCATGATGCGGTGCACCGATACCACCTTCTCCACCTGCCGCTGAGGGTCGAACACCCTCAGCCGCCCACCCGAGACCGAGAGGGGCACCAGGACCTGCAGTTCGTGGTTGCCCCGGCTGTCCGCCGTTCCGAGGCGGACCCGGCGTCGTGAGCGGATGGCGGACCGCAAGGTCTCGAGCCCCACGACGACGTCCTCTGCGGGCGCCGCACCCTCGCCGGGGCCGCGCCGGGACGAGCGCAGTGAGGTCAGCTGGTGCGCGATCTCCTCCTCGCCGACGGACCACGGATCCAGCCGCGCCCTGAGCCGGTCCGCAGGCATCAGCACGGATGCGGTCGAGTCCGGCTCGCGCACGGGCGTGCTCTCCGCAGCGGGGGCAGTCTCGATCGCGGGGGCGAATCCGAGATCGCGCAGCAGGGTCGTCAGCTCCTGGGGCGATCCGGGCGAGACCAGCACGGTGGGTGCGAGCTGGTGGACACCGATGCGTGCTGCTCGGGGGTCCGCGAGGACAGCTGCCACGATGGCCTCGTCCTCGATGCGCACGTAGCTCCCGGCACGTCCCACCTGCATACCCCTGTGGCGGGATGCGGTGTCCTCGATGAGGTAGGTCAGCGCCTGCGGAACAGCCGTGGCGGCATGCCTGCCCAGGAAGGCGATGATCGATGCCGCGTCCTCACCGGCATCGAGGGCGGAGCGGATGGAGTCGGCGGAGAACCGGTAGATGGTGGCCGGGCCCTGGCCCTCGGGCGTCGCCACGCGCAGCAGCGCCCGAGCGAGCCCGGGCTGGAGATAGCCGGGCGCGACGGCGGTGAGATCGGCCTGCAGCACCACGTGGGCCACGGGTTCGGGCAGGGCCGAGCCGACCCCGTGCGCTGCCTCGTCGAACCTGCCCTCGGCGATCGCTCGCCCGGCGTCCGTCAGCGCTCCGCCGCCGGTCAGGCCGAGGGCTGCCGCTTCGCCGAGCATCCCCGGCAGCAGCCGCGTCAGACGTCTGGTCAGGCGTGGTTGGTACCAGGTGGCCAGGGCAATCACGCGAGCTTCGGTGAGAACAGGGACAGAGGCAGAGCCGGAGCCGGCCGGCGGATCGTCGGCAGGAGCCTCCTCGACGGGGTCGGACGCGCTCAGCGCCACAGTGACGGCCAGCATCCGCCGTCGGACCATCGGTGCGTCAGGTCGTGAGGCCCCGGCTGCGAGTGCATTGATCGATGTTCCGTCGGGGAGGGAGGAACCCACCAGGGCGGGCGCGCGGTCGAGGGTGAGCCAGCCCTGCACGAGCAGGAGCCACTGCGCGCCCCGATCGAGCCTCTCCCAGGCGTCGCGGTGCGCGGTCTTCCAGCGCGAATCGTCCGGGTCGAGGGCGAGGAGCCCGACGGCGGCGGTGAGTTCCAGCAGCCAGGCCGCTTCCGCGTCGCCGACGGCCAGGCGCTCCCGGACGCGTTTGAGTTCACGAACTCCCACGCCGCCCGAGCGCAGCGTGGTCACCGGAGAGGCGGAGACGGTGGCGAGGAGTGCCGATACCAGTCGCAGTGTCTCGGCGATGGCGCTCAGGGCCGCGTTGTCCCGCAGGGTGATGCGCGTGGTCCGGTCCACCGCGACCGGTGGGGTCGATTCGAGAGAGGTGAAGACAGCGTGGTCCCGGAGAGCGATCCCCACACTGCGTGGCAGCTCCACGTGGACGGCGTCCAGCGGTGCGAGCAGACATCGATCGACGAGCCACTGCACCGCCGACGCAGTACCGGCGCCACCTGCCGCGGCTGTCGAGCCGACGGGCGCAGCACGCAGCCGGGAGAGGACGGCACCGGCGCCCTCGGGAGCTGAGGACATGAGCCGGTCCCAGAGCGCGGGGTCCTGCATCACGTTCTCGAGGACGCCTGCGGCAGCTGTGCGGGTCAGCGTTCGCGTGGCCACTGCCGGATCGACGAGTGCCGCCGCCCGGATCAGGGCCGCGCCGTAGCGTGGAAGGGAGCCGGCGAGGGTCGTCAGGGACCGGCCGAGGCCCGCCGGGTAGGGGCCGAGTACCTCGGGAAGCGCTCCGACGGGCGTGAAACCCTCCCGCCCGGAGCCGACGATCAGCACGCGCTCGAGAAGGGGTGCCACCAGCGCTTCGAGGGGGTGGGGGAGCCCGTCCGCGAAGGCCCCCTCCAGTCGTTCCAGGGTGACGGGGCCGTCGTCGTCCCCGTCCAGGACCACCACTGCCTCGAGGAGCTGGAGCTGGGGGCGCGTGACGTTCTCGACGGCCCGCTGGAGACCCACGCGGCTCGAGGCCCGTGCCGCGAGCGCCGCGAAGTCCCGCACCGGCGGAAGGATGAGATCGGGCCGTGCGGTGAAGAGTCCGCGCAGCTCGCCGTCACCCATGCCGGCCAGCTGGTGTGCCAGTGCTCGGATCTCGGACATCGGCCCAAGGGTACCCGTCACCTCTGACAGCACCGGGTGACCGGACGCCAGGGGGATCGGATCCTCCTGGTCAGCTCCTCCGCCGGGAGATGGCGGACAGGAGGATCAGCGAGCACATCAGCACGAAGGCGATCGGCAGGAAGAAGTAGCTGACCAGGACGAAGCCGGGCCAGATGGTCCAGTCGAAGAAGGCGGAGACGAGGATCGCCGCGAGGGAGGCCAGCCCGATCACGGCGAATCCGACGGCGCAGACCATCAGCACGAATCGGGCGCGCTTCGGCCGGTCGGCGGACTCTGGGGCGGTCGGTGGCAGGGGCTCGTCCGGGAAGCGGGGAGCGGATTCGTCGGGGATCATAGCCGTCCCAGCCTACAAGGGCGCAGGACCATGACGGCCGTGGTAAGGCGATAGCCTAGGAGTTGCGGACCTTCCGGGCTGTGGCCGCGAGCCCGGCGAGCGGAAGGTACCCGCACAACCCGGAACCATGACCGGAGGTGAGGGCTGCCTTCCGGTACAGCTGAGAAGAGGTAACGACGTGCCTACCGGCAAAGTGAAGTGGTTCGACGCGGACAAGGGATTCGGCTTCCTGACCGCTGACGACGGCAAGGAGGTCTTCCTGCACGCCTCGGCCCTCCCCTCCGGGGTGACCGAGGTGAAGGTGGGGACCAAGCTCGAGTTCGGCGTCGCCGATGGTCGGCGCGGGCTGCAGGCGCTGTCCGCCCGCATCCTCGAGGAGGCCCCCTCGGTGGTCAGGAGCACCCGCAAACCCGCCGACGACATGGCCGCCATCACGGAGGATCTCATCAAACTCCTCGACGGCGTCTCCAACGGCCTGCGCAAGGGCCGCTACCCCGAGAAGGGCCAGGCCTCCAAGGTCGCCGCGGTCCTCAGGGCGGTAGCCGACGACCTCGACGCGTAGGCTGCGATCATGACCCCGAGCGACCTGCAGACACCCGAGGAAGCACCCTCCGACGCGGCGACGGCGGAGGAAGCGACGGCAGAGGTTGCTGACGCCGCCGCGCCGGGCACGAGCGACGTCCTCGCGCCCGTCACAGGGCGGAAGCCCCGGGCGTCGCGTCGTATCCCGAAGTCCGACGCCGTCCTGGAGGCCGCCGTGGAGCGGGCACGCCAGGGGATACTCGAGATCGCGCCCGAGTCGCAGATCGGTCGGCACGTCTCGGCCGTGGTGGAGGGGGAGCGGCTCGTCACGCACCGGTTCGAGGCATTCCTGCCCGGCTACGGCGGCTGGCAGTGGTACGCCAGCCTGGCCCGGGTGCCGCGCGGCAAGGAGGCGAGCGTCTGCGAGGTGGGACTGCTGCCGTCGGAGACATCCCTGAGGGCGCCCGACTGGGTGCCGTGGTCCGAGCGGGTCCGTCCCGAGGACCACGAGCAGGAGGACGGTGCAGCTGCGACGGCACCTGCACCCGCGGCAGCTCCCGTTCCGGAGACCGGAGCGGGACCGGGGACGACCGGGGACGACGCGGAGCAGCCCGACGCCCCATGAGGGGCCGTAGGTGCGGTGGACAGGCATGAACACCTTCAGGTCGCTCCGACTCCACAACTATCGGCTCTGGTTCGTGGGAGCGCTGATCTCCAACATCGGCACCTGGATGCAGCGGACCGCCCAGGACTGGCTCGTGTACGACATCCTGACAGAGCAGAACGCCTCGGCCCTCGGGATCGTCCTCGCCCTGCAGCTCGGGCCGCAGCTGGTGATCGCCCCCTGGGCCGGGCTGATCGCCGACAGTGTGGACCGCCGCCGGCTGCTCGCCATCACGCAGATCGTCATGGCGCTGCTGGGTGTGGGCCTAGGGATCATGGTGCTGCTCGACATCGCCGTGCTCTGGCACGTCTACGCCTTCGCCCTGGCGCTCGGAGTCGTCTCGGCCTTCGACGCCCCGGCCCGCCAGGCGTTCGTGTCCGAGCTGGTGCGCGAGGACTACCTGCCCAACGCCGTGGCCCTGAACAGTGCCTCCTTCAACGGAGCCCGTCTGATCGGGCCTGCGATAGCGGGTCTGCTCACAGCGGGCGTCGGGCCGGGCTGGGTCTTCATCATCAACGCGCTGACCTTCGGCGCCATGGTCTGGGTGCTGGTCGTCATGCGCACCTCGGAGTTGAACGAGCAGCCCTTCTCGGCTCCGGGGCGGGGCCGGATCCGCGCCGGGTTCCGCTACGTACGCCGGCGTCCCGACATCATGATGGTGCTGCTCGCCATCTTCATCGTGGGCACCTTCGGGCTCAACTTCGCCGTGTACATCGCCGCGATGGCACGCACGGAGTTCGGGCAGGGCGCAGGGGTCTTCGGCGTGCTGTCCTCCGTGATGGCCGTGGGCTCGATCGCCGGTGCCCTGCTGTCCGCCCGGCGCGATCGCCCGCGGCTGCGTTTCGTGTTCGGTGCGTCCGCAGCTTTCGGACTGGCGTGCATCCTGGCGGCCCTCGCACCGACGCTCTGGCTCTTCGGGCTGGCACTGATCCCCGTGGGCCTGTTCGCCCTGACGCTCATGACCAGCGCCAACGCCTACGTGCAGACGACCACGGAGCCCGCGATGCGCGGGCGCGTCATGTCGCTGTACTTCGCCATCTTCCTGGGCGGGACACCCCTCGGCGCGCCCGTGGTGGGCTGGGTGTCCGATGCCTTCGGCCCGCGCTGGAGTCTCGGCGTCGCCGCGGCGTCGGGCATCATCGCGGCCGGGGCCGGCCTGTTCTGGGCCTGGAAGTACCACGACGTGCGCCTGCACTATCACCGCACGGGACCTCGCCGGCTCCGCTTCGATCTCGGGACCGATCCCGTGGACGGCGCGCCCTGAGCCATCGGCTCGGTTCCCGGGGCACTCAGCGGAGCTCTGCCACCACGAAGTCGATGCACGCGAGCAGGGCGGAGACGTCGTCGGGTTCGATCGCCACGAAGGTGGCGATCCGCAGCTGGTTGCGCCCGAGCTTCCGGTACGGCTCGACGTCGACGATCCCGTTGGCGCGGAGCACTGCCGCCACGCGCGCGGCGTCCACGGTATCGCTGAGGTCGATCGTGACGATCACGGTCGAGCGGTCCGCGGGCCTGGGGACGAACGGGCTCGCGATCGCGGAATCCTCGGCCCAGCTGTAGACCCGGTGCGCGGACTCGGCGGTGCGGGCGGAGGCGAAGGCGAGGCCACCCTGTTCGTTGAGCCATCGGAGCTGGGCCTCGAGCAGCACGAGCGTCGACAGCGCCGGCGTGTTGTAGGTCTGGTCGAGGCGCGAGTTGTCTATGGCCGTCCGCAGGTTCAGGAAATCCGGGATCCAGCGCTCGCCGGCGTCCACGCGGGCGGCGCGCTCGAGCGCCGCGGGGGAGAAGAGGCCGAGCCACAGGCCGCCGTCCGAGGCGAAGTTCTTCTGCGGCGCGAAGTAGTAGACATCGGTCTCGGCGACGTCGACGTCGAGTCCTCCGGCGGCTGAGGTCGCATCGATGAGGACCAGGGCGTCCTCATCGGCGCCGTCGACCCGCCTGACCGGTGCCGCGACGCCCGTGGAGGTCTCGTTCTGCGGCCAGGCGTAGCAGTCGACGCCGGCTTCGGCCACGGGCTCCGCGCGCGTCCCCGGCTCGGCGGTGATGACCGTCGAGGTCTCGAGGAACGGTGCCCGCGTGGTGGCGGCGGCGAACTTCGAGCCGAACTCCCCGAACGAGAGATGCTGTGCCTTGCGCTCGATGAGCCCGAAGGCCGCCACGTCCCAGAACGCCGTGGACCCGCCGACGCCGAGGATCACCTCGTAGCCGTCGGGAGCCTCGAAGAACACGCGCAGGCCCTCGCGGACCCGGCCCACCAGGTTCCGCACGGGCGCCTGGCGGTGCGACGTCCCGAGGAGCGAGGTGCCGGCCGCTGCCAGCGCGTCGAGCTGTGCACTGCGGATCTTCGAGGGACCGGCGCCGAAGCGTCCGTCCGAGGGCAGGAGGTGTCCGGGAATGCGGGGAAGCTCGCTCATGGGTGTTCCAACTGGTCGACGGCGGGTATCGGATCCATTCTCTCCCGGCGGAGACCGTCCGCGTGCAGTGCCGGTTGCCGGTGGTCGTCCACCCGGCGGGGTGCCCTCACCGGGTGGATTGCCGGGCCCGTCGGCCCATGGACTAATCTTGGGAAGCGGCGCCCGAGCGCGCGGTGACGGCCGCAGCGCGAGAACTCTCATGAGGATTCACAGACGCGCACCCGCACTGCACCAAGGAGCTGAACCGCATGACGGACCTCATCGACACGACCGAGATGTACCTGCGGACCATCCTCGAACTGGAGGAGGAGAACATCGTGGCCCTGCGGGCGCGGATCGCCGAGCGGCTGCGGCACTCCGGTCCCACCGTCTCCCAGACCATCGGGCGCATGGAGCGCGACGGCCTCGTCGTCGTCTCCGGCGACCGGCATCTCGAGCTCACCGAGGCCGGGCGTGACCGCGCCACCGGAGTGATGCGCAAGCACAGGTTGGCGGAACGGCTCCTGAGCGACGTGATCGGGCTCGACTGGGCATACGTGCACGACGAGGCGTGCCGCTGGGAGCACGTGATGAGCGAGCGGGTGGAGCGCCGGCTGTACGAGTTGCTCGGCAAGCCCTCCGAGTCTCCCTACGGCAACCCGATCCCGGGTCTCGGCGCTATCGGCGGCACCGACTCCGGTCTGTTCACCGACGGGGTCATCACGCTGCTCTCCGCGATGGACGGCTATACACCAGAGGACCGGGTCATCCTGGTGCGTCTGGCCGAACCGATCCAGGTGGATCCGGAACTGCTCGCGCAGCTCGACGAGGGTGGTCTGCGGCCAGGGGCGCACCTGGACCTCGAGTCGGTGGGCGACTACGTCTCGGTCCGGGTCCCCGGGGTCGAGGGTGCGCTGGAACTACCCCCCGAAGTGGCATCGCACATCTTCGTGTCGGTCTCCGACTGAGCCGGTCCCGGAGCGGTCCGCACGGCTGACGACCGCCGGCGATCACATCGGATTCGCGGAGGACCGGTCTCCGGTCTACCCTTGCACTGTCAATCCGAAGTACTTGTCCCTTCCCCGGGATGGCACCCGGTTACGGGGAGCAGGTCGGCAATGAGGCCAACACATGCGCACTCTTGTTCTGAATGCAGGGTATGAACCGCTGGCGGTGATCACATTCCGCCGGGCACTGGTGCTTGTGCTCACGGGGAAGGCGAGCGTCATCGCCGAGGACGAGGATCCCGTCGTCGGTCCCACCGAGACCCTCGGCAGACCGTCGGTGATCCTCCTCAACCGCTACGTGAAGATCCCGTACCGGCAGGATCACACGGCCACACGGCGCGGAGTCCTGCGGCGGGACAACCACGTGTGTGCCTATTGCGGGAAGAGCGCCTCGACCATCGACCATGTCATGCCGCGCTGCCGCGGTGGCGGGGACACCTGGGAGAATCTCGTGGCGTGCTGCCTGACGTGCAACAACGCCAAAGGTGACAGGACCCTCGGCAGCCTCGGGTGGCAGTTGAGGATCAGGCCCCTTCCCCCGCGAGGTCCCCAGTGGCAGATCCGGGAGCTGGAGAAGCCCGCCCCGCAGTGGAGCGAGTTCCTCACGGAGAACGCTGCGTGAGCGCAGCCGACGTGCGCTTCGACGCCGTCGTCCTCGCGGGCGGCCGCTCCTCACGGCTCGGCGGGATCCCCAAGGCAGGGCTCGTACTCGGCGGACGGACCCTGCTCGAACGCTGCTGCGCTGCACTCGCCGGTGCACAGCGCCTCGTCGTCGTCGGCCCCGAACCCGAGCCCGGCACACGACGTCACCTGGCAGGGCGACCGTCGTTCGTGCGGGAGGAGCCGCCCTTCGCCGGGCCGGCAGCCGCCGTCGTCGCCGGATTCGGGACCATCACGGACCCGGCGCCGTGGTGCGCTGTCATGGCCTGCGACATGCCGCGTGTGGATGAACTCCTGACCGTGCTGCTGGAGGCGTCGCGGCAGGACGGGCGGGCGTCTCTCGTGCCGGTGGACGGCGGGCGTGACCAGCCGCTCGCCGCGCTCTACCGCAGCGAGGACCTGGGTCTGGCCATCGACTCGGTCCTGGCCCGCGGGGCCGTCGAGAACATCTCCATGCGGAACCTCCTTGCTAGTGTGAGGACCAGAGTCGTCCCGGTTCCGCCGGGCGTGACGCACGACGTCGACACCCCCGAAGATGCTCGAGAGCTGGGGATCGACGTCCCCTGAGACTGCCTGGAGGGCCCATGGACGATCGCCAGAAACTGCTGCACGACTGGACGGAGAGGCTGCTCGCAGCCCTCGAGCTCGAGGGCACCGCCGTCGACGTCGACTCCGTCCTCGGGTTGGCGGGACGCGCAGCGCATTCGGTGGTGCGTCCTGCAGCGCCACTGACGACGTTCGTGGTCGGCTACGCGGCCGGCATCGCCGTCGGAACGGGCCAGGCGGAGGAGAAGGTCGCCATGCGATCGGCGACGGCGGTGGCGGACGCGCTGTGCGCGGACGCCGCGACGGAGCGGAGTGCCGAGTGAGCGAGGCCACGGATCCCCGGAACCTCGACTGGGAGAGGGCCCGGACGCTCGCGCACGGAGCAGCGCATCCGCTGCCGTACCAGACGGTCACGCTGGCCGACGCCCTGGGCAGGACACTCGCCGAACCCGTGCACGCGTTGCAGGACATCCCGCACTACGCCTCGTCCGCGATGGACGGCTGGGCGGTGAACGGGCAGCCGCCCTGGACGCTGGTCAGCCACGCGGAGCCGGAGGAGCACCGCTGGGGCAGGCCCTCGCCACACGCCGATTCCGGCGAGGTGGCACTGGCACCGGGCGAGGCGACGTTCATCCTCACGGGCGGGGTGGTACCGGAGAACACCGAGGGGATCCTGCGTACCGAGCACGGCCTGGTGCGCGGCGATCTGCTCGACCGCAACGAGGACGCCCGGGCCGGGGAGCCATCCCCACGGGAGCACATCAGACCGGCGGGGGAGGAGGCGGGGAAGGGCTCCGAGGCCATCCGCGCGGGCGTGGTGCTGAACCCGGCGCAGATCGCGCTCGCAGCCGTCTGCGGGCACGACACGCTCACCGTCCTCCGGGCCCCGCGTGTCTCACTGCTGATGACCGGTGACGAGGTGATCGAGCAGGGGCTGCCGCACCCGGGCCAGGTACGCGACACGTTCGGACCGCAGTTGCCGGGCTTCGTCTCGATGCTCGGTGGTCATGTCGACGTCGCGGGACGGGCGAAGGACGATCTCGAGGACGTGATCGCCGCCATCAGCGCGGAGCCGACCGACGAGTTCTCCCTGGCCAGGGCCTCCGGTGACGTCCTGATCACCACGGGCGGCACAGGCAGCTCCTCGGCCGACCACATCCGCCGGGCCCTGGTGGAACTCGACGCCGAACTGATCATCGACGGCATCGCCATGCGTCCCGGGCACCCGACCCTCCTGGCACGACTGCAGGACGGCCGATTCCTCGTGGGACTCCCCGGCAACCCGCTGGCCGCCATGATGGCCATGCTCACCGTTGCGGGCCCCCTGATCGCGGGACTCCGTGGCTCCGCGCTCGCGGCCCCCTCCCGGGTCCTCAGCGGAGAGGCGTTCGAGCCACTGCCCGGACGCAGCAGACTCGTGCCCTACCGGCTCACCGCCGGGCGCGCGATGCCGAGCACGCATCAGCGCTCCGGCATGCTCAGCGGTCTGGCCGGAGCCGATGGCGTCATGGTGATTCCCGGGGAGGGTTGCGCCGCCGGAGACGAGCTCGCCGCGATGGCTCTGCCGTGGGTGACCGGCTGAGGGGTGCACCGCACTGCTGCGGCCGATCCGTTACCGGTCAGGCCGGAACCACTTCGATGACGGCGAACTGCTTCGATGCCTCGAAGGCGTCCGAACCCCCGCTGTCCCGGGCAGCCGCCTCATAGGTCATGACGCCGTAGGTCCGTGCTTCGAGGTCCGGTGCGACGGCGATCCTGAAGCTGTAGTTGCCGTCGGCGTCGGCGACGGCCGTCTGGTCCTCCATGACGAAGACATCGCTGCGGTAGTAGCCGAAGGTGATGATGATCTCCTGCCCGGGTTCGTACCCGCTGCCGACGACGGTGAACGCTCCCCCTTGCGGGACCGAAGTGCTCGGACCGCCGAAGCCCGGCGTCGTCGGAACGATGACGCTCTCCGGCTCGACCGGCACCGCAGGCTCTGCCGGAGTCTGCTCGGCGGGGACCGGCGCCGGTGAGGCGGGTGCCTGGCTCGGAGCAGGCTCCTGCGGAGGCGCCGTCCCGGGCGCGGGGGTGTTCTCGGGCGCAGGGACGGGCGGTTGCGTCGACGGAGCCGGTGACGGCGCGGACGAGGTGGACGACGTCGACGCCGTTGTCGGAGCCGGCGATGGCGCGGCAGTGGTTTCCGCAGTGGTTTCCGCAGTGGTTTCGGCAGGGGTACTGGACGAGGCCACGCCGGCGGCCCGCGTAGCGCCGGCGTCGGATTCGGTGGGGGTGTTCGTGCAGCCCGCGACGAGCGCGGCGATGGTGGCGAGGACAATGATGGACGGCAGCTTGGGCACGGGCCTGATTTCCTGTGTGAGAAGGGCTGTGGGCGAGGAATCGCCGAGCAGGAACCCTGCCGTGCTGCATCCCCCGTCTCGGACATTACTGGCAACCCGGCCTGACGATCGCATCGACCCCGCACTGTTCGCAAACCGTTATGCAGTGATACCCGGTGAGCCCGCGGCGTGGCTGGCGCGCCGCTGGTTCTCGGATCGATCCGAGACGGACACGGTCGTGTCGGCGGTCAACTAATCTTGGACCAGGAGCCGAACCGCGGGTCGGATGAAGTGGGCCGAACGAAGGAGCACGCATGAACAGGGTCACGCAGCGGCGGCGCATCACGAAGTTCCGCATCGGTGGGCAGACAGGACGCCGCGAGGATGTCCTGGCGGGGGAGGAACCCCTGGAGATCCGTCTCGGTGGCAGCGCCTTCACGGTGACCATGCGGACGCCGGGGGACGACTTCGACCTCGTTGCCGGATTCCTCGTCTCGGAGGGCGTGATCTGGGAGCCCGGACAGCTCCCGAGCCTGCGCTACTGCGCGGGCGTGGACGACGACGGCCGTCAGACCTTCAATGTGGTCGAGGCCCAGCTGCGACCGGGAGTGGAACTGCCCGATACCGCCATGGAGCGTCACGTCTACACCTCGAGCTCGTGCGGTATCTGCGGGACGGCGTCGATCGACGCCGTCAGGAAGTCCTCCCGTTTCGATCTTGCGGACGATACCGCGCAGATCGACCTCGACGTGCTGGCAGGGCTGCCCGATCGCCTGCGCGAGAGCCAGAAGCTGTTCGACCGCACGGGTGGCGTGCATGCGGCCGGTCTCTTCACGCGCGAGGGCGAGCTCCTGTGCCTCCGCGAGGACGTCGGACGGCACAACGCCGTCGACAAGGTGGTGGGCTGGGCGCTGAGGGAGGGCATGCTGCCGCTGCGCGGAACCATCCTGCAGGTCTCGGGGCGTGCCTCCTTCGAGCTCGTGCAGAAGGCGCAGCTCGCGGGCATCCCGACCCTGGCAGCTGTCAGTGCGCCGTCGTCGCTCGCGGCGGATCTCGCCGACGACTCCGGTCTCACGCTCGTGGGCTTCAGCCGTGGGGCATCGCTGAACTGCTACTCCCACCCGGACCGCATCGCCGCCTAGCGGTATCGCACGTAGCTGTATCGACAGTCGAGGTGTCCAGCACTAGAAGGGGTTGAGCAGACGGTCCACGAAGCGGCGCGTGCGTTCGTGCCGGGGATTGCGCAGCACCTGGTCGGGGTGGCCGTGCTCGACGACGACGCCGTCGTCCATGAAGACCACCTCGTCGGCGACCTCGCGGGCGAAGGCCAGCTCGTGCGTGACGATCACCATGGTCCAGTCCTCCTCCGCGAGTTCCTTGATGACCGTCAGGACCTCCCCGACCAACTCGGGATCGAGGGCGGAGGTCGGCTCGTCGAACAGGAGCAGATCGGGCTGCAGTGCCAGCGCCCGGACGATCCCGACGCGCTGCTGCTGCCCTCCGGAGAGGTTGAACGGGTGATCGTCGCGCTTGTCAGCGAGTCCGACGCGCGCCAGGAGCCGCTCCGCGTTCGCGATGGCCTCCCGGCGTGGTTGCTTCTGCACCTGGACGGGACCTTCGACGACGTTCTCGAGCACCGTCATGTGCGGGAAGAGGTTGTACGTCTGGAACACCATGGCACTGCGATCACGCAGTGACAGCGCGTCCTTCTTCGAGACCTTCGGGCCGAAGTCGAGCGCGGGCCCACCGCGGAAGGCTACCGTGCCGCCGTCGGGCGTCTCCAGTCCGTTGAGGCAGCGCAGCACCGTGGTCTTCCCCGACCCCGAGGGGCCCACGAGCGCCACCACCAGACCGCTGTCGATGCTCAGGTCGATGGATTTCAGCACCTGATTGGACCCGAAGGACTTCTGCAGGGCTGTGGCTCTCAGGAGGGGGTCAGCGGGCGACATAGCGGTCCAATCTCTTCTCGAGCGCGGACTGACCGACGGACAGGACGAGGCAGAAGACCCAGTAGATCGCGGCGGCCTCGATGTACACCACCATGAACTGCTGCGAGAAGGCCGCGATCTGCTGTGCCTCGCGGAACAGTTCACCGACGAGGATCAGTGAGGCGAGCGAGGTGTCCTTGACGAGGCTGATGAACGTATTGGACAGCGGCGGCACGGAAACCCGGGCCGCCTGCGGCAGGATCACCCGGCGCAGCGTGAGCGTGCGCGACATGCCGATGGTGTGTCCCGCCTCCCACTGGCCCTTCGGCACCGAGAGGATTGCGGCCCGCAGGATCTCGGCGGCGTAGCCCGCCACATTGAGCGAGAAGGCGATGATGGCACTGGGCCAGGGATCGATGGTCACCCCGAGCGATGGGAGCCCGTAGAAGATCACGAACAGCTGCACCAGTAGGGGAGTACCCCGGATGACCGAGACGTAGAAGCGGGCGATCGCCGAGAGCACCGGTTGCCCGCTGATGCGCATGAGGGCGATCACCAGGGCCAGCAGCAGTCCGAGCGCGAAGGAGGCGAGCGCCAGCGGGATGGTGGCCGTGAGGCCGCCGGAAAGCATGGGCCAGAAGGAGGAAAGCACCAGGTCCCAGTCCATCAGTCAGCTCCTCAAGCCTCGGTCGCCCCGAGCGGGGGCCACATTCTCACCCTAGCGGCAGGCTCACTCGGTGACGTCGGAGCCGAAGTACTTCTGCGAGATCTCCGCCAGCGTGCCCTCGGCGCGCAGCTCGTCGAGGGCCGTGTCGATCGCGTCGACGAGTTCGGTGCTGCCCTTCCGGGCGGCGACGGCGCTCATCGAGTTCTCCTCCGTGGTGGCCGCGATCTTGATGCCCTCGTTGTTGTTCGTGTTCTGGTAGTCGAGATACGTCAGTTCGTCGTTGATGGTCGCGTCGACGCGGCCCTGCTCGAGGAGCGTGACGGACTGCGCCCACCCCTCGACCGGCTCCACGTTCGCGCCGCTCTCGGTGGCGAGCTCGTACCAGTTGCTCGTCAGGGACTGCGCGGTGGTCCTGCCGTCGAGGTCCTCGAACGAGGTGATGTCACTGTTGTCCGCTGCGGTCACGATCACGCCGGAGCTGACGGTGTAGGGCTCGGAGAAGTCGTAGGCCTCGATGCGGTCCTCGGTCATGGTGACCTGGTTGGCGATGACATCGAAGCGACCGGCCTCCAGCCCGGCGAAGATGGCGTCCCACTGCGTCTCCTCGAACTCCGCCTCGACGCCCATCCTGTCGGCGACGGCCTCGATGACCTCGACGTCGTACCCCGTCAGCTCTCCGCTGCCGCCCTCATGGAAGCTGAAGGGCCGGTAGGTGCCCTCGGTCCCGACGGTCAGGACGCCGGAGTCCTGGACCTCCTGGAGCGTGGTGGGCGCGGCCGCGCTGGCGGAGCCGGAGGCATCGGGCGAGTCCGCGGTGTCCGACGTCGAGCAGCCCGCGAGGGCCAGCGTGAGCGCGGCAGCGGCACCGAGGATGGACAGGCGGTGATTCATGGCAATGATTCCTTCTCGTGGTGGCTGACGTCGAACACTACCGAGGTCAACACCGGAGGGACTATTCATTGTTCCGCAGTGTTGCGCGGGGCTGCCAGACTTGTGGGGGCACATTCGTGCGCACCACCGGGAGGAATCACCATGTCCATGGAAGGCGCAGCCTGGAGCTCGCTGTACAAGATCTCGTCGGCGAAGGACCGCAGGCAGGGCTTCTCGCGGGAGACGGTGCGGCGCATCCTCACCTTCGCCGTGCCCTACCGGACGATGCTGATCCTCTTCATCGTCCTGTCCATCGCCGGTGCCTTCCTGGCGGTGGCGACGCCGGTCCTCGCCGGGCAGGTGGTGGACGTCATCGTGGCCGGCGGCGAGGTACGCACGGTCGTCTGGCTCGCCGTCCTCATTGCACTTGTGGCCGTGGCCGACGCGGCGGTGTCCCTGGTGACCCGCTGGTACTCCGCGCGGATCGGTGAGGGCGTCATCCTGGATCTCCGTACCGCCGTCTTCGACCACGTCCAGAAGATGCCGATCGCCTTCTTCACCCGCACCCGTACCGGCGCCCTGGTGAGCCGGCTGAACAACGACGTCATCGGTGCGCAGCAGGCCTTCAGCGGAACGCTCTCCGGAGTGGTCACGAACGTCGTCGCCCTGGCGCTGACGCTGATCGTCATGCTGAGTACCTCGTGGCTCGTGACGGTGCTCGCCGTGATCATGCTCCCCATCTTCCTGATCCCCGCCCGCCGGATGGGCGGACGCCTCGCCGCGCTCCGCCGCGAGGCCGCGGACCACAACTCGGCGATGAGCACGCAGATGACGGAGCGCTTCTCGGCACCGGGGGCCACGCTGGTCAAGCTCTTCGGCCGTCCCGACGAGGAAGCCGAGGAGTTCCGCCTCCGCGCCTCCCGCGTGCGCGACATCGGAGTGCGGACGGCGATGCTGCAGTTCGTCTTCTTCACCGCCCTGATGCTCGTCTCGGCGCTCGCGCTCGCCCTGGTCTACGGCCTCGGTGGCTTCCTGGCGCTCGCCGGGCAGCTCGACACCGGCGAGGTCGTCACGCTCGCGCTGCTGCTCACACGTCTCTACGCACCGCTGACCAGTCTGGCGAACGCCCGCGTGGAGATCATGAGCGCGATCGTCAGCTTCGAGCGCGTGTTCGAGGTCCTCGATCTCGAGCCGCTCATCCAGGAGAAGCCCGACGCCGGTACCGTGCCCGCCGGACCGGTGTCCGTGGAGTTCGACGACGTGCGATTCGCCTACCCGTCGGCCGACAAGGTGTCCCTGGCGTCCCTCGAGGAGGTCTCGACGCTCGACACCCGAGGCGGGGAGGAGGTGCTCCACGGGGTGTCCTTCCGGATCGAACCCGGTCAGACCGTGGCGCTCGTGGGGACATCGGGCGCCGGTAAGTCGACGATCGCCCAGCTCGTCGCCCGGTTGTACGACGTCGACAGCGGCGCCGTACGCCTCGGTGGGACGGACGTGCGCGACGTGACCTTCGCCTCGATGCGCCACACGCTCGGGATGGTGACGCAGGACGGCCACCTGTTCCACGAGACGATCCTCTCCAATCTCCGCCTCGCCAGGCCGGAGGCCACGCTGGACGAGGTGTGGGACGCCGTTCGACGTGCGCGCCTGGAACCTCTCCTGCGGTCACTGCCTGATCAGCTGGACACCATGGTGGGCGAGCGCGGGTACCGGCTCTCGGGCGGTGAGCGCCAGCGCATGACGATCGCGCGCCTCCTGCTCGCCCAGCCGCGCGTGGTCATCCTCGACGAGGCGACGGCTGCATTGGACTCGACGTCGGAGGCAGCGGTCCAGGCGGCGCTGACCGAAGCGCTCGAGGGTCGCACCGCGATGGTCATAGCCCACCGGTTGTCCACCATCCGCAGCGCGGACCTGATCCTCGTGGTGGAGGACGGCTCCATCGTGGAACGCGGAACCCACGACGAGCTCCTGGCGGCCGGTGGGCGCTACGAGGAACTCCACCGCACGCAGTTCGCGGTCAGGAAGGTCGTGGCGGCCGGTGAGTAGCCGGGATCCCTCCCCGACCGGCGTCGTGCCTGTGGTGCCCCTGGCCGGAATCGAACCGACGACCTTCCCTTTAGGAGAGGGACGCTCTATCCTACTGAGCTACAGAGGCTCGAACACGTCACAGACCGCGTTCGGCGGTACCAGCCTACCTGTTCGGGGCGCCGCTGTTCTCCCTCGTTCCCGGTGACCCCCTGCGTCCCGGGCTGAAGACCGAGATCCCACCGGCCCCCAGGCTCACGACCAGCAGGACCCAGCGCAGAACGGTCAGGGTCGAGGCCAGCGCCACGGCACCGGGCTCGGGAGAGGACTGGGCCAGGGCGGTGTCGATGGCGATGTTCTCCCAGAGGTCGACGACGACGAACAGGATCACCGGGCTCCACAGCACCCAGCGAAGCCGGCGGCGCCCGGTATTGAGCTGGATCAGCAGCAGCCAGGCGAACGCGAAGATCAGCGGGAAGAGCGTCCCCGCGGTCTTGTGCAGATAGCTCAACTGGCCGCGGGCGTCGTCGTCCATCGCCCCGCGCAGGCGCTGGACGTACTCGGTGTCGTACCCGCCCACCATCATGTCGGGCATCGCCAGGCCGTCCGAGAGCTGGGTCATCTGCCCGAGCGCGAGCAGGTGGAAGTACCAGAAGAGGAACACAGCGGCAACAGCGGCGGCGATGATCACGAGGCTGCCGTTGGAGCGCTGCCTGTCCGGCAGGACGGTCGCCGGGCTCGCCGGAGGTGGGGGAACTCCCGTGGAGTGCTTGCGTGCGATCTGCGCTCGTGTCCTGGCCACGTCTCCAGTATGGATGACGACTCCCGGTGGGCAGGCGATCCTGAGTGTCACGTGTGAATCGGGTTGCAATTCGGTGACAACAGGGCAGAAATATCGTTTGTGTGATTGCGCTCACGTTCGAAGCAGAGTTCATTGGGGGCATGCCCCTAGTCCTTGCCTTACCCATGACCACCGTCACCGACGACTCCTCGTGGTTGACCGATGTCGACGAGGCCGTGAACTCGGCGTTCGCCAGACCCACGGAGATCTTCTCGAACATCGTGTTCTACCCCATCACGATCGGCGATGTCAGTTTCCCCGCCGTCGTGGCCTGGCTGATCATCGCCGGCATCATCTTCACGATCTACTTCAAGGTGCCCCAGTTCCGCGGCCTGAAGGTGGGCTACGAGGTGGTGCGCGGACGTTATTCCTCCAGGAGCGACCCCGGTGAGGTGCCCCACTTCCAGGCTCTGACCTCCGCGCTCTCGGGCACTGTCGGTCTGGGCAACATCGCCGGTGTGGGTGCTGCGATGGCGCTCGGCGGGCCGGGTGCCACGTTCTGGATGATCTGCGCCGGCCTGATCGGCATGGCCACGAAGTTCGCCGAGTGCACGCTCGGCGTCAAGTACCGCCAGGTCCACGAGGACGGCTCGGTCAGCGGTGGTCCGTTCAAGTACCTGCCCATCGCCTTCAGCAAGCTCGGGCGTATTCCGGCGAAGATCCTCACCGGTATCTTCGCCGTGGCGATCCTCATCTTCGGCGTGGCCGGCGGCAACATGTTCCAGGCGAACCAGACCTTCGCGCAGGTGCAGAACGTCACCGGCGGTGAGGACGGTTTCCTCGGCAGCCCGGCGTCGGCCTTCATCTTCGGGATCGTCCTCGCGGTCCTCGTGGCGATCGTGATCCTCGGTGGTATCAAGTCGATCGGCGCCACCACCTCGAGGCTCGTCCCCTCCATGGCCGCGGTCTACGTGCTCGCCTGCCTGTTCGTCATCATCGTCAACATCGACCAGGTTCCCGGTGCCTTCGGCGAGATCATCGGTGGCGCCTTCGACCCGCAGGGCATCGCCGGTGGCTTCCTCGGCGTCCTGATCGTCGGTTTCCAGCGTGCCTCGTTCTCGAACGAGGCCGGTATCGGTTCGGCGGCCATCGCCCACTCCGCGGTCAAGACGCGTCGCCCGGTCAGTGAGGGGTTCGTGGCACTCTACGAGCCACTCGTCGACACGGTGCTGGTGTGCACCATGACGGCACTGGCGATCATCATCGCCGGTGCTCCGAGCTTCCAGGCAGGAATCGACCAGGTGCAGGCGGGCGGGGCCACTCCCGACGGCGTGACGCTGACCTCGGACGCGTTCGCCACGGTGCTGCCGTGGTTCCCGATCGTGCTCGCGATCGCCGTCGTACTGTTCGCCTACTCGACGCTGATCACCTGGTCCTACTACGGGCTGAAGGCCTGGGAATTCCTCTTCGGTCGCAGCAAGACCGCAGAACTCATCTACAAGATCATCTTCCTGTTCTTCACGGTCACCGGGTGTGTGCTGACCTTCAGCCAGGTCATCAACTTCGCCGATGCCGCACTGTTCGTCTGTGCCTTCGTGAACCTGCTCGGCGTGTACTTCCTGCTGCCGGTCATCAAGAAGGAGATGCGTGAGTACCTCGCCGACCGCAAGAGCGGCAAGCTCCTGGAGCTCGGCGTCGAGCGGGACGAATTCCGGACCGGCAAGTGAACCTCGAGTGAACCAGGGCCGCTGACTGCGGCCGGAGGCCCCCGCCGATTCCATGGCGGAGGCCTCCGCCGTCTGCCGAAGCAGGTGGGTTGTCGGGCGCACCGCCTAGACTCGAACCACCATGGACATGCTCTTCGATCCCTACCTGTCCCAACCCACGCCTGCCGAGAAGAAACGTGCACGCGCAGCAGCAATGGCCGGTGAGCCGCAGGCTGCATCCCCCGCGCATGACCCAGCAGACCCCGCGACAGCACATGTACCCGCGCCCGCAGGCGTCGATGGGCACCGGGCACAGGAACTGCTCGTGGGCCTCAATCCCCAGCAGGAGGAAGCCGTCACGCACGGCGGTTCCCCGCTGTTGATCGTCGCCGGGGCCGGATCCGGCAAGACCCGCGTCCTGAGCCACCGCATCGCGCACCTGCTGGCCACGGGCAGGTCCCACCCCGGGCAGATCCTTGCCATCACCTTTACGAACAAGGCTGCCGCGGAGATGCGCGAACGCATCGAGGCGCTGATCGGCGATGTCGCCAAACGTATGTGGATCTCCACCTTCCACTCCTCCTGCGTGCGCATCCTCCGCCGCGAGGCCGCATCGGTGGGCCTGAGCTCCAACTTCTCGATCTACGACTCCGCGGACACGCTGCGCCTGATCACGCTGGTGGCGAAGGGACTCGAGCTCGATCCCAAGAAGTTCGCGCCCAAGGCGATCCAGCACCGCATCTCCTCCCTGAAGAACGAGCTGATCGACGAGGAGAGCTTCGCCTCGAGTGCCAGTTCCTCCGATCCGTTCGAGCAGGCCGTCGCCGAGGTCTACACGGGCTACGCCCAGCGCATGCGGCAGGCGAACGCGATGGACTTCGACGACCTGATCGCGCAGACCGTCTTCATGTTCCGCGCCTTCCCCTCCGTGGCCGACTACTACAGGCGCAGGTTCCGGCACGTCCTCGTGGACGAGTACCAGGACACGAACCACGCGCAGTACGCCCTGGTGAGGGAGATCGTCGGGGTGCCCGGCGAATCCACGGACGATCCCGCCGAGCTGACGGTGGTCGGTGACTCCGACCAGTCCATCTACGCCTTCCGCGGAGCCGACGTGCGCAACATCGTCGAATTCGAGAACGACTACCCGAGCGCCCGCACCATCCTGCTCGAACAGAACTACCGCTCCACGCAGAACATCCTCAGCGCGGCCAACGCCGTGATCTCCCGCAACCCCGACCGGCCCGAGAAACGGCTGTGGACCGCGGAGGGCAGCGGCGCGAAGATCGTCGGGTACGTCGGCGAGAACGAGCACGAGGAAGCGCGCTTCATCGCGGAGGAGATCGACCGGCTGCAGGACGAGGAATCGATCAGACCCGGTGACGTCGCGGTCTTCTACCGCACCAATGCGCAGTCACGTTCCATCGAGGAGATCCTGCTCCGGGTCGGACTGCCCTACAAGGTGGTCGGCGGCACGCGCTTCTACGAGCGCAAGGAGATCAAGGACGCGCTCGCGTATCTGCGGGTCCTGGTGAACCAGGACGACGTCGTCAACCTGCGCCGCATCCTCAACGAGCCCAGGCGTGGCATCGGGGACCGCGCCGAGTTCGCCGTCGCTGCCTTCGGCGAGCGCGAGCGGATCGGCTTCATGCAGGCCCTGCGCCGGGCGGACGAGGCTCCGGGCATGGCCACCCGGTCGGTCAACGCCGTCGCCGGCTTCGTGAAGCTCGTCGACGACCTCGCCGAGGTGGCCGACGGCTCGGGTGCCGCCGCGGCGCTCGAGGCCGTGCTCGAGCAGACCGGGTACCTCGAACAGCTGCGGACCAGCAGTGATCCGCAGGACGAGTCCCGCGTGGAGAACCTCGCCGAACTCGTGGCCGTCCTCCGCGAGTTCGAGCGTGACAATCCGGAAGGCTCGCTCGGGGACTTCCTGGAGCAGGTCTCCCTCGTGGCCGATGCCGACCAGATCCCCGACGCGCCGGAAGGCTCCCGCGCCGACGTCCAGCGCGCCGTCGAGGAGGCACGCCGCCAGGGCGTGGTGACGCTGATGACCCTGCACACCGCGAAGGGCCTGGAGTTCCCCGTGGTGTTCCTCACCGGCATGGAGCAGGGCATCTTCCCGCACCAGCGCTCCGCCACCGACCCGAAGGAGCTCGCCGAGGAGCGGCGGCTGGCCTACGTCGGGCTGACACGTGCACGCCAACGCCTGTACATCACGCGCTCGGAGGTGCGCAGCATGTGGGGGCAGAGCCAGTACAACCCGGCGAGCCAGTTCGTCAGCGAGATCCCCACCGAACTCATCGACTGGAAGCGAGAGGGTACGGCCGCTCCGGCACGGTCCACCAGCGGCAGCATCAGCGGGCCCCGCTTCAGCGGCTCCTACTGGGGCGCCGGCGGAGGAGGGTTCTCCGGAGGTCCCGCCCCGGCGAAGGCCATCGGCCGTGTCCAGCCCCAGAAGGAGGTCGTCTCGGTAACGGTGGGCGACAGCGTCAACCACACGACGTTCGGTGACGGTACCGTGCTGTCGGTGGAAGGCTCCGGGGACAAGACGGTCGCCAAGGTCCGCTTCGACGTCGGCGAGAAACGCCTGCTGCTGCGCTACGCGCCGCTGACGAAGGTGGCCTGAGCGCGAGCATCTCTGCCGCGAGCATTTCTACACTGCATAGAACTGTGGGTTGCCCAGCGACCCGCTACGCTGGTAAAGGCCTCAGCGCCAGGAGGGCTACAGTTCCCTCGTGTAAACCGACGTCGACGTAGAAGGGCACGAGCCAAGTGGACCTGTTCGAATATCAGGCGCGCGATCTCTTTGAGGCACACGGGGTTCCCGTGCTCGCCGGTATCGTGGCGCACACCCCGGAAGAGGCAAAGGCAGCAGCCGAGAAGATCGGCGGTGTCGTCGTCGTCAAGGCCCAGGTCAAGGTGGGCGGGCGTGGCAAGGCCGGCGGTGTGAAGGTCGCCAAGACCGCGGACGAGGCCTACTCCCACGCCTCCGACATCCTCGGGATGGACATCAAGGGCCACACCGTGCAGCGCGTGATGATCGCCCAGGGCGCGGACATCGCCGAGGAATACTACTTCTCCGTGCTGCTCGACCGGTCCAACCGCAAGTACCTGGCCATGTGCTCGGTGGAGGGCGGCGTGGAGATCGAGCAGCTCGCCGTCGAGCGCCCCGATGCCCTCGCTCGCGTGTCCATCGACGCCGGTACCGGGATCGACCGGGCGAAGGCCGAGGAGATCGTCGACACTGCAGGCTTCGCACCCGATGTCCGCGACGGCGTCATCCACACCATCCTCACGCTGTGGGAGGTCTTCGAGAAGGAGGACGCCACGCTCGTGGAGGTCAACCCGCTCGTCAAGACCGGCAGCGGGGAGATCCTCGCGCTGGACGGCAAGGTCACCATCGACGAGAACGCCGACTTCCGCCAGCCCGGTCACGCGGAGCTCGAGGACAAGGACGCGGCCGATCCGCTCGAGGCCAAGGCCAAGGAGAACGACCTCAACTACGTCAAGCTCGACGGTGAGGTGGGCATCATCGGCAATGGCGCCGGTCTCGTCATGTCCACGCTCGACGTCGTCGCCTACGCGGGCGAGGCGCACGGAGGCGTGCGGCCCGCCAACTTCCTCGACATCGGAGGCGGGGCCTCCGCCGAGGTGATGACCGCGGGTCTCGACGTCATCCTGAACGACAGCCAGGTCAAGAGCGTCTTCGTCAACGTCTTCGGCGGCATCACCGCGTGCGACGCCGTCGCCACCGGAATCGTCAGGGCGCTCGAGATGCTCGGCGACGAGGCCAACAAGCCTCTCGTGGTCCGGCTGGACGGCAACAAGGTCAAGGAGGGCCGCCGGATCCTGGCCGATGCGAACCACCCGCTGGTCACTCTCGCAGACACCATGGACGAAGGCGCCGACAAGGCAGCCGCACTGGCCTACGGAAAGTAAGGGTTTCCCATGTCTATCTACCTCAACAAGGACTCCAAAGTCATCGTCCAGGGCATCACGGGCAGTGAGGGCACCAAGCACACCGCCCTCATGCTCAAGGCCGGTACCCAGGTGGTCGGCGGAGTGAACGCCCGCAAGGCCGGCACCACGGTCACGCACGACGACGTCACCCTGCCCGTCTACGGCACGGTGGAGGAAGCGATGAAGGAGACCGGCGCCGACGTGTCGATCGTCTTCGTCCCGCCGGCGTTCACCAAGGATGCCGTCGTCGAGGCCATCGAGGCCGGGATCGGGCTCGTGGTGGTCATCACCGAGGGTGTGCCGGTGCAGGATTCCGCGGAGTTCTGGGCCCTCGCCCAGTCGAAGGTCGACGCCGACGGACAGCAGGTCACACGGATCATCGGCCCCAACTGCCCGGGCATCATCACACCCGGGGAATCCCTCGTCGGCATCACCCCGGCCAACATCACGGGCAAGGGCGGGGTGGGCCTCGTCTCGAAGTCCGGCACCCTGACCTACCAGATGATGTTCGAGCTCCGCGATCTGGGCTTCTCGACCGCCATCGGGATCGGCGGTGACCCGATCATCGGCACCACGCACATCGATGCGCTCGCGGCGTTCGAGGCAGACCCCGAGACCAAGGCGATCGTGATGATCGGCGAGATCGGTGGCGACGCCGAGGAACGGGCCGCCGAGTTCATCAAGGCCAATGTCACCAAGCCGGTGGTCGGCTACGTCGCCGGCTTCACAGCACCCGAGGGCAAGACCATGGGCCATGCAGGCGCGATCGTCTCCGGTTCGGCAGGTACCGCCCAGGCCAAGAAGGAAGCGCTCGAGGCCGCAGGCGTCAAGGTCGGCAAGACGCCGTCCGAAACCGCGGATCTTCTCCGTGAGGTCTACACGAGCCTCTGAGCGGGTCCTCCAGCATTCTGTCGGAACAGCCTTCCCCGCCGCGGGGGAGGCTGTTCTGCTGTGTACCACCCGCCGGGCTTGTATCGTCGGGCGAGGACAGTAGCTCCACCAGGCAAGCTTCGAGGAGAAACCATGCGCGCCACCATCATCCACGGACCCGGGGACATCCGCGTCGAGGACCGCGACTACCCGCAGATCGTCCGCGCCAAGGACGCCGTCGTCAGGGTTACGGCATCCTGCGTCTGCGGCTCCGATCTGTGGCCGTACAGAGGCGTCCGGCCGACCAGGGAACCCAAGGCCATCGGCCACGAGTTCATCGGCGTCGTGGAGTCCATCGGCGAGGAGGTCCGCGACGTGCGCGTCGGGGACCTCGTGATCGCCCCGTTCGTGGACAGCTGCGGCGTCTGCCCCCAGTGCCGCAACGGCGTCACGGTGGCCTGCGACCATCTCGCGAGCTGGGGCAGCACGGACGAGAACGGTGACTTCGTGCAGGGCGGCCAGGGCGAGGCCGTGCGCGTTCCGCATGCGGACGGGACACTGCGGGTCGTCGACGGCGTCACCGACCCCGATGACGCGCTGACAGCCAGCCTGCTCACGCTCTCGGACGTCATGTCCACGGGCCACCACGCCGCGGTGTCGGCGAACGTGGGCCCGGGCAGCACCGTGGTGGTCGTGGGCGACGGCGCCGTGGGCCTGTGCGGTGTGCTGGCCGCGAAGCGGCTCGGCGCCGAGCGCATCATCGCCATGTCCCGCCACGAGGACCGACAGGCACTGGCCCGTGAGTTCGGAGCAACCGACGTCGTCGCCGAGCGCGGGGACGAGGGAGTGGAGCAGGTCCGCGAGCTGCTCGGCGGTGTCCTCGCCGATTCGGTGCTGGAGTGCGTGGGGACCAAGGAGTCCATGGACCAGGCGCTGCGCAGCACGCGTCCCGGTGGCAACCTCGGCTTCGTGGGCGTTCCCGCCGGAGGGCCGGAGCTGCCCATCGGCTATCTCTTCGCCAGGAACATCACCGTGGGCGGTGGGATGGCACCGGCCCACACCTACATCCCCGAACTGCTGAGGGACGTCCTCGACGGGACGATCGATCCGGGACGGGTGTTCGACGTCGTGATGCCGCTCGAGGAAGCGCCCGAGGCGTACAGGGCCATGGACGAGCGGCGGGCCATCAAGGTTCTGCTCCGGCCCTGAGCGTGGGGTGATGACGGTGGAACCGCCTGTGGACGATGTTCGTGGACAATGAGGGCTATGACATCTCCCACCGGCACGGACCAGGCCTATCTCATCTCCCGGGAGCGGCTCATCGACGCGCCCGCCGACCGGATCTTCGAGGTCCTCGCCCGGCCCGCGCTGCACAGCGTGATCGACGGCTCGGGGACGGTCCGCGGCGAGCAGCCCAACGGGCCGGAACGGTTGTCCCTGGGTGCACGCTTCGGGATGCAGATGCGGATCGGCGCCCCCTACAAGATCCTCAACCGGGTGATCGAGTTCGAGGAGGGGCGCCGTATCGCCTGGCGGCACTTCTCCTCGCACGTGTGGCGCTACACGCTCGAACCCCGAGGCGACTCCACCCTGGTGCGCGAGGAGTGGGACGGCAGGGCCGTGCGCTGGAAGTTCATCTTCCGGCTCGCAGGTTTCACCCGCAGCCATCCGGCAAGTATCGAAAAGACCCTCCGGAAGCTGGAGGACTACGTGCTGCAGGAGCGCCGTTCGGCCTGAGGCGCCCGCTCCCGCAGAGTCAGGAGATCGAGGTGCCGAAGAGCAGGCCGAGCAGGTACGTCACGGCGGCGGCACCCAGGCCGATGCCGAGCTGGCGCAGCGCCAGACGCAGCGGGGAGGCTCCGGAGAGCAGGGCGACGACGGCTCCCGTGGCGAGCAGGGCCAGTCCCACCAGCAGGCACGCGAGCACCACGGCCAGGAGTCCGTCGAGACCCAGGACATAGGGTAGCACCGGGATGATCGCCCCCGCCGCGAAGAAGCAGAAGCTGGAGGCCGCTGCCCCGAGACCGGTGCCGACGGTCTCGTACTGATCGGGCAGATCCTCCTCCGGGCGCAGCGAGAAGCTCGGATCGCAGTCGCACTCCAGCAGACCCAGCCGCTCCGCGGCCCTGTGTTCCGCTGCCGCCGGCGTCATGCCGCGGGCGCGGTAGACCAGCACGAGTTCATTGGCCGCGATGTCCAGTTCCTTCGCCGCGGTGAGGGTGATCTGCGTGGGGCGCGACGCCGAGAGCAGTTCGCGCTGGGACCGCACCGAGACGTACTCGCCGGCGCCCATCGACAGTGCCCCGGCGAGCAGACCGGCGAGACCGCTGAAGAGGATGAAGGCGGCGGGAACGCCGGTGGCTCCGATGCCGATCACCAGGGCGAGATTGCTGACCAAACCGTCGTTGGCGCCGAAGACCGCAGCCCTGAAGTTCCCCGACAGCCGGGCGCGGCCACGCGTGGCCAGGCCCCGCACCACCTCCTCGTGGATCTGTTCGTCGGCGACCATGGCGCTCGTCGCCGAGGGATCCGCGGCGTAGGGGGAGCGGGCCTCGGAGCGCTGGGCCAGGGCGAGGACGAAGACGGACCCGAAGCGGCGCGCGAACCAGCCCAGCACCCGGTTGCGGAGCGAGGCCCGCAGCGGGCGTCCTGCGTGTTCGCCGAGCAGAGCGAGCCAGTGCGCCTCATGACGGCCCTCGGCCTCGGCGAGTCCGAGGAGGATCTCGCGCTCCTCGCCGCTCCGGCGTCGGGCCAGCTCCCGGTAGGTGGCAGCTTCGGCTCGTTCGTCGGCCAGATGCCGGCGCCACCGACTGATGTCGTGGGCCGTGGGAGGCTGCTCGGGGGGTGTCACAACCCTCCAGCGTACCGGAGGCGGAGAACCGATAGTATGCGATGCGGCCCGTGATCCTAGGAGATTCGGGTAACGTGACTCGTCGGCCCCGCGTTAGAGTCGGACGCACAACAGGAAGCAGGCTTATGGATCTGGCAGCCCGACCCTGGCTCGCGAGCTACGCGCCCGGTGTGCCCACGACGTTCGAGGTGCCGGCAGGAACGCTGACGGATATGCTCGATACCTCGGTGCGGACCTACGGCGACGCGAAAGCCCTCGAGTTCTTCGGTGCCGCGACGAGCTACCGTGAGCTGGGTGGCGCCGTCGCCCGTGCGGCAGCAGGGCTGAAGTCCCTCGGCGTCAGGGCCGGTGACCGCGTGGCCCTCGTGCTCCCGAACTGCCCCCAGCACATCATCGCGTTCTACGCGGTGCTCCGCCTCGGCGCGATCGTCGTCGAGCACAACCCGCTCTACACCGACCGGGAACTCCGGCACCAGTTCGAGGATCACGGGGCGCGGATCGCGATCGTCTGGGATCGTGTGGTCCCGCGCGTTCAGCGCATGCCGGCGGACATCGCGGTCACCACGGTGGTCTCCGTGGGGCTCATCGGTGCGATGCCCGCCTCCCGCCGTCTTGCCCTGAAACTGCCGATCGGGCGCGCGCGCGAGGCCCGGGCTGCGCTGACGACGACGCAGAAGCTCGCCGGCCCCCGGCGGCTCGTGGCCTGGAAGGACGTCCTCCGGCACCGTCCCCTCCCCGGGAAGCACCCTCGACCGGTCGCCACCGACACCGCGGTCCTGCAGTACACCAGTGGCACCACGGGAGTGCCGAAGGGGGCGATCCTCACGCACCGGAATCTGCTGGCGAACGCGGCGCAGGGCAGGGCCTGGGTGCCGGGCCTGCAGGCCGGGCGTGAGACGGTCTATGCGGTGCTGCCCATGTTCCATGCGTACGGGTTGACCCTGTGCCTGACCTTCGCCATGAGCATCGGCGCGAAGCTGGTCCTCTTTCCGCGCTTCGACGTCGGGATGGTCCTGGACGCCGCGAAGAAGAGTCCTCCCACGTTCCTGCCGGCCGTGCCACCCATCTACGACCGCCTTGCTGCCGGCGCGGCGGAGCGGGGAGCGGACCTGCGCAGCATCAGATTCGCCATCTCCGGCGCCATGAGTCTCCCGCAGTCCACGGTGGAGACCTGGGAGGAAGCCACCGGTGGCTACCTGATCGAGGGCTACGGGCTCACGGAGACCTCCCCGGTCGTGGCGGGCAACCCGATCGGTCCCACGCGGCGTCCGGGAACGGTCGGCGTGCCCTTCCCCGGCAGCGACGTGCGGATCGTCGATCCCGAGAACCCGGACGTCGATCGCGCCTTCGGTGAGGCGGGGGAGCTGCTGGTTCGCGGACCGCAGGTGTTCCAGGGGTACTGGCACAACCCCGAGCAGACCCAGGCCGTCCTGCTCGAGGACGGCTGGTGCCGCACGGGGGACATCGTGCGGATGGACGAGGACCACTTCATCACGATCGTGGACCGCATCAAGGAACTCATCATCACCGGCGGGTTCAACGTGGCCCCGTCCGAGGTCGAACGGGTCCTGTTGCGCCATCCGGATGTTGCCGACGTCGCCGTCGTGGGGCTGCCCGGGGCAGCCGGCGAGGACGTCGTCGCCGTCGTCGTTCCTGCGCCCGGAGTCGAGGACCTCGATGTCGAGGCGCTGCGCTCCCACTGCCGCGGCGAACTCGCGGCCTACAAGGTTCCCCGCAGTATCGTGCAGGTCCAGGATCTGCCGCGCTCGCAGCTCGGCAAGATCCTCCGGCGCGAGGCGCGTGCCCAACTGCTCGAGGACGGCCGTCCGGCCGAAGGAAGAGGTGATCGTCGATGATTCGTCCGGCCCACGTGTCGAAGCCCGCACCCAAGGGTCCCTGGCGCGACAGCCTGGGCAATGCCAGCATCAGGTCGGCGCAGCTCCTGCTGCTCCTGGTGCTCGCGGTTGCCGCGGTCTACGCCCTGATCCAGGTGCGGCTCGTCGTCATCCCGATGCTGCTCGCCCTGATCCTGGCCGCGGCGATCGGGCCGTTCGTCAACTGGCTGCGCAGGAAGGGCTGGCCTGCCTCGGCCGCGACCGCAGCGGCCTTCGTGCTGCTGCTGCTGATCTTCAGCGGGCTCATCACGGGCATCGTCTTCGCCGTGGTGGGCCAGGCCGACGAGCTGGCCGCCAGCGCCACCGAGGGCTTCGACCGGCTCTACGCGCTGGTGCAGGACGGACCCATCCCCGTCGACGAGGCGCAGATCCAGCAGGCCCGCGACTGGGCCGTGGACTTCGCCACGAGCAGCACCGTCGGCGCCGGCGCCATCTCCGGGCTGAGTGCGGCCGGCAACTTCTTCGCGGGCCTGGTGCTCATGGTGGTCATCCTGTTCTTCTTCCTCAAGGACGGCGAGCAGATCTGGGCGTTCATACTGCGTGCCTTCAAGGGCAAGCGCCTCGTGAAGGCCCGCCGCGTCGGCTACAGCGGCATGACCGTCCTCGGCGGCTACATCCGCGGCACCGCGATCGTGGCGCTCGTGGACTCCGTGTTCATCGGTCTCGCCCTGTTCCTCCTCAATGTGCCACTCGCCCTGCCCCTGGCGGCGATCGTCTTCGTCGGTGCGTTCATCCCCCTGGTCGGGGCGACCCTGGCCGGAGTGCTGTCCGCGCTGGTGGCGCTGGTGGCCAACGGTCCGCTGATCGCGCTCTTCGTGATCATCGCGGTGATCGTCGTGAACCAGCTCGAGGGCAACTTCCTGCAGCCCGTGGTCATGGGCCGCACGCTCCAGGTCCACGCACTCGTGATCCTGGTCGCGCTGACCGCCGGCACCGTGCTCGCCGGGATCATCGGTGCCATCCTCTCGGTTCCCGTCGCCGCCGTCACCTGGGCGGCCATCAAGGCGTGGAACCAGGAGGACGACGAGGACATCACGGACGAGGAGATCGCCGAGGCCGAGAAGCGGACGGCGCTCGACGAGACCGGCAGGGGACTTGCCTCCACCCCGAAGGAGGACCACGAGCGCCGGAAGGACGCGGCTGCCGTCGCGGTGGAGGTGGCCGATCGTCGCAGCGCGGTGCACGAGCGGCCGGTCGACGACTCCGACGAGGACGCGCGGAAGAAGGACTCCTCCGGGGTGGACGAGACCGACGGCGGTGGCTCAGAACCCGTGCAGCGCTAGTGACGTGCAGGCCGCACCGGATCGTCGGGCACCAGGGGCGCGCTGCCGCAGTGAGCGGTGCGATCACCGGGCCGGTGCGGCCGGGACGTCCTCGGGGACCCCACCTGCCACGCGCCGATCCCAGGCGGCCATGACGTCGGCGCGGGTGGGGCGGGTGAGCAGCGAGACGACGACGTACACGATCGCCGAGACGCCCAGCCCCCAGTAGATCGGGGCATTGGCGTAGATGCCGTCGTACCGGTTCTCGGCCGTGATCTCGAGGTAGCCCATGACGCCGAGGGTGACCAGCGTGCCGGCCGCCATCGAGGCGCCGGCACCGATCCCGTTGCCGCGGCGCCAGACGAGCCCACCGAGGATGGCGACGAGGAGCCCGCCCACGAGGATGTCGTAGGCGATGGTCAGGGCCGCGACGACATCCTGTACCACCACTGCGAGGCCGAGCGTGACGAGCCCGAGCCCGAGGACCCACCAGCGGCTGGCGGCGATGTCCTCCTGGGCGGCGCGCTCGTCGCCGCCGCGTCCGAACCAGCCGCCCACGAAGGGGACGACGTCGGTGCGGGCCACGGTGGCGGCCGCGATCAGGGCGCCGGAGGCCGTCGACATCATCGCGGCGACAGCGGCGGCGAGCACCAGCCCGCCGATGCCGACCGGCAGGACGTCGAGGGCGATATCGGCGTAGACGTCGTCCCGCGATTCGATCGCCGGCAGGATCACGCTGGCGCTCATGCCGATCACCGCGCCCGCGATGCCGTACAGGATGCAGTAGATGCCTGCGGCAGAACCACCCCACCGGGCCACCTGGGGGGTGCGGGAGGTGAAGACGCGCTGCCAGATGTCCTGCCCGATCAGCAGCCCGAGGGTGTAGACCACGAAGTAGGTGACGATGCTCTGCGCGCCGATACCCGTGATGCTGAAGAACTCGTCGCCCGCGCGCTCGGCGATGCCGTCGAACCCGCCGGCGGCAGCCAGGGAGAAGGGCAGCATGAGCGCGAAGACCCCGATGGTCTTGATCACGAACTGCGCCATGTCGGCGAGCGTGATGGACCACATGCCGCCGATGGTGGAGTAGATGAGCACGATCGCCCCGCCGACGGCGATGGACAGGGCCCGGTCCCAGCCGAAGAGCACCACGAAGATGGTGGCGTAGGCGCCCGTGGAGGTGGCGCAGAGCATGAGGGTGTAGGCGAGCATCACGATGCCCGAGACCCGCGTGGCGCGGTGCCCGTAACGCAGTGTGAGCATCTGCGAGACCGTGTAGATCTTCAGCTTCTGGATGGTCGGTGCGAAGAGGAGGCTCAGCAGCAGCACGCCGGTCCCGATGGCCACCACGAGCCACATGCCGGAGATGCCGTACTCGTACCCGAGCCCGACGCCACCGACGGTGGAGGCTCCACCGAGGACCACCGCGGCCATGGTGCCGGTGTAGAGGAACGGCCCGAGGCGCCGGCCCGCGACCAGATAGTCGCTCTGGGTTCTCGTGCGGGATTTGCCCCACCAGCCGAAGCCGAGCATGGCCACGAGGTAGACCACCACGATGGAGATGTCCAGGAGATGCATGGGGAGGCCTTTCGCGGGGATGGACGGGGCGCTGCGGTGTTCCCGGTAAGCTTCCCTGATTGCCCCCGGAGAGGACAACCATGAAGGCACTACCCGTCGAGCCGTCGACCGCGCCCGTCGCCATCGGACCGCGGATCCGGGCCGCACGGCAGGCCCAGCGGATGACCATCGAGCAGGTGGCAGCCTCCACCGGACTGACCAAGGGCTTCCTCAGCAGGGTGGAGCGCGACCTGACCTCTCCGTCCGTGGCCTCGCTCGTGACCCTGTGCCAGGTGCTCTCGATCCCCATCGGCGATCTGTTCCAGGTCCCGGACACCCACCTGACCAGGCTTCCGGAGGCACCGCGGATCAATCTCGGCGGCCACGGGATCCGGGAGGCCCTGCTGACGGCCCGCTCGGAGCGCAGACTGCAGGTGATCCGAGCCGTCGTCGAGCCGCACGGCAAGGGGGAGGACGAGCTCTACGCCGTGGACTGCGAGCTGGAGGTCCTCCATGTCGTCGCCGGGAACTTCGTGCTGATCTTCTCCAACGACCGCTACGACCTGGGTACCGGCGATACGCTCACCTTCCCGGGCAGGGAGCCCCACACGTGGGCCAACCCCGGGGAGCAGGAGGCCGTGGTGCTGTGGACCCTCGTCGGAGCTGCGCCGGGCAGCTAGACCGGTGTGGACGGATCTTCCGCATCCTTGACCGCATCCGGAGCGCCCAATAGCCTTATGAAACCTTTGATTCATATTGGGCAACTTGCAACAGGGCCCGGAACGGAGTGGCTGCTGTGGAAGAACTGCGCATCACCGGCGGCGGTCGGCTTGGCCCCATCGATTCCGCCCGCACTCCCCGCTATGCCGGAGCGGCGACCTTCGCGCGCCTGCCGCGGCTGGACCAGGTGGAGCACGCGGACGTCGCCGTCGTCGGCGTACCGTTCGACTCCGGAGTCTCCTACCGGCCGGGGGCGCGGTTCGGTGGCAACGCGATCCGCGAGGCCTCGCGCCTGCTGCGTCCCTACAACCCGGCGCTGGACGTCTCGCCGTTCGAGCGCGTGCAGGTGGCCGACGCCGGGGACATGGCGGTCAATCCGTTCAACATCGGCGAGGCCATCGAGACGGTGCAGCAGAACGCGCTGGATCTCACGGCGGACGGCACGCGTCTGGTGACCCTCGGCGGGGACCACACGATCGCGCTGCCGCTGCTGCGCGCGGCAACCGAACGCGCCGGCTCTCCCGTGGCGATGCTCCACTTCGACGCGCACCTCGACACCTGGGACACCTACTTCGGCGCCGAGTATACGCACGGCACCCCGTTCCGCCGGGCGGTGGAGGAGGGCATCCTCGACACCGAGGCCATCTCGCACGTGGGCACACGGGGGCCGCTGTACGGGGTGCGTGATCTCGAGGACGACCGCCGCTTCGGGTTCGGCATCGTGACCTCCTCGGACGTCTACCGGCAGGGCGTCGACGAGATCGTGGACCAGCTGCGCACCCGGATCGGATCCAGGCCGCTCTACGTCTCGGTGGACATCGACGTCCTCGACCCCGCGCACGCCCCGGGCACCGGCACGCCCGAGGCCGGCGGCATCACGAGCCGCGAACTGCTCGAGATCCTCCGCGGCCTGCGCGGGATGAATCTCGTCGGAGCCGACGTCGTCGAGGTCGCACCGGCCTACGACCACGCCGAGATGACCGGCGTCGCCGCGTCCCACGTGACCTATGATCTCGTCACGCTCCTGGCAGACACCCTGACCACCGGTACTCCCGGCACCACGACTTCCGAGGATTAAGAAGATGGACAGCATCGACAGCGCGGCAGCCGCCCCTCCCGAGCCGGTCACGGACCAGCGCAACGGCGGCGATCTCGTTATCGAGACACTGACCGCGCTCGGGGCGACGACGGTGTTCGGCATCCCCGGGCAGCACGCCCTCGGTCTGTTCGACGCCCTGTCCCGCTCGGAACTCCGCTTCGTCTCCTCGCGTGTGGAGAACAACTCGGCGTTCGCCGCCGACGGCTTCTCCCGTGCCACGGGGGACGTCGGGGTGCTGTTCCTCTCGACGGGCCCCGGGGCCCTGACAGCGCTCGCGGGGCTGCAGGAGGCCTACGCAACGGGAGTACCGATGGTCGTCGTTGCCAGCCAGATCCCCCTCGAGGGGCTCGGCGCGCGGCGCAAGGGCATGCTGCACCAGCTGGACGACCAGAAGGCGTCGGCGGCGAACGTGACCAAGAGCCAGCGCCTGATCCAGCAGGCCTCCGGCATCCCCTCGGCCATCCAGGATGCCTGGACCGAGGCCGTCTCCTCACCGCAGGGCCCGGTGTGGATCGAGGTACCGCAGAACGTGCTGCTGGATCCCGTGATGGTCCCCCGGGTCGAGGACGCGCTCGCGGAACCCTTCGACAACCCGCCGCGGGTCGAGCTCGTGCGGGAGGCCGTTGCCTGGCTGAAGGACTCGAAGCGCCCGGCGATCGTCGCCGGCGGCGGCACGCGGCGCGGTGGAGCGGAGGCCTCACTGCTCTCGATCGCGGAGAAGCTCGGTGCGCCGGTGATCTGCTCTCCCGGCGGTAACGGCGCCTTCCCCTGGACGCACGAGTTGTCGCTGCAGTCCTGGGTGGAGGATCGCCACACCACCGAGGTCCTCGAGGACGCTGACGTCCTCCTCGTGGTCGGCTCCTCGCTCGGTGAGGTCACCTCCAACTACTTCACGCTGGAGCCGCGCGGGCGGATCATCCAGATCGACGCCGAACCGAGGGTCCTCGAGTCGAATCGGCCCGGTCTCGGCATCCGCGCCGACGCCGGGCAGGGTCTCGCCGCCCTCGCCGCCGCGATCGAGCCCCTCGACAGGGACCGTCAGCCCGGGTACGACGCCGTCGCGCTCGTGGCCGAGACCCTCGCGAAGGTCCGTGCGCGCCTCGACGCGCAGGAGCTCGACAAGGAGCGCGCCTTCATGCGGGACATCCGCGAGGCGGTTCCCGCCGACATGCAGACCTTCTGGGACATGACCATCGCCGCGTACTGGGCCTGGAGTTGCTGGGACTCCCGTGAAGGCCAGTTCCACTCCGCCCAGGGCGCAGGAGGCCTCGGCTTCGGGTATCCGGGAGCCATCGGCGGCTCCATCGGCCTCCAGTCGCACGGTCAGCCGGCCCGGGTGCTTGCGGTCTCCGGCGACGGTTCGGCCATGTACTCCATCGCCGAACTCGCCACCGCACGCCAGCACGACATCCCGGTGACCTGGCTGATCGTGGACGACGGCGGCTACGGCATCCTCCGCGAATACATGGAGGACGCCTTCGGGAAAGCCACGGCCACGGAACTCGCACGCCCTGATTTCGTGGCGCTCGCCGAATCCTTCGGGGTGCCCGCCCGACTCGTGGGGCCCGAAGGTGTCGGGGATGCGCTGCGCGAGTCCCTGGCGGCGGATGGCCCGAACGTCGTCGTGGTCCGGACGCTGCTGCGCATGTTCGCCCCGACACACCTCGACCAGTAGGCCTGAACCGCCGGGCCTGATTCGCCTGCCGCATTCACCGGGGTCGGTGGATAGGCGACTCCAGGTATTGCTGGTCCTTGAGCTTCCGCTGGATACGGACCATACTTAGGTACGTGAGTGATGGTGCGTGGCCGCTGCAGTGGATCAGGGCATGCCTGGAGCTGGCTGTTCTGGGCAGTGTCATCGAGGCTCCCCTGCACGGGTACGGGATCGCGCAGCACCTCGAGGGCCGAGGCTTCGGACGGCTCAAGGGAGGTTCGCTGTATCCGGTGCTCGCTCGCCTCGAGAATGCAGGTCACGTCGAGGCCGCATGGCAGCAGGGGGATTTCGGTCCGAGCCGCAAGTACTACACCATCACCGGCGCCGGTCGTCGGTACCTGACCGACGGTCTCACCCAGTGGAAGGCCCTGGCCCGGGCCCTGGACCCTGCGGAGGAACTCTGATCATGGCGACGACGATCAATTCGACCTTGAGCAAGCTGCCGAAGGCGTTCGCGGAAGCGCGTGGTCGATCGTCCGACAGACAGTGGGCGGAGCTTGTGATCGGGCGGCTGTCCCTGGACGGCATCAACACCACGCTCATCGCCGCCGAGTTGACGCAGGTGCTGGCTCTGGTGCGTGAGTCCGGAGAAGGGCCCCATGGGCTCTTCGGCGATGCGTCCGACTATGCCCAGAATCTTTTGGGGCAGTGGCGGGTCGACGGAGCACCCGTCGAACCGGTGGAGCCGGACACGAGCTGGCGGGACGTCCCGGTCGTGGCTGCTGTCATGGCGACATTCGTCGTCGTCATGCTTGCCGTCCTGGAGCTCCTGTCGGGCAACTGGACCACCGACTTCACCATCGGCAAGATCCTGCTGCCTGCGCTGTCGGCTCTTACGACACTCGTGTCCATCACGACCTTCGAGACGCTCCTCATGCGTGCCCGCCGGCTGTACGCCGTCGCGGGGGCGCTGGCTGTAGCGGGCAGCGGGGTATTGCTGATCGCGGCGACCTTCGTCCTGGGCAATGACCATCCGCTCCTCACCGGTCCGCTCTGGTGGTACGCAGGACTGATAGTGCTCTACGCTCTGGCGACGATCGCGGTCTCCCGCTGGTTCCCCGACGGCGACGGGATCCGTACACGGCGACAGGCTGCGGCTGCCGATGATCCGGGCACCGCCGCGACCTCGCGCCTGTCCGATGAACAGTGGGCCGCCGAACTCGCCGGCGTCCTGCGCCTACGTGCGGAGCTGCCCGAGAAGGAGGTGCGCGCCACCATTGCCGAGGCGCGTCAGCACGCGGCAGGCACGGGTACTAGCCTGGTCGACGAATTCGGCCTGCCCGGTGAGTACGCATCCCGCGTGCCACGATCCGCGGCGGCCCGGCGCAGGCGCAGACGCTGGAACAGCGCTGCGTTCTTGCTCGGTGCCGTCATCTCCGGGTACCTGGGATTCGGGGGCCTGCAGGACGGGTTGGCCTGGGGCAACGTGTACTGGCCCATGGCGACGGCGTTCCTCGTCTTCTGCTTCGCGGGGGTCCTCTTCCTGCTGGGAAGGAAGCGCTACAGCTAGCTGCGGGTGTCCGTCAGGGTCTTCGTGCCTCGGCTCGACGGGTCCGAGCTCTCGTGACGGGCGAATGCTTGTCTGCGGTCAGGGTTCCGCAGTGAGTCGATAGACGTGGGCTCTCGGTCCGCCGGAAGGCAACAGCACATAGTCGGCGGCGCGTGTGCAGCGTTCCCCGAGAAGAGGAATCAGATCATCCGCCGAGGCGATCCCGAGGGCTCGTGAGGGCAGAATCACCGGTGGGTGGTCCGCGCGGGCTGCGTGCACGAGGATCCGCTCGCCGTCGTGTTCGCGCAGGAACGTCATCGAGTCATCACCGACATGCACCCAGCGCAAACCACCACGGCGCAGCGCGACGTACTCACGCCGTAGCTCGATCAACAGGCGGTAGAACTCCAGAGTTCGGGTGTCCCACTCCTGCTGCCGGTTCCAGGGAAAAGGCGTGCGCGAATGTTCCCCGTCCACTCCTGTGAGCCCGATCTCGTCCCCGGCGAAGATCGATGGCACTCCGGGCATGGTGAGCTGCAGTACCGTTCCTACCAGGTGCTTCTCACGTCCCCGCAGCGAGATGTCCCCGGAGCCGTCACCCCCAGTTGCAGTGCGGAACCTGGGCAGATCGTGGGAGTCCAGGTGCAGGGTGGATGCGGTCTGCGCCCGCCATGGCATCTCCGCGTGGACTTCGCGCATGCCGGTGACCACATCGATGCCGCCGAGGACCGGAGACGCGGTCGGCTGACCGAAGAACGGGCGGGTCGAGTTCTCGGCCCCACCGAGCCACGTCCATACGGGACGGGTGAAACCGGCGTAGTCCATGGTGCCGTGCCAGCCATCGCCCTGGAGGTCGGGCCCGGCGTCGTGCCCGTGCTCGGCCAGCACCCACACGTCCGATTTCGCCTCCCGAGCCGTGGCCACCAGCGTCCGGGCGACGTCGTGGGCGAGATCCTGCGCGCCGTATCTCCCGGTCATGTTCGCCACATCGATCCGCCAGGCGTCGAGCCCGGCGGTGAGCCAGCGGGACACGACGGAATCGGCTCCCTCGTACATGCGTCGACGCAGTGCCGTGGAGGAGTGGTCGAGCTTGGGCAGGGACGGCAGATCGAACCAGGATGCATAATCGTCGGGGTGCTTCTCGAAGAAGTAGTAAGCCGTCTCGGGTGCCTCTGCGTCGGCCTGAGCGGCGAGGAACCACTCGTGTGAGTCGCCGGTGTGATTCGTGGTGAGGTCACCCATCACCCGCAGCCCGCGAGCGTGTGCTGCATTGACCAGAGCAGTGAATGCCTCGTCGCCACCGAGTGACGGATCAACCCGGTCGAAGGTGGATGCATCGTATCGGTGGTTGCTGTGCGCAGGGAAGAACGGCGTGAGATACAGCACGGTCGCGCCGAGCTCGGCGACGTGGTCGAGATGCTCGACGATTCCGGCCAGATCACCGCCGAAGAACTGGAGGGGGGTCCGAGGTCCTTGGTGGACGACGGCGTCATCCCATGCAGCCGGGCGGGCCCACATGGGAGGAGTCCGTGTGTCGGCAGCGGCCGACCGGCCGAACCGGTCCGGGAACACCTGGTAGACCACCGCGTCAGCGACCCAGTCGGGCGTAGGCGGGTATGAGATCATGCGGAAGTCAGCGGTGTCGGTGACCTCCCTGCGATGGATCCCGGTGGCGTTCAACCACGCGTACGCCCCTGCGAACGATTCGGGTGGCCCGGTCAGCAGGAACCGGTACCGGGTCACGGGATTGACCAGGCGGAGCGGCGCCCGCCACCACGTTCCCGAGGCGTCGCTCTCCTCCTGTTCGGCGGGAGCCAGATGCGGTTCGCCGTCGAGTACAGCCCGGAGTGTGACAGCAGACGCTCCTGATTCTCCACGAGCATCGTGCGGGACGAAGATGCGCAGGTTCACCACGTCCCCGAGAGCGGGCGCCTGCTCGGGTACGTACAGCGTCGACCCGTCGTGGTGCGGGTGATGGAGCAAGTGGTCGGTCGATGCTGGAGACTCGTTCTCGGTCGCAGAGGATGTCATCAGCCTTTGACCGACCCCGCCGTGATACCTCCGACAATGAATTTCTGCAGGTACTGGAACAGCAGGATGACAGGTATGGAGGTGAGCACGGCAGCCGCGGCGAACACCCCGAGATTGTTGGTGCGATCGGCGTCGAGCAGTCCGTAGAGCCCGACGGCCAGTGTCTTGATCTCATTGTCGCGCAGGAAGATCGAGGCGAGGATGAACTCTCCGAGTACGCCGATGAAGGCGAGCAGACCAGTGACAGCGATGATCGGGCGGACGAGAGGCAGGATGATGAGGAAGTAGAGCTGCGTGTGCGAAGCACCGTCCATGAGGGCCGCTTCATCCAGTTCACGCGGGATCGAGTCGAAGAAGCCCTTGATCAGCCAGACCTGACCGAGCGCTCCGCCGAGGAGCACCACGATGTACCCGGTCAGCGTGTCGAGGCCGATCGCCGGCAGCACCTCACCGATGGAGGTGAACATCAGGAACAGTGCCGCAGCTGCGAGGAACTGCGGGAACATCTGGATCAGCAGGAGCGTCAGGAGGCTTCCGCGACGGCCCTTGAAGCGGAACCGCGAGAACGCGTACGCGGCCAGCGCACTACAGAAGATGGAGGTGATGACGACGGCGACCGCCACTATGAGGGTATTGAGGAACCATCGCGCGAACGGCCGCGTCGGATCGGTGAAGAGTGCCACGTAATTGTCGATGCTGACGGTGTCGGGCAGGACGGATGTCGACGAAACACTACCGACCGGGTTCAGGGACGCAGACAGGATGTACAGGATCGGAATGACCGCGTACAGGACCGCGATGATACCGATGACGTGACGCCAGCCGACCTCTCTGAACCATCGGCCGCGCGACACCTTGTTGGCCGTCCGCGGGCCCTTGAAAGCTCTACCTCGCCGAGAAGGATCGCTGAGATCGGCTGGTGCTGGTACCTGACCGGCCTGCGGGGTTACTTGTGTCATGTCAGCCAACCTCCTCGAGTGCACGGGTGGCACGGAATTGAAGTGCGGCGAGAACGCCGGTGATGATGAACAGAACCACGGAGATTGCCGAGGCGAAGCCGATCTGCTGACCGGCGCCTCCGACCGCCAACCGGTACGTATAGCTGATCAGGATGTCCGTACCGCCCGCGGTCGGATTGTCCGGACTGAACGGTCCACCCTCAGTCAGCAGGAAGATCGCGTTGAAGTTGTTGAAGTTGAAGGCGAAGGATGAGACCAGGAGAGGAGCGACGGCGACCAATAACAGCGGGAAGGTGATCTTGCTGAAGTTCGTCCAGCCGGTTGCGCCGTCCAGCGAGGCAGCTTCCTTGTAGTCGGACGGGATGGCCTGCAACGCACCTGTACAGACCAGGAACATGTACGGGAAACCCAGCCAGAGATTGGCCAGCAGGACGGCGACTTTCGCCCAGAACGGATTCCCGAGCCAATTGATGTCGAGGTTCAGCACATTGTTGATCAGCCCGAACTCGGAGTTGAAGAAACTCGACCACACGAGCAGGGCAATGAATCCCGGGATTGCGTAGGGGAGCAGCAGGATCGAGCGATAGGCCCGTTGGCCCCGTACCCGTGCGTCGTTCAGAACGCTGGCGAGGAAGAGACCGAGAGCGAATGTCGTACCTACCGACAGGACCGCGAACACCAGCGTCCAGATGAAGATGCCGACGAAATCGCTACTGATGCGCGGGTCGGTGAACGCACGGACATAGTTGTCCAGGCCGACGTTCTCCTCCCAGGACTGGGTGGAGAGGCGTTCACCCTCGGCGCTGGTGAACAACTTGCGGTCCCCGGACTGTACCGGCGTGTAGTCAACGCCCGTTTCGACATTCGTGATGGTGTCCGCTGCGGCGTCGTACTCCAACGGTGAATAGAGCTCGACGGCGCTGAAGCCCTGGGCCGTGATGACACCATTGTCGGTTGGTACCGCAAACCCCTCGAGCTCCCCGCCCCGTTGGCTGAACTCGTTGATCTGGCGGCGGTCGAGCAGTGTGAAACCCTCTGCCGCAGTGATGGCGCCATCCTCTACGGTGACGGTGTCCGGGTCGAGCTCGGTGAGCCCGTCCGGTGTTCCTGCGAAGACCTCGTCGGTCGCGGCGTCGAGGAGGAGGAAGGTGTAGGGCCCGGAAGTGGCCGTGCCTTCACTACCGACTGCGAGTTCGAAGGTTCTCGCTCCCTCTGCCTGCTGCGCAGCGGCGCCGATGATTCGGGAAACTGTCACCTCCTTCGAGGTGCGCGTCCCGTCGCCGTAGTTCGTGGTGGAGAGCTGGAACGTCATGAGGATCGGATACACGACGAAAAGCACGAGCAGGAGTGTGCCCGGTACGAGGTATTTCGCCGGGACGAACCGGCGGGTCGCGTAGGTCACTCCGAGTACGGCGACGACACCCCAGACTACTGCGAGGAATCCCCACCGATCGGTTCCCACTAGGGCTGGGGTCAGCATGACCGCGAGACCGATGATCGTGCCGAGTGCCACGATCTTGATCAGTAGCCCGACCACTCCGCTGGATCTCTCGGTCCTGCCCTCCGGGTCTCTCCGCCGTCCCTTGTCCTCGGCCCTGCTCATCAAACGCTGCTCCACGCCGTCACGCTCCAAAGTTGGTTGCAGACCTCAAGGGGTCGGATAAGAGGGGACGCGGATGGTCCCGTTGTCCCCGGGGGCCGGACCTGAAGTGCCGGCCCCCGGATACGATGGCGTTACTGGCTGGCTATGGCGTTTGCGATGGTTTCCTGGGTCTGGTTCATCGTCTCGGCCGGGTCAGCACCCCCGATGATGGCCGACCAGGCCTGTCCGAGCGGCGCGAACACCTCAGCCATCGCTGGAATCGCCGGCATCGGAGCGCCCTCGTCCGCCGCGGTGGCGAACATCAGGACATCCTCGTCGGTGACACCCTCGCGCACGGACTCCATGGCCGGCGGCTGATTGCTCGCCTCGAACAGGGTTTGCATGGCTTCTTCGCTGTTGATGCCATTTGTGACGAACTCCTCCGCGAAGGCCTTGTTCTCACCGTTCGAAGCAACCATGAATCCCTGGCTGCCCATGAACGGTTCGGCCGGTTGCATGCCCTCGAAGCCGGGGACGGGCTGGATGGAATAGTCCTCACCCAGCGCTTCCCTGACATCGGGCAACGCCCACGGGCCGGAGACCATGCAGCCCGCGCGACCCTCGGTGAACAACGAGAGGTAGTTGTCACTACTGATCGACCGACGGATGGTGTTGGTCTCGTCCTCGCCCAGCGTGGCGATCTTCTCAGCTGCGGCGATCGAATCCGGCGTGTTCAACCCGAGATCGGTCGGATCGTAGTTCCCCTCGGCGTCACGACCGAAGATGTACCCGCCTGCGGAGGTGAAGAGCGGCTGCATGTGGTATGCATCGCCCAGCTGACCCTGCTGGAGGACGAGCGGGACATCGATGGTTCCGTCGTCGACCGCCGACTGACTGGCAGCGATGACGTCCTCGATCGAGCTGTAGGTGTCCGGTGCGTACTCCGTGTTGCAGTAGAGAGCCACGGACTCCACCATGTACGGCAGCGCATACAACTGATCTCGGTAGGTGGAGGCATCGACCGCCGTCTCGGAGTACGCCTCGAGATCGTCCGGCGAGAGTTGGAGAGGATCGACGGCGCCGTTCTGCACGAGCTGACCTATCCAGTCATGCGCACCGGCGAGTACATCGGGACCATTGCTCGCAGAGTTCGCCGTGATGAAATCCTGGCGTGTGTTGACGATGCCCTGGACCCCTACCGATATGCCGTTCTCCTCGGCGAACGCGTCGGCGACCTGCTGAATGTACTCGACCCGGTCCGGTTCAGCCCAGATGATGAGGTCCTCGTCACCGCGAACGGCGGGCGCGGCGCTTTCCGATGCCGGCTGAGCCGACCCGCTCGAGTCGGACGATGCCGTGTCTGCCCCACTACACCCGGTGAGCAGGAATGAAACGCTGGCAACGACGGCAAATGATCGGACAGTGGTGCGCGTTGTTCTGGTGCGCATGGTGCTCCTCACGCGGGGATCGGTTGGCGCAAGCTTCGATCATTGCGAGAGCGCTGCGCTGCGGACAGGTCGACAGTAACCCCTCGGAGCCCCACATTGGAAGCGCTTGCGTTGCCTTGCTGTTCTCGTGCGAATCGCCCGCGACCCGAGGCGAGTGGGAAGGGTTTTGATGAGCAGCCACAGCGTTGTCTGACGCGGGCACTCTCCAGTGTGATCCGAGAGGACGAGCGCCGGATCGAGACTCGCCGGTACGCCACCGGAAGCGGTTCCACATTCGAACCAGCTTCGGTAGGGTCGCGATCATGACGCATGTCGGCCCGACCACAGCACAGTTGTCCGTCGGTCCCCGAGGTGTACATCTGTCCGGTGAGGGCTCGGGTCAGGTCGACGATTGGTGGCATTGCTCGGACATTCATCGGGTGTCATGAGCGGAGGCAACGCTGCCGTGATCGGCATCAAGGATGTGGCTCGCGCCGCGGGAGTCTCCCAAGCGACCGCCTCGCGCGCACTGAGTGGACGCGGAAGCGTGTCGGAGCAGACGCGTGACCGGGTTCGAGCGGCAGCGGCAGACCTCGGATTCCAGGTCTCCTACCACGCATCAAGTCTTGCCACGGGCCGCAGCCGCAATATCGGTGTCGTCCTTCCCTACGTCAACCGCTGGTACTTCTCGACGGTCCTGGGAGGCCTTACCCGGCAGATCATCGACGCAGGCTACGATCTCACCCTGTACGACTTTCGGGGTGGGCTGCACCGCCAGAGCGTCCTGAACGACTTCCTGCTGAGAAAGCGGCTCGACGGGGTGATCACCGTGGGCCTCCGACTGGACGACGCCGACGCGACGCGGCTGCTATCCCTCGGCATCCCCATCGTCAGTATCGGCGGGTCGCTTCCGGGCATCGCCTCACTGACCGTGGACGAACGGGCGATCGGCCGCCTCACCGCAGATCACCTCGTCAGTCTTGGGCATACCCGAATTGCGCATATCGGAGGTGAACACGAGTCCGATCTCTACTTCCACATCTCCCGATCCCGGCGTGAGGGCTACCATGCCTCAGTGGACGCTGCTGGTCTCGAGCGAAGGTCGGCATGGTCGGTGATCAGCGACTACACCGTGAACAGCGCTTACGCGGTAGCGAAGTCCTTGCTTGCAGATCCGCACAACCGACCGACCGCGGTCTGCTGCGCGTCCGACGAAATGGCCATCGGTGTGATCCTGGCAGCTCGTGATCTCGGCTTGCACGTCCCGGAACAGCTATCGGTCATCGGGGTCGACAACCACCCGCTCGGCGCGGTTTTCCAACTGACGACCATCGACCAGTTCGTCGAAGAACAAGGGACACGAGCAGCACTGGCTCTTCTCGACGAACTGGGAGACGCTCAGGAGGGCAGCAGTGGGGTGCTACCCGGGTTGAGCGAGTTGCCTCTTGAGATGGTGGTTCGATCGTCCACTGCAGCCCCTGACGAAACGCAGAACCCCACCTTCCAGTGAGTCTGTGCCGGACCATCTACTGTTGGTCGTGGACATGACCCGGAGGACACCACCCGAATGACATGCAACGGTTGCAGGACGTCGACGAGACTCGACGTCGATTTCAGTATGGCGTTCCAGCCCATCTACGACGCCGACCCCGGCCGCGTATGGGGCTACGAGGCACTGGTCAGGGGAGTGTCGGGTGAGGGAGCCTACGAGATCCTGTCGAGGGTCACACCGGAGCAGATGTACCGCTTCGACCAGGACTGCCGCGTCAAGGCCATCGAACTCGCGGCGAGACTCTTTCCCGCCGGCGAGGAGCTGATGCTCTCGATCAACTTCATGCCGAACGCTGTCTACGAACCGGCCGCCTGCCTGCGGGCCACGCTGCGTGCCGCCGAGCGGTACAGCTTCCCGACGTCGTCGATCATGTTCGAGTTCACCGAGAACGAGGAGGTGACGAACACCGCCCACCTCCAGAACATCATCGCCGAGTACCGCAGGCACCACTTCACCACGGCCATCGACGACTTCGGTGCCGGTCACGCGGGGCTCGGGCTGCTGGTGGACTTCCAGCCGGACCTGATCAAGATCGACATGAAACTGGTCCGGGGGATCGATACGAGCCCGGCGCGCCGGGCGGTGGTCACCGGCGTCGTAGACATCGCCCGGGAGCTCGGCATCACGGTACTCGCGGAAGGCGTCGAGACCGAGGCGGAGTTCCTGGCCCTGAGGGCGGCCGACGTCCGACTGTTCCAGGGATACTGGGTGGCGCGGCCCGCCTTCGAGGAACTCCCAGGCATTCGGACGGAGCTGATCCGGCAGAACGCCGAACTCGCCGGACCTTCGGTCGGGCCATCTCATCCCACGCCCGCCTGATCGCCCTCACCCGGTGGCTCCGGTGTCATACCCGGGGACTTCGGTCGTCGGGATGGCCGGATATACGGCGTGTCCCTGCCCGACACGCGGGGGTAGGAGTCAAAGACCCCGGATCCGGGACGACGTCGGCACAGCAGCAGAGGTGGACAGCGGACGGCCGGTGAATCGCCGGTTGCCGTCTTCCCTTCCGGGTCGCGGAGTGGGACCGTCGAGGGACAGGACATTCCGGATGGAGGAGCACCATGGCATTTCGCAAGGGCGACAAGATCGCGTGGAACACCCCGCAGGGCCAGACGGAGGGCTCGGTGGTGGAGAAGCACGAGAAGGAGTTCACCTTCGACGGGCAGAAGTTCAACGCGTCGAAGGATGAGCCGTACTACACCGTCGAGAGCGCGAAGTCAGGCAAGCGGGCCGCTCACAAGGAAAGTGCGCTGACGAAGAAGTAGCAGCCCGCCGTCACTTCAGCGGATCGTGACCCCAATTCATGAGCGAGTACCGCCACTTCGAGGTCTCCAGGTCCTCCTTGGACGGTCTCTGGGCCAGGTGCCGGTGGACGTAGCCCACTACTTTGCGCATGTGGTCGACATCGTCGTCGGCGAGATCGGCCCGCTTGGTCCGCAGGATCTCTACGATGCGACGCCCTGAACTGTGGCCGACCGACTCGTCGTTCTCCGAGTCCTTCTGGCCCACCGACAGGGATTCCTCGGACTCGAGCCAGTCGCTGAGTTCCGACGCGGTCATGTTGACGGCGTCCTTCCAGTCGGACCAGATCTCGTCGGGGTCATGCGAGGCAGCATTCATCGGCGTCGGGCCTTTCATAGCATGTCGTGCGTCGGAGCAGAGAGCGTGTTTTCTGCGAGGTTGCAATAGCTTAATCGTAAGCTGGCTGATAAATGTAGAGGGTAGGTCAACCCAACGTCTAAGGAGTTCTACATCATGGCAGGAAACCTATTGGCACGATCCGCCCACGATCTGGGTGCGGCGGCCTGGTTCGGCGGTACGCTCATGGGCGCTGTCGGCCTGAACGGCGCGACGGCGAAGGCGAAGGATCCCAAGGAGCGCACGCGCCTCTCCTCGCTCGGTTGGGCGAAGTGGACCCCGGTGCAGATCACGGCGTTCGCGGTTCACGGCATCGGCGGCCTCGGCCTCATCGGTGCGAACAAGGGACGCGTCGGGGGCCAGGACAGCGTCGGCTCCAACACCGTCTGGAAGTCCGTCGTGACCGTCGTCGGCATGGCATTGTCGCTGTACTCGGGCATCCTCGGCAAGAAGGTCGGCGACCTGTCCCACGAGGGAGGTCAGGGAGTCACCGAGCCCCACGGCGCTGCCAGTGACGAGCTGGCCAAGGCTCAGAAGCAGCTCAAGGTGGTCCAGTGGCTGCTGCCGGTCTTCAGCGGCGCCGTCATCGTCATGGGAGCGAAGCAGGGCGAGATGCAGCGTCCCGAGAACATCGTGAAGGGCCTGCTCAGGAAGTAGGACCTCTCGTCCACGAGGCCCCCGCGGCCCGCTGTCGACACCCCTCGAGGTGCCCGACGGCGGAAGGCGGGGGCCTCGTGCGTTCCCGATCCTCCTACCGCGCCACGATGCAGCGTGATCACTGCATCGTGAAAGCCCGCGCGACGCCGCCGTGAACGGCGCCGTTGCGGATCAGCGCGCCGAGGACGGCGTTGCGCGGCCGCATCAGGACAGCGGGCAGCGGTCTGCCGAGCGCCATGTTCAGATGAGCCTTCCGACGTGCCAGAGCTGCCTGGGCCCGGCGTTCCTTCTCGTAGCGGGCCAGGTGTGCTGCGACATCCTTGCCGTCCTGCAACGACGCACCGATGATGGGGGCCAGCCGCGCCGCGTCGAGCCATCCGAGGTTCATCCCCTGTCCGCCGATCGGGGAGATCTCGTGGGCTGCGTCGCCGACCAGCACGGTCCGCCCAGCCACGAACCTCTTCGCAAGACGCGAACGGACATCGAAGGCACTGATCATGGAGTTGGTGTCCGGGGCGACGCCGATGCCCGTGCGCTCTCGGATCAGTGCAGCGAGCTTCTCCACGGTGGGGTGTTCCACCGGCGAGCCGACGCGGACCACCCAGCGCCGGAGTCCGTCCGGAAGAGGAAAGGATTCCACGATCCCGCCGGTCTCCAGGTACAGCACGGCGTCGTCGCCGTCGTCGGTGTCGTCCCGGAAGTCACCCATGACGTAGCAGTCCGGGTAGCGCCGTGGGCGCGCACTGATCCCGGCGTCGTCCCTGACCGAGCTCCGCGCCCCGTCTGCCGCGACGATCAGCTTCGCGTCCAGGACGGCGTCCTCGCCCTGGCTCCTCGTGACAGCCAGGACGCGGTCTCCGGCGTCGTGCGTGGTCAGCAAGGCTACCCCGCGCAGTAGTGTTCCCGGGAAGTCGCGTTCGAGTCGCCGCTCGAGGATCTCCTCGGTGACGGCCTGGGGTACGGCGAGAACGTACTGTTCGGTGCCGGGCAGGACAGAGAACGAGACGGTGCCCACGTGCCGACCGCCGCTGCGGGCGATGCCGTCGCGGATCAGCACTCCGCGCCGGCGCAGTTCGTCCGCGACGCCGGCCGCCGCCAGGGCCCGCAGCGCCGGCGGATGGATGCCGATGGCACGCGAGTGGCTTCCGCGCTCGGGTCGGCGTTCGAGCACGACGACGTCGAGGCCGGACTGGCGCAGGAGCAACGCCGTGTACAGGCCTACCGGTCCGCCACCGACGACGATCACGTCATGCATGGTCGGTGATCCCCTCGACAGCGACGTCTGTGTCCGGCCGCTCGAGGACGAGCAGATTGATGAACGGCGCTCTGGTGAGTACCTGCCAGCCGTCCCGGCCCCTGATCGCGGTGCGCAGCTCGGCCGGAGTGTAACTGCGGCGGATGGAGGTGAGCCCGTCCTCGCGGATGAACGATCCAGGAAGCGGCAGTGTGCCCACGGAGAACAGCGCGTAGCCCGCCGGGTGACGCGCGATGTCGCTGTGGACGACCACGCGCCGGGCCAGCTGTTCCGAGTCGTCGAGCAGGTCGCCGAACTCGCCGGGATCGAGGTGATGGAGCACGTGGTTCGATACCACGGCGTCGAACACGGCGCCCTCGGTCACGAGTTCCGAACTCAGCGCCCGGCGGAAGGAGAGTCCGGGCAGCGGAGGAAGCCGTGTCGCATAGGCGTGCGCGCGCTCGTCGGGGTCGATCGCCGTCACCTCGAGATCGAAGCCGTCGAGCCGCGCCCAGCGGCTCAGCGCCCGCGGCACGTCGCCGCCGCCTGAACCGACGTCGAGCAGGGTGTTCACCCGATCGCGCGAGAACACCGGGCGGAGCAGCGAGGTGTAGGTGCGGCGCCATCCCGAGACGACGGCGTTGACGATGCCGAACTGTGCGTAGGTCCGGTCGAGGGTGTCCGTGTCGCAGTCAGCCCGGTCCATCTCCTCGATGGACACGGTGTCCCGTCGGGCGAGGAACCGCTGTCGGTTCATGCGCCCGCGTTGGTCAGGATGGGTTCGAGATCGGAGGGCACCGCGACATCGCCGTCGGCGGTTGCACCGGCATCGGTCGACGCCGGAGCGTCCTCGGTCGAACGTGCACCGATCCGCGTGAGCAGTGCGGTCTCGACGGTCAGACCGGGCCCGAATGCCATGGAGCAGATGCGGTTGTTCCCCTCGGTCGCCGGCTGATCCATGATGTGCTTGAGGACGAACATGACCGTCGCGCTGCTCATGTTGCCGTAGTCGCGCAGCGTGTCCCGTGCCGGGACGAGCTGCTCCGGGGTCAGACCGAGCTTCGCCTCGACCTTGTCGAGGATGCTGCGGCCGCCGGGATGGATGGCCCAGTGCTCGATCTGCGCGTAGTCGAGCCCCTGCAGGGACTCGTCCCGCGCCAGGAGAGGTTCGAGGGCACCGATGATGTGCTCGTCGATGATGTGGGGGACATAGGTTCCCAGGACCATCTCGAAGCCTTCGTCGCCGATGTTCCAGGCCATCGATTCCTCGCCCACGGGCGTGAGGACCGTCTCGAAGTGATCGAGGGTGAGCGCCGGCGCCTCCACCGGGAGGTCGCGTGCCGAGATGATGGCGGCTGCGGCGCCGTCGGCGAAGAGCGAGGACCCCACGATCGTGTCCGGATTGTTCGACGAGCGCACGTGCAGCGAGCACAGTTCGGCGCTGACCACGAGGACGACGGCGTCGGGATCCGCGTCGCAGAAGGCCTTCGCCGCGCGCAGGGCCGGGAATGCCGCGTAGCAGCCCATGAAGCCCAGGTGGTAGCGCTGCACCGACGGATCGAGGCCGAGCGCACGGACGATCTTGTAGTCCGGACCGGGTGCGAAGAACCCGGTGCAGGAGACGGTGACCACGTGGGTCACATCCGCCGCCCCGATACCCGCGGCGGCGTCGAGTGCCTTCCGGGCGGCCTCGACGAAGAGCTTCGTGCCCTCCTCCGCGTAGAGCTCGTTGCGGGTCTTGGTGCTCGGCGTCAGGATCCGCATGGTCTTCTGGTCGAAGAAGACGGGATTGTCGAACGACCTCTCGACGGTCAGCTCCTCCAGCGCCGTGTAGCGGGTCTCGATGCCCGACGAGTCGAAGGCGGCGCCCACCAGGCGCTGACCGAGCCGGGTGAGATCGGGTTGCGCTGCGAACACGTCACGGACCTGCGGCTGGATCATGATCGTGTCGGGTACAGCTGTTTCGAGGGCTCTCAGGATCACTGTCATATCTCCATTACTAGAGGATTGACCCTTCAAACACAACGACAGTAAAATTCTCGGCTTCGCCGGCACGATCAGGTAGGTGGGCTTACCGGATCCATGCGGGGCTCTCCGGGGTCCACACCAAGCCGGGACCTGCCGCACACCGAATCACAGCTATCATCGCCGGCGGATCCGCCGCCCGGCCGACTCGGACGGATCACTCGTGATACTCCTGACTGCACCACACCACGGCCGCCGCGCCGCTGTGCTCATCGCCACGCTGAGCGCGGGCCTGGCGCTCGCGGGGTGTGGTGCCACCGAGGAGGATCCCCTGGGGGTCAACAGCGCGGGTGAGGATTCCCCGGCCGTCGCGGCCGGCACTGCAGGCGAGGGAGATTCGAGCAGTGCTGATCCGATCGGGCTCGCGCAGGGCGAGGATCCGCTGGGTATCGGACTCGACGGTGCGGCGCTGTGCGGGGTGCAGCCGAAGGACAGTCGACTCCACTACACGGTGATGCTGCACAATCCCACCCTGGAGTCGTTCACCTTCGGTGAGATGACGCTCGGCGATCCCGAGGAGCTCGTCATCCTCTCCTCCCAGGCGCAGACGGCGAACCGCGAGGGACATCACCACGGCGGAACCGCGAAGGGTGGGCACGATGCCCACGCAGCAGTCCCGACGCCGACCGCGAGCCCGGAGCCGATCGGCCCTCCCGTCGACGCGGAGGGCTATGTGTTCGAGCCCGATGCCCACGTGAACATCATCGTCACGGTCGAGCTCGCCGAGGGGGCCCCGCACGGCAGTGCCGAGAACATCGTCGTCGCCTTCTCCTCCCCGGAGCGCGACTATGCCGTGGCCCATCCGCTGAAGATCGACGTCGACGCGGTCTCCTGCGCCTGAGTACACCCATCCCGGAACGACAGAACCCCCGCACTGAACAGCTGCGGGGGTTCTGTAATCCTGTGGGCCGACCGATCAGGTCGAGCTGGATCAGGCCGGGAGGTTCAGCGTGTGACCGGCGTAGATCAGGTTGGGGTCGACGATGGTGTCGGTGTTCGCGGCGTACAGTGCCTGCCAACCGCCGACGACGCCGAGGTGCTGGGCGATCTCGCTGAGCGTGTCGCCCGACTGGATCAGGTAGGTCTCGCCGCTCAGGACGACAGGTGCCGCTACCGGAGCGTGGACCACAGGTGCGGCGGCGACGGGAGCCTCGGCCACGGGTGCGGCGACGGGTGCCTGCGCAACCGGTGCGACGGCGACGGGTGCCTGCGCAACCGGTGCTGCTACGGGTGCCTGTGCGACAGGTGCTGCTACGGGTGCCTGCGCAACAGGTGCTGCTACGGGTGCCTGCGCAACGGGAGCTTGCGCTACCGGAGCCTGCACGACGGGTGCCTGGACTACGGGAGCCTGAGCTGCGGATGCCTGGCCCGAGGCGATATTGGATACTCCACCACGGAGGCCAAGCTGGTTGGCACATGCGGGCCACGCGCCCCAGCCCTGACCGGCCAGAACCCTTTCGGCCACAGCGATCTGCTCTTCACGAGAGGCGTCCTGTGCCCGGCCCTGGCCACCGAAGCCGGTCCAGGTGGACTCGGTGAACTGCAGTCCACCGGAGAAGCTGTTGCCGGTGTTGATGCCCCAGTCACCGCCGCTCTCGCATACGGCCAGTGCGTCCCAGGTTTCCTCGGGGACGGCATTGGCTGCACCGGCGGCCGAGCCGAGGGCGAGCCCGGTCAGGGCGAGTGCTGCGAAGCCGCGGCGCGCGGTCGTGCTGAAGGAGTGAGTGTTCATAAGTGTTCGATGCTCCGGAAGGCCACCCGCACTAGGTCCGTCCCCGGACTTCTTCGCGCCGCTGCTCGCCCTGACAATATAGAGGTCATGATTCGGCAGCCGCCGGATGAGCAACGAGCGGTGGAGTGCGGTGCCGGGCATTGATCGCTGCTCGTCGTACTGAGGAGTACCTGCGGCAGCATGTCGCTTCCCCGAATGGGGACCTGATCCTACGGTAGGGCACTTTCGTTTCGTTGCCAAACCGGTATGGGGCGAATCTTGACAATCCGGTCAAGTGGGGGAAGCGGCTGGTATCATCTGCCGGCGTTGAAGGTCGTATGCATGGAAGGGCCCGGATCGCAATGATCCGGGCCCTTCCGGTTAGTGCTTCGGAGTGCTACCTATGCGGCGACGGAGCCGTGCGGATCCAGCACGTACTTCGTCGCGGCGCCGGCGTCGAACTCCTCGTAACCGCGCGGGGCGTCCTCCAGCCCGATCGTCTTGGCGTTCACGGCCTTGGCGATCTCGATACGGTCGTGCAGGATCGCCATCATCAGCCCCCGGTTGTACTTCATCACCGGACACTGCCCGGTGGTGAAGGACAGGGACTTCGCCCAGCCCGTGCCGAGGCTGAGCGAGAGTGAACCCACCTTCGCGGCGTCGTCCGCCGCTCCCGGATCACCCGTCACGTAGAGTCCCGGGATCCCGAGGGCGCCCCCGGCGGCCGTGATGTCCATGAGCGAGTTCAGCACCGTGGCCGGTGCCTCCGTGCCGGCCTTGTCGCCGTGGCCGCGCGCTTCGAAGCCGACGGCGTCAATGCCGCAGTCGACCTCGGGGACGCCCAGCAGCTGTTCGAGCTGGTCGGCCGGATCGCCCTTGGACACGTCCACGGTCTCGCATCCGAAGCTCCTGGCCTGCGCGAGACGTTCCTCGTTGAGGTCACCGACCACGACGACGGCGGCGCCCAGCAACTGCGCCGACGCCGCTGCGGCCAGACCGACGGGCCCGGCGCCCGCCACGTAGACCGTCGAGCCCACACCCACGCCCGCGGTGACAGCACCGTGGAAACCGGTCGGGAGGATGTCCGAGAGCATCGTCAGGTCGAGGATCTTCTCCATGGCCTGGTCGCGGTCGGGGAACTTCAGCAGATTCCAGTCCGCGTAGGGCACCAGGACGTATTCGGCCTGGCCGCCCACCCAGCCGCCCATGTCCACGTAGCCGTAGGCGCTCCCCGGTCGGTCCGGATTCACGTTCAGGCAGATGCCGGTCTTGCGCTCCTTGCAGTTACGGCACCGGCCGCACGCGATGTTGAAGGGGACCGAGCACAGGTCTCCCTTCTTGATGAATTCCACGTCGCGGCCGACCTCCACGACCTCGCCCGTGATCTCGTGGCCCAGCACGAGGTCGATCGGGGCCGAGGTGCGTCCACGCACCATGTGCTGGTCCGATCCGCAGATATTGGTGGTGACGGTCTTGATGATCACCCCGTGGTGAACCTGTCGGCCCACGTTGGCCGGGTTCACTCCCGGCCCGTCCTTCAGCTCGAATGTGGGGTAGTCGGTGTCGATGACCTCGACCTTCCCGGTCCCCTTGTACGCAACGGCTCTGTTACCACTCATGGAACGTTCCTTCCTGGTACCTCCGTGGCCTCCGGAAGACCCGGGCGCCACCTCCGCGCCCTCGTGTCGACTCGGGCGGCGGATGCTCGGAATCTAACACGCGAGCCGCGTGCATGGGCAGCGCCGGCTCGCCGGGCTACAGGAAGCTGACCAGAACACTGGCGATCACGACTGAGCCTGCACTGACAGAGGTGAATCCACCCACCAGCATCGCCGGAAGCATCGCATCTTTGAGCTGATCCCGCTCCATCTCGTCACGCCCCACGGACCGGGCGACTTCGTTCGTCAGCAGATAGTCGGCGGGGAAACCGTACATCGCCGTAAGAGCCACCGACATGCCCAGCTGTGGCTTCCAGCGCAGCAACTTCGTGGCGATGAAGCCGCCGGCCGTGATGCCGAATCCCCCGACGACGAGAATGATCACCATCGGGAGGAGCGCTGCGATCACGTCCGACATCGAGGCGGTCACCAGTGGGGCCATCACGATCGCTACTACCCCGGCCATCGCGATACCGAAGGAATTGGAGCGTTCCATCGCACGTTCCGGCGTCAACCCTATGGCCGTCGATGCGATGCCGAGAACAAGCCCGAGTATCGACGCCGGTACACGAGTGGGAACTGCCAGCAGGGTCGCAATGGAGCCTCCGACCAAGACGCAGAACAGCATGAACAAATTATTCTCCGCGAGCGACGCCGGGAATGTGATGAGCTTCTTCCTGCTGGACTGCTCTTCGTTCTCGGCGCGAGCAGCCAGGTTCGCGAGCTCGCCGCTGTCGCGAAGATTCATCGCATAGCGGCGCAGCAAGAAATTGGTCAGCGGCATTGCGGGGAGAGATTGCATCATGAGTACGAGTGCAGGCAGGACCACGATCGCGGACGCCACTCCAGCAGCCGTGAGGCCATCCGTGGTGAGACCGGTGGCGACGATACCGCCCGAAAGCGGACCCGCGCCGGCAACGAAGTGCTGGAAGCTGAAGAGAGGGATGACGATCGCCGCGAGCGCGAGTACGGCCGTCAGCATTCCCGAAAGGGCGATGAGCACCGAGCGCCACTGCTTGAGCATCGTTCGCAACGGGATCAGGGATCCCATGTGGAAGAGCAATGGAATGACCAGAACGGCATAGATCTGTGGAAGCAGCGAATCCTCGATCACCGTCTCGGGCACGAGGCCCAGTTGGGCGAACAGGAATATGCTCAGCATCGCTACGAGCAGGCTCGGCACGCGGGCCCTGGACCAGATCGAGACCAGCTCACCAAGAGCGATGAACGCGAGGACGATGGCCGCGCTGTAAATTGCCTGCATGATTCCGTCACTTCCCCATACGGAGTTGGGCTGACGAGGTCGAGTTCTCACCCAAGGCGTCGTTGTAGTTGAATGCGAGTGCGGCCAGTGATGCTGCCTGGTCCCCGAGCACGCTGTCGTCGAACTGCACCAGCGGGGAGTGATTGTTGGCCGCAGACTCGGGGTCGATACCCTGGGGAGTGGCTTGAAGCATGTAGAACGCCCCCGGGATCTCCTCGAGGATGTAGGAGAAGTCCTCCGATCCCATCAGGGGATCGTCTACCTCGATCACACGATCTGCGCCGAATACCTCTGTCAGGGTTCGCAGCAGATATGCCGACTGGTCGGCGTGATTGATCGTGGGCGGATATTGATTCAGCCACTCGATCTCCACCGTGCAGCCGTGCGCAGCCGCTATGGATTCAGCGAGTTGAGATGCATATACAGGGAAGTCCCGGGTGGTTTCCGGGGAGAGGGTGCGGACCGTAGCACCCATCGACGCAGCCGGTGGAATGACATTGATCGCGTCACCGGCTGCAAGATTGGTCACCGAGACGACCACCGGGTCGAAGACACTGAACCGTCGAGTGACCATGACCTGCAGTGCCTGACAGAATTCGACCAACGGTGGGACAGGGTCGAGTGCCTCCTGCGGCATGGAGCCATGACCTCCCGCGCCGTGAAAGACCACGCGCAGGACGTTCGCTCCGGCCATCATCGTTCCCGATCTGGAGGTGAATGTTCCGGGAGTTCCAGGCATGACATGGACGGCGAACGCGGCATCGACGCGAGCACCGGCAATATCGAGGACGCCCTCGTCGATCATCGGCTGCGCGCCTCCCGGGCCCTCTTCTCCGGGCTGGAACATGAAGACGACGTTTCCGCTCAGCTCTTCGCGGTGTGGTGAGAGCAACTTGGCCGCACCCACCAAACCTGCAGTATGCAGATCGTGTCCGCAGGCGTGCATTCGGCTGTTGGTGGAGGCGTACTCGAGGCCGGTGTCCTCCTCGACCGGCAAACCGTCCATGTCTCCGCGCAGGAGGACAGTGGGGCCCGGATGCGCTCCCCGCAGTACAGCGACGACTGAGGTCAGAGCCCTACCGGTCGTCAGCTCGAGTGGCAGTCCCTCGAGTGCAGTGAGGACATGCCCCTGGGTCTCCGGCAGATCATTGCCCAGCTCCGGATTACGGTGGAGGGCGCGTCGGAGCTCGACGAGCTCGTCAACGATACGCTGTGCCTCGGCGGGAAAATCGATCTGCATGGAATTCCTTCCGTTGTCCTCGAAAGCGGATGCTTCTCTGATGCACATCTGGTGCAGCCATCGTCAACAGGCCAGCACCACTACCGGTTGGCCAAACCTATGATCGTGTCCAGCAGAATCTGCGCTCCGTTTCCGACGTCGTCCCATCGCGTCTCCTCCTCCGGGCAGTGACTGCGGCCACCGATGCTGGGCACGAAGATCATGCCGGTAGGTGCAACGGTCGAGATGTTCTGCGAGTCGTGGCCGGCGCCGGAAGGGATGGACATCTGTGTGAGCCCCCGCGCCTCGACGGCCGCGCAAATGATGTCTCGTACCTCCTCGTCCATGGGAACCGGCGGCACCGTAGGCTCGAATTCCATCTCCAGATCGAGCCCGTGCTCGGCGGCGATACTTTCGACCTCCGCGATGATTGCAGATTCGAGGACACCTACCAGCTCTGCGGTCGGCTCACGAAAATCGACACTGATGTGCGCCGTCTCCGGAACGACGTTGCTGCCACCCGGTAGAAGCCGAACGATGCCGCAAGTCACGACCGCGCGATCGCTGACCATGGGCGCGATGCCAGGTAGCGCAAGAAGAACTGCGCCCGCTCCCACGCCCGCATCCTTGCGTGTGCTCATCGGCGTGGTCCCTGCGTGATCGGCCTGCCCACGCAGGGTAATGGTGCCTCCGCCGAGACCGACAATGCCGGTGACGAGCCCGATGTCGATTCCCTGTGCTTCCAGCACGGGCCCCTGCTCGATGTGAAGCTCGACGGACGAGTCGATAGCACCCTCGGGCAGCACCGAATCAGCGGCCCGCTCCACATCTCCTCCGGCGGCCGTGAAGGTGTCCACGAAACGATCGCCGTCGCGGCCTGTCAGCGATTCGAGCTCGCTTCGCGTCACTCCGCCGGTGATAGCGCGGGAGCCGAGCAGATGAGCGTAATTGCCCTCCTCGTCCGCGTAGACGACACACCTGACCGGGCGATCGAGAACGAGCTTCTCCTCGTGTATACGTCTGAGACATTCCAGGGCGGCGAGCGTTCCCAGAGCGCCGTCGAACGCTCCGCCGTTGGGGACCGTGTCGATGTGCGACCCCGACCAGACTGGTGGTCGGTCAGTGTCGGTAAGTGCATCTGCGATCGGCGAGCCCACGATGATATTGCCGATTCCGTCGACCTGGACGTCCAGGCCCGACCGGGTACACCGATCGATGTACCACTGACGTGCGGCGGTGTCGGCGGGAGAGAACGAGCTGCGGTCCAGCCCTCCGGCGACCCGACGTCCGATTTCGCCGAGGCGAACCAAATCCTCTGTCAACCGCCGTGAATCGATCAAAGTCATGAGCAGACCCCTCGTCGACGTCAATAGAATATTTCTGCACCACCACGAGCGTCGTTGTGGAATTGGGTCTCTGTCGTCGAGGGCAGAGAAGTCATTGATTCTTTGACATCTCCACATGAATCTGTGGCGAGTACTTTCCATGAATTCGAGAATTCAGTTCCATGCAATGTACACCACCAGGGGCAGATCACGAGGACTCGGCGCGCCGATCACGCAGACAACGACGGAGCTGCGGTCTTGCCCGTGGAAACGGTGTGGGAGAGGGTTGGCTGCATGAGAGAAACAGTGCTGATCACAGGAGCGACCTCCGGCATCGGCGCGGAGTTCGCCCGCCAGTTCGCCGCCCGAGGCTGCGATCTGGTGCTGGTGGCCCGCGCGCCGGGCCCGCTCGAGGAGACGGCGGAGACGCTGCGGACGCAGTGGGGTGTGGCGGTGCAGACCATCGCTGCGGACCTGCTCGACGACGACGGCCTGGCCCGCGTGCTCGCCCGGCTCTCAGGCGCCGGGCGGCCGGCTGCGGAAGGGGCGGCGGAACCGGCGGCGGGGCACGAGGGGGCCCGGCACATCGACACCGGCCGTCCGCCCGTCACCGTGCTGGTCAACAACGCCGGGTACGGCCTGGTGAAGCCGTTCGCGGACAACACGCTCGACGACGAGGTGCGCCACCTGCGCATCCACGTCGAGGTTCCCCTGGCGCTGACCCATGCGGCGCTGCAGTCCATGCGCATACGCGGGCACGGAACCATCATCACCATCGCGAGTGTGGCCGGATTCACCCCGAGGGGCACCTACGGAGCTGCGAAGGCGGCGATGATCAGCTTCAGCAGGTGGGCCAATCTCACCTACGGCCCCGGGGGAATCCGGATCACTGCCGTGTGCCCGGGTTTCGTGCACACGGAGTTCCACCAGCGGATGGGCGCGGACAAGGCGAGTGTGCCCGGCATCCTCTGGCTCGACGCCGGCCTCGTGGTCCGTGAGGCGTTGCGTGACACAGCCGCCGGGAAAGCCGTCTCGGTGCCCAGCCTCCGCTACAAGGTGCTCGTCGCGCTTGCCCGGGTGGCGCCGTCGTCCGTGGTGGCGAAACTCGCCCGGCGGGGCCGCTGACGGGGCGTTCCGAGTCATCGGTCGCCGTCGATTCTCCAGGTCCGGAAGCGCTCAGTGTGCTTATCATGAGTCATCGCCGATGGTGACGATGCCCCTTACAAGGAGGTAGGACGATGGCAGGTTACTTCAAGCTGGTCGACGCGCACGACGGCGGATTCCGCGTGAAACTCACCGCCCCCGATGGAACCCTGGTTGCGGTGTCGACCTTCTACGCTTCGAAGGAGGAGGCGATCGCCGGGATCGAGCTCATCCGGGAGATCGCGGGAACCGGCCCCGTGGTGGACCACAGCCGGGACGACGTGCCGGGGACGAGCGCCATCTTCGGTGGGATACAGCTCCTCGAGGAGAGCGGAGACGCTCTTCGGCGGAAGGCCTGATGCGGCTGGAGGATCATGGTGTACGACTGTATACAGTGACGCCGGGCGTGGAATAGGATAGGTGTATTCCACAATCTCATCGAAGGGAGCCGACGTCATGACGACTGCGGACTCGTTCGGCGCGAAGGGCGTACTCGATGTCGCCGGCGCAGAATACGAAATTTTCAGGCTGAACGCTGTCGAGGGTTCGGAGACCCTGCCGTACAGCCTCAAGATACTGCTGGAGAATCTGCTCCGCACCGAGGACGGTGCGAACATCACCGCGGACCATGTCCGTGCCCTGACGCGATGGGACGCCTCGGCGGAACCGGACACCGAGATCCAGTTCACCCCGGCCCGGGTGATCATGCAGGACTTCACGGGCGTTCCCTGCGTGGTGGACCTCGCCACGATGCGCGAGGCCGTGGTGGATCTCGGCGGTGATCCCACGCGCGTGAATCCGCTCGCGCCTGCGGAGCTCGTGATCGACCACTCCGTGCAGATCGATGCCTTCGGCAACGCCGGGGCGATCGAGCGCAACATGGAGATCGAGTACCAGCGCAACGGCGAGCGCTACCAGTTCCTTCGCTGGGGCCAGAGCGCGTTCGACGACTTCAAGGTGGTCCCGCCGGGCATGGGGATCGTGCACCAGGTCAACCTCGAGTACCTGGCGCGGACGGTCATGACCCGCGAGGTGGAGGGGGTGCTCCGGGCCTACCCCGATACCTGCGTGGGCACCGACTCGCACACCACGATGGTCAACGGACTCGGTGTGCTCGGCTGGGGTGTGGGCGGCATCGAGGCAGAGGCCGCGATGCTCGGCCAGCCCGTGTCCATGCTCATCCCGCGCGTGGTCGGCTTCAAACTGACCGGTGAGATCCCGGCCGGGGCCACGGCGACCGACGTCGTCCTGACCATCACGCAGATGCTCCGCCAGCACGGCGTGGTCGGCAAGTTCGTGGAGTTCTACGGTGAGGGTGTCGCCTCCGTGCCGCTGGCCAACCGTGCGACCATCGGCAACATGAGCCCCGAGTTCGGCTCCACCGCCGCCATGTTCCCCATCGACGACGTCACGATCGACTACCTGCGCTTCACCGGTCGCCCGGCCGAGAACGTGGATCTCGTGGAGGCCTACGCGAAGGAGCAGGGACTCTGGCACGATCCCTCCCGGGACATCACTTTCTCGGAGTACCTCGAGCTGGATCTGTCCACCGTTGTCTCCTCGATCGCCGGTCCCAAGCGGCCACAGGACCGCGTGGAGCTGACGAAGGCGAAGAGCCAGTTCCGCGAGGATCTGCGCAGCTACTCCAGGGACCCCGAGACGCGCTTCGCGCCGGACGGCACCGTGGACGCCGCCTCGCAGGAGAGCTTCCCGGCATCGGATGCGCCGAGCTTCACGCCGGGCACGACGGCGACCGTCACCGAGGAGAACGCCGAGCCGCGCGAGACCGTCTCCTCCGATGATCCGGCCTCGACGCGACCGTCCAAGAAGGTGGGCGTGTCCATGGAGGACGGCCGCGAGTTCGACCTCGATCACGGCATCGTCAGCATCGCCTCGATCACCTCCTGCACCAACACCTCCAACCCGTCGGTGATGCTCGCCGCGGCCGTCCTGGCGCGCAACGCCGTGGAGAAGGGCCTGGTCTCCAAGCCGTGGGTCAAGACCTCCGTGGCACCGGGCTCCAAGGTGGTCACCGACTACTACGAGAAGTCGGGGCTGAGCCCGTACCTGGAGAAGCTCGGCTTCTACACGGTCGGGTACGGCTGCACCACGTGCATCGGCAACTCGGGCCCGCTGGAGGACGAGATCTCCCAGGCCATCCAGGACAACGACCTCGCCGTCACGGCCGTCCTCTCGGGCAACCGCAACTTCGAGGGCCGGATCAACCCGGACGTCAAGATGAACTACCTGGCCTCGCCGCCCCTGGTCATCGCCTACGCGCTCGCCGGCACCATGGACTTCGACTTCGACACCGAGCCCCTGGGCCAGGACGAGGCGGGTACTGATGTGTTCCTGAAGGACATCTGGCCCAATCCGGTCGAGGTGCAGAAGGTCATGGACGACTCGATCGACGAGGACATGTTCACCTCGAGCTACGGGACCATCTTCGACGGTGACGAGCGCTGGCAGTCCCTCCCCACGCCCGACGGCGACACCTTCGCCTGGGATCCGGAGTCGACCTACGTGCGCAAGCCCCCGTACTTCGAGGGCATGCAGCGTGAGACGAGCCCGGTGGAGGACATCGAGGGCGCGCGCGTGCTGCTCAAGCTCGGCGACTCGGTGACCACCGACCACATCTCCCCCGCAGGATCCTTCAAGTCGGACACCCCGGCCGGGCGCTACCTGCTCGAGAAGGGTGTGCAGCGCAAGGACTTCAACTCCTACGGCTCGCGCCGCGGGAACCACGAGGTCATGATCCGCGGCACCTTCGCGAACATCCGGATCAAGAACGAGCTCCTGGACGGCGTCGAGGGCGGGTTCACGCGGGACTTCTCCCAGCCGGACGCGCCGCAGGCTGCCGTGTACGACGCGGCCGAGAACTACCGCGAGGCCGGAACGCCCCTGGTGGTCCTCGCGGGCAAGGAGTACGGCTCCGGGTCCTCGCGCGACTGGGCGGCCAAGGGCACGGCTCTCCTCGGGGTCAAGGCGGTCATCGCCGAGAGCTTCGAGCGAATCCACCGCTCGAACCTGATCGGTATGGGCGTACTGCCGCTGCAGTACCCGTCCGGGCAGACCGCGCAGTCGCTGGGCCTGACCGGCACGGAGACCTTCGCGGTCAGCGGTGTCACCGAACTCAACGAGGGACGCACACCGCGCACCGTGAAGGTCACCGCGACGCCGGAGGACGGCGGCACGCCCATCGAGTTCGATGCGGTGCTGCGCATCGACACCCCGGGCGAGGCGGACTACTACCGCAACGGCGGCATCCTGCAGTACGTGCTGCGCCACCTCGCCGCCTAGCGCCGACGGTCCGGGGCGGGAGCATGCGCTCCCGCCCCGGACCCCAGGCAGCATGATCGCGCTGCCCACTTGTCCCGCCGAGACCAGCCGAAGGGGTGTCATGGCCGAACGCACAGAGGTAGCGACGCGCGTCGATGGTGACACCATCTTCCGGGCGCTGCGCGACGAGATCCTCGCCGGAGTCCACCCGCCGGGCACTGCGCTGCGTGAAGTGGTCATCTCCGAGCGGTTCGGGGTCTCCCGCACGCCGGTGCGGGAGGCACTCAGCAGACTCCAGCACGAGCGACTGCTCGAGCGGGCCGCCCGCGGACTCCAGGTCCCGCAGATAGACCCGCAGGAGGTCATCCAGATCTACGACCTGCGCGTGATGCTGGAGGAGGAGGCAGCCGGGCAGGCCGCGCTGAACCGGGGGGCGGCGGATCTGCTGCGGCTCGAGGCGCTCGCGGAGCGCGACCGTGCCCTGCGCGATCCGGACGACACCACCAGGGTGACCAACAATCTCGAGTTCCACACCACGCTGTGGGCCGCCGCGCGCAACCCCGTCCTCAGGGATCTGCTCCAGCGCCTGTCCACGCACCTCGTCCACACTCCGCGCTCCACCCTGTCCGTGGGGAACCGGTGGCAGGAAGCGCTGACCGAGCACGAGGCGCTCATCCGTGCCGTGGCGGACCAGCGCAGCCAGGACGCGCGGGCGATCGCCCGTGCGCACATGGAGACGGCGCGCACCCTGCGATTGCAATTGCTGCGCACCTCGGTGGTGGACTGATCGTGCCGCAGTCCCGCCAGCGCATCCTGGTCGACACCGACACGGGGATCGACGACGCCGTGGCCCTCCTGTACCTGCTGGCGACGCCGGGGGTCAGCCTCGAAGCCATCACCTGCACCGCGGGCAATGTCGGTGCCCGCCAGGTTGCCGCCAACAATCTCGCGCTGCTCGAGCTGTGCGCCCATGCCGGCCTGGAGGTCGCCATCGGCAGCGAGGTCCCGCTCGAGGTCCCCCTCGTGACCACGGAGGAGACCCACGGCGACCAGGGTCTGGGTTACGCCGTCCTGCCGCCGCCGCGCTGCAGTGTCTCGACCCGCCACGTTGTGGATGTCTGGCTCGAAGCCGCGCGCTGTCACCCGGGTCAGGTCACCGGGCTCATCACGGGTCCCCTCACCAACTTCGCCCTTGCGCTGCGCGCCGAACCCGAGCTGCCCATGCTGCTGAAGGGGCTCGTGATCATGGGCGGAGCCTTCAACTACCCGGGCAACACGACGCCGGTGGCGGAGTGGAACACGCACGTCGATCCGCATGCGGCCAAGGAGGTCTTCGCGGCCTACGAGGGACTGCCGCAGGAGAAGCTGCCGGTCGTCTGCGCCCTCGAGACGACCGAGCGTATCGAGTGCACCCCGGAGCACATCGACGCCATCGCCGCTGGCGCTGGCGCTGGACCGGAACGCCTGTCCCCGGACGAGGCCGAGGGCACGCGCAGCACGAACCGCAACGCCGTCGTCGCCTGCCTCTCCGACGCCCTGCGTTTCTACATGGAGTTCCACCGTCAGCACGGCCAGGGGTACATCGCGCACCTGCACGATCTGTTCGCTGCGATGGTCGCCACGGGGGAGTGCGGTGTCGCCGAGCGGCTCGCGACGGTCGACGTCGAGACGCAGTCGCCGCTGACCATCGGACAGACCGTGGCCGATGTCGCGGGGATGTGGAAGCGCGAGCCCAACGCGCGGATCGTCACGGGCACCGATCCGGAGGCGGTGTTCGAGCTCATGGTGCGACGGCTCTCGCAGCTGGCCCGGATGCACGGATGAGCTGACTCGGACCGGTCGCAGCCTGCAGCCGTCCCGCTACACTGGGAGCTGCCCACACCACCGTGTGGCCGGCGCCGAGGTGACATGAGGTGCGTGTCCCTCTCGAGCGTGCCCAAGGAAAGACCGTGAGTTCATTCTCCATGCCGGCAGCGGAGTCCTCCGCGCGGCGCCCCCGACGCCTGCTCCTCGTCCTCGGAGTCACGCTGATCGTCGCAACCTACGTGTTCCTGGTGATCCTCCAGCCGACAGAACTCACCGGCGGTACCGGCAGCGCCGCAGCACTCGTCTCCCTCGGCGGGTTCCTCGGCGGCGGCGCACTCCTGGTCGCCGGTGTGCTGCCCATGCTCACGACCAGTTCGCTGGTGGTCATGCCGCTGGGTATCGCCCTGAACATCGCCATCGGCCAGCTCGCGGGCTCACTGGGCCTGCAGATCTACCTCGACGCCATCGGGACCGTCCTCGTCGCCGTCCTCGCCGGACCGGCCGCAGGGGCCGCGACGGGAGCGATCAGCAATGCGATCTGGGGTCTGTTCAATCCCTTCGCGCTGCCGTTCGCGGCCGGCGCCGCCCTGATCGGTCTGCTCGCGGGCCTCGCTGCGAAGTACGGGCTCTTCCGCCGGCTCTACCTCGCGGCCGCAGCCGGGCTGGTGACCGGCGCGGTGGGCGGGCTCGTCGCGGCCCCGGTCGCCGTGTTCATGTTCGGCGCAGCGGGCAGCCCCGGCACCAACGCGATCATCGCCGTGTTCCGCTCGCTGGGGGACAAGCTACTGGTCGCCGCGACCAAACAGGGACTGCTCTCCGACTCCCTGGACAAGATCGTGGTGTTCGTCCTGGTGGCACTGATCCTTCATGCGCTGCCGCGGCGCGCGATCCGGCAGTTCCCCTTCGCCCGCACGCGCTGAGCCATGCCCCGCCGCAGGATCTACAACCCGCTGACCGAACTACTCACAGCCGCTCTGCTGGTGGTTCTCGTCCTCGTGGTGAACAGGTGGGAGGTCTCCCTCGCCGTCCTGCTCCTGGTGGTCCTCCCCGCGATCCTGCTCTCGGGCAGGGCGCGCCGGATCGGACTCGCGATCGCCATCGTGGTGGGTCCGCTGCTCATCTCCTCGCTGCTGCTCCACGGCCTGTTCTTCCCGGAGGGTGAGCGGATCCTGCTCGATCTCGGCTTCGCCCGGGTCACCGTGGAGGGGCTCGCCTTCGCCGCCGTGATGGGCCTGCGGACCAGCGTCTTCGCCGGCGTCCTGCTGACCGCGGCCATGACCCTGGACATTGCCGACCTCGTGGCCACCATGACGCACTGCGGCTGGAACCGGAAGCTCGTCTTCATCGTGGGGTCCGCCGTCGGGCTCATCCCGCAGGTCGCGCTCCGCGGTGAGCAGATCACCCGAGCACAGCAGGCCCGCGGCCTCGTCGTCGGTGCCGGCCTACCCTCCCGCCTACGGGCCCTGCTGGCAGTGACCACTCCGCTGGTCATCGGCCTGCTCGTGGACGCCTCGGAGCGGAACCACATGCTCGAGGCGCGCGGCTTCTCCGCCCGCGTGCCACGCACCAGCTACCGGCCGGACTCGGACACCCCCGGGCAACGGCTCTTCCGGATCCTGTTGACTCTCGGTGTCGGCGCCTTCTGCCTGACGTGGATCGTCCTGGTGGTGCTCACGTGATCCGGCTCGAGGTCGACGCGTTCTCCTACGACGGCACGGAGCAGGTCCTGGTCGGCCCGGTGCTCCAGGTGCACCCCGGGGACCACGTGGTCGTCACAGGTGCCTCCGGGTCCGGGAAGACGACACTGCTGCGCCTGCTGGCGGGCCTCACCGGCAGCGACGCCGGAGCCGCCTTCACCGGATCCATCACCCTGGACGACGAGCGGCTCGACTTCGCCGGCTCGGAGCAGGATCCGCGCATCGACGCCGCCCGCTGGAGTGAGCAGGTGGCCTACGTGGCGCAGGGGGCGTGGGGACAACTGTCCATGATGTCCGCCACCGTCGGCGAGGAGATAGCCTTCGGCCCGGCGAACCGCGGCGTGCCGGCCGGGCAGCTGCGGGCGCGCGTGGACGCAGTGGCCGAGTCTCTCGGACTCACCCCGCTCCTGGAGCGTGATCCGCGCAGGCTCTCGGGCGGTCAGCTGCAGCGCACCCTCATCGCCGCGGCCATGGTGCAGCGATCCCGCGTCCTCGTCCTCGACGAGCCGTTCCAGGGCCTCGACGACGACGCGGCTGCGGAGGTCGCGGCGGCACTGGAGGTCCTCCGCAGGGAGGGCACCGGCATCGTGGTGTCCGCTCCGATACTGCCTGCCCCGATACTGCCTGCCCCGATACTGCCTGCCCCGATGCTGCCTGCTCCGATACCGGCTGAAGCCGCACCCCGGTCGGCGCGCGTGCTGGCCCTCGCGGGCGGACGCCCGGTCTTCGACGGGTCGCTCGCCGACGCCCGCACGGCCGGGCTGGACCGTTTCGGGATCGGGACCATGGGGGATCCCCCTGCGATCGGGGAGGCACCGGAGCGGCCGGAGCCTGCTGCTGCCGGTGCGGCCCTGCTGGAGCTGCGGAACGTGTCCTTCCGATATCCGCAGCAGCACGGAGCACCGCACGGCACCGGGCTGCGCGGTGTCGGCTTCTCCGTCTCCAGCGGTGAGATCATCGCCCTGCGTGGCCCCAATGGCTCGGGGAAGTCCACCCTGCTGCAGCATCTCAACGGTCTGCTCAGGGCCGACAGCGGTTCCATCGCCGTGGACGGCACGCCCATTCGCAGCCAGCCGACGGGCTCGTTCGCCGCCGTCGTGGGCTATCTGTTCCAGGACACCGACCAGCAGTTGTTCGAGCGGACGGTGCTGCGGGAGGTGGCCTACGGGCCGCGCTCGATCGGCCGGCGCAGACCGGACGCGGAGCGCCGAGCGGCGGCTGCCCTCGACGAGGTGGGCCTGCAGGCGGTGTCGCAGGCCCACCCGTACGAGCTCGGCTTCGTGCAGCGGAGGCTCGTGGCGCTCGCCTCGCTGCTCGCGACCGGCCCACGCCTGTGGGCACTCGACGAACCCACGGCCGGGCTCGACGCGCCCGCCCGCGAGGTGATGGCCGCCCTGCTGAGGGCGCATGCACGCGGCGGGGGTGCCGTCGTCCTGGCGACCCACGACGCCGCGTTCGCGGAGACGGTCGCGCACCGCAGCCTGTGGCTCGACGACGGCCGGATCGTCACGCAGGGAGGCACGGAGCACGGCTGATCCGACTCCCGCCGATCCGCCCCGGGCCCTAGGGTGGAGTCATGGATGAGCTACGCGAACGTACCCGGACCGTGCCCACGAAGGGCGCCGACATCGCCGTCTTCGAATACGGCCTGGACCCGCGTCCCGGCGACCCGACGCTGGTGTTCGTCCACGGGTATCCCGATGACCATCGCGTCTTCCACCAGGTGCTGCGCGAGCTCGCGCCGACGCATCACCTCGTCGCCCTCGACACGCGCAACGCCGGGCGGTCCCGGACGCTCGGTGGTGCGGGCTACACCCTGGCGGAACTGGTCGATGACATCGTAGAGGTCCTGAACGCCATCGACGCGCCCGGAGGGGTGCGCCTGATCGGCCACGACTGGGGGTCGATCCAATGCTGGGCGGCCATCCAGGACGAGCGCACCGACGGTATCGTCATCGACTACACGAGTATCTCCGGACCGGATCTGCGCCACTTCTCGGCCTGGCTGCGACGCCGTTTCCAGGACCCGCGGCTGGTGCCGCAGGGCATCGGGCAGCTCCTGCGCAGCTGGTACGTGGCGGCATTCCAGCTGCCCGTACTGCCCGAACTGCTCTGGCGATACGGGCTGAGCCGTCAGTACGAGCTCACCGCCCGGCGGAACGTGGGCCGGGATCCCATCCGCGGCCTGGCACTCTACCGGGCGAACATGCTCCCGGGCGTGTCACCGCCGAAGCGCCGTCAGGTGAGGATCCCGGTCCGTATGGTTGTCCCGCTGAAGGATCCCTTCATCTCGCCGAAGCTCGTCGACGGGGTGGAGGACTTCGTGGACGATCTCACCGTCACGACCGTCCCCGGCGGTCACTGGTGGATCGCGAGGCAGCCCAGGGCGTTCGCCGAGCTGCTCGATCCCGCCCTGCGCGAGGCACCCGGGCAGGAGGACGGCTGAGGCTCAGGCGTCGAGCAGGCCCCGGATGTCCTCGGCCGTGATCGCTGCGCTGAAGACGGCGTCGTCGTCCATCACGGAGGCGAACAGTTCGGCCTTCTTCTCCTTGAGCTTCATGACCTTCTCCTCGATGGTGCCCCGGGAGACCATGCGGTAGACCATGACGTTCTTGGTCTGGCCGATGCGGTGGGTGCGGTCCACGGCCTGGTTCTCGGCCGCCGGGTTCCACCACGGGTCGAGGATGAAGCAGTAGTCGGCCTCCGTCAGATTCAGGCCGAACCCACCGGCCTTCAGGCTGATCAGGAACACCGGTGCCTGACCGTCCTTGAAGGAGTCGATCACCTCACCGCGGCTGCGGGTGGAACCGTCGAGGTAGGCGTACGGGATGCCCCGGGCGTCGAGCTGCTCCGCGGCCTTCCTCAGATAGGACGTGAACTGGCTGAAGACGAGCGCCCGGTGCCCCTCGGCCATGAGGTCCTCGAGATTCTCGAACAGGACCTCGAGCTTGGCCGAGGGAACGTCCTCGTGGGCGGGATCCACGAGCGAGGCATCGAGGGCGAGCATGCGCAGCAGCGTCAGTGACCGGAAGACGATCATCCGGTTGCGGTTCATGTCCTCGATCAGGCCGAGGAGCTTCTGCCGCTCGCGCTGCAGGTACGTCTCGTAGAGGTGCTGGTGGTCGGGATGCAGTTCCACCTCGAGGACCTGCTCCTGCTTCGGCGGCAGATCCGCGGCCACCGCCTCCTTGGTGCGCCGCATCATCAGCGGGCGGATACGGTTACGCAGCCGCTTCAGCGCGCGGGCGTCGCCGATCTTCTCGATCGGGGTCCGGTAGTCCTCGGTGAATCTGCGTGCGGACGGGAACAGCCCGGGCGCGACGATGCTGAAGAGCGACCACAGCTCCATGAGGTTGTTCTCCATGGGCGTTCCGGTGATGGCGACCTTGAACGGTGCGTCGAAGTCCTTGGCAGCCTGGTGCACCTTGGAGGCGCTGTTCTTCACGAACTGCGCCTCGTCGAGCACGAGTCCGGACCAGGAGAGCTCCTGGTAGGAGGGGAGATCGAGCCGGAAGAGGGTGTAGGAGGTGATGACCACGTCCGCTTCGCCGATCTGCTCCCGCAGGGCTCGTCCCGAGGCGCCCTGCGTATCGGTGATGGCGACCACCTTCAGCCCCGGCGCGAACCGGCCGGCCTCCCTCGCCCAGTTCGGCACCACGGACGTGGGCGCGACGACGAGGAACGGGGCGTTCAGGGAGGAGGTCTCCCTGGCATGGATCATCAGGGCCAGCGCCTGCAGGGTCTTGCCCAGGCCCATGTCGTCGGCGAGCACCCCGCCGAGCTGGTGCCGCCACAGGAAGGCGAGCCAGCTGAAGCCCTCGAGCTGGTAGGGGCGCATCCGGGCCACGAGACCGGCCGGTGCGGGCGTCGCGGCGACATCCTCGAGCTCGAGCAGGCCGCTGACGGCTTCCCGCCAGGCCTGCGCCTGCTCGGTCTCCTCCGCGAGGTCCTCGAAGTCCGCCCACAGCCCCGCCTGGTAGCGGCTGATCTGCAGGGTGCTCTCCGGGTCCCATTCGCTCAGTGACCGGGCTTCCTCGATGAGCTCGCGCAGCTGGTCGAAGACGGGTTGCTCGAGGGAGAGGAACGTGTTGTCGATGAGCTTGAGCTTCGTCCTGCCCTCGGAGAGCGCTCGGAACAGCGAGTCGAAGGGGATGGTGCGCCCGCTGACGGTGACCATGACGCCGAGATCGAACCAGTCCCGGTCGTCGGTCTCCACGGTGCTGATGCGCAGTGTCGGGGTCTCGGTGAGCTCCCGGTAGTCGGGCTTGTCGCCGACGACCTCCACGCGGACTCCGGCCAGCTCACCGAGCTTCGGCAGGACGTCCTCGCTGAACTCCACGGCCTGCATGTCCGTCAGCGTGAGCTGTCTCAGCGGGAGGGCACCCATGACGTCGCGGGCACGGGCGGCCAGGGCGTCCTCGGCTGCGGCATCCCGTAGTCCGTCGTCGCTGCCGGGGCCGCCCCTGCGGAGGGGGCGGCGCTGCACCGCGTCGCCCACGGGATAGTCGACGTGCCAGTCGAGTACGAGGGCGTCGTCGGCATACGTGGTGGTCAGGACGAGGCACGGTGGCTCGATCCTGGGGAGCTCCAGGGTGCCGTCGCTGCTGGTCACCTCGATCCTGCGGCGCAGCCGGGGGTAGTACTCCTGCAGGAAGAGGGATTTCTCCTCATCGGGAACGACGACGGCGCGCCCGCGCTGCAGGAGCTCGATGTCCTTCGGCGTGAGCGTCCGGGAGGTCGGGGCGAGGGTGATCGTCTCGGAAGCCGCCGTGTAGATGCCGTGGGTGCTGATCACGTGGGCTGTGTCGACGGCGTGGGCCCGTCCGTCGATGTCGAGCGTCGGAACCAGGCGGAGGGAGCCGTCGTCGGCCACTCCGGCGTCCAGCGTCAGGTCGGCTCGCTCGGCGAGTTCGATACGTATCGCCTTCCGGGACCCCACGAAGGCGATACCCAGGCGCTGCGCCTCGTCCAGGAGCTGCCACAGGAGCGGATTGCTGAACTCGTCGAGGTAGAGCCAGGAATCGTTGTTGCCGAAGTAGTTCACGCCCGTACCCCGGTGCAGGGCGGGGAACTGGGAGAACCAGCGATGCTGCTCAGGATCCAGGCTCAGCCCGTAGGTCTGGTAGCTGATGCTTCCCCAGGACAGGTTGTTCTTGACCCATTTACCCTTGCCGTTCTGGCTGACGGGTCTCACCCCGAGTCGGGTATTGAGCGTGCGCTGCCCCTGGCGTTCCGAGGCCGAGCCCCATCGCTGCACCGCGACCTCCGGCGTCCGCAGTTCGAACTGCATGCCCAGCGGCGTTCGGGAAGCCGACTGCTGCGGCGCATCGGTCGCGAGGAGATCGGACAGGGCGGCTTGCCAACCGTCCGGTACAGCCGGCGGCGTGGCCGCACGCGCGCCGCGCTCGTCGTCGTGCTGGGTCAGCAGATGCTCCGTGTTGGACTGCAGTGCCGTCGCCGCGACGTGCTTGCAGTCCGCGCCGACGGGGCAGCTGCAGAAGTTCTCGAGAGGACGGAACCGACCGTCGCCCTTGAGTCCGAGTCGCAGTTTGGTCCGGTAGTCGCTCGGTGCGCTGCCGCGGACCCTGCCGGTCAGGAGCTTGGAGCCGGCGTCCCAGGAGACGGAGCTCACGGCGCCGTCCTTGGCGTAGGTCTGCCCGCGCTGGAATGCGGCTCCACCCACGATCCGGATGATGTCCGTGACATCGACCATGGGGTGAGGCGAAGTGGGCATAATTCCATGCTCTCACGCGACAGCGACGCCGGATCCCGGACCTGGTCCGGGTTCGCTGCGGGCTGTCGGGACCGGTCGGTGCAGGCCGGTCGCTGACCTATCGTTGGCCGGGGGGACAGCGCTGATCGAACAGGCGCCGACAGAGAAGTACCAGCAGAACAACGGAAGAGGTCATGCGTGTTCGATCCACCGAGCGTCGTCTTCACGGCGGCGGGACTCGCGGTGTTCGCCGCAGCACTCCTGCCCCGTCTCCTGATGCGGGCGCCGATCTCGATGCCGATGGTGTTCCTCGGCGCGGGCATTCTCATCTTCACGTTCGCCGAGGATCTTCCGGACCCTGACCCGGTGGAGTACGGGCTCGTCACCACCCACCTCACCGAGGTATGCGTGATCGTCTCCCTCATGGGAGCGGGCCTTGCCCTCGACCGTCGCGTGGGCCGGCGCCGGTGGGCCACCACGTGGCGGCTCCTCGGGATCGCCATGCCCCTGTGCATCCTGGTCCTGACGCTCCTGGGGATGTGGTTGCTCGGTCTCGGGGTCGCCTCGGCACTGCTGATCGCTGCCGCCCTGGCGCCGACGGATCCCGTCCTGGCCTCCGAGGTCCAGGTGGGCGAGCCCTCGGACATGGAGGAGGACCTCGAGCTGGAGGACGAGGTCCGCTTCGGGCTCACCTCGGAAGCAGGGCTCAACGACGGCCTCGCCTTCCCCTTCGTGTATCTGGCGATCCTGCTCAGCACGGTGGGCACGGCACCATCCGCCTGGTTCGCCCAATGGATCCTCCTCGACGTGCTGTGGCGCATGATCATCGGCTGCGGGGTGGGGTTCCTCATCGGCAAGCTGCTCGGGCGGATCTTCTTCCGCACACCCTTCGAGAGCATCCGGCTGGCGAACTACTCGCAGGGTTTCGTGGCCCTGGCCGCGACATTCCTGACCTACGGGCTGACGGAGGCCGTGGAGGGGTACGGCTTCATCGCGGTGTTCGTCTGCGCCCTGACCATCCGCGCGGGTGAGCAGACGAACGGCTATCACGGGGTGCTGCACAGCTACATCGAGCAGTTGGAGCGGCTCCTGACGATAGTGATCCTGGTGCTGCTCGGCGGAGCCGTGGCACGCGGACTCTTCGAGGGGCTGCGCCCGCTCGAGGTGGTGATCGCGGTGGTGTTCATCCTGCTGGTGCGGCCCATCACGGCGTGGCTCAGCCTCGCCCGGACCCGCAGCGGGCCGAGGGAACGCGGAGTTCTGGCGTTCTTCGGGGTGCGCGGTATCGGATCCATCTACTACCTGAGCTACGCGCTGTCCCAGGGGGAGTTCCTGGCCGACGCAGCGACGCTCTGGCGCATCGGCGCGCTGGTCATCGTCATGTCGATCGTGGTCCACGGCATCAGCGCGGGGCCGATCATGAACGCGCTCGACCGCGCCCGGCAGCGCAAGGCGCGGGACGAGGGGGACGGGACGCATCCCGCCAACGTGCCGGTCTAGCCGACGCTGCCGCCGTCAGGCAGCGTACCGACGGCATCGGGAATCGAAGTACCCGAGCAACCGTTCTTCCTAGTAGGAGAGCTGCGGCACCACGTCGGGGGCGCAGCACACATCGTCGGAAGGCACACCATGACAGTTCCCCTGTCCATCCTCGATCTGGCGCAGGTCGCCGAGGGCTCGACACCTGCTGAGACCTTCGCGTCCAGCGTGACACTGGCGCAGCATGCCGAACGGTGGGGGTACAGGCGCATCTGGTACGCCGAACACCACAACATGGGGAGCATCGCCTCCTCCGCCACGAGCGTGCTGATCGCACACGTGGCCGCGCACACCTCGAGCATCCGCCTCGGCTCGGGAGGTGTGATGCTGCCGAACCACTCACCCCTGACCATCGCCGAGCAGTTCGGCACACTGGAGAGTCTGCACCCCGGCCGGATCGATCTCGGGCTCGGCCGCGCACCCGGCAGCGACCAGAACACGGCCAGGGCGCTGCGCCGCGACCCGACGTCCGCCGACAGCTTCCCGCAGGATGTCCTGGAACTGCAGGGCTACCTCACGGGGGACAGCCGTGTCCCGGGTGTGCAGGCGACACCGGGCAAGGGCACCGACGTGCCGCTGTACATCCTGGGCTCCTCGCTCTTCGGCGCCCGGCTCGCCGCCGCTCTGGGGTTGCCCTTCGCCTTCGCCTCGCACTTCGCGCCGCAGGCACTGCAGGACGCTGCGGCGCTCTACCGCCGGGAGTTCAAACCCTCGGCCCAGGCGCAGGAGCCCCACTTCATCGCGGGCGTGAACGTGATCGTCGCCGATGACGCCGAGCAGGCGCAGCACGAGTTCCACGAGGCCATGCTGCGCCGCGTGACACTGCTCCTCGGACGCGGACAGTCCTTCACGCGGGAGGAGTCCGAGGCCGTCCTCGCCTCACCCGGCGGCCAGCAGATGGCGGGCCTGGCGAGGTACAGCGCGGTCGGGACGCCCGAGGTGGTGCGGGACTACCTGGAGCGTTTCGCGGACCAGCACGGAGCCGATGAGCTGATCGTCTCCACCCAGGCGGACAGCACGAAGGCTTGGTTGCGCTCCTTCGAACTGCTCGCCGGAGCCATGCTGCCCATGGCCGTCTGAGGTCCTCGAGCGAAGGAACTTCCACGCCCTGCTTGCCTTTACCCCGCAAGGTTTGGTTAAGTGGGACACGGTTGTAGTGTTGCGCATTTGTATTTCGTGCGGGTCAGTCCTCACGGGGTGGACCGCGTCTCTGAAAAAGCGGAAAAGCACGCCGCGACTGGGGCTCTCCGAAAGTCGGAGCGCGTCTGAGTTTCAGAAGGATAAAACAAAAATGGCAACAGGTACCGTGAAGTGGTTCAACGCTGAGAAGGGCTTTGGATTCATTGCTCCCGACGACGGAAGCGCAGATGTGTTCGCACACTTCTCCGCCATCAATGCGAGCGGCTACCGCTCGCTCGATGAGAACCAGAAGGTCAGCTTCGACACCGAGCAGGGCCCCAAGGGTCCTCAGGCGTCGAACATCCAGCCCCTCTAGGGTTCGGATCTTCCACTAGATCTTTTCGCGAAGCAGCAGGTCGGACCCCGGTCCGGCCTGCTGCTTCGTTAAGCTCCCGGTCCGGGATCCGTGCCGGCCTCGCAGATGCCGATGAACGCACCGAGCTCCTCGAGGGCCGCCGGGGAGGTGGGTAGATGATGCGTGAGCCCGCACCCCTTCCGGCATCGATGGACGTCGACGCCGCCATGGTGCGCAGGACGACGGCGGCCTGCTGGCCCTGGAACCTGTCCACGGTACCCACCCGCACCAGCGCATGGCCTGCCCGGTCGAGCACCTGCCGGACCGCCTGGTCGAGCACCTGCCGGACCATCCGCACCTGGGCGTTGTAGGGCGCGCCCGGGGTCCGGCTGGTCACGGTGGGCGTCGACGAGGTCCAGGAACCGGGTGCGGCGCTCGCGGTGGACCCCTGTGCGTCAGGGTGGCACGATCCATCGATGCGACCGGCCAGACCTCGGTCGCGGAGAACACCAGATCCGGGCGGGCGGATCCCGCGGCGTCGAGCAGGAACATCGACCGGCACGTTTCGCTCAGCAGCGTCGGGCACCCGGTCACGGTCGGGCGCACAGGTCCGTGCCATCAACGGTGTCATTGGCGGTGCAGGCACGATAGATTCTATCCATCGGCCGGAGCAGTGGACCTGGCGTGATCCCTCGTGGGAACGCGGGACTGCGTCCCGGGCCTGCCGTTCCGCCGTACCGCACCTCCGCAGGAGGACCCGCGGGACCGACCAGCACTGACGAGGGAAGGGCACCATATGAGCTTCATGGACAAGGCGAAGAACAAGGCCGAGGAACTCTCCGGCAAGGCCAAGGAGGCCGTCGGCGATTCCACCGACAACCACGATCTCAAGGCCGAGGGCAAGGGTGACCAGGCTTCTGCGTCCACCAAGCAGGCCGGCGAGAACGTCAAGGATGCGGCATCCAACGTCACGGACGCTGCCAAGGGCAAGTAGTCCTGTACGCGAAGGCCCCGCCGCCGGACGGCTGCGGGGCCTTCGCTGCGCCGGGGTCCGGACGGACCCGATGCCCCGGGGACAATGGAAGAATCAACGGAACCGATCCCCAGGAGCACGCATGAATCCCCGCACGCTTTTCCGCTCCGTCGCGGTCGCCGAAGTAGTGACGTGGAGCTTCCTGTTGCTGGGCATGTTCCTGAAGTACGTCACGCGGACCACCGAGGCGCTCGTACCGCCCGCCGGCTCCGTCCACGGGTTCGTGTTCCTGTGCTTCGTGGTCACGACGGTCTTCGTCTGGGTCAACCAGCGCTGGTCGGCCTCCACCGGTCTGCTCGGTCTGGTCTCCGCCGTGATCCCGTTCGCGACCATCCCCTTCGAGCGCTGGATCGAGCGCCGCGGGCTGCTGAGCGGCAGCTGGCGCCTGGGCCCAGGAGCCGAGACTCCCACGACGCTTCCCGAGAAGCTGCAGGCCTGGGTGCTGCGAAGCCCGTTCGTCGCGCTGCTGGTCGCCGTCGTGGGGGTCGCCGTCGTCTTCACCGTCCTGCTGATGCTCGGCCCGCCCGGTTCGTGGGGCGCAGGAGAGCGATGAGTGATCTCGGTGACACCACGGACGACGAGCGCTTCTTCCTCCACGGCGGGCGGCGCTGGCAGAAGACCGATCCGTCCCTGCCGGACGACGTGAGGATACGCCTCATGTCCCATCTGGGGCGTGGGCGCTCTGGGGTGCGCAACAGCGCCAAGGGCGACGACGGCGGCGCCCTGCCGCGCGCCCGGCGCACTGTCCAGCTCGCCAAGGAGGGCCTCGGCGAGCGCGGGACGCCGTGGTGGGAGCAGTCCGCGGACGAGCGCGCAGCACGATGGACGAGGGCCTTGAAGGAACTCGATGCGCTCCGTCCCGGGAGGCCCGGACGCTCCGAGGGAGCTACCGATGGCCACTGAGCGGGCCTCCGACGCCGCCTTGCGCGCGGAGATCCTGCGGATGGCGGAACAGCGCGGACGCATGAGGACGCTCTGCCCCTCGGAAGCCGCACGCAGCATCGGGGGAGAGCAGTGGAGGGAGCTGATGCCGGCGGCGCGGAGCATCGCCTTCGATCTGGCGGCGACTGGCCTGGTCGACGTCACACAGCACGGTGCGAAGGTCGACGTCGGTGCTCGGGGACCCATCCGGATCCGCTGGAACGCGGTAGGTGACGGCGATTCAGGTAGGGACGACGGCGCAACCGGCCGATGATGCGCCGCCGCTCCACCTCACGCCCGGGTGAGCTGCCTGACCGCCTGGAGGTGTTCGCGGCGGACGGCTGAGGCGTGCTCCTGGTACTCCGGGTGGCCCTTGAGCCAGGTCTTGATGTAGGGGCAGACGGGGACGATCGTCAGTCCTGCGGCGATGGTGTCGTCCAGGGCCTGCCGTACCAGGACGGATGCCAGCCCCTGGCCGCTGTAGGCCTCGTCGACCTCGGTGTGGTAGAAGATCCGTTCGGTCTCCTCCTGGCCGTCGGCCGGCACGTACTCGGTCCTGCCGATCGCTGCGCCGTCGTCGAGGATCTCGTAGCGGTGCTGCTCAGGGGCGTGCTCGACGCGCGGGGTGCTCTTCGGTTCCATGGAAACTCCTGGTGATCGGTCCCTAGCCGCGCGGTCGCAGCTGGACGTTGGGTAGGACGGGTGCGGGTAGCGGCGCCGGGGTTCCCTCGGGGAACGGCCCGAAGCGCAGCGGCGGGGGAGCCGCGGCTGAATCGGCCGGCGGTTCGACGCCGATCTCGGCCTGCCACTGTGCGCGGTAGGCCACGACCTCCTCGTGTGTGCGTCCGATGAAGTTCCACCACATCACGATCTGTTCCCCCAGCGGCTCTCCGCCGATGATCACCACTCGAACCGGTGTGTCCCCCGCTTCCAGCACCAGGGACGACTGCCCGGTGGGCAGGTACGCGAGATGGTCCACGGCGACGGGACACCCGTTCATCACCAGGTCCCCGGTATCGAGCAGGACGCCGTGCTCGAACGCCGGATCGAGGTCCAGCTCCAGGACGGCCCCGGCGCTGATCATTGCCTCGGCGGCGAGCAGGGGAGGGGTGAACGTCTCCACGGGTGAGGTGGACCCGGCGAGGGACCCGAGGAAGACCTTCAGCTCCGCGCCGTCACGGCGGACCGGTTCCGGTGCGTAGTGCGCGAAGGCCGGAGCCATGTGGCGGGTGGCGTCGGGCAGCGCGAACCACAGTTGCGCGCCGTGGAGCACCGTGGTGTCCGCGGTGGACAGTTCCTGGTGGGAGATCCCGCGACCGGCCACCATGAGGTTCACTTCTCCCGGCTCGACCGTCACGGCGTATCCGGCGGAATCCCGGTGGTCGATCCTCCCGGAGAACAGCCAGCTGACGGTGGCCAGACCGGTGTGCGGGTGGCGCGCCACCTTCATCCCCCCGGAGGTGGACACCAGATCCGGACCGTAATGGTCCAGGAAGCACCAGGAGCCGATCAGGCTGCGCTTGCGCTGCGGGAGCGTCCTGCGAACCGGCATGGCGCGGGGCCCGCCGAGGGGGACGTCGCGCGGGGGCAGTACCTCCACGTCCTCAGCCCGTGGTCCCTGCCGGCAGAGGGTTTCCTTCGGGGCTGTCTCCAGGTTGCTCACGGTGCCACTGCCACCTTCTGCGGAGCGGCCTTGCCTGCTGCCTCTGCGCTACGCCGTCGGACCGGATGTCCGCTGAGGATGGAGACGCGGTTGAAGGCGTTCATGGTGACGGCCACCCACTGCAGGGCCGAGAACTGTTCATCGGTCAGGGCCTCCTTCGCCGCAGCCAGCTCCGCCCTCAGGTGCTCGCGATCAGGCAGTTCCGTCGCAGCCTCGCCGATCGCCAGGGCAGCGTACTCGGTGGGACTGAACACGGCGGTCTCGCGCCACGTCGGAAGCACGGCGAGCTGCTGATCACTGATTCCCGCCTGCTTGGCGAGGCGCACATGCATGTCGAGGCAGAAGGCGCACCCGTTCAGCTGGGAGATCCGCACGTTCACGAGTTCGATGACCGATCGGGGAAGGCCGGCTTGCTGGGCGGATTCGGCGACCTTGAGGGCCAGTCCGTTCAGGGCCCTCCAGCTCGCCGGGTCCGACTTGTCGAGAAAATGATCGCTGCCTGACATACCGCTCCTCTGGGTCGATCGGCCCGTGCCGGCCGTGAGCTGTTCCGTGCTGTACCCAGTCTCTCGCACACCGGGAGATTCCGGGCCTGCCATCCTGAGCGTTCCCTGCTGCCCGGAGTGTTCCAGGCACGCCGTCGCCGCTGCGAAGAACCATTACTTCTGACGATCCCGGCCCCCGGATGAGCACGAAATGTGCATGCATATGCATATGATAGGGCCCTGACGAGCAGGCAGCAAGTTCGCTACAAGTGCCGTAATACGGCGTATCTGCGGGTTTGACGACGCTTCTGGAAACTTGATACCACAGGGGTGGCACGGCATCGCTGGAAGGCCCGTTTCATTGCTCCACAGGCCTGATGCCGTCGCCGCAAGCAGGTTCCTACACCGACCCCGATCCGGGGCCAGGTGAGAAGACCTCGCTGGGCCTGTCGCGTCCGAGAAAGGAAACATCGAATGCTTCCCGAGAACATCAATCAGGTAAAAGCCGAGCCGAGCAAGCAGCTCCTGACGCCTGACAACTCCGTATTCCTGTTCATCGACCAAGAGCCCCAGATGTACTTCGGTCTGGGCAGCCACGACCCGGCTGCGGTTCTCAATGCCATCGTGGGTCTGGCGAAGGCTGCGAAGGTCTGGGATGTCCCCACCGTCTACACCACGGTGGCCGCCGATTCCTTCACCGGCTATCTTCCGTACCAGCAGCAGGAGGTCTTCCCCGACAAGACGCCGATCGACCGCAGCACGCTGAACGCGTGGGAGGACGAGCGCATCGTCGATGCGATCAAGCAGTCGGGCCGCACGAAGCTCGTGGTCTCCGGCATGTGGACCGAGGTCTGCCTGCTCCTGCCGGTGCTCTCGGCGCTGGAACAGGGCTACGAGGTCTATGTCGTCACTGATGCTTCCGGTGGTCAGACTGTCGAGGCCCACGAGAGTGCGATGGTCCGCATGACCCAGGCCGGTGCCATACCGGTGACCTGGATGCAGGTAATGCTCGAGTTGCAGCGTGACTGGGCCCGCACTGAGACCTACGACGAGGTCATGCAGATCATCAAGGATCACGGCGGCGCCTACGGCATGGGTGTCCAGTACGCGCAGAAGCTCCCGAAGGATGCTCCTCGCTGATCTCGAACCCATGAACGACGTCGGCTGATTCCGGCGTGAATGCATCTCTTCGGGGACGAACCCACAACGCGGGATCGTCCCCGAAGTGCTGTCACCGTACGTCCACGATCTCGACCGGTAGGGAAGAAACGCATGAAGAAATCAGCCGGGGCGTTCGCGGCCCTGAGCCTGCTGACCATCACCACGGGCCTGATCGATGCAGCGACCGTGCTGGGCTTCACCGTGTTCGCGGCGAACATGACGGGCAACATCGTGTTCCTCGGATTCTCGCTCGGCGGTTCGCCCGAGTACGCACTGATCCCGTCGGTGGCCGCGCTCGTCGGCTTCGTACTCGGAGCCTGGGGCGCAGGGTTCATCGTCCCGGCCAAGCTCACGCCGCGTCCGGCCTCCACCGCGCTCGGTGTGCAGGCCGTCCTGATCGGCATCGCCGCCGTCATCGCGATGCTCAGCGATGCTCCGGGTCCGACCTGGCAGGACTGGGTGATCCTGTTGATCCTGGGGGCGGCGATGGGACTGCAGAACGTCATCTCGCTGGCGTCCCCGGTTGCGGACATGAAGACCACTGTCCTGACCCTCACGATCGCAGGAATCGCCTCCGAGCTGGCCCGCGGAACGCAGCAGAGGTGGGGGCTCCGCCTCGTGTCCATCGTGCTCCTGCTCGGTGGAGCCCTGGGCGGCACGCTGATCTTCCTCGGGCTCGGCATGGGCTGGACGCTGCTGGCAGCGGCCCTGATCACGGCCGTCGGCGGAGTGATCTTCAGGAGCATCACCACGGGCGACAAGTGGGCCGCTGACCTGACTCACTAGGCGCGGCCCTGCGCCGGGATCATGCCGGATCCCGGCGCAGGGTGCGTCCGGCATCTTCGGCGACACCGTCCGGGAAGTGTCTCCGTCAGCGGCGGCGGTGACTCCACCGGTCAGGCTCCGCCTCGAGCTCGGCGCGGTCCCAGTGCCCACGTTCGGCGGCGGCTTCGTACGTGGTCTGCAGGAACTCCAGGACCATCCGATCCGGGTCCGACGACGTCCGAACCGCCTCGTACGGCAGCAGGAACTGCTGGAACTCCTCGCTGAAGAAGGCGCTCGACGGGCCGACCGGGTAGTCCGCAAAACCCTCGGGTTCGGGATAGGCGTACGAATAGAACGCCCCTTCCTCGCCGCCACCGGGCCAGAAGCCGCAACTGCTCAGCTCATGGGAGTAACCCTCCTCCATCACCCAGTCAGCACAGTTCGGGGCGCCTCCCGGATGGGTCGGAGCCGTCCTGCCGGAGAACCTCGTGCATGCCATGTCGAAGCTGCCCCAGAAAAGGTGCACCGGGCTCACCTTGCCCGTGAAGGACGCCCGGAACTTCTTCATCAACCGATCCGCCTGCACCAGCTGCTGCCAGAACGCCTGGACCGCGGCCGGGTCGTAGGACGCGTGTTCGGTGTCCTCGGCGAAGGGAATGGCGATCTCGACCTCGTTCGGGGTGGGCTGGATCCTCGTGTCGAGTTCCAGTTCGTCCAGGGCGCGGAACAGCCGCGCGTGGAAGTCGGCCACGGTCATCGGCGCCAGGGCGATGGTGCGCTGCGCGCCGTCGTTGTCCCTGACGTGCAGCTCGTGGTCCAGGAAGTCGAACTCGATGTCGAAAGTACGGTTCCCGTAGGGGATCGCCGACGTCGTGAGCCCCCTCGGCGTCACATACAGGGCCACCTGCCACCAATGATTGAGCATCGGAGCATGTGCCATCCGGATCTTCCCGACGATCTGGGTCCACAGGTGCAGCGTGTCGCGTGTCTCGGTCCAGTCCTCGACCCGCAACTCGGGCCATGCCTGCGCTTTTTGCTGCTGTTCCATCACCATGTCACTCCATCCCACTTGTACCGGGCACGCACAGTGTGCGATAGCACCAAGCCAACGGGCACGAGGAACATAAGTCAAACAACGTCGGAAGGGCTCAGACGCACACGCCGCGATGAACCGGGTCAGTGTTCCTGGCGCTGGAGGAGCTCCGGGTGGTGGAGTTCCGTGACGTCCGGGTGCGCGCGGACGCGACCCTTGAGGACGTTGGAGCCGTAGGAGGAGAGCATCGGGTTCTCGGGGTCGTCGGAGATCCCGCGGGCCGCGGCCTTCAGCTCCTCGGTCAGGGGTACCGGGTCGATGACGGCGTCCAGTCGGGGCGAGAAGAAGAACGGGATGGCGTAGCGGTCCACGCCGGGGGCGGGAGCCGTGACGCGGTGGATGGTGGCCGCGAGGTAGCCCTCGGTGGCCACCTCGAGCATCTCGCCCAGGTTCACGACGAGCGCTCCGGGGATCGGGGTGACCGGCACCCAGTCGTCCGCTCCGTGCGGGAGCACCTCCAGTCCGCCCACCTCGTCCTGCAGCAGCAGCGTCACGAAGCCGTAGTCTGCATGGGCTCCCACACCCTGGGACCCTGCCTCGTCGACCACTCCGCCCACGTAGTGGACGAGCTTCGCCATCCAGGCCGGTGTCCCGGCGAACGGTTCGGCGAAATAGTCCTCCGGCAGGTACAGGGCGACGGCGATCGCGGACAATAGCTCGGCGCCCACCCGGGACATGAGGTCCGCCCAGGCCATCGCCTTGTCCTCGAGCTCCGGCAGGGCCTCGCGCGGCCACAGATTGGGACCCTGCAGGAGCCAGTACGGCTCGTCCGCCGGGTAGTCGGTCACCGGTGCGCGCTCGGGGGAGAAGTCGATCTGTTCGCGGGCATCCGGCCGGCCTCGCGTGATCTCGGTACCCAGGCCCGCGTAGCCGCGGAAGTGGGGGGAGATCCGGTTGTGGATCGTGAGACGTTCCTCGAGCGGCAGGTCGAAGAACCGGCGTGTGACGTCGAAGAGGTCGTCGACCTGGGTGGGCCCGGCGCCGTAGCCGACCACATGGAAGAAGCCGACGGTGTGTGCGGCGGTGCGCAGGTCCTCGATGAACTCCGGGGTGAAGGAGCCGTCTGCGGAACGCGCGGTACTGAGGTCAAGGGTGGGGATCGATCCCGGGGTGTTCTGCATGCGCAGGACGCTACGCCCGATCCCGGGGAGGCGACTTCTTCACATTACGTTGTGTTGCGCCGTGGACCTGTCCGGTCTTCCGGTCGGGATTGGACTTAGTAGCAGCCCGCCGACCGGAGGCCGCTCAGATCACGCCCAACGATTGTTCGAGGATGAAGTCGTCCTCGTCCCGGTCTCCCAGCCGGAATCGCTTGGTGCCGACGATCCGGAAGCCGCTCTTCTCGTAGAAGCGGATGGCACGGTGATTCTCCTGGTTCACGCCCAACCAGACGCCGGGCGGGCCCGAGCGCGCGGCGCGTTCCAGGGTCGCGGACATCAGTGCGGCCGCCGCACCCCGGCCGTGCTGCTCGGGGTGGACGTAGAACTTGCTCAGCTCCACCACGGGGGAGAGGGACAGTGCGTCGAGAACGTCCGTGTCCGTCGGCTGGTCCAGGACCGTCATGCTCCAGCCCAGGATCCTCCCACTCTCCCGGAGGCAGAGGATCGTATGACTGGGCAGCCCGAGCAGGGTGGCGAAACGTCCGGCCGAGAGCTGCGTTGCGATGTGGCGCTCGATGTCCTCGGGACGGGAACCCGGCGGGCACGCCAGGGGAAAGGTGATCGCGGCGCACTCGGCGAGGCCCTCGACGTCGTCCGGTGTCGCCGTCGTGATCTCGATAGCCATGTCTCCAATCTAGGACCAGTGGACCGGCATCGCGCTGCGGTGTCCGGGTGCGACACCGGTGGAACCGGTGCGAGACTGGAGTCCCGGACGACGCCGCGCCTGACGAGATTCGGGCGGGGGCAGCGCAGCGGTGCGCATAGCCGGCCACGGACACGAGCGAACACAGAGACAGGTCGAAGGGACCATCATCGATGACGACCACACAGCAGCAGACCACGTACCGGCCGGACGTCCTGGGCGGGGACTTCGAGGCCCGGACCATACCGCTGCGCCCGGACGAGGACGGGGAGGCCGACGCGACGCTGGTCCGCCGCACCCTGCCGAACGGTTCGGGCAGGGCGGTCCTGTATGTCCACGGCTTCGTCGACTACTTCTTCCAGGAGCATCTCGCCGCTGCCTGGCTCGAGGCGGGCTTCGACTTCTACGCCCTGGACCTGCGGAAGTACGGGCGCTCGCTGCATGAGCACCAGCGGCCCAACTACATCGCGTCGCTCGGGGCGTACGACGAGGAACTCGACGCCGCCGCGCGGATCATCCGCGACGAGGAGGGCCACGACGTGCTCGTGGTGATGGGCCATTCCACCGGGGGTCTGATCACAGCCCTCTGGGCGCACGACCGGCGCGGGCGCGGGGTCGTGGACGCCCTGGTGCTCAACAGCCCGTGGTTCGATCTCAACGCGGGTCTGTTCCAGCGCACGATCGGCACGCTCGCGGTGCACAGGCTCGGCACGCTGAAGCCGAACCTGGTGGTCGGCTCGCTGGGTTCGGCGTACGGACGCTTCCTGCACCGGGACACAGGCGGCGAGTGGGACTACGATCTCGCGTGGAAGCCCCACGAGGGATTCCCCGTCGTCGCCGGCTGGCTGCGCGCCGTCCGTGCCGGCCACGCCCGGCTCAACCGTGGGCTCGCCATCGGCTGTCCCGTCCTCGTGGCGAGCTCCGACGCGAGTTCGGACCCCAGCGAGGAACCCGGCCGCATCTCCTCGACCGACGTGGTGCTCGACGTCGCGCAGATCGCCCGCCGCACGCCGAAACTGGGCCGACTGGTCACCCTGGTACGCATCACCGGCGGCATCCACGATCTGACGCTCTCGCCCGAACCGGCGCGGTCGGCGTTCTTCGCCGAGCTGGCGCGCTGGCAGGAGGCGTACGTCCCCGCGGAGCCGCAGGTACGCTCACAGGCGGGCACCGATCGGGACCGGAAGGACCTGCGCTAGCTCTTCAGTGCCTCGGCCAGTTTCACCCGGGCGCCCATCCGCAGAATCGAGTTCTGGTAGATCTTCGCGCTGACGAAGATCGCGACGACGCAGGACGCGAGCAGGATCACCAGTGAGAGGAACGGCTCCCACCACTGCGCCTCCTCGACGAAGATGCGCACGGGCATGCCCACCGGCGCCGAGAACGGTATGTACGACATGAGGGTCATCACCGCGGGGTTGTCGTTGAAGAAGATCACCAGGAAGTACGGCGCCATGACGAGGATGGTCAGCGGCATCGTGGTGGATCCGATGTCCTCCTGCCGCGACACCGTCGCCCCGGCCGCAGCGTACAGGGCCGCGAGCAGGATGAACCCGAACAGGAAGAAGACGGCGAACCACCCGATCGGCGCGCCGATACCGCCGAGCAGCTCGCCCTGGTCCGTGACCGCGAGGCCGATCATCGCGATCGCGGCGATCCCGAGGATCTGGCCCATCGCGAGGATCGTGTTGCCGAGTACCTTCCCGGCCAGCAGTGCGCGCGTCGAGATGGCCGAGATGAGCAGTTCCACGACCCGGGTCTGCTTCTCCTCGACGACACTGGAGGCGATCGTGGACCCGAAGGTCAGCGCCGCGATGAAGAAGACCGCGCCGAAGGCGATCGCGATGAAGTAGCGGAGCTGCTCGCCGACGGTGTCCGTCGTCAGCAGCTCGGCCTCCGGGGAGACGCTCAGCAGCGACACGAGCGTGGTCGGGACGCTGTCCTCGGAAATGAGCGTGTACCCGAACGGGTCGGCGCCGCCGGGGACGAGGGCCGCGTCGACCTCACCCGAGGAGACGAGGTCGCGTGCCTCGGCGACGCTCGCCACCTCGGTCGTCTCGACGACGTCGTCGAGCTGGGCGACCACCGCGGCGGTCTCCGGCGTCACGGCGACGGGCGTGCGCGAGTCGGAGTCAGCGGCGACGCCGGCCCAGATGACGCCGATCAGGGCGAGCGCGAAGAGGATGCCGGTCGAGATGAGGAACGCCTTGCTGCGCAGCTTCGAGCCGATTTCGCGCCCGGTGACGAGCCAGACGCTCTGGATGAAGGACTGGGTGTTCACTGGATGACTTCCTTGAAGATCTGGGCGAGTGACGGGTGCCGGGGCGTGAAACTCGTGACGTCGCCGGTGCTCATCGCGCGTCGCAGCACGCGCTGCACGGTCTCGTCGCTGTCGGCGTCGAAGATCGCGTACCCGCCGTCGAGCTCGACGACCTCGACGCCCGGCTCGGTCCGCAGCCAGCCGGCGTCGCCGCCGAGGACGAGCTCGAGACGGCGCTGCGAGAACCCGGCCCGCAGTCCGTCCCGACTGCCCGCAGCGCGGATGGTGCCACCGGCGATGATCACGAGGTCGTCGCAGAGCCGTTCGACGACGTCGAGCTGGTGCGAGGAGAAGAGCACGGCCACGCCCCGGGCCGCCCGGGTCTTGAGCACGCCCGCGACGACGTCGACCGCGAGCGGATCGAGACCCGAGAACGGTTCGTCGAGGATGAGGACCCTCGGATCGTGGACGAGTGCCGCGGCGATCTGCGCGCGCTGCTGGTTGCCGAGGGAGAGGGTCTCGACGTTGTCCCTGAGGCGTTCACCGAGTCCGAGCTCCTCGAGCAGGGCCGTGGCGCGGGTGGTGGCATCCGCCCTGGAGAAACCGTGCAGGCGGGCGAGATACACGATCTGCTCGAGCACCTGCATCTTCGGGTAGAGACCGCGCTCCTCGGGCATGTAGCCGAAACTGCGCCGGTCGCCGTCCGTGATGGGGACACCGTCCAGGGTCACCTCACCCGAGTCGCGCGAGAGCACACCGAGCATGATGCGCATCGTCGTCGTCTTGCCGGCGCCGTTGCCGCCCACGAAGCCCGTCAGACGGCCCTCGGGGATGGCGAAGGCCACCTCGTCGAGCACGCGGTGTCCGCCGTAGCTCTTGGTGATCCCGGTCAGTTGCAGCATGCCCCCACCTTCTGTGTCCTTCTCGTGTCGTGCGCCCTATCGGCACCATGACAGTGTCACAGCGACATCCGCACACCGCGAACCGGCGGACGCAACCTCCCCAGCATGGTGCGTCGGCCGCCCGATGACACGCAGACACGCCCTAGACGTTCCGGAACCCCTGGTGGGTCGGAGCGTCATGATCGGTGTCGGCGTCGGCGACGAACCGGCGCACGAGGGCATCGAACTCCTCCTCGCGCTCGATCTGCGGCATGTGCCCGCACTTCTCGAACAGGTGGAACTCGGCGTGCGGGAACGCCGTCCGGGCGTGCTCCAGGTGCGACGCCGGGAGTACGCGGTCCTCGTCGCCCCAGACCACGAGGGTGGGTTTGCGCTGGGCCGCGACGCTGCGCAGGAGCTCGGTCCGCCAGCGACGGCGCACCCCGCCGACGGTGCCGAGGTGCCCGGCGACGGCGAGCATGACGTCGTCGTGCACGGGGTTCCGGCCCACCTCCTGCGCGTGGTCGAGGCGTTCCTCGGTGACGAACGCCCTGTCGTAGAAGACGGCCCGCTCGGTGCGATAGGCGGCCTTCCGGGACTTGTCCCGCATGAGCACTCTGCCCACGGGGCGGACGGCGAGCAGGCGGAGGGCCAGGGTGACCTCCTTGCCGAAACCGGCGCTGTTCGCGAGCACCAGACTCCGGACGCGCTCGGGTGCGAGCACGCTGAGCTTCATTGCGACCGCCCCGCCGAGCGAGTTGCCCACCACGTGCAGCGGGCGCCGTTCCCCGAGGGTGTCGAGCGCGGCGAGCACGAAACGGGCGATCGTCTCCATCGAGTATCTGCCCGCGGTGCGCTCGGAGAGCCCGAAGCCCGGCAGGTCGATACTGATCACCCGGTGATCGGGTGCGAGGCGGGCATAGAGACCCTCCCAGTCCTCGAGGCTGCGCCCGATCCCGTGGAGCAGGAGCACCGGTGTCTTCTCCGCAGCACCTTCGTCCCGGTAGCGGATCCTCACGCCGTCGACCCGGAGCAAGCCACCCTCGAGCACGCCGTCGGGTTTCGGCTCGACCGACGCGCCACCGCGACCCGTCCCGGCACCCCGGCGCAGGGTCGCGGGCAGCAGTGCCGGCAGCCGCGAGAGACTCGCGAGGTGGCGCTGGAGGGTTCCGAAGGACAGCGGGGCCACGCGGGCGACGACGTCGGGCAGCGTGGCGCTCCAGCCGATCAGCAGGCGTGGGCTGCGGTTCTTCACCGCCTCCAGCATGAGGTCTGCCGCCCGGTCGGCGGGGAACGTGAGGAGCCTGTCGAAGCCGCCCCTGGCCTTTCTCGAGGCAGCCTCGTCGAGGTTGCCGCCGAGGCGGGCGTTGCGGGCGATGTTCGTGCGGATCCCGCCGGGGTGCACCGTGGTGGTGCCGATGCCGCGCGGCAGCAGTTCGTTGCGCAGCGCCTCGGTGAACCCGCGCAATGCGAACTTCGACGAGGAGTAGGCGCTCTGCCCGGCCGGCGCCACCAGTCCGAACAGGCTCGACACGTTCACGATGTGCGCCCCGGCTCGCATGAGGGGCAGCAGGTGGTGGGTGAGCCGCACGGGTGCGTGGAAGTTCACGGCCATCACCTGGTCGAAGTCCTCCATGGTGATCTGGTCGAAGGTCCCTGCCAGCGCCACTCCGGCGTTGTTGATCAGCAGATCCACGGTGTCCGTCGCGGCGAGGATTTCGGAGGCCACCTCGTCGACGGCGTCCCGCCGGACCAGATCGACGACGAACGTGGTGACGGCGGCGTCCGGGTAGCTGGAGCGGATCGAGGCGGCGACGGCGCCCAGCTTCGCGGCGTCGCGGTCGACGAGCAGCAGGGTGCTGCCGCGCTCGGCCAGCCCGCGGGCGAGGTGTTCGCCCATACCTCCCGCGGCGCCGGTGACGACGGCGGTCGCGCCGGCGAAGCGGAAGGGTGCAGGCCTCATGCGTGGATCTCCTGGAGTTCGGGTACGGGCCGGCTCCTGGGGGCCGGACGGTCGAAGACCATGTTCTTGGCGACACTGCCGTACAGCGCCGTGGGGGCATCGAGCAGATAGTTCTGGCGCATGGTCCAGGGCTGCCTGTCGCCCTGCTTGGGGAAGGCGGAGATGGCGCGCTGCACGTACCCCGAGGTCAGGTCCAGGAGGGGCCGCGGCCTCATGTCGCCGTCCGTCGACGGCGCGCCGTACCGGTACCCGTGGCGGTCCAGGTAGCGGATGAGGCGGCAGACGTAGCGTGAGCTGAGATCCGCCCGCAGGGTCCAGGACGCGTTGGTGTACCCCACGCAGAGCGCCAGATTGGGCACGCCGCTGACCATGAGCCCCCGGTACACCCAGGAGTCGCCGAGGTCCACGGGCGCCCCGTCCACGCTGAAGGTGGCACCTCCCAGGGGCAGCATGGACAGTCCCGTGGCCGTGACGACGACGTCGGCCGCCAGTTCCTGCCCCGAGGCCAGGCGGATGCCCTGCGGCGTGAAGGTCTCGATGGTGTCCGTGACCACGGACGCCGTCCCGGCCTTCAGGGCCTTGAACAGATCGGCGCTCGGCGCGACGCAGAGCCGCTGGTCCCACGGGTTGTACGCGGGGGTGAAGTGCTCGGCCACGAGCTGCTCGTCCCCGACGATCCGCTCCGTCTGGGTGCGGATGATCTTCTTCGCCAGCTCCGGCCTGCTGCGGCACAGCTGGTAGAAGGCCTGTTTGGTCACGACGTTCTTGGCCCGTGCCACATGGTGTGCGAGGCGGGCCGGCAGGTAGCGCCGTGCCGCGTCGGAGAACGTGTCGCGGCTCGGCACGGCCGTGACGTAGGTGGGGGAGCGCTGGAGCATGGTGACGTGCGCGGCGTCCTTGGCCATCGCGGGCAGGAGGGTGACCGCGGTGGCTCCGCTGCCGATCACGACCACGCGCTTGTCCCGGTAGTCCAGGTCCTCGGGCCAGAACTGCGGGCGGACGATCCGACCCTCGAAGGACTCGATACCCTCGAAGGCGGGCTCGTGGCCGTGGTCGTAGTTGTAGTAGCCGCTGCAGATGTAGAGGAAGCCGCAGCTCATGGTGCGGCGCTCTGTGGCGCCGTCGTCGTCGCTCACCTCGAGCTCGAGGGTCCACCGCGCGTCCTCCGAGGACCAGGCGGCGCCGACCAGCCTGGTGCGGAAGCGGATCTTCTCCCTGATCCGCTCGTCCTCCGCGGTGGCGCGGACGTAGGAGAGGATCGAGGAGCCGTCGGCGATCGCCTTCGCCTCGGTCCACGGGCGGAACGGGTAGCCGAGCGTGAACATGTCGCTGTCCGAGCGCACGCCCGGATAGCGGAAGAGATCCCAGGTGCCGCCCACGGTGTCGCGGGCCTCGAGCACCGCGAAGCTCCTGCCCGGGAGCATGGTCGCGACGCGGTAGGCCGCGCCGATGCCGGAGAGTCCGGCGCCCACGATCACGACGTCGAGATGTTCGGTGAGAGTGTCCATGGATTCCAGTATCCCGGTGCGGACCAGCACCATACTTGACTTCGTGCGACAGCTATTTACCCTTGGATGACATGGCTTCCGTGATCCGCTCCGCCGGGATGCGCGGCTTCCGTGGTGTCGTCGAACAGTTCGGCGGTGACGCCGAGGCGCTCGCAGCACTCCACCACGTTCCGCTCAAGGCCCTCGACGACGACGACGTCCTCGTCTCCGACGTGGCCATGGCGAAGCTCCTCGAGGGCGCGGCACGCACGCTGCCCTGCCCGGATCTGGGCCTGCGCATCTCCGAGTACCAGGACATCGGCATCCTCGGTCCGCTGGCCGTGGCGGTGCAGAACTCCCCGACGGTGGGGGCCGCCCTGGAGTGCGCCTCGCAGTTCCTCTTCCTGCACAGCCCGGCGCTGCGCTTCAGCATCGTGGAGGACCCCGAGGGTCGGGCCGGCGAGGTGGGGCTGTGCTACGGCTCCACCGAGGGAACTCCTCCGCGGCAGGCGAGCGACGCCATCCTGGCCTTCGTCCACCGCATGATCCGCGTCCTCGTCGGCGGATCCTACGCACTCCACTCCGTGCATCTGTCCCACCTGCCGAAGGCTCCGGCGAGGCGCTACACCGGGTTCTTCGGCGTCGAGGTCCGCTTCGGCCAGGACGCCTCCCTGCTGCGCGTGCCGCGGAGTCTGCTCGACCGGCCCCTGCAGTCCGTGGACGACACGCTCCACGAGATCGCCCTGGACTACCTGCACAGTCACTTCGCCGAGCCCGGGCGCGTGGTGGCGCCGAAGGTCCGCACCTCGATCGACCGGCTGCTCGGAACGTCCCCGCCGCGCATCGCTGCCGCGGCCCGGCTCCTCGGGATACACCCGCGAACCCTCCAGCGGCGGCTCGCTGCCGAGGGGACCTCGTTCGAGGTGCTGCTCGACGACGCCCGCCGCGACGCCGCGCACCGGCTCCTCACCCGGACCGAGCTGCCGCTGGCGCAGATCTCCGGTCTCGTGGGCCTGTCCGAGCAGTCCGCCCTCACGCGGTGCGTGCGCCGGTGGTACGGCACGACGCCGAGCGCCGTGCGCGCCGGTGGTGCGCCCCGCGTCAGCGGAGCCCGATCACGCGGTCCCGCCCGGCGAGCACTGCCAGGAACGTGAGCACCACCATGATGCCCGCCGTGACCACGAGGGGGAGCGTCCAGTCCCCGCTCAGATCGCGCAGGGCGCCGAAGAGGACCGGACCCACGGCCGCGAGACCGTAGCCGACGGACTGCGCCATCCCGGACAGCGACGCCGCCTGGCTGAAGTTCACGCTCCGGAGGCTGAACAGCGACAGCGCGACGACGATGAGGGAACCACAGCCGATCGAGCCCAGGACCACCCACAGCAGCGTGAGGCCCGGGGCGAACGCCAGGCCCAGGAACGTCGCGACCATGAGCGCCGACGTCGTGGCGGCGACCAGCCGCTGATCCCTGCCGCGGTGCAGGACCCACCCTGCAGCGAGGCTCGCGAACACACTGATGAGCAGGAAGACCGAGAGGTGGAAGCCCGCCGTCGACGCCGGCACTCCGCGGCTCCGCTCGATCGTGGGCAGCCAGGCCATCAGCACGTAGTAGCCGATGGACTGCAGACCCATGAAGACCGTCACCTGCCAGCCGAGGGCCGAGGCCCACGGCGACCGGTAGGCGAGCTCAGGCGCGGCTGAGCGGACTGCGCCCTGGTCTCCCCGGTACATCCACGGCAGGAGCACCGCCATCGCGATCAGCGCCACCCCCACCCAGATTCCCAGCGCCAGTCGCCAGCCCGCGGGTGAGGTCTGAGCCACCGGAACGACGACGGCCGCACCGATCGCCGCCATCGTGGCCTGCGCCGCGGTGTAGATCCCGGTGACCTGACTGACCCGCAGTGGGAAGTCGCGTTTCACCAGCGAGGGCAGCAGCACGTTCAGGAAGGCGATCGCCACTCCGATCAGGGCGGTGCCGGCCCAGATCAGACCGGGGACGGGCAGGGAGCGCAGCACGATTCCCGCGGCGAGGATCAGCAGGGACAGCCACAGCGCCCGATCCAGGCCGAGCCGGGCCGCGAAGCCGGGCGCAACAGGTGAGAACGCCGCGAAGGCGATGAGCGGGAGCCCCGTCAGGAGACCGGCCGCAGGGCTGGAAAGACCCAGATCGGCACTGATGTTCTCCAGCACGGGCCCCACACTGATGAACGAGACGCGCAGATTCACCGCGATGAGCAGTACGCCGATGAAGGCCGCACCGAGCCGCGCGGAGTCCACCGGCATCCTTCGGATCTCAGCGCTCATCCCCGATACTCCCCGTCCTCGTGCGGAAGGCGCTCGCAGCACCCGTCTGATCGATCCCGCCCGCCGATCCGGTGCGCCGACCTGCCGTCACCCTACCCGGATCGGATGCTCGTGCGGGCCGGGACCGCCGGGACCCTGCCGGGCGGGCCCGTCAAGCGTAATGTCGAGGGCAGTGGTGCCTGCGAAGCTGCGGCATCCCCACCAGACCTTCGACACGAGGAACCCCATGACGACGTACGACGACAAAGAACGCACACTTGCGGAGTGGGAGCAGACCCTGACCCAGGCGCTGCAGATCCTCGACCTCGAGTTCGACCACGAGCGGATCCTGGACGTGGCCCGGCGCTGCTCGCAGCAGATGTCCGCGGATGCCGGGGTGCTCAGTGCATTCATGATCGGTTACGCCGCGGGCACGGTGACGACGAACGGCAGGGACGAGGCGAGCGCCGCCGTCGAGAAGGCTGCCTCGACCGTCCTGACCGTGGTCGAGAAGGATGCGCAGACCCAGGAGAGGGAAGGCTGGACCGGGACGGCGCAGTAGTCGGGGCCCGACCCGGTGGCAGGCCGGGTGCTGGAGGGCGAGAAGCGTTTCCTACGCGCTGACGGTGGGCCGTCGGGCTGAGCCCAGGCGCCTGAGCGTCCACACCAGGACGACGGCGACCGGGACGGCCGCGACGAGTCCGAGGCCCGCATAGCCGAGCAGTACGAGGGCGGGCCCCGCGAGCGCGCCACCGGCAGCACCCGCAAGATTCATGAGCAGGTCGGACGATCCCTGGGCCGGGGCGCGTTCGGTGACAGCGACCGCACCGGCGAGCAGGGCCGACGCCGAGACGATGCAGGCCGACCAGCCGAGTCCCAGCAGCACCAGGCTCACCGTCACCCGGACCTCGGAGTCGGCGCCGCGCCAGGCCATGAGGAGCGCGGCGAGCATGACCAGTTGGCCGCAGAGGATCCCGCGGGTCGTCCCGGCGCGATCGGCGATCCACCCGAAGACCGGCGACAGCGCGTACATCCCGGCCACGTGCAGGCTGATGGTGAGACCGACCACCGAGAGCCCTGCGCCGTGATCGTGCAGGTGGACCGGGGTCATCGCCATGAGCGAGACCATCGCCGCGTGGGCGACGGCGATGCTCACCACGGCGTAGCGCGCCGCGGCATTCCCTGCGAGGACGGCGATTCCCCTACGCCTCCCGGGCGCGGCGCTCTCCGGCAGTCTGCTTGCGGTGTCACCTGCCGGGCCGCCTCCGGCGCGCTCGCCGGCCTGGAGCCGGAGCGCGGTCAGCAGGGGATCGGGCCGCAGCCCCAGCCGGTACAGCAGGGCGGCTCCCACCTGCGCCGCCGCGGAGAAGACGAAGCCGCCGCTGAGCGCGGGGATGCCGAGGAGTCCCGCCACGGCCTCCCCGGGTTCGAAGAGATTCGGGCCGAGGACCGCACCGATCGTGGTGGACCAGACGACGACGGCGAGGCTGCGACCCCGGGTCGCATCCGTCGCGAGATCCGTCGCCGCGAAACGGGCCTGCAGTCCCGTGGCCGAGCCGACGCCCAGGAGGATGAGCGCGGCGAGCAGCAGCGGGAACAGGGACAGGGATGCTGCCGTGATCGCGAGCAGCGCACCAGAGGCCGCAACCAGGGCACCTGCGGACAGGGACACACTGCGTCCCCTGTGCTGGGCGAGTGTCGCGAGGGGGACCGCAGCAGCTGCAGCGCCGAGCGTGGCCATGGTCGCGGCCATGCCCGACCAGGCGCTCGAGCCGGAGAGCTGGGCCGCGAGGAGCGCTCCGAGGGACAGTGTGGCTCCGGCACCGATCCCGCCGAGAACCTGGGCGACGACGAGCACGCGGATGACGCATCGCTGGTCCTGCTGGTCCTCAGACGTTCGCGGTCTCCCGTGCAGGTGCGCCGGCATCGGCCGGAATGTGGGATCCGTGATCGGGAACCCCGGAGGTCGCTGCGGCGTCGTGCTCGGAGGGCGCACGGTGCGAACTGGGCTCGAAGCGCACGATCACCTGCTTCGACAGGGGGGTGTTGCTGCCCTGGGCCACCTCGTCGAGGGGTACCAGCACATTGGCCTCCGGGTAGTAGGCGGCCGCGCAGCCCCGGGCGGTGGGGTACGAGACCACGCGGTAGGCGCGGAGCACCCGCTGCACGCCGTCGTCGTACACGCCGTGGATGTCGATGTTCTGGCCGTCCTCCAGCCCCAGCTCGGTGATGTCCTCGGGATTGATGAACACCACGTGCCGGCCCTTCTTGATGCCCCGGTAGCGGTCGTTGTGCCCGTAGATGGTGGTGTTGAACTGATCGTGCGAGCGCAGTGACTGCAGGATCAGCGTGCCTGCCGGGCGTTCGACGTACTCGAGATCGTTGACCGTGAGCACGGCCCTGCCCGTGGGCGTGTTGAACGTGCGCGAGTCCCGCGGTCCGTTCGGGAGCACGAAGCCGCCGTCCTGGCGGATCTTCCGGTTGTAGTCCTCGCAGCCCTCGACCACCTGCGAGATGTGGCGACGGATGAGGTCGTAGTCCTCCTCGAAGCCCTGCCAGTCGGCGCGGATGCGATCGCCGATCGTCGCGCGGGCGAGCCTGCTGATGATCGCCGGTTCGGACAGCAGGTTCTCGGAGACGGGCTCCACGCTGCCCCAGGAGGGATGCACGGCGCAGACGGTGTCCTCCACCGAGACGAACTGCTCACCGGTGGCCTGGCGGTCGATCTCCGTCCTGCCCTTGCACGGCAGGATCAGGGCCTCCTCGCCCGTCACCACGTGCGAGCGGTTGAGCTTGATGGAGACCTGCACGCTCATGTCGGTGTTCTCGAAGGCCCTCTCGGCGACGATCGTGTCGGAGATGGCGGAGACCAGATTTCCGCCGAGTCCCATGAACACCTTGATGCGTCCCTCGGTCATGCCCTTGATGGTGTCCACGGCGTCCGTGCCGTGCTCCTGGGGCGGCTCGAAGTCGAACTCCTCGCCCAGTGTCCGGAGGAAGGACGGCGGCATCTGCTCCCAGATGCCCATGGTGCGGTCGCCCTGGACGTTGCTGTGACCGCGGATCGGGGAAGCCCCGGCGCCCGGCTTGCCCATGTTCCCGCGCAGCAGGAGGAGATTGATGATCTCCTTGATGGTGGCGACGCCCTTCTTCTGCTGCGTGATGCCCATGGCCCAGGTGATGATCACCTTGTCCGCCGCGATGTAGCGCGCCGCGAGCTCGTCGATCTCCTCGGCCCGGAGTCCGGTCGCCTCCAGCACCGCGGCGTCGTCGAGCCTGAGCAGGAACTCGCGCAGCTCGTCGAGGCCCTCGCAGTACTCGTCGAGGAACGCCTGGTCGAGCACCGTGCCGGGATTCCTCGCCTCCGCCTCGAGGACGCGCTTGGACACGGCCTGCAGCAGCGCCATGTCCCCGCCGAGGCGGATCTGCAGGAACTGGTCCGCCAGTTCGGTGCCCTTGCCGGCGACACCGCGCACCGTCTGCGGATTCTTGTAGCGCTTGAGGCCCGCCTCGGGGAGGGGATTGACGGCCACGATCCGGCCGCCGTTGCGCTTGCAGTTCTCGAGTTCGGTGAGCATGCGCGGGTGGTTGGTGCCGGGGTTCTGTCCCATCAGGATGATCAGGTCGGCCTCGGCGTAGTCGTCGAACGTCACGGTGGCCTTACCGATGCCGATGGTCTGGCCCATCGCCCAGCCGGAGGATTCGTGGCACATGTTGGAGCAGTCGGGCAGATTGTTGGTGCCGTAGCCGCGGACGAACAGCTGGTAGAGGAATGCGGCCTCGTTGGACGTGCGGCCGCTCGTGTAGAACGCGGCCTCGTCCGGGGAGTCGAGGCTCTTCAGTTTGGTGCTGATGATGTCGAAGGCCTCGTCCCAGCTCACCGGCCGGTAGTGGTCCTCGCCTGCGGGCTTGTGGAGGGGCTCGGTGAGCCGGCCCTGCATGCCCATCCAGAACTCCGATCGTTCGCGGAGCTCCGTGAGGGAGTTCTCCGCCCAGAACCCGGTGGGAACGGTCAGGGGGGCGGCCTCCCAGGTGACGGCCTTCGCACCGTTCTCGCAGAACTCGAAGGTCTTGCGCTTGCCCGGGTCCGGCCAGGCGCAGCTCGGGCAGTCGAAGCCCTTCTTCTGGTTCATCTTCAGCACGGTCCTGGCGGTGCGTTCCACACCCATGTGCTCGAGGGCGGGCTTCATGGAGTGGTAGACGCCGGGCACACCCGCTGCCCATTCCTTCGGGCGGTCCTCCACCTGGAGATCCTTCTCGTCGGCTTCCTCTACGTGGGGTTCGTTGTGCGTCATGGCGAGCGACCTCTTCCGTGCCCTGTACAGGGCGTTCCTCGGCAAAGAAGCACCCTGCCGTAGGTATCAGACCTAGCAGGAGCAGGGAGTGTATCGCAAACCACATTCGTGTCGGCGGTCACGCCGATCATGTGCCTGCCGCAGAGTTGCGCGAGATCCGGGCGCAATTACGCGGTCAGCAGCGTGATCAGCGGAGATTTGGTTAGTTGACCTAACGAAAGTGCCCCAGTACAGTTACCTCCAGCAACGACATGCCCTGAGCGTGCCGTGCTTCCGGGCGTGAGGTACCCGCGGGCAGCACTTCGTGGAACACTTCTCGGACTGAAGGCCGCCGGCTCGAGGACCCGACCCACTGCACTCCGAACGGGCAGAGACGGCCGTCATCATCAGGGCCCCCGGGTCCGAGAACACGAAGGAACACGCCGATGGCCATCCATCCCACGACGACGAAGCCGTCCGAGGCAGCCAAGCCCTCCGGAGCCGGGACGCCGGCGCCACCGGCGGGCGATGCCATGAGCCACCGGCAGGTCCTGCAGGCACTCACCGGCCTTCTCGCCGGTCTCTTCACGGCGATCCTCAGCAGCACGATCGTGGCGAACGCCCTGCCCACCATCATGAGCGAGCTCAACGGGTCGCAGACCGACTTCGCCTGGGTCATCACCGCGGCACTCCTCGCCAATGCCGCGACCACCCCGATCTGGGGCAAGTTCGCCGATCTCTTCGACAAGAAGCTGCTGGTGCAGATCAGCATCGTCATCTTCGTCGCAGGGTCGGTGCTGGCGGGCTTCGCCGAGAACATCCCGCTCCTGTTGACGGCGCGGGTCATCCAGGGTGCCGCGATGGGTGGTCTCACGGCCCTGGCCCAGGCGATCATCGGCACCATCATCGCTCCGCGGGAGCGCGGCCGGTACGCCGGGTACATGGGCGGTGTCATGGCCGTGGCGACCGCCGGCGGTCCGCTGCTGGGCGGCTTCATCGTGGATTCGCCTCTGGGCTGGCGCTGGACCTTCTTCGTGTGTGTCCCCTTCGCGATCATCGCGCTCGTGCTGCTGCAGATCACGCTCAAGCTCCCCGACACCCGCCGCAGGGCGCGCATCGACTGGCTCGGCTCCATCCTGCTGACCGCAGGGGTCAGCCTGCTGCTCATCTGGGTCTCCTTCGCGGGCAAGGAGGGCTACTACGCGTGGCTCTCCGGCGAGAGCGCTCTCATGGTCGGCGGCAGCGTGGTCCTGCTGGCACTGCTGCTCGTCGTGGAGGCACGGGTCCCCGAGCCGATCATCCCGCTGAAGATCGTCTCCCAGCGCACCACGGCCCTGGCCATCATCGCCTCGGTCGCCGTCGGCATCGCCATGTTCGCCAGCTCCAGCTACATCGGGCAGTACTACCAGGTGGCACGCGGCGCCACGCCCACCGAGGCAGGCCTGCTCACCCTGCCCATGATCGCCGGTAACCTCATCGGTTCCATCGGTGCCGGGCAGCTCGTGACCCGGTACGGCAAGTGGAAGCGATACCTGATCGCAGGGTCGGTATTCCTGATCGTGGGACTGGGCCTGGCCGGGACGATCGACCACCTCACGGACCTGTGGCTCGTGGGCACCTACACCTTCGTCTTCGGCCTGGGGCTCGGTCTGATGCTCCAGAATCTGGTCCTCGCCGTGCAGAACACGGTTGCCGTCAGGGACATCGGCTCGGCCAGCGCGTCCGTCGCGTTCTTCCGCTCGCTGGGCGGCGCCGCCGGTGTCGCCGTCCTCGGAGCGATCCTCGCGACGCAGGTGAGCAACCGGACCGCCGACGGGCTCGCGGCCGCGGGAGTTCCCGCCGGACCCGGTGGGGCGGCCGGTGGTTCCCTGGATCTGGTGGATCTGCCGGCACCCGTCGCCGAGATCGTCCGCAGCGCCTACGGTGACAGCACGGCCACCATCTTCATCATCACTGCCGGCATCGCCGTGATCGCCCTGGTCTGCGTGCTCTTCATCAAGGAGACCCCGCTGCGGCGCACCGTGGACATCGTCCAGCCCGCCCCGGCGAGTCCGGCGTCCTCGATCGCCTCCACCGCGCCGGGAGCCATGCCGTCGACCGACGGGTCCACCGCCCGCGCCGGCCGTACGCCTGCGGGCGACCCGGCAGGACAGCACGAGGGGGAGGCCGACGTCGTCGCCGTCCGGCCCTCGCACGGGCGGCGGAGTGCCGGGCCGCTGACCATCACCAGGGACGACGTCGAACGCGTGAAGAGCGAACTCGCCGAACTGGATGCGAGCTCGGCGGATCATGCACAGGCTCAGGCCCCGCGCCAGTAGCATCGAGGGGTGAAACCGTTCCTCCTGCTGGCCACCCGTGCCGAGAACCACGCCGCCGATGCCGAGTACGCGAGCTTCCTGCGCTTCGGTGGTCTCGCGGCATCCGAGCTGCACCGGGTCCGGTTGGAGGCCGGGCCCCTGCCCGAGGTCGATCTTGCCGACTACTCGGGGATCTTCCTCGGGGGGAGCCCGTTCAACTCCTCCGATCCCCAGGAGTTGAAGACCGGCATCCAGCACAGGGTGGAGCGTGAGCTCGCTGCTCTCCTGGACCGGGTCGTGGCGGAGGACTTCCCGTTCCTCGGTGCCTGCTACGGGGTCGGCACCCTCGGACGGCACCAGGGGGCGGTCGTGGACACCACCTACGCCGAGCCCATCGGAGCGGTGGAGATCACGGTGAACGAGGACGGCGCCGCCGACCCGCTGCTGGCAGGGCTGCCGTCGTCGTTCGCGGCCTACGTGGGGCACAAGGAGGCGTGCGCCACGCTGCCGGGATCAGCGGTGCTCCTGGCATCCTCGGCGACGTGCCCGGTCCAGATGTTCCGCGTGCGGGACAACGTGTACGCCACGCAGTTCCACCCCGAGCTCGATGTGGAGGCCCTGGTGGGTCGCATCGGCACGTATCGCCACGCGGGCTACTTCCCGCCCGAGCAGGCCGAGGAGTACATGGAGCGGGCGCGGGCCACGGTCGTGGACCAGCCCGAGGCCATCCTGCGCGCCTTCGTCACGCGCTACGCACGCCGCTGACGCCGCCGGTCGGCTTCAGCGCCCAGCTCGCCTGTTTCGTGTCGGACACGGGAGGTAGGGTCGGAGTACCTGCCGACCAGGGCTCCATGAAGAAGAGGTCACTGCCATCCGTACCGCTACACGCAAGGCCCCGAGGGGTCGCGCCGTCCCCGTGAACCTCGCTCCGGGAGAGCAGCGGCACCACGAGGTCCTCATCATCGGCGGGGGGAATGCTGGCATCTCACTCGCCGGACGGCTGCGCCGCTACCGGTTCAGGGACGTGGCGGTCGTCGAGCCCAAGAGCCGCCACCTCTACCAGCCTCTGTTCTCCCACATCGCCGGCGGAACAGCGGATGCGTTCGAGGCGGTCCGCCTGCAGTCCGCCGTGACGCCCCCGGGCGTCACCTGGATCCAGGACAAGGCCGTGGACGTCAGTGCGGACACACACACCGTCCTGTTGCACTCCGGCTCGGCCGTCACCTACGACCACCTCGTCATCTGCCCCGGTATCCAGAACGACTGGACGGCGGTCCCCGGGCTGAAGGAGGCGATGGAAGGACCTCACGGAGCCTCCAACTACGAGTACGAGCTCGCACCCAAGGCCTGGGATCTCCTCCGCACGCTGACGAGCGGGACCGTGGTCTTCACGCAACCGCCCGGACCGGCGTCATGCGCCGGAGCGGCACAGAAGCCGCTCTACCTCGCCTGCGACCACTGGCGGCGAGAAGGCGTGCTGAAGGACATCCGGGTGATCCTGGCTGTGCCGACCCCCACCATCTTCGGCATGGAGATCATCGACGAGGAGCTGAACAGGAAGACCGCGGAGTACGGCGTCGAGGTGCGCTTCAGCACGGAACTGGCCTCCGTGGAACCCGTGGGCCGTACGGTCGAGCTCGTCGGTACGGTCACCGGCGTAGCGGAAACCGTGGCCTACGACGTCCTGCACGCGGTTCCGCCGCAGTCCGCGCCCCAGTGGCTGAAGTCCACCGATCTTCCCGCCCCCGGCACCACGGACGGCTTCGTGGAGGTCGATCCCGTGATCCTGCGGCACCCGCGGTTCCCCCGGATCTGGTCGCTGGGCGACGCCGCCTCGACGCTGAACTCGAAGTCCGGCGCAGCACTGCGCGAGCAGGCCACGGTGCTGGCCAAGAACCTGCGGGCCGTCCGCAAGGGCAGGAAGCCGGGCACAGAGTACAACCAGTACTCGGCGTGCCCCTTCGTGGTCAGCAGGAACACCGTGGTCTTCTCGGAGTTCGACGACAAGTACGATCCGATGCCCACCGTGCCGGGGTGGAACGATCTGGCCCGCGAGCGCCGACTCACGTTCATCGCCGAACGCGTCATGCTGCCGTGGGTCTACTGGAATCTGATCCTGCGCGGACGTGCCTGACCGCTGTCCACTGCAGCTGTGCACCGCCGCAGTCGTGCGGCGCCCACCCGACGGGCACCTCCGTGGGACACCGGCTGTGGGATACCGGCCCTGCTGGCCGCCGACCGGTCTAGTTCGTCAGATCCTGGTACTCGGGATGACGCTCGATGTACGCGGCGACGAACTGGCACTTCGGCACGACGGTGAGCTGCTGCTCACGGGCCTCGTCGAGCGCATGACGGACCAAGGCGCTGCCGACCCCGCGGCCCTCCGCTGCGGGCTCCACCACGGTGTGCGTGAACACGATGGAGTCACCGGAGCGCTCGTAGGCTGCCGTGCCCACGCTCTCGCCGTCGAGACTGGCAGTGTACTGCTGCCCCGCTTCGTCGTTGGTGACACTCACGTCGCTGGTTCCGGACTCTTCTGTACCCTGGCTCGTCATGGGATCACTGTGGCACGGCCTCCGCGGGACGGTCAACGAGCGACGCATCAGCATGGCCCGGCGCGCCGGGACCCGCGCCACGCCCGGGCCGGGAATAGGCCTCCGCCCGGGGCTGAAAACGGGTACCGGGCTGGTCAGCCCGCCACCGAGGGCGATAGCGTCGAAGACAAGCCATCCGATCGACAGAAGGAGTTCACATGTCACGCATCGCCATCATCGGTGGACACGGAAAAGTCGCCCTCCACCTCACGAGGATCCTCACCGGGCAGGACCACCAGGTGAGTTCCATCTTCCGTAACCCGGACCATTCGGACGACGTGGAGCAGGCCGGCGCCACCCCCGTCGTCGCCGACCTCGCGGAGCTCTCCGTGGAGCAGATGGCCGACGTGCTCCGCGGGCACGACGCCGTGGTGTGGTCCGCCGGCTCGGGCGGAGGCAGCCCGGAGGCGACCTACGCCGTGGACCGCGACGCCGCGATCCGCTCGATGGATGCCGCGAAGCAGGCCGCAGTGGGCCGCTACGTCATGGTGTCCTACCTCGGAGCGGGCAAGGACCACGGGGTTCCCGAGGACAACGACTTCTTCCCCTACGCCGAGTCGAAGGCTGCTGCGGACGAGCATCTGCGCAACTCCGAGCTGGCCTGGACCATCCTCGGCCCGGGAGCCCTGACCACCGATCCCGGTACCGGGAAGATCGAGGTGTCGAGCAAGCCCGAGAACGATTCCGTGCCGCGTGAGGATGTGGCCCGCGTGGCCGCCGTCGTGCTCGCCAATCTCGGGACAGTCGACAAGACGATCGAATTCACCAGCGGGGACACCGCGATCGACGAGGCCATCGAAGCCTCCCTGTAGATCCACCCGTACCACGAAGGACGGCGCCCGAACCGGTGCCGTCCTTCGTCGTGCTGGTGCCCGCGGAGGATCAGGGGCAGCCCGTGATCTCGTACAGGCCTCTACCGCCCTCGGTGATGACGGGCGCGAGGCCCCGCTGGGTGTCGACGCCGTAGAATCCCGGCCAGGACTCGAGACCCGAGCTGCCGTGCGAGGAACCGGGAGCATCCTGGTAGAAGTGCGTTGCGCCGACATCGGCGATGGCCTCGCACACCGCCGGATCCGCCGTCAACCGGTTGAAGTTCGATCGCAGCAACTGTTGCGCAGCCGTCGGTGCCGGGGCACCGAGCTGGGTGTAGACGACACGGCGCTTGGTCAGCGCGTAGAAGAAGGTCTCCCCGTTGAACGGATCGCCGATCACCACCGCGTCCTGCGGGATGAGACTGCCCGCCCTGCGGATGAAGTCCTGCTCCCCGCGAGACAGCACCCCGATGCCAGGCATCGCGTTCGTCGCGTAGTTGTGCGCCGCGACGGAGGCTCTCGCCTCTGCCCGGAAGCCGGCAGAGCCGACGTAGACTGCCGCGAGCAGCACGACGACGAGGACCGCCGTCACCGCCCGTGTCCCGCCGGGCGTGATCCGCAGCCGCGGCTGGACAGCGTCCGAGAGCAGTCGTACGATTCCCCCGACCACCACGGCGAGCGCGAAGGCCGCCAGGATGCTTCCCGCCATCGCGATGAACGGCGCCAGTCGTTGCGTGTCCTTGTACCAGACACCGGTCAGGAACCGCAGCGGGTTCTCGGGTCCGGCCGCCAGGACGTACAGGACGACGAACACCAGCCAGGAGGCGGCGAGTGGCCGCGCTTCCCGCAGCACCAGGGTCAGGACCACTCCGGCGAGGACGAGGATCCCCACGATCAGATTGACGTCGCCCACGGTCGGCGGTTCGACCGCCGGGAACCGGGGGAGGTCGAAGAGCGCGAGGGCGAGGGCGTCGGGCAGGACAGCCCTCGTGGCGCGCGGGTAGTTCATCACCCCCACGAGGAGTCGCGAGGTCATGAGCCCGACGACGACCACCGCACCGAACGCCGTCACCGCTGCCGCGGCAAGGAGGGTGGTGCGCCGTCGTCGTCGGAGACCGGACACGAGAGCCGGCACTGCGCGCGCCAGCAGGAAGGGAAGCGCAGCAGCACCCAGCCCGAACGCGGCACTCGGGTGCGCGGCCACGCACCCTGCCAGGACCGCCAGTGCCAGGGCCAGGGTCAGGATCCTGTCGCGCAGCCCGCCGGGCCGCGTGCCTCCGCCTCCCAGCAGGAGCAGGACGAGCGCGAGGGCTGCGGGGACCAAGGCTGTCGCCAGACCGTTGGGCCACTGACCACTGCGCAGCAGCTGCGAGGCAGGGAAGCTGACGAACGATGCGGCGAGCACCGGTACCGTCGCCCAGACCGCAGGACGTCGTGGCAGCACGATCCTCGCCAGGAACATCAGACCGATGGGCCAGATGATGCCACCGATGACGATCGAGGAGGCATTCGCTGCCTCGACGAGATCCCCCGGATACAGACCGACGACGTCGTGCCACCCCGCGGGGTAGTAGGTTCCCGGGCCGTCGCCGAAGATCGGGTTGAAGCTCCACGGGGTGGCCCGGCCGGACTCCTGGATCCAGGTGAGGGCGTTCACGTGGAAGATCGGATCCCACCCGTGGGAGGCCCTGCCCAGTGAACCCATGCCGCGCATCAGCGCCGCGCTGATCAGGGTGCCGCCCACGAGCAGCCCCGCAGCGAGCCCGGCGGCGCGGAGAGGCTCCGGCGTCGGGACCAGTGGGGCGCGGAAGCTGACCCGGCGGGCCAGCACGTGGACCACGATGGGTGGGACGAGCAGGAAGACGGCAACGGGTCCCAGGGACCACGGGACGCCGATGGCATCGAGGAGGAGCGAGCCCGTGGTGAGCACCAGCAGAGTCACGGCGGGGCCGAGGGCCACGGCGGCGGGCCAGCCGGGTCGAAGTGGAAGCAGGGTCACGATGCCCGGGAGGAAGAAGGCTGCCAGCATGAAGAGGAGGGGGAGGGCGCTCTGAAGAAGATCAGGGGGGAGCATGGAGACTGCCTCGCCCAGGGTCTCAGCGGAAGCGTCGGCGGCGCAGTGCGTCGCCGACCTGACTGGTCAGGGACCGCGGCCTGGGAGTCTCTTCGGTGGCAGGTGCCTCGGGGTAGAGCTCGAATGCCTCGGCCCTCTTCCCCGCCACGAGGTCAGCGAGCCCCGCATTCAGCGGACCTGCGCTCACGGGCATCGTCGGGGCGTCGTCGTCGGACGCGAGTGCCCACCCGCTGCCCAGGGCGATAATCGATTCGTGCTTGACGTCGTAGTACCCGGGATTCATGGCGATGGCGATACCCGCACCGCCGGCGGCTGCGCCGAGCAGGTGGAAGTGGAAGCGGCTGGTGACCCAGCACTGACGGGGGGAGAGCGGTAATCCTTCGGTCCACAGCGTGGCAAAGGGCAGGAAGTTCGTCTCGGGGATGAGGTCGGCGAGCTGGTCGTACGCAGCACGGTCGGCTCCGGGGATGGCCTCGAGGTAGAAGACCTCGCGGCCCTGCTCCGTGGCACGGATCGCTTCACGCCGTGCGATCGCGATCGCGGGGGCGATCCGGGACCGGTCCACGGTATCGCTCTGGATGCAGATGAAGAGGCCGTCCGATCTGCCGTCGGGCTCGCTGCGTGCCTCCGCGTCTGCTGTACCGCTGGCGGTGCCCGCGCTCGGGATCGCGTGGGAGGTACCGGCGTCGTCTGCGGTGGGGATCACCTCGGAGGCGCCGAGAAAGGCGTCGTCAAGACCGAAGTCGACGCCGTAGGCCTCGGCTCCGCCCTGGTCGCGCGCCGTGACGTGATCGAATCCGTGGAAGAGGTCCTTCGCCGCGACCGGACCGGTGACCGCCGGGAGGAGGCCCTGCCCGGTTGCCAGCAGGCGTGCACCGCTCAGCGCCTGCGTGGCCTTCATGGCATGGACCAGGCCGGCGTGGTGCCTCCAGGTGGCATTGATGTAGCCGCCACCGATCAGGTGGAGGGTTCCCGCGTCGCGCATGGTGAGCAGCCCGAGGTCGTAGGTCGGGGTCCCGAGGCCCGTGACGCGTTCTGTGATCCCGGCGGCGGCTTCCTCAGCGGGCAGGTGCTGGTGGTCGTGCACCAGGCGCCACACCGTGTTCGTGAATCGCGCCCTCGGATGGGCATCCCTGAAGAGGATCTGCGCGTGCCCGGGCTGAGGGCAGTCCAGCCAGACGTCGTCGTCGGGCCGGACTCTGGCCAGGTGACGCAGCCAGGCAGCGGCGATGAACTCGTCGCCGTAGTTCGGATTGCCCGAGGGCCCGATGAGATAGATGGGGCCCGGGCGCATGGGAAAAATCATAACTGAGGGTGTCGCCCCACCCGGCGCCGGTCCTTACCGCGCTGCGATTCGGGCGATGGTCCAGGGCGACGGCGTCCGCTCCGGCCGGGCGCCCACCGCACGATCCGTGGGTGTCTCCCGGCCCGGGGGCTCCCGGCTACTTCTTGGTGCGGCGGCTCCCGCCGTGCCAGTCCTCCTGCAGGCCGGCTTCGTCGTCGTCGACCCCGAAGCTGCGCAGCTGCGGGCGTTCCCGCAGGCTCCGCTTGAGCTCGGCGAAGCCCGGGAAGCGGGCCAGTCCCACCACGTGGTCCCAGAGGCCGACGGCGTCCTCGGCGGCGGGCAGTCTGCTGATGACGGGGCCGAAGAACGCGACACCGTCCGGCGGATCGAACTGGATGATCGGCGTCCCGACGTCCCGGCCGGTCAGCGCCAGTGCCTCGTCGGTCTCCGCCTGGATCACCGTGTCCAGGGACGTGTCCTCCAGTGCGTCGGCGAGCTTCGCCGGCAGGTCCAGGCCTGCGAGGATCGGCAGCAGGAAGTCAGGTGTGCCGCGGTGGCCGCCGTCGGAGTCGTCCGTCTGCGTATCGAAGATCTCGGTGCCGAGCCGTTCGTAGAGGCGTGCGACGGCGCCCGGCCCGTGGTCGTCGCGCGTGCGCGCCGCGACGCGGAGCAGCCGGAGGCCGGCAGTGTGGCCGGCCTCGTACCCGGCGGGGAAGTGCGCGTCGTAGTCGATGTGGCTGTTGAGCAGGCGGAGTGAGATGAAGCGCCACTGCACCGAGTACTCACGCTGCTGGGCGACCATCCGCACCCACTTGCTGGTCATCCACGCGAAGGGGCATACGGGGTCGAAGTAGAACCTGATGTCGGAGGTCATCGCTTCACGCTAGGGACCGGTGTTCGCGGGGTCAAGGTGCGGTTGCATAAGCCTTCATGTTCCGGACCGGGGGACTTCGGACGAGTCAGCCCTCCTCCCGGCGGCGTGTCGCGTGAGGACACGCCGCCGGGGCGGTCGAAGCCCCCGGGATCGGTACCAGAGGACCTCACCGACGGTCGAGGCCGGGGATCGGTGCTTCCGACCTGGGTGCCGTGACTGCCAGTCCAGCACGCAGGACCGGTCCTGCGACGTCGGTCACGCCGGGCAGGGCGTCCTCCAACCGCCGTGTCAGACACGCCCAATCGCCGAAGGCGTGCTTCGTGTGGGCAGCCAGCGCTTCCCAGAGCTGTCCCACGGTGTCGCAGGCAGTGCTGGTGCCGGTCCTGCCGACCAGGACCCAGCTGTCCCCACCCACCCGGACGACCGGCAGCCCGGCCAGTCCGGAGGTGACCGCATTGACCACTTGCGCAACGACGAGCAGATCCCGCCTCGTCCGTCGGGGTCCCAGCGTCGGATCGGCGACGACGACGCGCCCGCATGCTCCGCACATCAGGGGACTCCCCGCAGTGGCCGGTCGTGGCGCCCAGCCACGTTCCGCGTGGAACGGTCTGCCCTTTCCTGCTGCATCGAGATCAGCTGGATGTCTTCCGTGGGTTGCGCGTCAGGAAGGAGTCGGCGATCTGGTCGAAGGTGTGCCAGGAGACACCCTCGTGGGAGTTGAAGTACTGGATGAGCCGTTCCAGCATCAGCAGTACCTGCGGGCGGCCCGAGACGTCCGGGTGGATGGTCATGGTGAACACGGCCTGGTCCATCTCGGCGTAGACCCAGTCGAACTGGTCGCGCCACATCTGTTCGATGTCCCTCGGGTTGACGAAGCCGTGGGAGTTCGGCGATGCCTTGATGAACATCATGGGAGGAAGGTCGTCGAGGTACCAGTTGGCCGGGATCTCGACGAGGTCGGTCTCCTCACCGCGCACCAGCGGCTTCATCCAGGCCTCGGCCGGCTTCGTGTAGTCGATCTTCGTCCAGCTGTCGCCCACCCGCACGTAGTACGGTTCGAAGTCGTTGTGCATGAGGGAGTGGTCGTACTTGATGCCCCGTTCGAGCAGGATCTCGTTGGTGATCGGGGAGAATTCCCACCACGGGGCCACATATCCGGTGGGGCGCCGCCCGGAGGCCTTCTCGATGAGCTCGATCGACCTGTCGAGGATGGCCGTCTCCTGCTCGCGGGTCATCGCGATGGGGTTCTCGTGGGAGTAGCCGTGGACCCCGATCTCGTGGCCGGCGTCGACGATCATCCGGGTGAGGTCGGGGAAGGTCTCGAGGGAATGCCCCGGCACGAACCAGGTGGAGGGCAGGGAGTACTTCTCGAACAGGCGAAGGAGCCGTGGTGCTCCGACCTCCCCGCTGAAGAGCCCTCGTGAGATGTCACAGGGCGAGTCCTCACCGCCGTAGGAGCCGAGCATCCCGGCAACGGCGTCGACGTCGACGCCGAAGGCGATCTGGAGATCTTTAGACATGGTCGGCCTTTCTGAGGGGGAACAGGGTCGGAGTCAGACCGGCGCAGGCCCACTGCGCTGACGTATGTGCTGGGCTATCACCTGCGGGGTCATCCCGAGGGTGAGCAGGGTCTGCAGGAGCATGCGCGCCTGGGACGGGCGGAGCAGGCCCGAGGGGATCGCGCCGGCATCCTCGAGAGTCTTCCCGCCTCCGTTGCCGTAGACCCCGCGGACCGGGCCTGCGTGAACGCGAGTGCTTGTGACGACGACGACGCCGTCCTCGATCGCCGTCCGTACTGCCTCGCTCAATACTGCGTTCGCATTACCGAGGCCGGTGGCCTCGAGGACGATCCCCCGGGCACCCGCGGCGAGAGCTGCCCGGAAGAGGGCGGCGTCGGCCCCCGGGTAGACGGCGACGATATCGACGCGGACCGGTTCGGCGGGGTTCTGTTCAGTTCGGGGGAAGTCGAGCGGCGCCGGTCGTTTTCGTGCAGGGGTGAGGCGGACGGAACCCTCCTCCGTCACTGTTCCCACGCTTCCCAGGTCAGGGTTGCTGAACGCCCTCGCCGTCGACGTTTCGGACTTCCGGGTGCCGGGGATGGAAAGGACCTCGCCGTCGAACACGATCAGTGCTCCGCGATCGCGTGCTTCGGGAGACATCGCCACCGTGATCGCCGCGCGGAGATTCCGCGGTCCGTCAGGATCGTCGTGGTCCGCCGCCCGCTGGGCGCCCGTGAAGACCACGGGCCGCGAATCGTCGTGGAGAAGATCGGCCAGGTACGCGGTCTCCTCCATGGTGTCCGTCCCATGGGTGACGACGACGCCGCGCGTGGACGTCACATCGAGCGCCCGCCTGATCGCGGCGCAGATGGCGAGCATGTCCTGGAAGGTCAGGAGGTAGGAGCCCTTCTGCATCAGATCCACCACCTCGACCGCGCCGGCGCTGCTGCAGGCCGCCTCGAGGACCGAGGCTCCCGAGTCGGCGGCGAGGGTGGAGCCGGTGGTGGAGTCCGCCCGCGAGGCGATCGTGCCTCCGGTTGCCAGCAGCACCACATGATCCGAGGTGAGGGATCCCATCCGATGAACCTCCTTGCCGCGCAGCGCAGGCGACCGTCGATGTGAAGTGCGCATCCGGATCCACCCGCGTCCCTGGGCGGAACGCGGAGAGCGGACGTCGCGCAATCGATTGGGGAGAAACCCTAGGATGTGGCGCCGGTCCCGTCAAGGGACCCGACGCTCTGTCGAGTCGAGGGCGGCGTCTCGACGGGGGGCAGAGTCATACGCGGCCCGATCAGATCCAGCACGATCGGTGCTGTCCTACCCGACGCCTGTCCCGATGGGGTCCCTGGTGCGCCCGGTGCTCGAAACTCGGGGGCTTCGGGGTCCAGGACTGAAGGCCCGACGGCGTGTTGCCGCACGACACACCGTCTGACAGGCCGAAGCCCCCGGCTTCGACACCGGGTAGGCACGACGACGGCCCCGCCCCCACCCGGCCGGAGGCCGCCCGCCACAAGCGTCAGGAGGTGGTGATGTCCTTCGTGGAGTAGTCGAAGCGGAACGTCACCGCGCTGTCCGAGAGCAGGTGCAGCTCGTGGTTGGCGCCATTGCGCACACCGAAGCGGCCGTAGTTCTCGTCCCAGGAGCCGTTGACCAGGATCTTGTACTGGTACGTGCCCGCCGGCAGCTGCAGGGTCTGGCGCCACAGGTTCTCGTCCGCCTCGTACGAGAGCTGCAGCTCGCGTGTATCCGTGGACCAGTGACCGGCTTCCCCGAGGATCGGATCGAAGTCCCCGGAGAGGGCCACGGACTGCGGCTGGTCGAGCCAGGCCTCGTCCCCTGCGGAGTCCTCTGCAGCCGTCACGTCGAGATCCACCGCGGCGTCCGGGGGAGTGGGGTCCTCGGTGGGCGTGAACTGCGCCTCTTCGCTGAGCTGCTCGGGGGACTGCGGTGCGTGCTCCACCTCGAGCGGCTGTTCGGGGACGGGTTCACCGGTCAGCATGGCGGTGGCGAACCGGTCGGCGTCGGGGAAGGCACGGACGGCGCGTACGCCCTCCTCCGTGGCGGTCCACCCGCTGCGGCCCTTGACGAGCCACCCGGCCTTGACGAGCTTCGACGTCGCCGTCGTCAGCGCTTTGAACCCGCGGGGTACCCCTCCGGAGAGGAGCTCGGCCTCCTTGTCGTCGAACGGGACCTCGGCCACCGCACGCGACATCAGATCGCTCGGGGCGACGCCGTCCCCTGACTGATCCTGGTCGGCCAGGATCGCGAGCGTGGCGCGCAGGCGGGCATTCGTGTTGTTGCGGGTGGCGATGACAGTCTCCTTCGTCGGCGTGGCAGCTCGATTTTATCGGATCATGCCGCGTTGCGGTGCTGGGCTCCGCCGGATGACCGTCGCCGTCCGCATCGGCCTGTTCCTCCAACCGGTGCTGGCGGTCCGGGCGGTGTGACCGACGGGCGCGTGGCGGGATCGGACGTTTCCGCGCAAGTCCGGACGCGGCGGCAAGTGATCGACCGCGAGCGGCGAATCGTCAGTAGGCTACGGACAACACCGGGTGGCGCACGCCGCCTCGACCACTGACACCGGGAGAACCCATGAAGACCCTCCGTCCCCTCCAGTACGTCGAGAACCTCGAGAACCTCACCTGGCTGGATCGGGTGGCGAACCCGATGCGCGATCTGGTGCACGCCGTCGTCAGGCCCAGCGCCGTCCGTGACCTCCTGCACGGGGTGCCGCTCGGACACCCGCTGCATCCGCTGATGGTCCTCGTGCCGACCGGTGCCTGGGTGTCCGCCGCCGTGCTGGACGTGGTACCCGGGTCGAAGCCGGCAGCGACGATCCTCGTCGGCATGGGCGTGGCGAGCGCCGCGCCGACCGCTCTGGCAGGGTGGACCGACTGGGCCGACGGGCACGAGCAGCAACTGCGCGTAGGAGTGGTCCACGCCGCCGCCAACCTCGTCGCCGTCGGGCTCTACTCGGTCTCCCTCGTCCAGCGGCTGCGGGGCGGCTCCGGCAGACTGCTCGCGTACTCGGGGCTCCTCGCGGTCTCGGCGGGAGGCTTCCTCGGCGGCCACATGGCGTACCGGCAGGCGATGGGCGCCAACCACGCCGAGGACGTGCCGCACCGCGTCGAGCCCGGCTGGCACTCCATCGGCCCGCTGACCGACCTGCCGGAGGGTGAGCTCGAGCAGCGGATGCTGGGCGAGATACCCCTCGTGGTGTTCCGTGAGGGTAACGAGGTCTCCGTGCTGTCGGGAACCTGCAGCCACCTCTCCGCACCGCTGATCGAGGGCACCATCAGCTACGACGACGGCGACCCGTGCCTGACCTGCCCCTGGCACCACAGCATGTTCTCCGTCAAAAACGGGGAGGTGCTGCACGGCCCGGCGACCTCGCCGCAGCCGTCCTTCGACACGCGGGTCGTCGCGGGGAACGTCGAGGTGTCACTGCCCAACGCGGGGTGAGCCGCACCGCTGCGGTGGCGAAGCGCACCTTGCTACCGTTGACGGGTGACACCGACTGCGCCTCCCCTGATTCCGGAAGTGCTCATGCTCCGCATCATGGGTGGCGGCAGTTTCGAGCGCGGCCGCCGGTACGCAGACCAGGGCCTGGCGATGAAGCTCTCGTGGAACGACGATTTCACGGAGCTGAACGGACGCGTCCAGGGCACCGATCATGCGCCCTACCGCACGCGTGTCCGTTTCTCCGTCCGGGGTGGCGAGCTGACGAATCCGCGTGCCTCCTGCACCTGCCCCGTGCAGGAGAACTGCAAGCACGCCGCTGCATTGATGCTCACGAGCAACGCCATCACGACCGCCGGCATGGCCCCGGATGACGACACACCGGCGGCGGTCGCGCCGGACAGTGCGCCGCCGAACAGGTCGCCACAACACCGTGCGCCGTCCGTCGCGAGAGCCGGGTACCGCGCTGAGCCCGGACGCCGGGTCGGCGAATCGGCCCGCGTCGGTGCGCCCATACAGGCCGACCAGCCTGCTCCCGCCTGGCAGCGGACCCTCGACAAACTCGTCGACGGCACACGACAACCGGCTGCACGAGGAACCCATCAGCGCCGTCTGCAGACCGTCCGCCCCGAACCCCTCGGCCTGCGCTTCGAGCTCAAGGCCGACAGAGCGACCCGTCCTCGCCGTGGGACAGCAGCGACGACGGCGCAGCCTACGCCGATGCGTCTGGTCGCACGGCCCGTGCAGCGCAACAGCAAGGGCCAGTGGGTCGCCGGGTCGCTCACGTGGGAGTCCCTGCGCTGGTCCTGGTATCCCCACGACTCCGATCCGCGGCAGCGCGAATGGCTCCGCGCCCTGGTGGCCGTGGTCGAGGACGACAACGTCAGCCCGGCGATGCTGCGCGTCGACACCGTGCGTACGCCGGTGTTCTGGGACCTGCTCGCCCGTGCCGGCGGTGAGGGGATCACGCTCGTCGGCGTGAAGAATGCGCCGTTCACCCTGCACGACGCCGTCGCTCCCGTCCTCGACGTCACGTCCCCCCGCACGAGGCTGCAGATCCGCCCGCGGGTCCAGGTGGGGGACGCGGTGCTCGACCCGGCGACGATCGGGGTGATCGGGTCCCCCGGACACGGCATCTTCTGGACCGACCCCAGCGAGGCTCCAGCGCCGCAGTCCGGCATCCATCTCGCGCCGACCACCGGGCCGCTGCCGCCCATCGTGGAGTCCCTGCTCACGACCCGCCGGACACTCGAGATCCCCGGCTCGGGACGGGATGCCTTCCTCGGGGAGTACTACCCGAGACTGCGGCAGCAGACCGGACTGGTCTCGAGTGACGGCTCGCTCGATCTTCCGGATGTCCCGCCGCCCACGCTCGTGCTGAGCCTGCGCTACAGAGCCGGTACCCCGAGCAGAGCGGGCAGACCCGGCAGGGCGGGAAGCCCTCGCCACGAGACCGTCGGAGTCGTCACCCTGCAGTGGTCCTTCGAGTACAGCTTCGCGGGGTCGACGGCGTCGCACGCGCTGGACGACGACGGCGCGGGCTACCGCGATCACGCTGCCGAGCAGGATCTGCTCGCGCTGGCAGCCGGAACCCTCAGGGCAACGCAGGAGCCGTGGTCCACGATGGCTCCCCGGAGGGCCGAGCCGTTCGACGTCGGGCACGCACCCTCGCAGCAGGCGGGCACACTCACCGGCACCGACGCCGCGCGCTTCGTCGCCGAGGCCGTACCCCTCCTGCAGGACATCGGGAACATCCGGGTGGATCTCGCCGAGGATCTTCCCGACTTCGAGGAGATCACCGATCGCCCCTCGGTCTCCATCGGTGCGACCGACACCGATACCCGCGACTGGTTCGATCTCGCCGTCACCGTGTCGCTCGGGGGATCGGAGGTGCCCTTCGATCGGCTGTTCCGGGCGCTCGCCGAGGGGCAGGAGCATTTCCTGCTCGACGACGGCCGCTACTTCGCCCTCGACCAGCCCGAGTTCTCCCAGCTGCGCCGCCTCATCGAGGAGGCCAGGCTGCTGCAGGACTCCGAGAGCGTCGGGCTGCGCATCAGCCGGTACCAGGCGGGTCTGTGGGACGAACTGCTCGAACTGTCGAGCGACGCCGAGCAGTCGGTGGCCTGGCGGGAGTCCGTCTCCGGTCTGCTGAAGCTCGACGGCGTGGAGCGGACGCCCGTACCCGCATCCGTCGCCGCCACCCTGCGGCCCTACCAGCAGGAGGGCTTCTCGTGGCTGGCGTTCCTCTGGGAGCACGGGCTCGGCGGGGTCCTCGCGGACGACATGGGCCTGGGGAAGACCCTGCAGACCCTGTCGCTGATCTGCCATGCACGCGAGCGGACGGCGGAGGCGAAGCCCTTCCTCGTCGTCGCCCCCACCTCCGTGGTGTCCAACTGGGCGACCGAGGCGCACCGGTTCGCCCCCGGTCTGGCCGTCCAGGCGATCAGTGACACGCTGCGCCGCAGCGGGGCCGATCTGGCGCAGGTGGTGGCGGCGAACGACGTCGTCATCACCTCCTACACGCTGTTCCGGCTCGACCACGACAGGTACGCCGCGCACGACTGGGCCGGGCTGATCCTCGACGAGGCGCAGTTCGTGAAGAACCCGGTGACCCAGGCCAGCCAGGGGGCGCGGACGTTCCCCGCGCCGTTCAAGCTCGCGATCACGGGGACGCCGCTGGAGAACAACCTGATGGAGCTCTGGTCCCTCTTCGCCATCACGGCGCCGGGCCTGTTCCCCAGTGCGAAGGTCTTCGCCGACTACTACCAGCGGCCCATCGAGAAGGAGTCCCACACCGAGCGGCTGGCGCAGTTACGGCGGCGGATCCGTCCCCTGATCCTGCGCCGGACCAAGGAGGTGGTGGCCAGTGAGCTGCCTCCGAAGCAGGAGCAGGTCCTCGAGCTCGACCTCGCACCGAAGCACCGGACCATCTATCAGCGGCATCTGCAGCGTGAGCGGCAGAAGGTCCTCGGATTGCTCGGTGACATGGACAGGAATCGCTTCGAGATCTTCAGGTCCCTCACCCTGCTGCGCCGGCTCTGCCTGGACGCCTCGCTGGTGGACGAGAAGTACGCGTCGACGCCCTCGAGCAAGCTCGACGTCCTGTTCGAGCAGCTGGAGGACATCGTCGCGGAAGGTCACCGCGCCCTGATCTTCAGCCAGTTCACCGGCTTCCTCGGCAAGGCGGCGGAGAGGCTCGACGCCGCCGGGATCGAGTACGCATACCTGGACGGGTCGACGCGCAAGCGCGGTGCCGTGATCGAGACGTTCAAGTCCGGCACGGCACCGGTGTTCCTGATCAGCCTGAAGGCTGGCGGCTTCGGGCTCAATCTGGCCGAGGCGGACTACTGCTTCCTCCTGGACCCGTGGTGGAACCCGGCGAGCGAGAACCAGGCCGTGGACCGCGCGCACCGGATCGGTCAGCAGCGTCAGGTGATGGTGTACCGGCTGGTGGCCCGCGACACCATCGAGGAGAAGGTGATGGAGCTCAAGGAGCGCAAGGCCAAGCTGTTCAAGGCGGTGATGGACGACGACGCGGCGTTCTCCACGGCGCTGTCGGCCGGCGACATCCGGGGTCTCTTCGAGTAGGGCCACGCGGGGAATGCCGGCCGGCACGAACGAGGAATGCCCGGCACAGGATATGCCGGGCATTCCTCGTTGCGTGGAGCCGTGGGTCAGCCGGCGGTCACCCGACGGCGGACGACGTAGGCGCCGCCGAGTGCCACGAGGACCAGCCCGCCGCCGAGGGCGAGCGCTGCAGCGTCGTCGTTCTGCGGCGCCCGGGCGATGCCGGTATCGGCCGCGCCGACGGGCATCTGCTCCATCTGCTGTACCTCGGGCTGCTGTACCTCGGGCTGGGGCATGACGGTCGGATCGGGCTCCGGCGTCTCCTCGGGAGTGTTCTCGGCGACGATCCGTGCAACTGCATCGGCGTCGTACGCCGGAGTGCCTGCCGCGTCACAGCCGAAGCCGTCCTTGTCGGCGTCGAGGCTTGGCTGGTACCCCGGGGTCCCTTCGGGAATGTTGTACACGCCTGCAGCCGCAGCTTCCCCGCAGTTGTCGAACGGCAGGGCGACGGCGAGGGCCGGTGCGGCCGAGAACAGCGAGAGACCCGCGACAGCCGAGGTGGCAAGGGCGATGGATATTTTCTTCATTGGAAACTCCTGAGACCTGAAACATGCTGACCATCAGACCGTACTGCATGACGCGCGTTGTGAATCAGGAATTCCCGAACGAAGAGACCGTTGCATGTTTCGGCGGGGCCATCTATGGAACACGATCGCTCTGCTCGAGGGTCGCTCAGCCCCTGGCGTCAGGACGGTAGGGCGGGTAGCTCGGGGGCGGGACCGCGCCGACGCCGGTGGCACCGCGACGCACGAGCTCACCGGTGTTCTCCGCCGTCCTGATCGCTGCGATGAGGGATTCCAGGCCGACGCGTGCCAGCACCAGGTAGAGGATGCTGAAGATCGGTCCGATGACCACCAGCACCAAAATGCCGAGGAACGCATTCTGTTGGAAGCTGAGAATGACGAAGGTGAAATACGAGATCCCGATCACCACCATCACCAGGAGGTAGACGATCTTCGCGATGCTCGGTGCGATGAACCGGGTGAAGGAGATATCGAATAGAGCTTTCATGGTCCCCGTATTTCTCGTATGGGTGATTGTCGGATCGACTGTACAGCGCGGACGCATCTGGTGGAGCGCAACTCGCCCTTCGTGCGCTACTGCGGAGCGCCGTCGTCGTCCGCCCAGGCCTGGGCGTAGAACTGCCGGGAACGCGATTCCAGCAGAGCGGAGTAGGTGTCCGGATCCAGGGCCTGCGCGGAGTCCTTCGGGATCCGGTCGGTGAAGGCGGAGACACCCAGCCCCGCCGCGCTGTCCTCCACTTCCAGGCCGGCGGCTTCCAGGATGGTGGGGTACAGGTTCAGCTGGTCGATCCGCGGGCGCATGGCGCTGGCCGAGCCCGGGATCCAGAAGCGGTTGAAGATGGTGCGGTCCGGGTGGTCGTCCAGTTGCTCGTGGAAGGTCTCCGCCATGCCCAGGTGCTTGAGGTGGTCGCCCATGATCACCACCGCGGTGTCCTCCAGATAGCCCCTGCTCTCCAGGTGATCCACGAAGCCGGCCACCTGCGTCATGGAGCAGGAGAACACGGAGGTGACGGGGTTCTGCGTGTCGACGTCGCAGTAGTCGTAGACGTGCACGGGCTCGTGGGTGTCCAGCGTCAGCAGCGAGAGGTTGAACGGCTCGCCGGTCCGCTCCGACTCCGCGTGCAGCTCGTCGACCGTGTCCATCGCGTGGGCCATGAGGCGTTCATCGCTCAGGCCCCAGTCGCTGCGGAAACTGCTCTCCGGATCACCCGCCACCCGCCAGTCGGCGAGCCCGCTGATCTCCGAGTAGTCGTGGGTGCGCAGGAAGACGTCCTTCGCGGCGAACCGCAGATTGGCGCCGCCCAGGAACACGTTCGTGTAGCCGTGGTCGGCCAGGACGTCGCCCAGGCACGTGGTGCCCGCCAGGTAGGTCTCGACGTCGTCGCTCGGCTTCTCCGAGGAGCCCTCGACGAAGCCCAGGGCCGGTCTCAGCGGGACACCGCACTGCGTGGAGGTGAGGCCGGACATGGTCCAGCCCCCGCCGTCGTACTGTTGGAAACCGTCGATGCTCTGCCAGCCGTCGGCGGCCTCCGTGACGTCCTTCAGCGGAGTGAAGGCGTCCTTCTCGAAGAGCTGATCGTCCTCGAGGGTCGCCTCGCCGGACTCCAGGTAGATCAGGACGAGGTTGCGCTTGTTCTCGTCGCCGGTGATGACCGGTTCCACGTAGTAGTCGCCGAGGTCGTAGTCGGACGATGCTGCCTGGAGGTACTTCCCGACGCTCACCGTGCTCGCGAAGGCCGCGGTACCGCCGACGACGATCGCGGTCACCACGGCGCCGGAGAGCGCGCGCATCAGCCACCGTTCGCGGCGTGGACGCGGTCCGGCGTCGGCCCGACGGCGTGAGCGCCGGCGGAGGAACCGCCAGACGGCGATGCCTGCGGTGATGAGCAGGGGAGCGACGCCGACGCCCAGGATGCCGAGCCAGACGATGGCACCGCCTCCGCCGTCGAGCTCCACGGACGTGAGATTCAGGAGCAGCTGACCCACGGAGATCGTGCCCCAGTAGAACCGGATGCCGACGGCGGCGATGAGCATTACGAGCCCCGCCCAGATCAGCGCGTACACCAGCGTTCTGCCCACGACGACGCCGATGCGTCGGCTCAAGCGAAGACCCCGCTGATCCATCGCATCCCTTCGCGCTCCCCGTCTCAAAAGCTCCCCAGCCAACTCGTGCCCGAGCCGATAGCAGCCTAGTGCCGTCCTGCTTCGTGTCAACACTTCATGTTTCCTGTCGGCAGCTCGTCGCCAGTCCGGCGCCGACGTGTGGTTCGGTGCGAAGCGGCCGTCGTATCGGTCTCGGTGGTCCGGTTGGTCCGTGTCCGGGGTTCGGCTGGTTCGAATCCGGGGTCTTTGGCCCGTGACCCTGCCAGGATCACGGCGTGTCGTGCGGCGACACGAAGTCGTGGTGCTCGAACTCCCTCGAACCGCTACGGGCAGAAGCAGTTAGGCGGCATCGGCACTGGTGACAGGCAGCGATATCCTGTGAATCCGACCCATCATCGAGACCACGATCAGCTGGAGGAATCCTCATGACCGAATACGCAGTAGTCGATCCCGCGACGGGCAGGACGGTGCGGGAGTACCCGCTCATCAGCGACGAAGAGCTCGACTCCGTCGTCGGCACCGCCGACGCCGCATACCGGCAGTGGGGGCGCGTCACCTCGGCCGCCGAGCGTGCCGCGGTCGTCCGGCGCGTCAGCGAGCTCCACCGTGAGCGGCGCGACGAGCTCGCCGAGATCATCGTGCGGGAAATGGGCAAACCCCTGGAGCAGGCCCTCGGCGAGGTGGACTTCTCCGCGGACATCTACCTCTACTACGCGGACCACGCGGAGGAGTTCCTGGCCGACGAACCCATCTCCCTCGCCGATGGTTCCGGGAGCGCGTTCATCCGCCGCTCGCCGGTCGGCGTGCTGCTCGGCATCATGCCCTGGAACTTCCCGTACTACCAGGTTGCCCGGTTCGCCGGCCCGAACGTCGTCATCGGGAACTCGATCCTGCTCAAGCACGCGCCGCAGTGTCCGGAGTCCTCGGCGGCGATCGAGCAGATATTCCGGGATGCGTTGGCCCCCGAGGGCGTCTACACCAACATCTATGCGTCCAACGATCAGGCGGCGACGCTCATCGCCGACCGGCGCCTGCAGGGCGTCTCCCTCACCGGTTCCGAGCGGGCCGGTGCAGCCGTCGCGGAGATCGCCGGGCGCAATCTCAAGAAGGTGGTCCTCGAACTCGGCGGTTCCGATCCGTTCATCGTCCTCTCCGCCGACAACCTCGACGAGGTCGTCGAAGGTGCGGTGGCGGCGCGCATGGACAACAACGGGCAGAGCTGCAACGCCGCCAAGCGCTTCATCGTCATCGATGAGCTGTACGAGCAGTTCGAGCAGAAGTTCGTCGACCGCATGCGTGGCATCACGCCGACTGATCCGCACAAGGCCGATGCCGAGCTCGGCCCGTTGTCCTCCAGTGCAGCGGCGTCGAACATCGAGGACCAGCTCGAGCGCGCGGCGGATCAGGGTGCCCAGGTACTGACCCGGGGTGAGCCCTCGGGCACCTTCGTCAGCCCGGCAGTACTGACGGACGTGACGCCGTCCATGGACGCCTTCAACGAGGAGTTCTTCGGGCCCGTCGCGCAGCTCTACCGCGTGTCGAGCGAGGAGGAGGCGGTCGAGCTGGCCAATGCCACGGACTTCGGCCTGGGTTCCTACGTCTTCACGACGGACCCGGAGCAGGCGGAGCGGGTGGCCGATCAGCTCGAGGCCGGCATGGTCTGGATCAACACCGTCCTGGGGGATGCGGCGGAACTGCCGTTCGGCGGCGTGAAGAAGTCGGGCTTCGGGCGGGAACTCGGCCGGCTGGGTGCCGAGGAGTTCGTGAACAAGAAGATGATCCGCATCGCAGGAACGACGCCGGCCGGCAGCTAGCGTTCGACGCTGACCCGCCGTGCTGCAGGACGGCGGGTCAGCTGTGCTGTCGGGTGCTTGGGGCGGCAGGATCCGGTACGCGGCTCTGATCGGGGCGTTCTAGCGGACCCGGATACCGTAGAATTATCGACAGTCCTCGCCGGTTCTGCGGGACTGCTAGGTCGAGGTCGACAGTCCTCTGCCCGCGGGGTCCGTGGGGGAACAAACCTGTTGACGCCCCGGGAGGTCGTGATCGAACCTCCGAGTGGAAAGTGGTTACCGATGCCGAGATTCGAGCCTGTCGTCCGCGAATCCACTCCATCGATCATCGCCGGCAAACTACGGAAGGCGATCGGCCTGGGGCATATTCCGCCCGGAGCCCAGCTCGGTGAGGCCGAGCTGGCCAGGGAGCTCGGCGTGAGCCGCGGGCCTCTTCGAGAAGCCATGCAGCGGCTGACCCAGGAGGGCCTCCTCATCAGCATCCGCAACCGCGGGCTGTTCGTCATCACCATGACCGACGACGAGGTCCGGGACATGTACGTTGCACGGACCGCAGTGGAGCGGGCTGCCGCCGAACTCATCCTCCAAAAGGGTTTCGAGGATGTGGTGGCCCGGCTGCTGGACCTCGTGAAGGCCATGAAGAAGGCGGCCGACGCGGAAGACCTGGATGCGCTGTCCGAGGCGGACATGGCGTATCACGAGACGCTCGTGGTGTCAGCCGGTAGCACCCGGCTGACGCGGATGCATCAAACCCTGCTGACCGAGACGCGGATGTGCCTGACGGCTCTGGAGAAGAAATATCCGGACCCTCATACTCGGGTGGCTGAACACCAAGCCATCGCCGAAGCGTTGGGCGCCGGCAACGCCGAACTGGTGGAGGAGCTCCTGATCAGCCACATGGACGATGCCCTGCAGCGGCTCACCGATAACGAGAACGAAGGCCTTGCCAGCGGGTGCGATGGGAACAGGAGCAGTAGGATCGGCGGCATTGAGAGCGGCAAGCAACCGGCGACCGCCTAGCTCCGGAACCGCCGGCTGCATTCGGCGTGGAGCCGGCGCTCCTTCCTGGCGGGTGGTCTCCTGAAGGATCACTTCCCGCCGTGGCGCAGGCACATGAGCGCGTAGGCACGCGCAGCCGCGACGATCTCCGCAATGCGGACGGATTCGTTCACTTGGTGGGCCTGGTCGTTCAGGCCCCCGGGGCCCATGACGATGGTCGGTACGCCGAGGTCGCGGGCGACGAAGCCGCCGTCGCAGGCCGCCGTCCAGCCGCTGATGCTGCTGTCCACGCCCAGATCGGCCAGCGCGGAGACGGCATTGGCCACGAGCGGGTGGGTCTCCGGAGTGCGGAAGCCCGGCATTTCCATGGTGACCTCCGCCTCGACCGAGATGCCGTCCGTGTCGATGCCGGCGTCCCTGATCTGCGCCTTCAGCCTGTCCAGGATCAGTGGTGCGTCGTCATCGGGCATCAGCCGCCGGTCCAGGGATACCGCGCAGGTGTCCGCCACCATGGATGTTCCGGTTCCACCTCTGATGAGGCCGATGTTCCAGGTCCCGGCGCCGAGCAGCGGGTCCGGCTCGGACTGTAGCCGGGCGTGGTCGGTGCGGACGAGGTCCAGGATCCTCGCAGCGGCGTCGATAGCGTTTCGCCCGTCCGCGGGCCGGCCGGAGTGGGCCGACCTGCCGGTGATCTCCAGTTCGATGTAGCTGTCCCCGCGGCAGCCGATCACCGTGGCGAGGTCGGTGGGCTCGGCCACGACGCACGCCGAGTAGGAGAACGCCGTATCGGCGCTGGCGGCTGCGGTGTACGCCCGGATGCCGATGCCGCGGTCCTCCTCGTCCACGGTGCACGCCAGCGAGATCCGGAAGGGCAGTTCCGCCCTGGCCTCCTTCAGCGCCTTCAGTGCGACGACGACGGCGGCGAGCCCACCCTTCATGTCCGTGGACCCGCGTCCGACGAGTCGACCGTCCACGAGGTACGGCTCGAACGGAGCCCGATCCCAGCCCGTCCCGGCCGGTACGACATCCGAGTGGCCGAGGAACAGGACGCCCGGCAGGGTACCGCCCGGCAGGAGGACCGTGAGGTTCGGTCGACCGGGTGCCACCGTGTTCGTCGATACGTCAAGACCGGAGCGTTCACAGAAGTCCTTCAGAACCTCCACCGTGGCCTCTTCGGTTCCGCCGGGGTTCTCCCCACCGGCGGCCACCAGCGCCGAAGTCAGGGAGACCAGCTCGGACTCGCTGATCAGACCCAGGACCTCCTGTTCATACGGGTCTGGCTCGGGGGACGTCTGCTCAGGAGGCACTCGTGCAGGAGCCGGCGTCAAGAGTTCCCCGAGCCGTTCAGTGCATCGAGTTCCAGATCCATCGCGCGGCGGAGGCGGATGATGCCCTCCTCGGTCCGCTCGGGCGTGGTGGAGGCGAAGCAGAGCCGCAGGGCGTCGTCGAACCTGCCACTGGCGGACAGGGCCGGCCCGGGGATGAAGGCCACCCCTTCCGCGAGAGCCGTCTCGAAGAGCTTCTGCGTGGAGATCCGCGCATCCTCGCCCTGGAGCGTCAGCCAGAGGAAGAAGCCACCTTCAGGGTCGGTCGTGGTGACCCTGCTGCCCAAATTCCGGTGCAGGCTCTCCTGCATGGAGTCCTTGCGGTGCCTGTACTCCGTGCGGAGGCCGGCGAGGTGCTTGTCCAGACCACCGCGGCGGATGAACTCGGCCACGATGTGCTGAGCGGGGACGTTGGTGCAGGTGTCCATGGCCTGCTTGGCGTTGATGACCAGTTGGCGTAACGCCGGATCCGTGTCCACCCAGCCCACGCGTAGTCCCGGGGCCAGGATCTTGGAGAAGGTGCGCACGGAGAACAGCAGCGGATCCGCCGGGCTCAGGGCCTGCAGGGAGGGCAGGTCCTCGCCCTCGAATCGCAGCAGCCCGTAGGGGTCGTCGTCGATGATCACGGCGTTCCACTCGTGCGCCAACTCCAGGAGCTGGTGGCGGCGTGGCAGGGAAAGTGTGGTCCCGGAGGGGTTCTGGAAGTTCGGGATGGTGTAGATGGCCTTGGGAGTGCGGCCAGCGGCGGCAACCAGGTCCGGCAGGGCCTCCACGATGAGGCCGTTCTCGTCGGTGGGTGCCTCGAGCAGCTCGGCGCCGTAGCTGAGGGCAGTGGCGCTGCCGTTGGTGTACGTAGGGCTTTCCACGATGACCAGGTCGCCGGGATTGATGAAGATCTTGCAGGCCAGGTCCAGGCCCTGCATTCCGCCGGCAGTGATGGTGACGCGGTCCTCCGTGGTGGGGTCCGACGTCCCTGCCAGGTACTCGACAAGGTTGTCCAGCAGGACGGGCTCGCCCTCGGTGGCACCGTAGGTCATGGAGCTGTGGTCGAAGACCTGGTCCGCGATGTCGCGGAATTCGGCCAGGGGCACGGCCTCGTCCGCCGGCGATCCCATCGCGAAGCGGACGATGTCGTGCGTCTGCGCGGCCAGCAGCGACGTGCTGGAGTCGATGACGGAGCCGACGAGACCGGCTGCGCGATCCGCCAGAGGCAGCGTGTCGCGGGATCTGGTAGCACTGTGGTCAACGGTCATGGCCTAGCCGCCTTTCTGGATGAGTTCGCGGGGGAAGCTGGTGAACGTCTCCACGCCGTCGGCGGTGACGCGGATCGATTCGGAGAGTTCGTAGCCGTAGTTGTCCATCCACATTCCGCCGATGACGTGGAAGGTCATGTTCTCCGCCAGGACGGATTCGTCCTCGGAGCGGATGGAGATGGTCCGCTCACCCCAGTCCGGCGGGTAACCGATGCCGATCGAGTACCCGACACGGGAGGGCTTCTCCAGCCCGTACCTGGCCAGCGTCCAGTTCCAGGTGCGGGCGAGTTCGCGCACGGGTACGCCCGGCTGGACGTGGTCCAGCACGGCGTCGAGGCCTTCGGCGACGGCGTCGGCCAGCTTCGCGAGACGCGCCGGCCTCCTGCCCAGTGTCAGGGTGCGAGCCAGCGGAGTGTGGTAGCGCCGATAGGCGCCGGCCAGTTCGACGACGACCGACTGACCGGCCTCGAAGCGGTCCTCGTTCCAGGTCAGGTGCGGGGTGTCGGATGCCTCGCCCGTCGGGAGAAGCGGCACGATGGCGGGGTAGTCACCGCCGATCTCGTCGGTGCCCCTGATCTGGGCCTGGCTGATGGCCGCAGCGGCGTCGCACTGACGGACACCGACGTCGATCGTGTCGACCGCGGCCTCCATGGCCGCCTGGCAGACCTGCGCTGCGCTGCGCATCAACTGGATCTCTGCCGGTGACTTGACGGCGCGCACCCAGTTGACCAGCTCGAAGCTGTCCACGAGCGTCCATTCCGGAATGGCATTGACCAGGGAGCGGTAGGCCTTCGGGGAGAAGAAGTGCGAGTCCATTTCCAGCCCGACGCACCCCTTGGCCGCCGCGGCTACGAGATAGCGCTCGCGGAGGGCGAAGGCCACCCAGTCGAAGGGGTGCAGGTGCGGGCGATGCACATACCGCTCGGGGTAGCCCACGATGCATTCCTTCGGCAGCCAGGTGGTGCGGAAGGCACCGTCGGCATCCATGGCACGGGCGAAGAGCAGCATGGGGCCGTCAGCAGGGACGAAGACCACCTGCGGGGTGTAGAAGGACCACGCGTTGTACCCGGTCAGGTAGTAGATATTGGCGGGGTCGGTCACCAGCAGGGCCGAGAGGCCCTGCTTCGCCAGGCGTTCACGGACGCCGGCCAGCCGGGCGTCGTACTCCTCTTGGCTGAACAGCAAGAGCTACCTCCGATGAGTAGTAGATTGTCTACAATCTAGGGGATGTGGTGCTGCTCACACAAACTGTGGGACGAGCGGTTCGGGGATCAGCGGCGGCTGATGTAGCCGCGGTCCTTGTCCACGACGTTGGCGAGGTTCCGGCCCCTTGTCCAGAGCTCCAGGTTGTCCAGGAACTGTCGCGCCAGCGCGTCACGCCAACCGACCACGTCACCACTCATATGGTCGGACATGTGGACGTTCTCCATGGTCCAGAACGGATGGCCTGACGGGAGGGGCTCCTCACTGAAGACGTCCAGCGAGGCAGCCGCGATCCGGCCCTCCCCGAGGGCCTCGATGAGGGCCGGTTCGTCCACCAGGGCGCCTCGGCCGACGTTGACGAGATGCGCGGACGGTTTCATGGCGGCGAGGACGCGGCCGTCCAGCACGTGCCGGGTCTGCTCGGTGAGCGGCGCGACCAGTACCAGATGGTCCGCCCATCCCGCGTGCTCCGCCAGGTCCGCGCTCCGGTGGACCCGTCCGAAGTCAGGATCATCCTCGCGCGCCGTGCGGCCGATCCCGCGGACCTCCAGCCCCACGGCGCGCAGGAGCCTCGCTGTGGCGCGTCCGATGCCGCCCGTCCCCACGACCAGCACCCGCGAGCCGCCACTGCGGGTGACCTCGCGGTGCTCCCAGATCCCCCGGCGCTGGAGGGCCTTGCTCAGGTGCAGCTGCTTGTCGTGGCCCAGGATGGAGGCCAGGACGAACTCCGCGATGGGTTGATCGAACGTGCCGTGGGCGTTGGTCACCACGACGTCGGAGGAGCGCAGCTCGTCGAACATCAGGGTGTCGACGCCTGCGGCGGCCACGTGCACCCACTTCAGTGCGTCCGCGTGCGGCCACGCATCCCTCAGTGCCGAGGAGAAGAAGTCCCAGAGGAGGAGGACATCGGCCCCGGCGGAGGCCCGGGCAAGGCCGGCGGCATCCGTCACGGTGACCTCTGCCAGCGCCTCGATCCCGGCCATGTTGTAGGGGAGGGGCTGTCCTTCGGCGGTGAGCACGACGACGCGGGGCGCTCGGTCCTCTTCAGTAATGGGCACGGCCCAACCGTACGATACGAAAAGATTGTTGACAATAGACAGATGTGACCTGCATCATATGAACCATGACTTCGCTCAGCCCGGCACTCAAGCAAGCAACTCCCGTCGTCGTGGATCATGCCCTCGGGAGCTGGATCTACGGGACCGACGGCAGGGACTACCTGGACTTCACCACCGGCATCGGCGTGACGAGCACCGGCCACTGCCACCCGAAGGTGGTCGCTGCCGCGCGCGAGCAGGTGGGCAAGATCATCCACGCCCAATACACCACGGTGATGCACACCCCGCTGCTGGAGCTCACCGAGAAGCTCGGAGAGGTCCTTCCCTCCGGTCTCGACTCCGTGTTCTACGCAACCTCGGGGTCCGAGGCCGTCGAGGCCTCGATCCGTCTGGCGCGGATGGCCACCGGACGCCCCAACATCGTGGTGTTCCAGGGAGGATTCCACGGCCGCACCGTCGCCGCTGCCTCCATGACCACGGCGGGGACCAGGTTCTCCGCAGGGTTCGCCCCGCTGATGGCAGGCGTCCACATGTCCGCCTTCCCGTATGCCTACCGTTATGGCTGGGACGAGGACGCCGCCGTCGCCTTCGCGCTGCAGGAACTCGACTACCTGCTGCAGACGCGCACCGCGCCGAACGACACCGCGGCTTTCCTCATCGAGCCCGCACTGGGCGACGGCGGCTACCTGCCCACACCACCGGCCTTCATGGAAGGGTTGCGGGAACGCGCCGACACCCACGGCATCCAGCTGATCTTCGACGAGGTCCAGGCCGGCGTGGGCCGCACCGGAAGGTTCTGGGGTCATCAGTACTCCTCCGCCACACCGGACATCCTCATCACGGCGAAGGGCATCGCCTCCGGTTTCCCGATCTCCGCGATCGCCGCATCCACCGAGACCATGTCCAAGGCATGGCCCGGATCCCAGGGCGGTACGTACGGCGGTAATGCCGTGGCGGCCGCCGCCGGCGTCGCGACGCTCGGGGTGGTGGAGGAGGAAGGCCTCGTGGAGAACTCACGTATTCGCGGTGAGCAATTACAGGGTGGCCTGGAGGCGATCCAGGGGCGCTTCCCCGTGATCGGCGACGTCCGCGGACGCGGCCTCATGCAGGGCATCGAGTTCACCGGCGAGGACGGCACGCCCGACGGCGCCACGGCCGCGGCGGTCCAGCAGGCCACTGTGGATCAGGGCCTGCTCACCCTGACCTGCGGGCCCGCCGGCAACGTGATCCGCCTGATACCCGCCCTGGTGGTCACCGCCGAGGAGATCTCCATGGGCCTGGAACGTTTCGAGGCGGCGGTCGGCGCCGTCGTCGGCGGTGTCCCGGCGACTGCTGCTTCCACGGCCTGAGTCGAACGATGTCCGTATCCTCCCCGCCTGACGCGTCCTCCGTCGCTGTGTCTGCCGCTGCGCCCGATCCGGCGCAGCAGGTGGTGCTCGAGCGGCTGGCTGCGGCCGGGATCGACGCCGACAGCTCGCCCCGGCGCCTGGCGGAGTACTCCTACGATGCCTCCAACTATCGTGTCCCGCCGCTCGCCGTGGTGTTCCCGCGGTCGACGGAGGACGTGGTGGCGACGCTGACGGTATGCAGGGAAACCGGGACACCGCTGATCAGCCGCGGCGGTGGCACGTCCATGGCGGGCAACGCGATCGGTCCCGGCGTGGTGCTCGACTTCTCACGGCACCTGACCCGGATCCACAGGGTCGATGAAGCGGCAGGCACGGTGTCCGTGGACCCCGGCGTCGTGCTCGCCGTGCTGTCCCGAGAGGTGGAACACGCCACCGGGAACCGCTGCACGTTCGCCCCGGATCCGTCGTCCAGGACCCGCGCCACGGTAGGCGGTTCGCTGGGCAACGACGCCTGCGGCAACCACTCCGTGCGCTACGGCCGCACCTCGGACCACGTGGTGGAGCTCGACGTCGTCTCCGCCGACGGCGCGCGCCTCACCGCCACGGCCACCGGACTGCGTGCCACGCACCCGGAGGACGGCTTCGCCGCAGCCCGTGCTGCCACCCTCACCACCTCCCTCAAGGAGCTCGCCCACCGCAACCTGGCAGGATTCCGGACCGAGCTGGGACGCATCCCGAGGCAGGTCTCGGGGTACCACCTTGCCAACCTGCTGCCGGAGAACGGCTTCGACGTGGCCCGTGCCCTGGTGGGTTCGGAGGGCACCTGCGTGATCGTGGTCGGTGCCCGCATGAAGCTCGTGCCCAAGCCGGCCAGCGCACTGCTGGTCTGCCTCGGCTACGCGGACGTGGTGGAGGCCGCACGGGACATCGGAACCATCCTGGAGTTCTCCCCGGCAGCCGTCGAGGGCATCGACGAGGCGATCGTGGACACCATGCGGTTCCGCCGTGGTGAGGACGCGGTGCTCGGTCTGCCGGACGGCAGGGCCTGGCTGTACGTGGATCTCGACGGTGAGGATCCCGCCGCCGTGGAGGCCGAGGCCGGGCGCCTCCTGGCCCGGCTCCGGGAGAACGGCCGCCTCGTGGAGGGCCGACCGGTTCCCGACGCGGTCGAGCGCGCCTCCCTCTGGAGGGTCCGCGAGGACGGCGCCGGGCTGTCGTCCCGCCTCTCCACCGGCGGCGAGTCGTGGCCCGGCTGGGAGGACTCCGCCGTCGCGCCGGAGAACCTCGCCGATTACCTCTCCGACGTGCGCGATCTCCTCGACGGCTACGGCCTTCGAGGCGTCATGTACGGGCACTTCGGGGCCGGCTGCATGCACATCCGCATCACCTACGATCTGCGCACAGAGGAGGGCCGCGAGGTCTTCCGGCAATTCTCGGACGCGGCGGCCCGGCTGGTGGTCCGGCACGGCGGCTCGCTCTCCGGCGAACACGGGGACGGGCGGGCCCGCTCCCAGCTGCTGCCCCTGATGTACTCGCCTTCCATGCTGGAGGCCTTCGGCGCCTACCGCCGGCTGTGGGATCCCGCCGGAGTCCTCAACCCGGGCTCTCTCACGGACCCTGACCCGCTGGACGCGAACCTGGCCCTGGACGGTGTGCCGCAGCGCGCATGGCGGACCAGCTTCGATCTGCGGCCGCTGCACTCCGGCGGAGGATCCGCCGTCGAGACGGACGATTCCGCGGACGAGGGTGGCAGCGGCACGGATCCGTGGGTCCACGCCGTCCAGGCCTGCATCGGCGTGGGACGCTGCCGCGCCGACTCCGGCGGCGTGATGTGCCCCAGTTACCGGGCCACGGGGGACGAGAAGGATTCCACCCGCGGCCGTGCCCGCGTCCTGCAGGACATGGTCCGCGGCGCCCGCACCGTGGAGGAGGGCTGGAAGTCCGAGGAGGTCCGGGAGGCCCTGGACCTCTGCCTGTCGTGCAAGGCCTGCTCGAGCGACTGCCCTACGGGTGTGGACATGGCCGGCTACAAATCCGAGTTCTTCGACCACTACTACCGGGGCCGGCTGCGGCCGCTCTCGCACTTCTCCCTGGGCTGGTTGCCGCGATGGCTCAAGCTCACCGGCCGCGTTGCACCGCTCGTCAACGCCGTGCTGGCCACGCCGCTCGGGAAACTGGCTGCCCTGCTCGGCGGCCTCACCACAGCGCGTGCCCTGCCGCGGTTCGCCGGTGGCGCAGAATGGCGCGGGGAGGTCGCCGCGGCCGGCGTGGTGATGCCGCGACGGCAGTGGGGAGGCAGGAGGCGCGACGGCGAAGCACGCCGGGCTTCCGCCGTCGATCCCGCGACGGACGGTGTGGTCCTGTTCGTGGACACCTTCACGCGCGGCTTCCGCCCCGAGGTGGCCGGTGCTGCGGCCCGTGTCCTCACGGATGCGGGGGAGCGCACCGAATGCTCGGCGGACGCGTGCTGCGGCCTGACCTGGATCTCCACGGGCCAGCTGGACACCGCGAAGCGACTGCTGGGCAATGCCGCCGAGGCGCTCGACGACGGCACGGACCGTCCGATCGTGGTTGTGGAACCCAGCTGCGCGGCGGCGCTTCGGAAGGACCTGCCCGAACTGGTCCACACCGACCAGGCGCGGCGCGTCGCGGCCAGGGTGTGCAGCTTCGCCGCGCACATCGACCAGCTCGGGCGTGCCGGCTGGACACCCGCTCCGGCGAAGCCGCTGCCCGACCGCGTGGTGCTGCAGACGCACTGCCACGAATACTCCGTATTCGGTGCCGGCACGCAGAAAGCCGCACTGACCACCGTCGGTATCACCGACGTCGTTGACGCCACCGGCTGCTGCGGCGTGGCAGGGAACTTCGGCTTCGAGAAGGACCACTACGAGGTGAGCATGCTCGTCGCGGAGCAGGCCCTGGCTCCGGCTCTTCGCAGCACCGGTGGGGACGCCGTGGTACTGACCGACGGCTTCTCCTGCGCCATGCAGGTCCAGCAGCTCGACGGCGAGCGTCAGGGCCATCACCTCGCCCAGCTGCTCGACCCGGGAACCAGCAAGGGTGGCGCACCCGATCCCGACCAGCACACCTGGCCGCCCGGTCGCGGCCCCGATTCCACGCCTCATCACGCAAAGGACTCCTGATATGACAACCCCGACCACCAGCACCGCCGGGACCTCACAGCAGGCGCTCGACGCGATCTCCCGTGTCAGCACCGGCCTGTTCATCGACGGCGAATGGGCCGAAGCAGCTTCCGGCAAACGGTTCAACGTCGTCAATCCCGCCACCGAGGAGGTCATCGCCAGTGTGGCCGACGGCGGTCCGGACGATGCGCAGCGCGCCATCGAGACCGCCGGCCGCGTGCAGCAGGAGTGGGCGAGGACGGCCCCTCGGGAGCGCAGCGAGATCCTGCGCCGCGCCTACGACCTGATCATGGCCCGCCAGGACGATCTGGCCCTGATCATGACCACCGAGATGGGCAAGCCCTTCGCGGAGGCCAGGGGCGAGGTCGCCTACGCGGCAGAGTTCTTCCGCTGGTTCTCCGAAGAGGCGGTGCGGATCGGCGGTGACCTCACCAGCACGGGTGACGGCAGGAACCGGATCCTCGTCTCGAAGGAACCCGTGGGCCCCTGCGTGCTGATCACGCCCTGGAACTTCCCGCTGGCGATGGGCACCCGCAAGATCGGCCCCGCGATCGCTGCCGGCTGCACCATGGTGTTCAAGCCCGCGAACCTCACCCCGCTGTCGTCCCTCGCGCTGGTGGACATCCTCGTCGAGGCAGGCCTGCCCAGGGGCGTGCTCAATGTCGTCTGCACCACCAAGGCCTCGGATGTCGTGACGCCCTGGATGGCGAGCGGCATTGCCCGCAAGGTCAGCTTCACCGGCTCCACCGCGGTGGGTGTCCTGCTCCTGCAGCAGGCAGCCCAGCACGTGATGCGGTCCTCAATGGAACTGGGTGGGAACGCTCCGTTCATCGTGTTCGAGGACGCGGACCTGGACCGCGCTGTGGAAGGCGCCGTGGCCGCCAAGATGCGGAACATGGGTGAGGCCTGCACCGCCGCCAACCGACTGTTCGTCCAGCGACCGGTCGCCGATGAATTCGCCCGTCGGCTCGGCGCGCGCCTGAGCCGGCTGTCGGTGGGCGACGGCGCCGAGCCCGGTACCGACGTCGGGCCCCTGGTGGAGGAGAAGGCGCTCACCAAGGTGCAGGAGCTGGTGGGCGACGCCGTGTCCAGGGGCGCCACCGTGGTCTGCGGCGGCTCCCGACCTGAGCGCCCCGGCTACTTCTACACCCCCACCGTGCTCTCCGGCGTCGATCCGGGATCCGACCTGATGAGCCAGGAGATCTTCGGCCCGGTGGCACCGGTGGTGCCCTTCGACACGGAGGAGGACGTTGTCCGCCTGGCCAACGACACCCCGTGGGGCCTGGTGGGTTACCTCTTCACGCAGGACGTGGACCGAGGCTTCCGGGTCGGAGACGCGCTCGAGGTGGGCATGGTGGGCCTCAATACAGGCATCGTCTCCAATCCTGCCGCGCCCTTCGGCGGAATCAAGGCCTCCGGGCTCGGACGTGAGGGCGGTCGCGTGGGAATCGAGGAATTCCTCGAGACCAAGTACATGGCCATGCCGCGCAGCTGATGCCCGTGCTGCCGGACACCGAGATGGACCTCACTTTCCGACGAGAACCACCTACCCGAAGGACGAACCAATGATGACCAGTCCCCAGCACGTGGATCAGACTCATCCGGAACTTCTTGCCGCGCCCGGCGAGGAGCCCGGCACCGAGGAGGGCAAGCGGTCACTCCACCGTTCCATCCTGGGTTCCGCCCTCGGTAACGCCGTCGAGTGGTTCGACTACGGAGTGTACGGCTACCTCACCATCTACATGGCCACCAACTTCTTCGGCTCCGCCGACGGCGACGGCGGCCTCGGCGTCACGCTCACCCTCGCCACCCTCGCGCTGTCCTTCCTGGTAAGGCCGTTGGGCGGCCTCATCCTCGGACCGCTCGGCGACAGGGTGGGGCGGCAGAAGGTCATGGTGCTCACCGTGACGATGATGACCGTGGCCACCGGCGCCATCGGCCTGCTGCCGACGCTGGACACGGTGGGCCTGCTCGCCCCGGCGCTGCTGCTGCTCTGCCGGCTGGTGCAGGGCTTCTCCGCGGGTGGCGAGTACGGGGGTGCTGCCGTGTACATGGCCGAGTGCGCTCCCGACCGGCGCCGCGGATTCTTCGGGTCCTTCCTGGAGTTCGGCACCACGGTGGGCTTCATCCTGGCGGCCGTGGTCTGCACGTCGCTGATCACCATCGTGGGGGACCAGGGCATGGAGGACGGCTGGTGGCGTCTGCCGTTCCTGCTGACCATCCCGCTCGGCCTCACAGCACTGTGGATCAGGACCCGGCTGGTCGAGGCCCCGGTCTTCTCAGAGGCCTCGCAGCACCGGGAGACCGCCAAGTCGCCGATCCTGAACGTGCTGAGGAAGAACTGGCGCCAGATCTTGGTCCTGGCCGGCTTCGTGGTGCTGCTCAACGTGGCGTTCTACCTGATCCTCGGGTACATGCCCACCTACATGAGCAGCCAGCTCGGCCACAGCACGGCGCAGGGCAACTGGATGCTCGTGGCCATCATGGCGCTGATGCTCGTGGCCATACCGTTCGCGGGCAAGCTGTCCGATCGCGTGGGACGCAAGCCGCTGCTGCTCGTGGCCGCCGCCGGGTACACGCTGCTGTCAGTGCCCGCGATCATGCTGCTGGGCACGTCGAGCCTGATCCTGCGGTTCATCGGCCTGGCGGCACTCGGGCTGCTGCTGGTGATCCTGGTGTCGTCGGTGTCCTCGACGCTTCCGGCACTGTTCCCCACGGCGGTGCGGTACACGGGCTTCGCGATCGGCTACAACTTCTCCACCGCATTCTTCGCCGGGCCGTCGCAGACCGTGGCCAACCAGCTGATCGAGACCACCGGGAACCAGCTGGTACCCGGGTGGTACATGGCCATCGCCGGCGCGATCGGCCTCGTGAGCGTCCTGTGCATGCGGGAGACCGCGCAGGCCACCCTTCGCGGTGAGGAGCTTCCGGGTCTGCCCGAGTCCGTCGGCTTCCCGAAGCGCGGCTACGTGGAGGCAAACCGTGTGGACGCCGAGACGCGCCGCGCGAGCTTCGTGAGCTGAGTCTCGGGCTGAGCAGCTGGGTCGGCTGACCGCTGAGCCCGCACGTGGAGGGCGGTCGCCTGGATCGGGCGGCCGTCCTCTGTTGTCTGCGGGTGCTGGGGCCCGGGTCTTCGGCTGGGCGGTTCCGACTGGGTGAAATCCGGGGTCTTTGCCGGGCGGATGCCTCCGAGGAACGGCGTGTCGTGCCGCGACACGGTGTCGGAGCGGTCAAAGCCCCGCGATTCGGCACCGGACACCGGGCGTGGATCTCGAGGTGCTGCCAGTCATGCGGCGACTGGTGCTGGGAGGGCTGCTGTCCGTCGACCGTGCAGAGTAGGCTCGCGCCCACCTCGGCGATCTTCCTCTCCGTCGCGCACCTCACCTGCCACTTCTGGCACGGTGCTGGGAGCTTCGGCAGAACCTGACCACGTACGACGCGTCCTACGTGGCGCTCGCCGAGAAGCTGGAGGTTCTCCTGCCGACCGCGGACGCGCAGTTATCGCGTGCGCCAGGGACTCGATGCGAGGTGGAAGTGCTGCGCGCGGCTTGAGGCTATGCGCAGCGCACCCCTGGGTGCCGACGACGGCGGGCTGGCGTCCCTGGGTGCGCTGCGCCCGCTGGGTCGGATCGGTTATTCGCACCGACCACCGTGATCGCACCAAATAGCCCAGTGTCATGTTGATTCTTAGCACCCGGGTTGCCACCCGTGCGGCGAGATTCGAGAGGATGCGACCCTCGGGAGTAGCTCTGTGAAGAAGTTGCGACGACGTGAGGCACGGGAGCGGTTCGCCGAGAGCTCGACGCGGAGGTCAGTCATCACCCGAGCACTCCGTCGGACTGGTTTTCTCCTCCGGCTCGTCGACCTCTGCGTAGAGACGCACGCCGGTGGCGCGCAGCATCTCGAAGAGCCGTTCAATGAGCAGTCCGGGCTTGCCCTGTTCCATCTCCCAACCCACTTCGGGCCGATGCCGAGCTGTTCGGCCAACTGTCGCTGGCTCAGCCCCTGGAGCATGCGCCCCTGCTGAAGCATGCGGCCGAGGGCTTCGGCGTTTCGAACCCGTGCTCGCAGTGGCATCCCTTGGTCCACCTCGGTGAAGTCGATATCGAAGTCAACCAAAATCGGCGGCACAAGTGACGTCAGCGGCCGTGTCTCTGTTGCCTCGGCGTGATCTGTCGCACCTTCGTACTACGCTGTCCCCAGCGATGCGGCGAACGCCACCGCAGGGGACATAGGGGACATCATGGGGCTATCGAATCGCGAGTTCATCGGGCGTGCTCTGGACATCATGGCCGAAGGGCTCGAGCCGGTCATACGTACGACGATCGAGCAGGTGGTCCCAGGCTTGGAGTGGCCGCGGATCCTGGAGCACAAGGACGAACTTCAGCACCGGGAGCCCAAGCAGCTCAAGGCCACCGATCCGCAGGTCCAACTGCGGATGCTCACCGAGCGTCTCGGTGAGCTGGGCTACCCCTTCAATCTGTCGCCGGAAGGTCGCGCCTATGCGAGCGAGATGCGCCAGGTGCGCAATCTGTGGGCCCACAACGAATCGTTCACCGACGACGACGTGCTGCGGTATCTCGATACCTCCCACCGGCTCCTCCGCGCGCTGGACGCCGAGGTGGATCAGGCCCAGTCCCTCCTGGCCGATTTCAAGAAGCGGGTGCCGGAGCAGGATCCGGACCGTGCGCAGGAACCGGACGAAAGCGACGATCACGACATCACGCCGTCCGCTGTCGATGATTCACCGTCGATGACCGAGCGCCCGCGAGAGGTAACGCCCCTCGCGCTCACGTTCGACTCCGCCCCCGAGCTGAGCTATGCGATGGCCTACAACGGTCAGCGCATCATCAGCAGACTCACGATCACCAACGCCGGGCCTGAAATCAGGGGAGCGGTCCTGAAGCTGAGCGTCACTGGCGAATCGGGTCTCGTGACGCAGCCGTCAGAGCATTACCTCGACATGCCACCGCACAAGACGGTGATGATCGCCGAACCCGAGGTGCGTGCCGATCCCGCTGTGCTGCTGCAACTCCAGGATCGACAGCAGGGGATCATTCGAGCCGACCTCGAAGCCGACGGTCAACTCCTGGCCCACCACACTGCGCCGATCGAACTGCTGGCAGCGCATCACTGGCGCCACCACTCCGGCCTGCTCACTCTGGAATCCCTCGCCGCCTTCGTTCAACCGAATCACCCGGCTATCACGACGCTCTGCTCGGAGGCCTCGGACCTTCTGGTTGCGGCGACGGGCAGCGGTTCGCTGGAGGGGTACCAGGCCGGGCCAGAGCGCGCTGACCGGATCGCGGAAGCGCTCGCGCACGCTCTGCGGAATCGCAATATTCGTTACAGCGAGCCACCCGCATCATGGGGCCAGAATGCACAGCGTGTCCGCACCGCCGACGAGGTCCTCAACGACCGCTTCGGCACCTGCCTCGATACCGTCGTCGTGCTGGCCGCAGCGATGGAGTTCGCAGGACTCCAAGCAAATCTCTGGCTCGTGCAGGGGCACATCTTCCTCGGCTACTGGAGGGACGAGGCCAACTTCAAGACGCCGGCCGTCGAGGATCCCGCGTCGCTGGTCAACGCGATCGACCTCGACCGGATCCGGCTCATCGAGACCACGCTGCTGACCGACGGAAAACAACACAGCATGCAGGAGCTGCACGATCGGCCCTACTCGCGGTGGCTGACCGGCGATCTGGACGAGGTGGAGGGGGTGGTGGATCTCTACGCGGCCAGGCACTCCGGCATCCGCCCGATCCCAGTCCGGTTCACCGACGATTCCGGAACTGTCGCAGTCATCGAGTACACGCCACCCCGCCGGGAGAAGCGTGTCGTAGTGCCTGCGCAGGAGCAGACGGATCGTCGGCGTACGCAACGGCCCGAACCGCCCAGCCGAGTCACACAGTGGAAGAACACGCTCCTCGACCTGAGTCTGCGGAACCGCCTCATCAACTTCACCCCAACAGCTCGATTCCCACTCGCCGTGCCTGACGCGCAGGTGGGCGAGTTCGAGGACATGATCAACCGCGGCAAGGACATCGTGTTGATGCCCTCCGACGACGTCTCGGCAATGCAGGCCGAGCGCGGAGTCCGCTTCGGGCGGGACCTGCCCCAGGACGAACTTGCCGATGTGCTCGTGAGCGATCAGGCGGTATTCGCTGACGTCACCCGAGGCGCTTATCAGACCCGCATGCGCAACCTCGCGTACAAGGCGAAGACACTGATCGAGGAAACGGGTGCCAACAACCTCTACCTGGCACTGGGTTCGCTCGCCTGGACTCTCGATGGACGCGATCTGAGGTCGCCACTGGTCCTTGTGCCGGTCCGGCTCCGCCCCACCTCCAAGCAGGGCCCATACCAGATCAGTCTCGACGACGCCGGCACTTCCACCCCCAACTACTGCCTCCTCGAGAAGCTCCGGCTCGCGCTGGGTCTGGAGATCCCCGGACTCGCCGAACCAGTGGAGGACGATGCCGGCATCGACTTGCACAAGGCGTTCGAAGCGGTGCGGATAGCCGTCGCGGAGAAGGGTCTACCGTTCCGCGTCGAGCCGACGGTGGACCTGTCCATCCTCCAGTTCGCCAAGTTCAGATTGTGGAAGGATCTCGACGAGCAGTGGGGGGAACTGGGTAAGAACCCGCTGGTGCATCACCTGATCCACTCACCGACGGAATCGTTCACCGATCCGGTGCACACCGCCTCCGCCGACGATCTCGACCTCCTCGCCACCAAGGTGCCGATTCCGGCGGACTCGTCCCAATTGCAGGCTATCGCCGAGGCCGTCGCCGGGAAGACCTTCGTGCTGGAAGGCCCTCCCGGAACCGGAAAATCACAGACGATCACGAATCTGCTCACCCGCGCGATTGCCGACGGCAAGCGCGTCCTGTTCGTCGCCGAGAAGCGGGCAGCTCTCGACGTCGTTCAGAAACGCCTTGACGAGGTCGGCATGGGGGTCTTCTCGCTCGACCTGCACGACAAGGGAAGTAAGCCCGCAGCCGTGCGCCGTCAGATCCGGCAGGCCCTGGACCATACAGCGCACCCGGACCGCCAGGGTCTTGATGCGGCGCTCGGCGAGCTCAACAATGCGCGTCGGGGTCTGGTGCGCTATGCGGCGCGGCTGCATGAGGAGAACGGTGCTGAGCTCTCGCTGTACTCCGCCCGGACGCAGGAGCTCACCATCGGCGATGAGATCCATGCCCTTCCTGTTCCCGAAGTCTTCGTGGAGACAGTGTCCCTCGGCACATTGCAGCAACTCCGAACCGTCCTGGCGGAACTACCCGACGCTTCAGAACCGGCCCACCCGAGCGAGGATCATCCCTGGGGCTTCCTCGACTCCCCGCTGAACGAGGACGAGGGAGCAGCACTGCTCGACGCTGCCCGGCGGTTACAAGCGGCAGTGGACAGGTTGCCCGTGTCCGGCCCGCTCCTTGCGGTGCTCCGGGCTGCCCGAGACGCGGGTGACTTCGAAAAATTCGCGTCCCTGCTGCCTGCTCGGACGGTGGACCTCGACGTGCTCGATGAAGCGGGGACGGAACGATGGGCCACGGCCACCAAGGATCTCCAGGCCTACCTGGGTGTGTTCCTCGCGGCGTCACACCCTGGCCTGGACAGGGTGGTACCCGAGGTCCTCGACCTGCCGATCGCCGACATCCACGCCGAAGCGGTCGCGGCGGCCGCGTCGAGCGTCTTCGGGCGGAAGAAACGGCTCGTCGAGGTACGCGAGAAGATCGCGCCCCACATCCGGCCCGGCGTGGAGGTCAAGCCCAGCACGCTGCCCGAGCTGACCGGTGCGCTGATGGCAGTTCAGGGCGCTGTCCGGGGACTGGCGTCAGGTGCAAACACCATCCCCGGAATCGAACTGCCGCCCTCCTGGAGTCCCTTCACCGTTGAGGGACAGCAATACCTCGCACGCAATGTGCAGTGGCTCGAGTGGGCATCACAATTGGTCAAGGCTCCTCCTGCCCACGCTGAGGAGGACTTCGTCCAAACCATGCGGGCCTTCTTCCGTCGGGGGTCTGCCGTGGACCAGCCGACGGTCGACGTCGTCGGCTCACTGTCCCGTGCGGTCCGCGATCTGGTGTCAGCGGCAGGGTTGGACGAGCCCGGTCTAGCAAGGTGGCTGAACGGCCTGCCGTTCCTCATTCGATGGGAGCAGACCGCGCAGAATCGAGGTACCGAGGGCTCAGAGTCGCCGTCTCTCCGCCGCTGGCTCGTCTTCCTGCGAGCGCTGGAACCGTTGCGCGTAGAAGGTCTCCTTCAAGCATGGGAGGAGTTGAGGCTCGGACACCTGGATGCCGATGACGCCGCTCGCGCCTTCGAGCGTGGACTCGCCGAAGCATCGCAACGTGAACGGGGCGCGGCAACGGGTTTGAGCAGCTTCGAGCCCCGTACTCACGAGCGGATGATCAACCGCTTCACAACCCGGTCGGCTCAGGTGCGGCAGGAATTGAGGACGGCGTTGCCCGATGACGTGCTGAAAGCGCGCACCTTCGGAGCGGATTCCAGTGCAGGCCGCATGGGTCTGCTGCAACGCCAGTTGAACTACAAGACCGGCGGACTGCGCGTCCGTGCGTTGCTGGAGACCCACGGTGACCTCATCACGCGGATTATGCCCTGCGTGCTCGTCAGTCCTGACTCGGTGGCACGGTTCTTCCCCGCGACGTCGGAGCTCTTCGATCTGGTGGTCTTCGACGAGGCGTCGCAGATCCGCGTCGCGGACGCCGTGGGTGCCATGGGTCGTGGCCGGGCCGTCGTCGTCGTGGGCGACAGCAAGCAGATGCCACCGACGTCCTTCGCGGAGACCACGACGGACCGCGACGAGGAGACCGAGCTGGTCAACGAGACAGTGGAGGACGAGGAATCGATCCTGTCCGAATGTGTGCTGGCACGAGTCCCTCGGCAGTGGTTGTCCTGGCACTACCGAAGTCAGGACGAATCGCTCATCGCATTCAGCAACCAGCAGTACTACGACAACAAGCTGTCGTCCTTTCCCGCGCCGGTCCATGGCCCGGCGAGCGCCGGCCCCGGAGGCTTCGGCATCAACTTCGTCCGCGTGGACGGGCATTTCCACCGGTCCGGGGCCGGCAAACTCCTCCGCACCAACCCCGTCGAGGCCGCCGCCGTAGTGGAGGAGATCAAGCGCCGCTTCAACGATTCGCCGTCCGTGGCACCCTCTGTAGGGGTGGTCACCTTTAACCTGCAGCAGCGGGCCCACATCGAGGCGCTTCTGCGTGACTCGGAGGACCCTCGAATCGTCGATGCGCTCGATGTTCCCGATGGGCTGTTCGTGAAGAATCTCGAGAACGTCCAGGGCGACGAGCGGGACACCATCCTGTTCTCGACGGGCTTCAGCAAGAATGACCGCGGATATCTGCCACTGAACTTCGGTCCGCTGAACCGCAGTGGTGGTGAGCGCAGGCTCAATGTCGCTGTGACCCGTGCTCGACGTCAGGTGGTCGTGTTCTCCAGCTTCGACCCGACCGACCTGCGGGCGGAGGACACCTCGTCGGTCGGCGTCAAGCACCTCCGGACTTACCTCGAGATCGCGGCGCACGGTCCCACCGCGTTGCCGTTCGACGGGCGCCGGAAGCCTGCGGTCGACCGCCATCGGGAGCAGGTCGCAAGTTCCTTGCGCGAGCTGGGGTTCGTTGTCACCACGGACGTCGGCCTGTCGGACTTCAAGGTTGATCTCAGCGTCGCGACCGCGGAGGAGCCTGACAAGCCGTTGATGGCGGTGCTTCTGGACTCTCCGGCATGGGCTGCTCGTGCGACCGTGGGGGACCGGGACGGTCTCCCTTCCGATGTGCTCTCCAGAATGCTGAGATGGCCGGCAGTGGAACGCGTCTGGCTTCCCGAATGGTTGGCCGATTCCGCAGGGGTGGTCGAGCGACTCCGCGCCGCGATGGCATCCGCAGAACATCGGGGCGAGGAGCGCCCCGAGCCCGGGCCGGAGAGCGCGAACGACGATCCCTTTGGTGAGGGCCACGAGGCTTCATCGGGCGGTTCCTCGCGCCAAGATCACGCTGAGCAACTACCTGATGTGCCGGTGCCCGCTCCCGAGATGGAGCCGCCACTCGATAGTGAGGACTTCGAGCCGGTTCGGACGCTACAAACTGCAGCCCCCCAGGCGCCTGATGTCACTGCCTACCGGCCGTGGATCCCGCGGGTGTTAGGAAGGGTGGACGTGCTTAACACGCTCTCGTCGTCAGTACAGTCAAGGGCGCTGGTCGTCGCCGCGCTCGGCCAGATCATCGATGCGGAAGGGCCGGTCCACACCGGTCGCCTCGCGAAGCTGGCATGTGCTGAATTCTCGCTGAACAAGGTCAGCAGCCAACGCGCCGAGGCGGTCGTCCGGCTGATCGACCAGCAGAAGTACCGGATCGACGACGATGGCTTCGTGTGGCCCATCGGGTTCTACTCGGACAGGTGGCGTGGGTATCGCGAGAATGGACCGGAGATCGATCGGAAGATCGAACACATCAGCACCGTGGAGATCGCAAACGCCATGGTAGCTGTGAGCCGGGACGCCCACGGTATCGAGCCGGAGGAACTTAAGCGCCGAGCCCTCCGCGTGTTCGGGGGCAAGCGGATGACTGCTGGGATCGGCGAGCGTCTGGACGACGCGGTGCGGTACGCGGAGCACGCCGGACGGCTCCACACCGACGACGCCGGTCTCCTTCGTGCATCGTCGGACAGCTGAGGCCGGGCGCTACCGCAATTTCGGGAGCTTCTCTGCGCGAGGAAACCGAGGCGTCGTGTAGGCGGCCGCGGTCCATCGTCACTGCTCAATTCCATGACCCCGACAACAGCACACGTTTTGTCCTCCTCGTCCGACACGCGGGCAGACGTTCGGAGGTCGCCACCGGTGGCACTGCATAGCGGTACCGTCGGTGGTTCGACCGAACAACTTTGCGCCTGGACCACCCGGGCTCTGGTAGAAACGAGCGCACCGTGACGTACCACGAGATACTCGATGCCGATCACGTCGCCGAGGCGGCCGGACTGGTCCGGCGCTACTACACGCCCATCGGCGGGCACACCGTTCCTCGCACCGGCACCCGCTTCGATGGCTGGGCAGGAGGAGGAGATCACCTCGACGTCGCTGATCGCATCACGGCCGACGATCTCGTGGCGGTGTCCTTCCTCTCCGTTGATATCAAGGGACGGGCGGCCATCGGGCTGCTCGAGACCCATGCCGAGGAGATCACGGGCTTGCTTGAGCAGCTACCCGTCGACGTCGATCTGTGGACGACGGACGTCGATGAGTTCGAGGCGCCGAATAGCCCCGCTAACGAGCTGTGGGACTTGATCCGGGGAAAGAAGTACGGGAAGTGGGACATTGGACCCACCAAGGCGAGCAAGCTCATGGCACGCAAGCGCCCTCGGCTCATCCCCATCTACGACTCCGTCGTCCGCCCGCTGATGGGTCTGAAGAACTCTGCTGCGCAGTGGACCACCTGGCACGCGGCGTTGAAGGACACGGGCCTTCCGGAGCGGCTTGAGGCCATCCGGCAGGCAGCAGAAGCACCGGAGCACATCTCGACCCTGCGGGTGATGGATATCGTGCTGTGGATGCACGGCATCGAGCTCGGTCTGGAACCCGCCGACGACGACGATGACGTCGCCGTCGAGCTGTAGCAGTGGCTTCCATCCTGACGCGGCCACTGGGCGGTGACTGGGCCGAACCGGACGAGGTCGGCTACGGGCGGGAGGCGGAGCTGCAACAGATCCTGGCGGACCATCCCCGACTCATCCCCGGCGTGGGGGACCAGGCCGTGGCGTGCAGGGAAATGCAGTCGGGTGCCGGACCGGCCGACCTGATCGTCGTCGATCAGGAGGGTGGGCTGACCCTGGTCGAGTGCAAGCTCGCCTCCAACCGCCAGGTGCGGCGCGAGATCGTCGGGCAGATGTTCGACTACGCGTCGGCGTTCTGGCAGATGTCCCTGAGGGAGTTCGAACAGCGATGGCTGGCTCGAACGGGCCGGACGCTGGCGGAGTCTGTTCGCCTCGGCCAATCCTGACTTCTCCAGCGCGGTGGCGGCGAACTTGGCGGCCGGACGCTTCAAAATCGTCTTGGCCGTCGATGCGATCAACGACGATCTGCGGCGCATCCTGGAGTATCTCAATGCGACGTCGGGACCGACGACGTCGGTCATCGCCGTCGCGTACAAGCGCCCGCGCACACCGAGATGCTCCTCCCGACGACGTACGGAGAGGAACTTGCCGCGGCGAAGGCGGCAGCAGCGGAGCGTGCTGAGGGTCGCTGGACCGAGAGCGAGTGCCGGGACTGGATCAAGAGCAATGACGCAGAGAATCTCTCGAGGTTCGATCTCCTGCTCGAGGAGGCTCGACGCCGCATGTGCGGTCGTCAAGTTCTTGAGACAGTTTCGTAGTGTTTCTTTTATGCGGCCAGGGGTTCCTGGCTGCGGGTCTGGTGGGCGGTAAGAGCTGTTGCTGGTGGGACGCCGCCGGCCCGGCGGTTGGGCCTGCGACGGTTGTACCAGGACTCGATGTAGTCCATGACGGCGGTCCTGGCATCGGCGCGGTTGGTGAAGCGTTCGTGGTGGTAGAACTCGGTCTTCAGGTGCGAGAAGAAGTTCTCGGCCACGGCGTTGTCCCAGCACACCCCGACGGCTCCCATCGACTGGGTGATGCCGTTGCCTGAGCACCATCTCTGGAACTCATCGGAGGTGTATTGGGCAGGTTCAACTGGTCGTTGCAACACCGGGTTGTTGGAGTAACTGTAACTGCTCACTGAATACCTCGGCCGGGGTCTTCCAGCCAAGCACTTTACGAGGCCGGTTGTTCAGGGCGAGAGCGACGGCTTCGAGGTCTTCCGCGCTCCACCGCGCGAGGTCCGTGCCCTTCGGGAAGTACTGCCGGAGCAGCCCATTGGTGTTCTCATTCGTCGGTCGCTGCCACGGCGAGTGAGGGTCCGCGAAAAACACTCTCGTGCCGGTGTCGAGGGTGAACTGGGCGTGCGCGGATAGTTCCTTCCCGCGGTCCCAGGTGAGGGTCTTGCGGAGCTGTTCGGGCAGTTTGGTCATCGACATCGTGAGCGCGGCGTTCATGGCGGTGGCACCGTACCCGCCGAGCGATGAGCCGTTCTTCACGGGTGGTTTCTCGCCCCAGCCCTCCAGCCGGGGTAGGTGCACCAGGAGCGTGGAGCGGCTGCTGCGCTCGATGAGCGTACCGATAGCCGATCGCCCGGTCCCGATGATCAGATCACCCTCCCAGTGCCCAGGGACAGCACGGTCCGCGGCCTCGGCGGGCCGTTCGCTGAGGACGACATCGGCGCTGACATGACCCTGCGGCTTGCTCCGCGACCGGGCACGAGGCTCCCGTAGCGCACGCCCGGTACGCAAGCACGTGACCAGCTCCCGCTTGAGCGCCCCGCGGCCTTCGATGAACAGGCACTGGTAGATCGCCTCGTGACTGATGCGCATGGACTCATCTTCCGGGAAATCAACGCGGAGCCGGTGCGAGATCTGCTCCGGGCTCCACGCTATCGACCACCGCCTGTCAGCCCGATGCGGTTTGTTCAACCCCTTCCACCTAGGCGTCGCCGGACCCGCGATGATCGAACCGTCCGTGCGGCGTAGGCTCCCGGCAAGTCGTTCCTGCACGTACTCACGCAACCTCTCGTTGCCCACGAGCTTCGCGGTCTTGGGTCGCTTCGCGGCCTGCTGCGCCTTCCACTGCGCCACCAGAGCCCGGTAAACCGGTTTCCCGCCCCTGGTCGCCGCGTTGCGGCGCAACTCGCGCGAGATCGTTCCCGGGTCGCGTCCGATCCTGCGCGCGATCTCCCGCACGCCAACATCCTGAGCGCGCAGCACCGCGATCTCCTCCCGCTCAGCGAACGACAGATAACGACCCGAGGGCTCATCCAGACTGATCGGCGGCATACCACCAGCGTGACGGAACCAACGAGACCCCACCGGCCATGACACCCCGATAACCTCCGCAGCCTCTGCCGTCGTCACCCCTGAGGCGATCCGCCGCCAGAACTCCCGCTGCACCGCACGAGAGGGCTCCGGCCGGCCCGGGGAACGCATCGCAGGCCGCAATGCCCGATCCGCACGCCACTGCCGCCGCGCCCCCACCGACTCCTCAACACCCTGCTTCGTTCCACGTCCCACCGCGCACCTCCCTGATCAAGGTGTTGCGACGACCAATTGAATCCACCTTGGCTCCCTCGGTCGGAATGAAAGACAGTGCCCGGGTCGGTGAGATGGTTGTGGTCCCGGGCCATGGTCAGGGCTGCGGTGCACAGGCTCGCGCGCATGTGGTCGGCCATCGACCAGCCGATCACCATGCCCGTGCACAGATCGATCACCGTGGCCAGGAACAGCCATCCTTCCCCGGTGCGCAGGTAGGTGATATCCCCGACGAGCCGGGTACCCGGTGCCTGCGAGGTGAAGTCCCGGACCCCGTCATCGTCGAGCATGTGGTTCTGGATATGCGCGGTCCTGGCCTGCGGGTCCTGCACCGTGGTGGTCTTCCAGGCCCGCGTACGTACCGCACGCAACCCCTTGACGCGCATGATGGACCCGACGGTAGGGGCGGAGATTTTGGTACCGGCGCTGTTGAGCATCAGCGTCAGCTGATCCCGGCCGGCACGTCCCTTCTCCTTCTCGTAGAGTTCGGTGACGGCATTCGTGAGCTGGGCGTGGCGCACCATCCTGGGTGAAGGACCGGCAGGGTTCCGCCACCGGTAGAACGAGACCCTGGAGACCTTCAGGACCCGGCACAGCCAAGCGATCGGGTAGGTGGCCTTCTCTGCTTCGATGAACGCGTAGAAATCCTCTACCGTTGCTTCGCTGCAAAGAAGGCGCTGACTTTTCCCAGGAACTCGACCTCGGCCTTGAGCTTCGCGTTCTCCGTCAGCGCCCGCTGGTGCTCCTCCCACGCCACCGGGCCACGAGCATCAGCGGCACCGGTTGTCCCGGGGTTCGCCTCACGATACTGGCGGACCCAATTACCCAGCGTGCTCGGCTTCACCCCGATATCGGCAGCGACCTGCTTCACCGGGCGGCCCGAGGTCACGACCAACTGCACGGACTCCTCACGGAACGATGGATCGTAGTTCTTCTTATCCCTGACGGTCATCTGAAACGAGCGCTCCAATCAAGCTGTCTCACAAAACCATACGACCGCACGTTCGTCGGATCGATGCGCCGGGCGAAGCGGATCCCTGCTGGATTCTTTCAGGTGTCGTTGGACAGCACAGGCGAGGTGGGGCACCTGTACGTGTATCACTACACGACGTCGTCGACCACGCTCGAGCTGAGTTTCACCCACGTGCCGAAAGTGGCGGCCACCCCGGCGAATGTCAGGCGATTCGACGGCTTCCTGAGCGCTCTGGGGGAGATCAACGAGTTCAGGACGGCGGCGGAGACCCTGAAGGAGTCGGGGTGGAAGCGCCGTCCGAATATGCCGCTCACAGATCTCTCCACGGAAGCCCTGCGACGCCTCGTGGACGCGGTGGACAGCATGAGGTCGGAAGGCCCGGTCAGCTGACGGGAGTCGATCGACGGCCGACCGGAGCCTCACTGGCCGCCGTCACCGACTCAGCCGAATATCTCCGGTCATTGTCAGCTCAGGTAGATGTTGAGCTTGCGCGAGCACCCTCCCGCTGATCGGGATCGGCGAGGAGAACTTCCTCACCGACTCCGGCGAGGGCGGGGAACGTCCATCAGTGCTGTTAATACTGTTGAGTCGCAAGAAGCTAGGCGCTGTGTGGTTCGCATAAGCGATGTATACGTTGTTCTCGAAGGCGCGCGCCGGGACCGGGCAGGGTCGAAATGCACCATGGGACCCGCCGTCGAGCCGGCATCACCGGAAGCGACCTGGATCGCCGACGCCGACGCCGACGCGCAAACGGCACTTCGCTGGCGCATTCTCTGGTGCCGCGCTGGCAGCACCTCGGTCGGATCTAAGCTTCGAAGTAGGCATAACGGCAATCATCGCCCACCTCTCGACCTTCGTGTGAGCCCTAATTACGGTGGGCCACCACCTGCTGGTGCTGTTCGCCCAGCCCGGCAATCCCAATGGTCATGGTGTCACCGGCTGTCAGGTAGGGGAATCGGCCGGACAGCGCTACGCCCTGCGGTGTTCCCGTGTTGACCACGTCCCCGGGGTCGAGGGCCATGTACTGCGACAGGTCGCGGATGAGCTCAGCGACATCGAAGACCATGTCCGCCGTCGTCGAATCCTGGCGTGGTTCACCGTTGACCGCCGAGTAGAGCCGCAGCGCCTGCGGATCGGCAATCTCGTCAGTGGGAACCAGGGCCGGACCCAGCGGGTTGAAAGTCGGCGCACACTTCCCCTTGGACCACTGGCCCCCGGAGTGTTTCAGCTGGTAGTCCCGCTCGGAGACATCGTTACTGACGGTGAAGCCGGCAATACACGCCAGGGCCTCCTCGTGGCTACTCAGGTAGGAAGCGCGCGTACCGATCACCACGGCCAGTTCCACCTCCCAGTCCACCTTTTCGGCTCCGGGCGGCAGGACGACGTCGTCGTCGGGTCCCACCACCGTGTTGGGGTGCTTGAAGAAGATGATCGGTGCCGCAGGCGGGGTGTCCCCGGTCTCGGCGGCATGAGCCGCATAGTTCTGGCCTACACACACCACGGCGCCGATCCCGGACAGCGGGGGACCCACACGCAGCGTGCCCGCATCCTCGACCTCGGGTAACGTGCCCGCGGCCAAAGCTGAGCGCACCTGCCCGATACCTTCCGCAGCCAGGAAGGCGCCGTCGATGTCCGCGGTGAGTCCGCGCAGATCGTAGGTGGTCCCGCCGTCACGGACCACGGGGATCTCCCGGCCGGGTTCCCCGAGTCGCATCAGTTCCATCAAAAGCTCCTTGTCGTATCGAAGAGGGAAATCGGTTTCTCACAGTTCCGGGCGGAGCAGCAAGCTGTGCATGCCGCCGTCCACCGCGAGGGACACCCCCGAGGTTGACCCGTTGGCCGGATCGGCGAGGAACAATATCGATGCCGCGACCTCGTCGGCGGATACGAGCCGGCCGTGGGGCTGCCGTGCTTCCAGGGCCACACGCTCCGCGGCCGGATCCGCAGCGGCCTCCAGGAGCCGCGCCACCCACGGGGTGTCGGCGGTACCGGGGTTCACGCAGTTCACGCGGATGCCCTCGCGGAGGTGATCGGCGGCCATGGCGCGGGTCAGCGCCGCCACAGCACCCTTGCTCGCCGAATACAAAACCCGCTGCGGCAGGCCGTGGGTAGCCGCGACGGATGCCGTGTTGACGATCGCGGCCTTTGTCGATGCGCGCAGATGGGGCAGGGCTGCTGCGGAGACCCGGGCGATGCCCACCACATTGATGCTCAGCACGCGCAGCCATTCCTCGTCGTCGTTGTCCGCCACCGTCCCAGCAGCACCGAGGCCGGCATTGTTAACGACGACGTCGATCCCACCCAGCGCCTGCGCCGCAGCATCCACGGCCTCGTCCACCGAGCCGCGGTCCGCGACATCGCATCGGTACCCGACGACGCCGTCGGGCAGGTCCTCGACGCGCAGGTCCAGCACCGCGACCTGTGCCCCGCGGCCCAGGAGCCCGGCCGTCACTGCGGCCCCGATCCCGGAGGCTCCACCTGTCACCAGGGCGCGCACGCCCGCAAAGCTCTTCATCATCAGGTACTCCTCGAACGTCGGAAAAAGTCGTGGTGTCAGCGCAAGGTGGCCGGCGGCGGAAGCCGAAGATCCGAGCCGCCGTCCTGCGCGAAGGCTTCGTTGAAGCGGTGGTATGCACCGATCAGGTGCTGATGCATCGCTGCCTCGGCAGCATCGGGATCGCACGCCTGGATCGCGGTGACGATGCTGCGGTGCTCCTCGACCGTCTGGGTACCGCGGTAATCGGCCGGGTGCAGCCGGAACAGATGCAAATGGCAGTGCGTGGCGCGGAAGGCGTGCAGGGCAAAGGCATTGTTGCTGGCCGTCAGGATGTGATCGTGGAACTGCGTGTCGTGTGTCACGAGTCGGTGGCGGACGTCGTCGTCGGCCCTGCTGCCGTCCTCGAAGTCATCCAGCGAGGACTGCAGGGTGCGCCCCGGGTTGCTGAGCCGATTGACCGCCGATTCCCGCGCCGCCCACGGCTCGACCAGCAATCGGAACTCGAAGAGTTCCCGTAACTCCGCCGTGCCGAGCAGGGGGGTGGTCCGGTAGCCCTTACCGGGCGTCTTCACAATCAGATTGTCGCCCTCGAGTTGGCTCAGAGCCTCACGGATCGGAGTTTGCGAGACCCCGAACTCACGGGCCAGGGCATCGATGTTGATCTTCCCGTCGGGGGGAAGCTGCAGGTCCAGAATCTTGGCGCGAAGGGCCCCATAGACATCCGATATCGACCGGTTCCTGGTCTCCAGTTCCCCGACGCTCACGGTGTCCTCTCGGGCATGTGCCGCATCCCGGCCTGGGTCAGTACGTAAGTCAACAGATCATTGATCCCGAACGTCCACGGCAGAAGGTCCTCGGCCGGTGCCACCATATTGGTCAGTGTACCGAGGCGCGCGCTGCTGATCCCGACGACGTCTCCGGGCTTGTGAGTGAAGCCCATACCTGGTGCATCGCGGTCCTCGTTGGGTGCGAAGAGTGTCCCCGTAAACAGGACGAAGCCGTCCGGATACTGGTGATGCGGCCCGTAGGCGGCGCGGACGAGCTCCTCGAAGGGCCTGCTGAGCCGGTCCACGCTGTTGGTGCCGGCCAGGATGTAGCCGTCCCGTCCGCGCACGGTCAGGTGGATCGACTCGGAGCGGGCGTCGTCCAGGGTGTAGCTGTCGGTGAACAGCCGGACAAAAGGCCCCACTGCGGCAGAACCGTTGTTGTCCTTGGCCATGCCCAGGAGCAGCGCGCTGCGGCCTTCGACGTCGCGCAGGTTGACGTCGTTGCCCAAAGCGCAGCCGCGGATCCGGCCGCCACTGTCCACCACCAGGACCAGTTCGGGCTCGGGGTTGTTCCAGGCGGAGAAGGCGGGTATGCCGATCCGTTCACCCGGCCCGACGGCGGAGAGCACCGGCGCCTTGGTGAAGACCTCCGGATCCGGGCCGATACCCACTTCGAGGTACTGGGACCAGACGCCCTGGGAGATCAGTACCTCCTTCACCCGCGCAGCCTCCGGCGATCCGGGTCTGAGTCCAGCCACGCTGCCGCCGATGGCCTGCAGGACCTCGGTGCGCATCCGGTCGGCCAGGGTGAAGTCTCCCGCGCACCGCTCCTCGATGACACGCTCGATCATGCTGTCCACAAAGGTGACGCCGCAGGCCTTCACCGCCTGCAGATCCACCGGCGCCAGCAATCGCAGGGCGGACGCGTCCTCCTGTGCGGTGCCGTCGGCTGGGACGACGTCGGCCAACGACCAGCGCCTCGCATCACCGGCCAGCACCTGCCGGACAACCGATTCCGGGTCGTCGAGTTCGAGCAGGGCTGAAACGGTCGGCGCGTATCCGAACAGGTCCACCAAGTCATCGCCGTCGACGACGACGGGTCGGGGCCCGGCGGTCTCCGGGTCGAACAGGCGCCCGATCAGGAGGGCTTCGGCAGGGTCGTCGGGCAGGAGAGCGGAACCCATGATCGTCATCGAACCTCACCCGCCGGTTCGATCCGGCCGTCCACCCGGCGGGGTATGCCCCACGGGTTGGCATCCTGCAGCGCCGGCGGCAGAGCGGCGTCGGGCACGTCCTGGTACGCGACCGGGCGCTGGAAGCGTTTCATCGCCGCCGTCCCCACGGAGGTGGTGCCGGGCGCCGTCGTCGCGGGGTAGGGCCCGCCGTGCTGCTGGGCGTGTGAGACGGTGACGCCGGTGGGCCAGCCGTTCCACAGCACGCGGCCGGCGAGCCCGGTCAGGGTATCCAACAGGGCCGCAGTCTGGTCCTCGGGATCGGCATGGACGGTCGCTGTGAGCTGGCCCTCCAGCAGGGCTGCCAGCCGCGGCAGGTCTTTCGCATCCGGGTAGCGGACCACCACGGTGGCCGGCCCGAACATCTCCTGGTGCAGGATCTCCGGGGTGCGCCCGATGGCGTCCGCGTCGACCAGCAGCACGGTGGGCGCCGGGATGTCGTCGTCGGATCCGGCCACGAGGGTGGTGACACCGGCGGTGGCAGCGACGGCGTCGCGCGCGGCGCCGAAGCCCTCGCGCAGACCCGGGGTGAGCATGGGTGCCCGCGCGCCGCCGGCCAGCGCAGTATCGAGGACTGCGTGCAGATCCTCCTCCGTGGCGGTGTCCGGGACGAACAGGACCCCGGGCTTGGTGCAGAACTGGCCCATGCCCAGGGTGAAGGATCCGGCGTACCCGGTCAGTACGTCTTCGGATCGGTTCGCCCAGGCGCCGGGCAGGACAAAGACCGGATTGATGCTGCCCAGTTCTCCGTAGAAGGGGATGGGAGTGGGGCGCGCCGCAGCCCGATCGAAGAGCGCGCGTCCGCCGGCCGTCGATCCGGTGAAGCCGATGGCCTTCACCAGCGGATGATCGACCAGCGCCTCGGCGCCCGTGCGGCCGTCGACGACGGCGAAGAGGCCTTCCGGTGCGCCGACCGAGTGCAGCGCGTCGACGACGATCTCAGCGGTGCGCAGAGCGAGCCGGCGGTGCCCGGGGTGGATCTTGTGCAGCACGGCACAGCCGGCAGCGAGCGCCGACGCGCTGTCCCCTCCCATCACGCTGAAGGCGAAGGGGAAATTGGAGGCGCCGAACACCCCGACGGCACCGAGTGGGACATTGACCCGCCGCAGATCGGGGCGCGGCCCCATACCCCAGTCAGCATCCGCGTGGTCGAGGGTCGCCTCCAGTGCGATGCCGGAACGGACCTCGTCCGAGAACAGGTCCAGCTGGAACGCCGTGCGCAGCAGCTCGCCCTGGAGCCGTGCTTCGGCGAGGTGGGTCTCCTCGACAGCGATCTGCACGAGCTCGGCGGCTTCGCTGCGCAGTGCCGTTGCGATGGCGGTCAGTCTGTCGGCGCGGATAGCCGGGGTCTCCCCCGCGATCTGCAGGAAGGCTTCGTGCGCGGCTCGCGCGGCGACGTCGACCTGCTCGGAGGTGGTGGCGATGGTGGGGGTGGTCATGATCGGTCTCCTTTCAAAAGGGGGTGCAGGGTCAGTGCTCGGTCAGGGCCTGCCAGCCCGCACCTGATGGGAATGTCCAGTGCGCCGTGGACTGCGCGAGCATCTCGGCTCCGACACCGGCACGCGTCGGAGCCTGGTAGCGGCCATTGGCGACGACGGCCGGCTCGGCGAAGTGTTCGTGGAGGTGGTCCACGAACTCGATGACGCGATCGTCCATGGAGCCGGAGATCGCGGCGTAGTCGAAGAAGGAGAAGTGCTGCACCAGTTCGCACAAACCCACTCCTCCTGCGTGCGGGCAGACAGGGGTGTCGAAGCGGGCCGCGAGCAGCAGGTTCGCGATGTTTTCGTTCACCCCTGCGACACGGGTGGAATCGATCTGCAGGATGTCGATCGCTCCTGCCTGGAGGAGTTGCTTGAAGATGATGCGGCTCTGTACTGCCTCGCCGGTGGCTACCTTGATCGGGTGGACGGCTTTCCGGATAGCGGCGTGGGCCAGGATGTCGTCGGTGCTGGTCGGCTCCTCGATCCAGTACGGTGCGAAGTCCTGGAGCTGATTGACCCAGTCAATGGCCTCCTGCTCCTCCCAGCGCTGGTTGGCATCGATGGCGATCCGCACATCGGGGCCCACTGCCTCGCGGGCAAGCCGCAGGCGGCGGCGATCGTCCTCGATACTCCCGGCGACCTTCAGCTTGATCATGCCGAAACCGTCCGCAACTGCTTCCTGGGAGAGGCGCACCAGTTTCTCGTCGCTGTAGCCGAGCCACCCGGGAGTGGTGGTGTAGGCGGGGTAGCCGTACTGGCGCAGCTCACTGATGCGCTCCTGCTTGCCGGCCTGCCCGCGCTGCAAAATGTCTGTGGCGTCGGCGGGGGTGAGGGCGTTGCCGATGTGCGTGAAGTCGACAGCGCTGACAACCTCCTCGACCGGCATCTCACTGAGCAGCAGCCACAGCGGCTTGCCCTCCCGCCGGGCGCGGATATCCCAGAGCGCATTCACCAGACCGCCGCAGGCCATGTGGGAGACGCCCTTCTCCGGTCCCAGCCAGCGCAATTGGGAGTCGTGCACAAGCCGCCGCGAGGCATCGCCGAGATTGTGGACCAGCTCGTCGGTATCCCGGCCCACGAGCAGTTCGCCGTAGCTGTCCATACCTGCAGTGACCAGCTCGTTGCCACGGCCGCAGGTGAACACGAGACCGTAGCCGTGCTCGCCGTCATCGGTGGCGATGTCCACGTAGGCGGCCGAGTAGTCGGGGTCCACGTTGACGGCGTCGGAGCCATCCAGGTCGAGGGAGGTGGGGAAGCGCACGTCGGTGGTCGTGACGGACATGATGCGGGACATAGTGATTCCTTGAAGGTCAGGGGTGGTCAGAGGAAGCCGAGTAGTGACGGCAGTCCGAGGGTCAGCGCGGGAACGAAGGTGATGAGCAGCAGGGTCGCCACCATCGGGGCGAAGAAGGGCAGGATGCCCTTGATCACGATGGGGACCGGGGCCTTGGTAACGCTGGAGAGGACGAACAGGACGAGTCCGACCGGCGGGGTGATCAGCCCGATGAGCAGATTGAAGATCACCATGATGCCCAGGTGGACCGGATCGATCCCGAAGGTCTCCGCGACAGGCTGGAGGACCGGCACGAGGATGAGGATCGCGGCGGTGGGTTCCAGGACACAGCCGACCAGCAGCAGGAGCACGTTAACGAGGATCAGGAAGACGATCGGCTGATTCGTGATCTCAAGGATGAGATTCGCAGCGACCTGCGGTGCCTGTTCGCGGGCGAGGACCCACCCGAAGAGGGCCGCGGCAGCGACGATCAGCAGCACGGAGCCGGAGGTCTCCACCGTGGTCAGCAGCGTCCGGTACAGCTTGCGCCAGGACAGCGCCTTGTACACGAGGGCCAGGACCAGGATGTAGACGACGCCGATCCCGCTGGCCTCCGTCGGAGTGAAGACCCCACTCAGAATTCCGCCCAGGATCACCAGGGCGGAGCCGGCGGCGGGCAGCGCGGCCACAGCCGTCCGCCCGCGGGTCCGCCACGTGGACTTCGGCAGCCGGAGCTCCTCGTGCTTGCGCATCAGCAACCAGACGGTGGTGCAGAGGGCGGCCACGAGGATCAGGGCCGGGACAATCCCGGCCATGAAGAGTGCGCCCACCGATACGCCGGCGGTGACGGCGTAGATCACGGCGGGGATGCTCGGTGGGATCATGGGGGCGATCAGGCTCGATGCTCCCGTGACACCGAGGGCGAACTCCCGCTTGTAGCCGCGCTCCACCATGGCCGGCACCTGCACCCGGCCCATGGCCGCGGCGTCCGCGATGGCGGCGCCGCTCATCCAGGAAAAACCGAAACTGGTAGCCACGTTGACGTACCCGAGACTGCCGCGTAGATGGCCGATGCCAGCCACCGCGGCGTCGTAGAGCTTGTCTGTCACGCCGGAGACGTTGGCCATGTTGCCCAGCAGGATGAACATGGGCACGGCGAGGATCGCGAAGCTGTCCACGCCCGAGACGGTCTGCTGCACGGCCGTCCCGATCCGCGCGGTAGGATCCATGATCACGTAGGCCACGGACGGGATGAGCAGGGCGAAGGAGACCGGCACCCGCAGCGCGAGCAGTACGAGCAGCGCGACGAGCATGATCAGAAGTGTCACAGGCGCTACACCGCTTCCCGTTCGAGATTGTCCATGGCGTTCGGCACCACTTCGGGATGCCGGATATTGAGATAGATGTGCAGCAGTGCGTGCAGGAAGATCAGGCCGAAGCCGACGACGGCGGCACTGTAGACCACGCTCATCGGTAGGGAGGTGGCAGGTGCCAGCAGGCGGTCGGCGCCGGCCGCGAACCGGGCACCCGCAAACGCCATGAGTCCGGCCACCGCAGCCACCACGACGAGGGCGAACGTGTCGAGCACGATGCCACCCGTCCGTCCGAGCTTGCTCGCCAGGAGATCCACGGCGATGTGGATACGGCGGGCCATGACGAAGCCCGCCGAGACGAAGGTGAACCAGATCAGCGCGAAACGGGCGAGTTCCTCGGTCCAGCTGAAGGGTGTGCTGAACACGTAGCGGCTCACCACCTGGAGGATGATCAGGCCAAGTGTGCCGACCAGGAGCGCGCAGGTGGCCGCGCGCTCCACATTGATGGCGAAACGGTACAACCTGCTGCGCTGTTCGGGGAAATCGGGCTCATCGGGCTCCTGCGGGATGGTGTACCCCGCAGCGATGTTGTTCTCGTTCGAGCCCCCCAAGCGCGATTCTTCGGTCACTGTCCGTCCTTGATCTCCTGGTACAGCTCGCCCCACGGCTGCTGCAGCATGGCTTCTTCTGCGGCAGAGGCGAAGCCCTCGCGGTCCACGTCCTCGTTGACCTCAATGCCGTCGCCGGCCTTCCATTCCTCGAGGATGCTCTGCTCCTGGTCCTCTACGCAGGTGCGCGTTGCGTCCGCGGCCGCTGCCATGGCGTCGTCGAGCGCTGAGCGCTCGTCATCGGTCAGTCCTTCGTAGACAGCCCTGCCGGTGGTGATCTGGACTCCCTGGATCATGTGGCCGGTCAGGTTGATGTAGTCCTGCACCTCATTGAACTTGGCGGTGGAAATGGTGGGGATGGGATTTTCCTGGGCGTCGATCACGCCCTGCTGGAGGGCCAGGTACACCTCGTCCAGCGCCATCGGTGTGGCGGTCCCACCCATCGCCTTGATGTTCTCGAGGTAGAGCGGGGCATTCGGGGTGCGGATCTTCAGGCCTTCGAAGTCCTCGGCGGTCTTGATCTCCTTGTTCGCGGTGACCTGGCGGGTTCCGTAGTACCAGCTGGAGAGCACCTTGATGTCCGAACTCTCGTAGAGGTTGTCGAAGACCTCCGTCATGGTGTCTCCCTCCACCGTATCCACGAAGTTGTCCACATCGTCGAAGAGGTAGGCAGCGTCGAGGACCGCGGCGTTCTCTTCCCACACGCCGAGGAATGACGGGCCTGCAATCGCCATGTCGAGCGCGCCCGAGGCGACCTGCTCCAGCGATTCTGCTTCGTTGCCGAGTTGCGCGGCGGGGAAGCTCTCGATCTGCAGGCCGCTACCGTCGAGCTCCTCCTTTAAAGTGGTGATGCCGCATTCTTCGACCGGATGCCCGGCGTCGTACACGTGGGACAGGCGAAGCGTCTTCGCATCCGCGTCGCCTGCAGCGGCTTCGTCGCGGTCGACGGGAGTGCCGACGTTGCAGCCCGAGAGTAGCAGCGCCGCGCTCGCGGCCAGCCCGAGTGCGGCTGCGGTACGACGGCGCACAGAGGTCTGGGTGTGGGAGTGTTCGAGCTTCATTGCTTGATCCTTCCGTAGGTACTGCGGGTGTTAGGAGTGGGATGAAACGGGTGTGAGCGAGAGGTCCTCGGCAAGTTGTGCGAGCTGTCGGACCGTGGAACCGGCAAGGCTGATGGTGTCTGTGGACGCGGACTCCCGAATACGCTCGGGATCTCCGGGGGAGTGCACAGTGCGGTCCCCGGCCCCGGACTCGCGGACCTGCTGCTGGAGACTCGCCACTCGGGATCTTGTATGGTCGCTTCCGCCGAAGGCTGCGCTGTCGATCCCAATGATCAGGTGACCGTTGTTCATGCGGGACGCCGGGTTGGACCAGATGTCCACGGTCTCGAAGGCGAAGGTCGCCTCGGTCAGGGACGCAGCGAAGGCTTCGAGGAGCACGGCGACGGCGGATCCCTTATAGCCACCGAACGGGATCATCGAGCCCTTGGCCGCAGCCACCGGATCGGTGGTGGGCTCTCCATGGGCGTCGACGGCCCAGCCCTCCGGCAGCGGGGTGCCCTCGTTCTTCGCGGCGATGACCTTGCCGTAGGCACCGTTGCTGGTGGCGAGGTCCGCGGTGAGCGGCCAGGCGTTGTCGCTGGGAGCGCCGAGGGTGAGCGGGTTGGTGCCGAGCACCTTGGTGGAGCCGCCGTGGGGCGCCACCACCGGTCCGGTGGAGGAGGTGATGACAGACAACAGGCCTGCCGCGGCCAATTGGTCACTCCAGAAGGCGCCGGCACCGTAGTGGCTGCTGTTGTGCACCGCGACGGCGGCGATCCCCTGCGATCCGGCCAGCTCCAGCACGCGGTCCACGGCTGCCTGCATTGCCACCTGCCCCAGGGCGGCATCGGCGTCGAGAGTAGCGACCCCGGCCGCGCCCTGCTTGAAGCGCATCGACGGGGTGGGGTTGACACCACCCAGGCGCAGGGCCTCGGAGTACAGCGGAAGCCGGAGGGTGCCGTGGGAGTGGATGCCGCGCTGGTCGGCCTGGACGAGCGATCGGGCAGTGAGCTGTGCATCGTCGGCCGGAACGCCTCGCGACGTGAGAACGTCGACCACGAATCGGGAGAGGTCCTGGCACTGAACTGTCATCGGGAGAATCATCGTCGAAACCTTCATATAGGAATTCACCGAATACTATATGGATATTCGGAGAGCTACAAGGGGTTCGGGCAGCACAAGCTGACGTACGCGGTGCAACTGCGCCGCTGTGCGCGATGAGTCGGCGATCACCGACGTCGGCGCGATGTCGGTGTCATGCCTATGATTCTGCAACCTACTAGGTTGACGGAATGTTCGAACCGTCCGTGAGAGCCGAGCTTGCAGCGTTCGTTGCGGAGCGCGACTGGGCCCAGTTCCATACCCCGCAGAACCTCGCAGAGAGCATAGTCATCGAGGCCGCTGAGCTGCTTGAGTGTTTCCAGTGGGACGAAGAGGCAGACATCGAGCGCGTACAAGAGGAACTGGCCGACGTCCTCACCTACTGTGTGCTGCTCGCCGACCGATTGGGCGTCGAGCCCGATGCGGTCGTGCTCGAGAAGCTGGTGAAGACGCGCGAGAAGTACCCGGTCGAGAAGGCTCGCGGGCGGAGCACGAAGTATGACGCCCTCTGACATCAGCTGGTTGGGTTTCACCAACGCAGAGGTAACGAATTGGGCCGGGCTGGACCACCGCACCACCAATTGGCTCATCGTCTACATTCTGGACGATGCCGGTGGCTCAACGTCCGGCGCCAGGGGAAAGGCTCTTAAGGACGTCTATGTGGGCGAGTCGCACAACGCGGCTGCGCATCTACGCCAGCATCTCGTCTCGCCGGAGAAGAAACATCTGAGGCACATCCGCGCCACGTCTCGAGCCTGTGGCTGCTGAGCGAATCCGTCAGGCAGTGGGAGCGCGAGTCGGGCGAGACCATCGATCTCCCCATGCTGCTCGCGGCGGCTGAGGAGGTATCCGGCGCGGTCACGATGTTTGAAACTGGAGACCCGGCGTTCATCCCGCCGGGTAACACACCCGCACGCATATGTGCCTGGTTCACCTCAGAGGGCTCGAGGCTCCGCGTCGGTGCGCTGCGATCACCGCAGCATTATGGAGAGCCTGGCCGAGGCATACTCAAGGGCTATTCGACAGGCCGCTGAGCTCTCCGGGCTCCCGGTCTCGGTCGTGCACGATGTGGGCGGCGGATCCTAAAACGCCTGGCCCTGCCAGCTAGCCGCCGACCGCACCGGATTGACTGTGTTCGCCGGGCCCGTGGAGGCGACCGCTCTCGGCAACGTGCTCATTCAGGCGCGAGCGCACGGACTCGTTCCCCGGGATTCGAGCCTGGAGTCACTGCGGGCATTGGTGGCGCGTGCGTTGCCGCCGATCTGCTACCTTCCGACAAGAGGATGACCCACCTACTCATACACGTTCGAGCGGAGGTGGTGCGTGTGAAATATTTGTGGACATTCGGTGGCCCCCGCCACAGATGAGTGCACCTTCCAACTTGAAAGGACCATGCCATGGTTAAGCGCCAACTTCCTGTGCCCGCGGAAATGCTCGAACTGATGCAGTTCAAAAAGATCGAGCTCAACGGCAAGAAGCGCCGGCTTGACTCCGCGCTCACCATCGGGGACCTGCGCACGATCGCCCAGCGTCGCACCCCGAAGGCTGCATTCGACTACACCGACGGTGGGGCCGAGGGTGAGCTGTCCCTGAATCGTGCCCGTCAGGCCTTCGAGGACATCGAATTCCACCCCTCGATCCTCCGTCCTGCCGAGCACGTCGACACCTCCGTAGAGATCCTCGGTGGGCCCAGCGCACTGCCCTTCGGCATCGCCCCGACCGGATTTACCCGGCTCATGCAGACTGAGGGTGAGACGGCCGGTGCCGGTGCCGCAGCGGCAGCCGGCATCCCCTTCACTCTCTCGACCCTCGGCACGACGTCCATAGAGGGTGTGAAAGCGGCGAACCCGACCGGGCGCAACTGGTTCCAGCTGTACGTGATGCGGCAGCGGGAAATTTCATACGAACTTGTCCGCCGGGCTGGCGAAGCAGGGTTCGACACGCTCATGTTCACCGTTGACACGCCGGTCGCGGGTGCTCGGCTCCGGGACAAGCGTAACGGGTTCTCGATCCCGCCGCAGCTGTCGATCGGAACGGTCCTCAACGCCGTCCCGCGACCGTGGTGGTGGATCGATTTCCTCACTACCCCGAAGCTGGAGTTCGCTTCCCTGACCGATACCGGTGGCACGGTGGGCGATCTGCTCAATGCGGCGATGGACCCCACGATTAGCTACGATGACCTCGACATCATCCGGGACCTGTGGCCCGGCAAGATCGTCATCAAGGGCGTGCAGAACGTCGAGGACTCAGTACGCCTCGTCAATTTGGGCGTGGATGGGATTATCCTGTCCAACCACGGCGGCCGCCAGCTCGACCGGGCACCCATCCCGTTCCACCTGCTACCGCAGGTCGTCCGCGAGGTCGGAGCCGATGCCACGATTATGGTGGACACGGGCATCATGAACGGAGCAGATATCGTCGCTTCCATGGCTTTGGGTGCGAAGTTCGCCCTCATTGGCCGTGCCTACCTGTACGGGCTCATGGCCGGCGGCCGCGAAGGCGTCGACAAGACCATCGCGATCCTCCGAGACGAGATCGAACGGACTATGCGCCTGCTCGGCGTCTCGCACCTCGGCGAACTCGAATCCCGGCACGTCACACAACTCACCCGGCTCGTACCGGTCGCCCACGCGCTCAGCGAAGTGTCGAGAGCCATCTGAGCGCACCTAGCCTTGATCGGGTCTGTCCAGAATTCGGTGTAACTGGATATCGTCTTGTTGGTTAGCGGCCGATGGAGAGTCGGCCGTTGGAGGTGATGTCGAAGGCGCTCAGCGCTGCGTTCCACTTTTGGGTCCAGCGTGCTCGTCCTTTCCCGGTCCAGTCGAGGCTCATCACGGCGAGGTAGACGCATTTGAGCGCGGCTTGCTCGTTCGGGAAGTGGCCTCGAGCTCGCCGGGGAGATCGATCGGTGGGAACGCCCCGGTGTGGAATGTCCGTGCTGAGCGCCGGACGACGACGACCGCCTGCGGAAACTATCTACTCGTCCGGGCTGTCGGGCGGGGGAGTGCCGTCGTCGTCGTGCTCTTAGATCAACCGGCCGTCGTGCACCCGCTTCAGCTCGATGCCCTCGAGGTAGCTGGGCACCGGCGGGTCCAGGTCTCCATCGCTCGTCATGCCTCGATCCTAGACGCCGACCGTCCGGTAACAATTACTGCTGCGCGGTCCACCAGACGACATCCCAGCCCGGCGCCAGCTGCGCGGCCCGCCGAAGAGACAGCACCAGGCTCGCCTCGCGGGCGATGCCCTGCCCTGCGATGTCGAACGCCGTGCCGTGGTCCACCGAGACGCGGACGACGGGCAGGCCGACGGTGATGTTTACCCCGTCGTCGCCGGAGACCGCCTTGAAGGGTGCGTGGCCCTGGTCGTGGTAGTAGGCGATGACCATGTTCCACTTGCCCTTGACCGCTGCGGGGATGAGCGCATCCGCGGGGATGGGCCCGTGCACGTTGATGCCCTTCTTTCGGGCGGCCGCGACGGCGGCGACGAGGATGTCGGCATCCTCGTCGCCGAACAGGCGGTTCTCCCCGGCGTGCGGGTTGAGCCCGGCGAGGCCGATCGGCTCGTCCCGGTTGCCGAGTGCCTTCGTGAAGGCGCTGACGAGCTCTATGACGTTGCCGGTGCGCTCCGGCGTGACGTTCTCGATGGCCTGCCGCAGGGAGACGTGGGTGGTGAGGTGGAAACGCAGCACACCCCTCGGTGAGCGGAAAGGGAGGCCACCTTGGGATTCCTCACACCACGGGAAGTCTTCACCAAATTACTCACCGACAACGTTGCTACCACCGGTTGACACCAAGGGCCACTGTGCTGAAATATGCGGTTCCAACCGTCGAAGAAGGGCGACTGGCCCATCGGGCGGCCAGGGAGTCCGCAAGCGGGACACAGCGCGGTACATGCCCGGATTGCTCGTTGTGGGGTCCACGAGTACTAGCATTGGCAACGCAGCAGTAGAAGCACAAGAAGAATGGGGACGCGTGAGTCACGCGATTGCAATGGTGCCGGATCCACATTTAATGGAGTCCATGAGGGCCGTCGGCTACACACTGGAGACCGCGGTCGCCGACATAATCGATAACTCGATTACGGCTGGCGCGACTGAGGTGAGCCTGCTGTTTTCCCCTCAGCCCGAACCCTACGTTGCGATCGTTGATAATGGAACGGGTATGTCGTCTGGGGCAGCCCAAAACGCCATGCGATTGGCTGGCTCGAACTCGAGGGATCACCGAAACTCCCATGACCTTGGGCGGTTTGGCTTGGGGTTGAAAACGGCGTCGATATCTCAATGCAGGGACTTGGTCTTGGTTACCAAGCAAGACGGTTCCCTCAGCGGTTACCGATGGGATCTCGACTATCTGGTGGAAACGAAGAGCTGGAGCCTGCTGGAGCTAACCGAGGACGAGTGTCGGTTACTGCCGGGCTTTGATGAGCTCGACAAGCATCAAAACGGAACGCTTGTGCTGTGGAGGAAGCTCGACCAGCTAGAAGCGGCGGTGGGAGACCTGATTGCAGGGCTGGATGCTCACATGATCGACGTGCGCAAGCACCTAGCCCTCGTGTTTCACCGGTTCCTTGCCGGCGAGCACGGCAGCAAGTTCTCAATCGCCATCAACTACCGCAATGTATCTGGCGCAGATCCGCTCCTGCAGAACCACAAAGCAACCCTTCCTGGCCCTATCGAACGTATTGACGTCGAAGGCGAGTCCATCGAGCTTCGTCCGTACACTCTTCCTCACCTGAATAAGCTCTCTACTGCGGATCGACAGCGTGCGCAGGTTGAAGGCTCGATGCGCGACAGCCAAGGATTCTATATCTATCGTGAGAAGCGTTTGGTGATTTGGGGCACTTGGTTCCGCATTGCACCCAAGCACGAATTAGGCAAACTCGCTCGGGTGCGGGTCGATGTGCCGAACTCCCTTGATCACCTATGGGCTCTCGACATCAAGAAGGCTCAAGCGGTTCCGCCGCCGAGCATCCAACGCCGTCTTCGTCAGGTTGCCAACAACATAATCGCTCCGAGCCGCAAGGTTCACGAGTACAGGGGCCGTCGCACGGGAGCTCAACAGCACACGAGGCTCTGGAACGTATACGACGACCGCAACTCGTTCCGGTACGAGATCAACAGGGAGCATCCCGCAGTGATTGCACTAGGTTCCCAGCCGGCAAGTGACGGTCAATCAGTGGACTCTCTGCTTCGGCTGCTGGAGAGAAGCTTCCCAGTGGATGACGTCTACAACCGTATGGGCCAGGACCAGACCCAGCTGGACAGTAAGGACTCCGACTTAGACTTGATGCTTCTCGCCTCATCCCTATGGAACTCACTTCAAGGAACGCTGGCGCCGGAAGCTTTCGTGCAGTCGATCGCCGGCACCGAACCATTCGACTCCAACCCTAAGTCACGCCAAATACTGGAAGAAGCGGTTACTAACCATGACTGAACTTAAATTTGCTTTCCCGCTGTCCTCTGTCGAAGGTGCAGTATTAGGTTTGCTGACCGACCCAAAGACCGGCGAAAGCTACATTGGTCTCACGGAGTCGCAGGTCGAGGATGCGTTCAAGCTGGTGCTTCCTAACATGTCTGTAGATGCGACGGACGAACAACTTCGCCAGTTGCGGAGACGGGTGATGGATCGTGTAGGTGCTCACATACCTACCGGGCGAGGTAATGGTCCGGTTGTGAAAAACCACATCCCATGGCTGCCGGACGCGAAGGCCGAGATTAAGTGGAACAGGTGGCGAGCCTATCGGACGATGCTCGCACGAGCAGGGCGCTCGGGGCAGATGCTGGAACGGCTGGACAAGTTTACAGATGACATCCTCGACCTTGCCGGTGATCCGAAAGCAGCGGGTCCTTGGAACCGGCGAGGGCTCATCATTGGAGATGTTCAATCAGGTAAGACGCAGAACTACTTGGGCTTGATCAACAAGGCAGCTGATGCAGGGTACCGGCTGGTGATTATCCTGTCGGGCAACACTGAGTACCTCCGTCGGCAAACTCACGAGCGCGTTGATGAGGGCTTCATCGGTCGTGACACAGCTCGAGTAGACACACCGAAGGGTGCTTCTTTGACGAAGGATGTTCACATCGGTGTTGGTCAAATTGATCGCAGCGTCGCAAATACAATCAGCCAGACGACTGTGCTGATGGACTACCTCCAAGCAAGCAAGAAGGCTTCGAGTATGCCTTTGCCTAATGATTCATCAGCTCCCGTTGTGTTCGTACTTAAGAAAAACAAACACGTCCTCAACGCGGTAACAGGCTGGGCTCGCAGCCAAACGGAGCACGGTCGGAAGATCGATCTGCCACTACTTCTACTCGACGATGAGTCTGATTACGCATCTATCAATACGGCCGCAGAAGAAGACCCGACGGCTATCAACGCTGCCATCCGCACTATCCTCGGCAGCTTCAGCAGGTCTTCCTACGTTGCCATTACCGCGACGCCTTTTGCCAACATCTTCATCGACCATGAGGCGTCCGGTGCCGTTGAAGAGGACGGCGAAGTCTATGATGACCTCTTCCCTGAGGATTACATCTACCCGTTGGAAGCGCCTTCGAATTATGTCGGCATCAGGGCTACGTTCGGGCGTTCGGAAGCGAGTAGCACTGGGCTGATGAATCTGTCGGATGCCCAGTCATGGATCCCCATTAAGCATAAGAAAACGCAAGCGGTATCAACCCTGCCGGAGAGTCTTCGGAAAGCTGTGCGCGTATTTCTACTGGCTAACGCAGTCATGGACCTTCGGGTTCAACCACCAAAGCGTAGATCGATGCTCGTGAATGTGTCCCGCTTCACTGCCGTTCAGGACAAGGTTGGGGACCTGCTGACGCAGGAGCTTTTCAGCTACAAGTCGGTTATTGAGCTACACAGTCTGGCTTATGCGCAGGGTGTAGGGAACGCGATACTCGATGAGTTCCGCGAGACGTTCCAGGAGACCTACGCCGAGAGCGATGAGGAGTGGGATGCTGTGCTCGAGCGGCTTCATAGTGCTGCGTCCGAAGTTAGGGTCAAGGTCTATAACTCGGCGGTGAACAGCCAAGGCGAGGACGACGAGTTCGAGGAACAAGTCCCGTCGCGACAGATAGCCGTGGGTGGCGATTTGCTTAGCCGTGGTCTCACCCTTGACGGGTTGGTTGTTAGCTACTTCCACAGGAGTGTTGGAGCCGCCGACACTATGATGCAGATGGCGCGGTGGTTCGGGTATAGGGACGGATTCCGGGACCTATGTCGCCTGTGGATTAGTGACAAGTCGGCGGCGGATTATAGATTTGTCGCCGATGCAATCGAGGAGCTTCGCGAGGACCTCGCGCAGATGCGTCGGAATAATATGACGCCGCGGGATTTTGGGCTGGCGGTTCAGCAGCATCCGGAATCACTGCTCATCACAGCGCGGAACAAGTCGAAGCACACTCTCGTGTCAGAGAAGGAGGTCAATCTGCTTGGACGGAATCTCGAAACAAAGCGCCTTTCCACCAACTTGGACGAGCAGCAGGGCAATCTCACTGCGCTTGAGAATTTGATGTCCGTGGGAGCAGAGTCAGCTTCCGCGCTTGACCAGACAAGTCGCGGGTATAACCGACTCAATGGTGTACCAAAGGAACTGGTGGCTGATTTTCTACATCAGTTCAAGGCGGCGAATGATGATATTTTCTTCACCGGGCCGGGTCTGGAAAGTATGATTCGGGCAAGCCAAGGGGATAAGTTTCGCGAATGGGATGTCGTCCTGATGAACGGTAAACGTGGTGATGATTCATCTCTTCTTCGAAATCACGATGGTCGGATTCTTCTCGTGGGCGGCGACACAAATGGAAGCGCAGTAATCAAGGCGCAAAGACAGCTCGTACTGAGAGCGACACCGCAACGAGGCGCAAGGACATTCGCTCCCTCGCTCTGGGTCAGCGGTGCACGGGCGCGAGTCGCAGGTAGTGATGATCTCCGTCGCTTGCTAGACGAGGAGGTTCAGGAGGCTGCAATCAACGCATATCTACAGAACGCCGCACCTGGCGCTGTGCCAGAGAGTGCTTTCTATCGCTTCCTCCCGAGGCCGCAACTGATGATCTACTGTCTTGACCCAAATCCTGCCGTGCTCCCTGAAGCGGGAAGGACCAGTGGAATCCGCATTGAAGGCGATGCGACGGATCAGGACGAGGAACTCGTTGAGTCTCTGCGAAAGGTGGAAGCACTCCTCGCACTGAAAATCGCGCTGCCCGCAGCCACTGGAAGGCCCTCGCCTGACGGGCGGGTCAGGTATGTGCTGAACAAGGTAGCCCAGCAGTACTGGTTGGACGACTTCGAAGACTTGTATATCGCAGGCGACGACCAGCAATGAGTGCGGAGGCTTGGTCAACCGATCGCTGGGTACTCGAGGTGAATGCTGGTCTAGACGGCCTGCGTGAACTTGATCCCGAAACTCCTACCCGTTTGGTCTACGGTGGTGACATACGCGGACGCATGAGCTTTGGATTGATCGCTAAGAGGGCTCCCGATCTGCCAGCACTGTCATCTGCTGTCGAAGTTGTTCGCGTAAGGCGGGAGCATGATCAGTCCTGGCTCCTTCTCTTCACGTTGGTGGACCGGACCTTCAGCCATGTCTTCGTCGAGTTGTGCGGGCAGATTTATGAGCAGGTGCGCTCGGAGCCCACAGAGGATGCGGGACTCGCCCGAGCACTAGCCTCTATCGAGGAGTGGCGTTCCCTCCTCAAGGATGACAAGCAGAAGCTGAGCACCGAAAGGATCAGGGGGCTCTACGCCGAGCTTGGCTTCGCTTTTGATCAGCTACGTCCCAGAGTGGGAGCCCGCTCCGTCATGAGTGCCTGGCAAGGACCATACGGCGCTGACCAAGATTTTGAGTTTCCTAAGGCTCGCTATGAGGTGAAGAGCAAACGAACCACCGCTCGGGCGATCGAGATTAGTTCCGAGTATCAGCTATCAGGCGCAGACATTGTGCTCGTTGTAGTCGAGGTGCTGGACAGCACAGTCCCGTTTGAAGGGGCAACGTCGCTTAGCTCGAAAGTGCGAGATATCAGATCGATTTTGGAGAATGACGATCCCGCAGGTCTTGAGGGGCTCGACCAAGCGTTGGAGGAGCTCGGCCTTGAGCTGAGCGACCCAGCGTACGAGGATGTGTACCTGTACTGCCGTTCGTTCAATTTCTTCTCAGTCGTTGATCCGTTTCCCCGCATCACCAGTGAGACTACGCCTCAGGGCATCACCAACGTCCGCTACAAGCTCAATCTTGATGAACTCGCGCCCTATCAAATTGATGAAAAGGCAGCCCTCTTGCCGCTGCCGAAAAGTGAGGATGAATAGTGGAAATCACCGACTATCGATCGAACTTGCTCTCCACCGTCGGATCGATTGCTGACGCTGAAGGCGAGTTCCTCGCCACGGCATTTACGCAGCGCTGTACGGAGATCCTCACCGAAGCAGGTGAATTCGATGATGTGGTCACGCTCGACTTTGAAGGCGTAGGTGCAAGGCGCCGCAAGCTAAAGGTAAACGGGTATGACCTAGAAAATGCTGATAATAGTGTCGCGCTCATCGTGACCTCCTTTTCTGGAACGAGCGAAACGGGCGTGCTTTCCTCAACAGACGCAAAATCAACGCTTAAAGCGGTTCAAAATTTCCTGTCTGAGGCCCGCGATGGATCGTTTTTTGAAGGGCGGGAGGAGAGCTCTGCGGCGTTCCAACTTGCTTACGACCTCCATCACAGGGCGGCGAACGTATCCAGGTATCGTATCTATCTATTGACGGATGACCGGCTAAGCTCGCGGCTACGCGAACTGCCGCCCGAGTCTGAGAGCGGCATTCCTGTCGACCTTCACCTATGGGACATAGAGCGGTTTCACCAGTTGCAGGAGTCCCAATCGGGACGTGAACCGCTTCTCATCGATCTCCGTGCATGGACAGGAGATGGCGGGCTGCCCGCGTTGGAAGTTGAGGCCACCAACGAGGTCAAGACATACCTCGCGTCCGTCCCCGGAAATCTCCTCGCCTCACTGTATGGGAGGTATGGAAGCCGTCTCTTGGAGAGTAATGTGCGGTCGTATCTTACCAACAGAGGAAAGGTCAACAAGGGAATTCGCGAAACGGTGTTCGCGACCCCGGAGAGATTTATGGCGTTCAATAACGGCATCACGGCGACCGCTACATCCGTGCAGACGAAGGACGGTTCTTCGTCATTAATTGCAATCGAAGATCTGCAGATTGTGAATGGCGGACAGACCACAGCGTCTCTGTTTTTTGTCGACAAGGAATCAAAAGACAAGAGCAGCCTCGATCGCGTCCACGTTCCCATGAAGCTCGTTGTTGTCGCTCCTGAACTTGCCAGCGATCTCGTTCCAAGTATTTCCCGATTTGCTAATAGTCAAAATGCTGTCAGTGCAGCTGACTTCTTCTCAAACAGCCCGTTTCACGTTCGGATCGAAGAGTTTTCACGGCGGGTGCTCGCGCCTGCGGTGGCAGGTGCAACCTATGACACGAAGTGGTATTACGAACGAACGCGGGGTCAGTACGAAAACGAGAGGAACAAGCTGCCCGCTGCGTCGGCTGCTCGTTTCGACAATCAGTACCCCAAGCACCAGAAGTTTGATAAGCCGGCGCTGGCCAAGTACGTAATGTCCTGGGAGCAACGACCGCACACAGTAAGCGGTGGTGCTCAGAAGAATTTTATTGCTTTCGCGGACATGGTAGCGAAGAGATGGGAGAAGGATGAGTCGGCGTTCAACGAGACATACTTCAAGGAAGCGGTCGCGAAGGCAATCCTGTTCAATTCTATTCGTGCGCACGTAGTCAAAACCTCCTGGTATCAGGAGGAGCGCGCCTACTTGGCCAATATCGTCGCCTACACCGTTGCCAAGCTTGCGCATCTTGTCGAAACCCAAGGTCGAGGTCGTTTACTCAATCTTGATCAGATCTGGCGGCGGCAAGCGGTTTCGGAGAGCTTGCTGGATGTAGCGCTCGATGTGGCTTCGGCTGTGCAGAAAATTCTTACTAATGAGCAGCGGCCGGTCCGGAACGTGACCGAGTGGGCGAAAAAGGTAGAGTGCTGGAACATCGTTGCTGCCTATCAGATCGCTCTTCCATTGGAGTTCTTGGCCAGTCTGGTCGATCCCTCCGCTGTTGCGGAAACGCGACGAAATGCGCGCCAGACTCAGAAAATTGACAATGGTATCAATCAGCAAATGCGTTTGCTCGAGGTTCCTGCCGCCCATTGGATTGAGCTTCGTGACTTTGCACTTAGCAACCGAGTGGGAAGCCCGACTGACATAGGAATTCTTGACCTCATGACCGGTCGACGACCGGGTCTACCTTCCGAACGGCAGGCGGCCCGTTTACTTGCCCTTGTGGGTGCAGCTAACGCGAAGGGCTTCAAGACATTTAGTCCCTGATAGCCTCCAGCATCGACGCCACTATTTCGCCAATCTGCTTAGCCAGAAGGGGTGGAACCGCGTTTCCAACTTGGTGAAACTGCTGGGTCCTGGGTCCCTCAAAAAAGTAGTTGTCGGGAAAGGTTTGCAGGCGCGCAGCTTCTCGCACGGTGAAGCTGCGTGCCTGCTCTCGTGCCGGGTGAATGTAGTAGTGCCCGTCTTTGGATATGTGCGAGACAATCGTCGTCGACGGCGCATCCCATACCTGAACTCGAAAGCGGTCGGTGAAAGGGGTGCCCTCCTTAGACACGTTGCTGTGTTCAGGATGCAGAATCGCGGGCAAGTCGGTGTACTTGGGACTCTTGCCGGTACGCTCCGCCATAGCTGCCATTACACGGTAGCGAGCGAGGTCAGACACCATGTGCGGTCGGGGCTGGTGCTGACTCGGAACGTCAACCATGTAATCTCTGATCCAGGAACGGTACGTTTGCGTTGCAGCACTGTGCCGACCACCTTCGGCCGAATACATGTCAAGCTCCTCGTCCGGAAGCGCTTGCAGTGCGGCCTGCTCTGCGAGCAGCCAATCAACGGTGGCTTTAGGTACTCGCTTTGACGTCTGTGCTCGAACGGACGGCAGGTCTTCCAGCGCTGCACGCACCGTGACAAGGCTGTCGGACGGAAGGAGAACCTGGCGCGGAACCAGCTGCGCTACGTCCGATCGGACACCCAACAGGATTACACGATGCCGTTTCTGCGGAACGCCGTATTCCTCCGCCCTGATGATGTAGTCAGAGGGGCGCAGATCTTCGGGGTCCTGGTCAACGACCAACGATCGGATCTCATACCGCACCCCGCTGGGTAGTGCTCGGAGGTCTGCCAGTATCGTTTGGAACATGCTGTCATCGCCATTCCTCGACGAAAGGAGGCCCTTGACGTTTTCCATGACGAAAATCGTTGGCTTGAATTCATTCAGTATGTGGAGATATTCGCGGTAGAGGAAGTGCTTGTGATCGGAGGCGAAGCTCGCGTCTCCTGTTCGTCTTGACCTGCCGGCAAGAGAGTACGCTTGGCAGGGCGGGCCCCCAATCAGAACCCACGGCGCATCTTTCCTGTGCCGCAGGAGTCTTTCGCGGATCAAGGTGTCCACGTGGGTTCTAGAGTCCGCGCCGAGTACTTCGCGATGAACTTTGTCCCGTGACTCCAGATAAGCTTCTTTGAAAGTTCCGCTATAGATCTCTGCCCAAGTCTTACGCCCGAGGATGTAGTCAAAGTAGCCCTCAAGGCTCTCTCCGGCTCGATTTAGGTGCCGGTAGGTTTCGCGGAGACGGAGGGTCTCGCAGGCGTAGGCGTCCATTTCGAAGGACGCGGCGTTTGAGAAGGCGTAGGACCCGTCTGAGTTACGGACATTGGAGAATCCTTCGTTGAGGCCGCCTGGGCCGGCGAAGAGGTCGATCAGGGGATACACTGCAGCCTTCCATGTGGTGACACTCCAGGATACCAGGGTAGTGCGCCCGTCAAAGGCCGTCGGCGGGTATGTGGATGGTCCGGGTGGAGCTGGAGTCGTACAGCCAGTTGCCGTTAGCAGCGATCAAGGCTCTGCGCTAGGTGCCTTGCCGACGCGGTGCTGCAGGTTCATTCCTACAATGTCTCTATGACAGATCGCCTGACGCCTGAGCAGCGGAGCGCGAACATGTCGAAGATCCGTGCCGCGAACACGAAGCCGGAGATGCAGGTTCGCAGGATGGTGCATCGGGAAGGCTATCGGTACCTGCTCCACGACAAGCGGCTGCCGGGCAAGCCAGATCTTGTCTTTCCAGGACGTCGGAAGGTCATCTTCGTTAACGGCTGCTTCTGGCACCATCACGTGTGCCGGGCAGGCCAATACACTCCTAAGACGAACGCGGAGTTTTGGTCCGCAAAGCGACAGCGGAACGTCGAGCGGGACGCAGAGCAGATCCAGAAGCTCGGTGAACTTGGCTGGAAGATCCACGTCGTGTGGGAGTGTGAACTTAAGCACCCGGATGAGGTGCTGCAGGGGCTGACGCACTTTTTATCCTGACGGAGATCGGTGAACCCGCTGTCGTGGCGAGCGAACGCGCATCGGTTGATCTCCTGTAGGACTACCTGCGGCACTTTGTACCCGGCCCGCTATCCTGAAGGCCCGAGCGCCGCGCCGGGATGCAGGAGACAGGTGCCGTACATGCAGCAGCTTCCCACGCCCAGCATCACCCCGAACCAGTACAACCCTCCGCCCTCCCAACTGGACCGCATCACCGAACTCGCGGGCGACCTTGCCGGACAGTTCGAGCTGGTCCCGCTGCTCGAACGCGTCCTCGGGCACGCCGCCGCCCTCCTCGGATGTGAGAGCGGTTCGATCTCGATCGTTCACGAGGCTGAGGGCTATTACCGCAAGGAAGTGGACCAAGGCGTCGGCTGCCGCGAAGGCCAAACCTTCCCCCTGACCGAAGGCCTTACCGGGCAGATCGTGAAGACGCGCGGCACCGTGATCCTCGACCGCTATGCGTCGGTACCCTTGGGCCACATCGACCCGGCCGATCCGCGGTGGGGGAGCGCCGTCATCGGCGTCCCCATCACCTGGGCCGGCACCATCATCGGCACGTTCGCCATCTTCAGTGACGGCCCCGGCCGGGTCTTCAACTCCACCGACGCGTCCCTCGTGGAACTCTTTGCCAACCACGCCGCCATCGCCATCATGAACTCCCGGCTCCACCAGGCGGCCGCTGCAAAGGAACGCGAAGCGGCCGTCGCGGGTGAACGCGAGCGTGCCGTACAGGAGGTCCACGAGACCATTGGCCGGTCTCTCGGCTCGCTCCTGCTGCACCTCGACCGTGCGGACAAGACGACGCCAGCAGGCTCGCCCTCCACCCAGCACAGCGACGCCGCCCGGGTGCTCGCCCACGAGGCGCTCTTCGAAACCCGCCGCACCGTGCTGGGACTCGGACCCTCCAGTCTGGCCGACCGCTCGTTGGAGGAGGCGGACCGCCAAGAACTTGACCGGGTGAGCGCGAGCGATCCGATGGACGTGACGCTCCTCGTGAACGGCAATCCTCACGAACTGGCGCCCGTCGTCGCCCATCAGCTCTTCATGATCATCCGGGAAGCTGTGGCCAACGCGATGGCGCACGCCTGCGCCTCCGGGTGCCGGGTGGGCATCTTCTACGACACCACCGGCATCACGGCCGTCATCGAGGACAACGGCCGCGGGTTCGAGGGCCGGGACAGCACGAACCTGAAGGGCAGCCGGCTCGGTCTGCACGGAATGGCAGCCCGGGCGCACTACCTGCGCGGCGAGCTCCACATAGAGTCCACGCCGGGCTGGGGGACGAGCATCCGCGCGCAGGTGCCGTACTCCTCGAACGGTGACGCCTCCCGCGAGCGGTGGAAGGTCCTCGTCGCCTGCACCCAGCCACTTCTCCGGGCCGGGCTCGTTCGGCTGCTCGAGACATCCGAGCCGTCGGTGCAGGTACTCGGCGAGTTCGGGAGGCTCGAGGACCTTACCGAGTCGGTGTCCCTGCTGCAGCCGGACATGATCGTCCTCGACGAGCACCTGCTGTCCCGGTATGCCGAGGCCCGGGCGACGGATTCGGACACCGTTGAGCGGCCGGTGGTGGCCGTCGTCGACCATTTTGCGGACGAACTCCTGGCCGCCGACGCGTCGTCGGGCGTGCGGGGCTTCCTCTCGTTGTCCTCGACACCCGCCGAGGTGGCGCGCGTCGTCGTCGCCGCCGCCCGCGGGGACGCGCTGCTGGATGGGGCGATGTTCACGCGGCTCACGGAAAGTCGCACATCGGACGCTGGCGAGGCGATATCACTGGCAGCCCGCGAACTCGAGGTGCGCGACCTGCTGGCCGAGGGGCTGGCGGACAAACAGATTGCCACGCGCCTCGGGATCTCGGTCAAGACGGTCAGCACGTGGGCGCGATGCTGCGGAAGCTTGGAGCCCGGAACCGCACCATGCTGGTTGGCCTGCAGCACCAGGGTCAGGCAATCGCGAACTTCCGGTAGGCGGCAACGGCCGTCCTTAACTCACGTCTGAGCTGCCACCAGCACGCTCACCAGGTGCGCGGCCCAGAGGATCATCACGAAGCCCCAGCGGCGGTGGCGTCGAGGATGAACCGGGCCGTCTCCTGCGGCTGGTCCCAGTGCGGGAAGTGCCCGCAGTCCTCGAAGACATGCAGGGTGGCGTCCGGATAGAGGGACATGGCGACGGCGGCCTCACTGAGCGGGGTGACCCTGTCCGACCGGCCCCAGCCGAACGCCAGCCGGCTCTTGAGCGTCCCCTGTGGCGCGCCAGCCTGGCGCGGTCCGTGCGCGAGCGACTTCCGCGCGTCGTCGAGACTGGGCGAGGTGGCGAATCCGCGGAGCTCCGTCAGGACGAGGTCCGGGTCGAGCTTCCAGGGTGCCGCGGAGAACTGGGCGAGCAGCGCCGTCCGGCCCGCAGCCTGCCGGACGAGTGACGGCAGCACGGGCTGGAGGCGCCGCACCAGCGCGATGGACGCGGTGATGCTGCCGTTGAAGATGCGCACCTGGGTGTCGTTCCAGAATCCTCCGGAATCGAGGGCGACGACGTTGCCTGCGTGACCCCGCCGCGCCAGCTCGACCACGATCCGCGCACCCATCGAGCTTCCGACCAGATCCGCGTTGCCCAGGTTCTCCTGCTCGAGGAACTGCCCGACGGCGTCCGTGAGGGTCTCGATGGTCACCTCGCCCGTGAGCGGTTCGCTGCCGCCGAACCCGGGGAGATCGATGGCGATGACCTCGCGCTGGTCCTGCAGCAGGGGGAGGACAGGATCCCAAGTGCGGAGGCTCGAACCGAGCCCGTGCACGAGCACGAGTGGCTTTCCGGTGCCGGTTCGTTCGGTGTGCAGCATGTGGGAGCCTTCCGTAGCGGACGCGAGACCCCAGTGTATGCGGGCGTAGGGCGCTGAAGTCGATCCTGGCGCTTACGAGGGATCGGGCAGGAGAAACTGTGATTGCTTCTGTGAGAATGGGCGCATGACTCAGACAGAGATCCGCCACCACGAGCAGTCCGTCACGATTGAGGCGTCGGCGGATGCCGTCTACGACCTCGTCTCCGACATCACCCGCACCGGTGAGTGGAGTCCGGTGTGCACGCGGTGCTGGTGGGACGACGACGCCGAGGCAGGCCGGGTCGGTGCCTGGTTCACCGGACACAACGAGCTTCCGCACCGCACGTGGGAGACCCGGTCGAAGGTCTTGGCCGCGGAACCCGGGCGCGAGTTCGCCTGGGCGGTAGGCGGCGACCGGGTGCGCTGGGGCTACACGTTGACGCCGTCCGGCACCGAAACAGTCCTGACCGAATCGTGGGACTTCCTGCCGGGCGGCATCGCCTTCTTCGAGGAGAAGTTCGGGAGCAAGGCGGCTGCCGAGATCGCCGACCGGACCCAGCAGGCGCTCGACGGCATCCCGACGACGCTCGCCGCCATCAAGCGGATCGCCGAGAACGGCTCGTAGCCGCCGCAGCGGAAGCAACCTCAGTAAGCCGCAGCGCCCGCCGTCGCCACTTCCTGGTCCTGCTCGATGGTGCCGACGGAGACGCCGATCCATCGGGTAGCCAGGCTCGGTGGCTTCCGACGCAGCAGCGTCAGTTCTCAGCCTTGTACCACTTCGGCTCCGGCAGACCGGCCCGCTCCCGAATTCCCCGGGACAGCCGTTCGATGGATTTCAGCGCACTGGTCACATCGTCGACCGAGACCTCGAAGGGCATGTTGTGGATCGTATCCTCGGGCGCGCTCGCGGTCTCCGCCACACGGCGCAGGTCCTCGTCGTCATCGACCGTCAGCCCGATCTCTGTCAGCGTGTTCGGCAGCCCCACGCGCGTGGTGAACTCGACGAAGTCGCGGATCTCGTCACTCGGCGCACCCTCCAGGACCAGCTGGGTGAGCGAGCCGATGTTGACCTTCTCCCCGTGCGCCAGCCCGTGGGTCTGCGGCGCGGCGGTCAGGCCGTTGTGGATGGCGTGCGCGGCAGCGAGACCACCCGATTCGAAGCCGAGACCCGAGAGCAGGGTGTTCGCCTCCACAACACGCTCGACGGCAGGCGTGACGAGATTGTCCCGCACCGCGTCCAGCGCCGGGAGCGCGTTCTCCCACAGGACGTCCCAGGATAACTTCGCAAGGGCTGTACCGCTGAGAGTGGGCAGCCCGCCGGCCATGGTGGTCGCGAACGCCCGCTGCGTGGCGCGGGCCTCGAGCCAGGTGGCAAGGGCGTCGCCGACGCCGGCAGCAAGGAACGACGCCGGAGCGTTGGCTACGAGCTGGGTGTCCACCAGCACCAGGTCGGGGTTCCTCGGGAAGAAGCGGTACTCCTCGAACACGCCGTCCTCGGAGTAGATCACCGACAGGGCCGAGGCCGGAGCGTCCGTCGACGCCACGGTCGGGACGGTGACCCAGCGGATCCCCGCAGCGTGACCGGCGGCCTTGACGGCGTCGATCGTGGAACCGCCGCCGAGGGCCACGATCACGTCGGAGCCGTTCTCCTGGATGAGTCCGCTCAACCGGTCCACTTCCTTGGCGCTGGGCACCCCGTTGAAGACAATGCGGTTGGTGGGCAGGTCCGCGGAGCTGAGGGACTTTTCGACCTCGTGGGACACGAAACCCCAGACGATGTCATCGGACACGAGGAGCGGTGTGCTGCCGATCGGGGCGAGGAACTCGCCGAGGCGGCTGATGGCGCCCTTGCCCTGGACGTAGCGGGCCGGGCTGATCATGGTGCGGATCTGTGCAGCAGGGACCTTCGTCGAATCGGACATCGGGGTCTCCTTCCAGTGGTGGGTGTCATTCCAACCTACGATTGCGCGACGAGGTGATGCCCGGGCCTTCGCCTCTTGCTAATCCACCTTGAATCGGCATGCCCGGAGCGGCAGACTGCAGAACAAGCACTACGCATCCGCGGGAGCGCACCCGAGCCGGAAGGCACCACCGCATGATCTTCATCGTCGTCAAATTCAGGGTCAAGCCCGACTGGGCGGACCGCTGGCTGGACCTGACCCGTGACTTCACCGAGGCCACCCGGCAGGAGCCGGGTAATCTCTGGTTCGACTGGTCCCGCAGCGTGGAGGATCCTGACGAGTTCGTCCTCGTCGAGGCGTTCCAGGACGACGCCGCCGAGGACCACGTGAACAGCGCCCACTTCGGGCAGGCCATGCAGGACATGCCGCAGGCCCTCCGGGAGACCCCGGAGATCATCAGCGAGAAGATCGACGCCGAGGGCTGGGGGCGGATGGGCGAGCTCACCGTCAGTTGACGGGCGCCCGACGGCGGGACGGGGACGGGCGTCGGTGCACTTACCGAGACGCGCTCTGTGATGGGTGAAGATACTTACATGGACCACGACCCCACTCCGCCGTCAATGATCACCCGACTCCTCGAGGAGATTTCGTGGGAGAAAGCGGTGAACTACCGTCGTGGCGGCCGAGGAATGGAGAACGTCCTCACAGCAGAGGTGCTCATCGGTCTGGACCTGCTGCCGAGGACACACTTCTTTGCGGCGGTCATGCGTTCCTGCTCAGGTGCCGACGCGGCCCGGTCGATCCTGGCGGACCAAGCCGAGTCCGCGCGGATGTCGCTGCTTCCCGGGGACATGTCGGTGAATCCCGCCGTGGTGGCACAGAAGTTCATCGTGCAGCCGGACGCGCTGATCCTCAGTCCGGAAGTCTTCGCCTTCGTCGAGGCGAAACGCATCAGGACCAGCGCCTTCCAGCCCGAGCAGCTGGCCCGTGAGTACCTGACCGTCATGAACAACGCGGGGGACCGCACTCCACTGTTGTTCCTCCTCGGCGTCGCGCCGCCCGTCTCCGTGAGGGGGCTGGGCAAGATGTCGCCGAAGGACGCCGTCAGGCTGCACCTGCCCGCCGTCCTCGAGCGGGCGGGAAACACAGGGCCGACTGAGGAAGAGCTGATGGACCGGCTCGACGACGTCGTCTGCTGGATCTCCTGGGAGGACCTGCTCGCATCGGTGAGGACTCAGCTGGCCGCCTTCTCCTGCAAGGACACCAGCACCGATGCCGCCGTGCACCGCACCGCGAGTCAGGTGATCAGCGCCGTGTCCTGGCACGCGTGAATCGGAGACCGATCGCTACTGTCTGGCGCCGGGCGACTCGACAGAGAGGCCGGCCTGAACAGCGGCTACTCGCATTTCTGCGTCATAGGTCACCAGCATGTCGGCTTCGAGGCGGATCGCCGTCGCGAGGTGAAGTGCATCAGCGCTCCTGAGCCGTCCTGGGAGTGCTGCAGCAACCAGGAAGTCTGATCGCGTGGCATCGGCTAGATCCACCCCTCTCAGAACCGCGTTCACCGACGCCGGCGGTATAGCCGCGCGTCTTTGTGATGCGCAGTGCAGTTCGGTGTGAAGGAGCATGGAGGCAACGATGTCGAGATTCGGGGTACCTGATAGATACTCGGCCACGTGTTCGGACTCGCGCTCCTCGACCAGAAGCTTCAGGGCAGCGGACGTATCCAGATAAGCGATCATCGATCACCGCGAAGATCAGAAAGAATGTCGGCAGACGCGTCCTCGATCTTTACGCGCTGTAACAATCGGAAGTCGACTCTTCCTGCGGGCGCGGGGCGTACGCCGCCCGAGCGGAGCAGTCGCTCGTAGGGAGTGCGGGACGGCGGGACGAGTGTCGCGGCGACCTCGCCGTTGTTGGTGACGCTGATCGTCTCGCCGTTCTTGACACGTTCGAGGATCTTGCTGCTCTGGTTTCGTAGCTCGCGATGCGGGATGATGGTCATGGGAACCTCCGTAGCAAATGTAGCAAGTCTAATTGCCGACCGGTAGGCTTACTGGTCGTAGCGGTGCCGGCATGAAGGGGACGGGACCTCCACGCCGGCACCTGTTCAGGGGCAATTCGGTCCGCCTATTAAACCCTCGGGGGTAGAGGGACCGCGGACTGTACTGCGTCAGGGCCTCGAGCGGATCACAGGTCCGCGAGGAGGCCCTTCATCTCCTCGATCTCGGCCTGCTGGGTCTCCACGATTGTCTCGGCCATGGCAAGGGCATCCGGGTACTCGCCGTTGTCGATCTCGGTGCGCGCCATGTCGATCGCGCCCTCGTGGTGGGCCGTCATGGACTCGAGGAACATACGGGAGGCCTCGGGGGCGTCAGCGGATTCGAGCTCGGCCATCTGGTCCTCGCTCATCATCCCGCCCATGCCCATTCCATCCGTGCCCATTCCGCCCGTGCCCATTCCGTCCATATTTCCCATCGACCCAGAATCGGATCCCATGGAGCCCATGCCATGGCCGTCCTCTCCGCCCATGGGGCTGTCCCACGTCTCGAGCCAGCTCTCCATGGTGTCCATCTCGGGACCTTGGGCGGCCTTGATCCGTGACGCGAGGTCCGCGATCTCGGGGCTGACGCCGTCCTTCCCGAGCATCAGCTCGCTCATCTCCACGGCCTGCTCGTGGTGCGGGAGCATCATCTGCGCGAACATGACGTCCGCGGCGTTGTGCTCGTCCGCTGCGGGGTCGGAGCGTGTACTCGCCGTCGCATCGCCGGACGGCGACGCTCCGCCTGGCGCACTCGTGGCGGGGGCTGCAGGTGCCGAGCTGGAGGTGTCCGTGCTGCCGGTATCGGCGCCGGCGGTCGAGCCGTCGTCGGCCCCGCAGGCGGAGAGGGTGAGTACCGCCGCAAGGCTCAGGGCGGCAAGGGAAAGGGAACGCTTCATCATGGTCAGATCCTTCAGAACTCGAAAAGGGGTGTGCTGTCAGTCGCTTCCGCCCCATCGAGGGGCGGCGCGGCACGTGCCATCGGCGCAGGAGGGCGAGGGCACGCGGAGAATCCGGCCCTACCGCCAGTGGCGGAACGGGCCGCGGATTCTACCTGCGGCTGATGCAGAGCTGAGTCAGTGAAGGAGTAGGGACTGCCCGGGAGGTCCGGTGCGCCAGCGGTGGCCCACGCCGGAGCAGGGGGAATGCCAGGGCACGGCCGGTCGGTGTGAGGAGCCGCACGATCCCGACCAGGACAAGGGCCAGCACACAGATGCTCAGTGCTACCTCGCCCGAGCAGTCCGATCCGCATCCCGCGGGCACTGCCAGGTCGGAGAGATCGTCACCTGGCACGGTGAGCGCGGGAAGCACCGGCGCTGCTGAACTGGAATGCGTGACCGGTCCATCCGCGAGGTACACGCGTGGTGCGTCAATCGAGTACGCCCCAGCAGCGGGAGACGCTGAGTTGGAGATCGACGTCGTGCCGGTGCCGTGATGGGCGGTGGCTCCGTGTCCGCCCATCCAGACATGCATCGCAAGTATTCCGATGATCATCGCGGTCAGGCCGACGAAGGAGAGCAGGGCAGGAAGCAGGGATTGGACCGTGAACGGCAGGGCCGGACGACGCCGTCGTTCGGTGATTCCGTTCACCGCCTCCTCCTTTCCTTCGTAGGATGTCAGCTCGAACGTATACCCCCATGGGGTATAGGGCAACGTGGCGTCAGGGGCCGATATCAGCTAAGAGCCGATTGCGGCCACCACGCTGCGGCAACGGTGATCTACTGGAGAGTCACGCAGAAGCCTTCAGAGAGGAGCACCACCGTTGACTGATGCATCGGACATACCCTCCGTCACCGCGAGCCTCCGCCTCATCCAGGACGAACTCGCCGGAGCAGCGGACGGTCTGCAGGAGGACCAGCTCGCAGCTCTCGTCTCCGAGATCCAGCAGGCGAAACGGGTCTTCGTCACCGGCGGCGGGAGAAGCGGCCTCGCGCTGCGTATGTACGCCATGCGCCTCATGCACCTCGGCCTGACCGTCCACGTGGTGGGTGAGACGACGACGCCGGCCATCGGCTCGGGTGATCTCCTGATCGTCGCGTCCGGTTCGGGCACCACGGCTGGAGCGGTTGCAGCAGCGCAGACCTCGGTCTCCGAGGGCGCCCGCGTCGCGGCCCTGACCACCGACGGCGACTCGAAGCTCGCAGGCATCGCCCACGTCGTCGTCGTGATCCCCGCGGCACAGAAGACCGACCACAGCGGCGCCGCTTCCCGCCAGTACTCGGGCAGCCTCTTCGAGCAGGCGCTCCTGCTGGTGCTCGACGCCGTCTTCCACACCCTCTGGCAGGCCGAGGGCACACCCGCCGAGGACCTCTGGCCCCGGCACGCGAACCTCGAGTAGCGCCGCCGTCATCTCCATCCCCAGCAAGCAAAGGACACCAATGAAACTGCAACTCGCCATGGACGTACTGACCCTCGAGGACGCCCTCGAACTCTCCGGGAAGGTGGCCGAGTACGTCGACATCATCGAACTCGGCACCCCGCTGGTGAAGAACGCCGGTCTCGCGGCCGTCACCGCGATCAAGGCCGCGCACCCCGACAAGATCGTCTTTGCCGACCTGAAGACCATGGACACCGGCGAGCTCGAGGCCGGTGCAGCTTTCGAGGCCGGCGCCGATCTCATGACGGTGCTCGGCGTGGCCGATGACTCCACCATCGCCGGTGCCATCAAGGCCGGCAAGGACTACGGCCGCGGCGTCGTCGTCGATCTCATCGGTGTCGGCGACAAGGCAGCCCGCGCCAAGGAGGTCACCGAGCTCGGTGCCGAGTTCGTCGAGTTCCACGCGGGCCTCGACGAGCAGGCCCAGGACGGCTATGACCTCAATACCCTGCTGACCGCGGGCAAGGAGTCCGGCGTCCCGTTCTCCGTCGCCGGTGGCGTGGAGCTCGACACCATCAAGGACGTGCAGTCCGCCGGTGCCACCGTCGCCGTCGTCGGCAGCGGAATCTACAGCCACGACGATCCCGCGAAGGCCGCGCGCGAACTGCGTGAAGCCATCAGCTGATCCACCCGACTCCTGACAGGGTGTAGCGCACAGAAAGGCCGGTCCCTCCAGGGGCCGGCCTTTCTGCTGTATCGAACGGTCTACTGCACCGCGGTCCTGTGCCCTTTCTCCCGCGCGACGACGCCGTCGATGTCGACGAAGCCATCGATGGCATCGGCTGCCGGCGGCTTCGTGGCGAAGCTCAGACCGACCATGACGACGACGTTCGCGATCAGCCCCAGGATGCCCGGGTTGATGTCGAACAGGGGCTCGGCCACGAACTGGTAGTAGTAGTTCACCAGTGCCCCCACGAGCAGTCCGGCGATCACGCCGGGAGCCGTGGCCCGCCGCCAGTACAGGGCGCTGTACACGGCCGGGGCGAACTGCACGATCGACCCGTACGCGCCGAGCAGCAGGGCGATCAGCCCCTGTCCGCCGAAGACCGCGATGAGGTACGCGGCCCCACCGATCACGACGACGGCAGTCCGCATGGTCACGAGCGTGCGCTGCTCCGGCATGTTGGGCCTGATCTGGTGGACGACGCCGTTCGTGAACTCCATGGACGCGCTGTGCGTGATCGCGTCGGCGGACGACATGGCGGCCGCCAGTGCACCGGCGCCCACCAGGCCGTAGAGCCAGCCGGGCATCTGCAGCACATTGGTGATCAGGTGGGGGAGGATCTCGTCGGGGACCACGTCCCCCGACTGCACTGCGCCGATGGCTGCGAAGCCGGCCAGCAGCAGCGGGATCAGGAACAGCGCGAACACCGGGTAGATGAGTACGGTGCGCTTGATGGTGACGGGCCGCGAGGAGTACGACTTCGAGAACAGGTGCGGCCACATCAGGATGCCGATGAGGGACACCAGGATGGTGGTGGTGTAGGCCGTGGCCGACATCGTCGATCCCTCGGAGCCGATCTCCAGGAACCCCGGCCGGTCGCGAGCGATGCTCGAGAACATGGCGCTGGTGCTGCCGTGGAGCTGGACGACCACGACGATCCCGATGACCCAGGAGATGAGCACCATCAGGATGGCCTGGAACACATCCGACCAGGCGGCGGCGCGCAGGCCGCCGGTGGCGACGTAAACCACCACGATGCCATAGGCGGCCAGTGCGCCCAGCCAGAACGGTACCCGGCCGTCGGTCATGATGTTGAAGATGTACGCCATGCCCTTCATCTGCGTCGCGAGGTACTGCACGAAGGCGAAGAGGGCGATGACGGCGATGAGCACGGGGATGGCCCTGTTGCGGAAGCGCGCGAAGAGGAACCCGGAGACGGTGTAGAGATCGAGGCGTTGGCCGATCTTCCGGATCTTCGGCCCGATGATGTACCAGGGCAGGATGCCGAACGCGGTGTAGACGATGATGTAGTACGCCGGCGCGCCACGGTCGAAGGCCCAGCCCGGCGCGCCGAGGAACGAGAACGCGCTGAAGACCGCGCCGCCCATGAGGCAGGCGGTGACGAGAATGCCGAGCGTGCGGCCGGCGACGGCGAATTCACTGACGGATCCACCGCGGCCCTTGCCCGCCCAGAGTCCGATGAGCAGTGCGATGGCCAGATAGGCCAGCATGATCGTGAGGGCCCATTGCCAGTCCTGCATCAGTGATCACCCTCCTGCTGCTTGCGCTCCGGGTCCAGGAAATAGAGAACGATCACCGCGACGACCACGATGAGTACCCACAGGATCATCCAGAAGAAGCTGAACGGGAAACCGAGAACGATCGGCGTCTCGCGGTTCGCAAAGCTATAGAGCGGGAAGATCAGCGGCAGGAACGCCGCCACGGACACGATCGTGAAGATCGCGGTGAACGTTTGCTTTTTCATCCTTCACCTACTTTCGCTGCTGTGCTGGTGGTCAGGGCGCCGTCGATGAGTTCGGTGGCTATCCCGGTGAGGGCGTGCAGGCCGGAGACCAGGTCCTCGTCACGGGTGAACTCTCGCTCGCAGTGGGAGACGCCGTCCACGGAGGGGACGAAGAGCATGACGGACGGGACGATGCTGTTCATCGCCACCGAGTCGTGACCGGCCATGGTCTGGATGCGGCGGATCCCGAGTCCGAGCGTGGCGGCCACCTTCTCGGCGAGCTCCACACCGTTCTCCGGGAAGCGCTGGATGGGTCTGATGTCGAAGTCCCGCACGGTGATGCGCAGGTCCTGCTCCTCGGCCAGTGTGCTGAGCTGACGGATGAGTGTGGTTCGAGCACTTGCCACGATGTCGGGGTCCCCCGAGCGCAGATCCGCCACGAGGTGCACCCTGCGGGCGACGACGATGGGGGAGTTCGGCTCCACGTTGAACCGTCCCACGGAGGAGACCATCGCCTCCTCCTCGAAGTCCTGCGTGACCTCGTGGACCAGCTGGACCACTCGGGCCGCTCCGAGCAGGGCATCATGACGATCGGCCATGGCGGTGGCGCCGGTGTGGGACTGCTCGCCGAGCACCTCGATGTCGAGCTTCTGCGTGTACCAGCTCGAATCGACGGCGCCGAGCGTCAGGGACTCGCGCTCGAGCCGGCGTCCCTGCTCGATGTGCACCTCAGCGTAGCCGACGGCCTCGGGACGCTCGTCGGTGCCGCGGAAGCCGATCCCGTCCAGGGCGTCCCGGACGGAGACGCCGTCGAGATCCTGCACCGCCAGCATCTCCTCCTGGTCCATGAGCCCGGCATAGACGGAACTGCCCATGAGGGACGGCGGGAATCTGGCGCCCTCCTCGTTGAACCAGTTGACGACGGCGAGATTGTGCGTGGGGGGATCCGAGGCCGCGATCTGTTCGCTGATGGTCCGTGCGGCGTGCAGGGCTGCGACGACGCCGAAGGCGCCGTCGAAGCGCCCGGCCAGCGGCTGGCTGTCCAGGTGGGATCCGATGAGCACGAAGGGCGCTCCGGGTGTCCACTCCAGCAGCGCGAACATGTTGCCGATGCCGTCCACGCGGACGGGCCAGCCCTGCCGCGCTGCCCATTCGGCGAACCAAGTCCGGGTCCGGCCGTCCTCCGGCGTCGCGGCCTGGCGTTCCACGCCGTTCCCGCTCGTGGCGCCGATGGTCGCGACCTCGTGGAAGTCGGTCAGGAAGGCTTCAGCGGACACGGTGGGGCTCCTTCGGCTCAGGGATGTCGGCGGTCTGGTGGCAACAGGATCATGGGGCAGACCAGACGCACTCGCCGCCCACCCAGGTGGAGCGGACAGTGGTCCGGTGGATGTCGGAGCTGTCGATGACGGTGATGTCGCGGTCCAGCACCACGAAGTCCGCGAGCTGACCGGGAGTGAGGCGACCCTTGAGGTGGGCCTCGCCCGTAGCGGCCGCTGAGCCATGGGTGTAGACGCCGAGGGCATCGAGGACGTCCAGCTGCTGCCCGGGCCCGACGACGAGTCCGTCAGCGGATTCGCGGGTCACCATGCTCTGCAGGGCCAGGAGCGGGTCGATCGGCACGATCGGGTAGTCCGAGGAGCCGGCGACGGCGATCCCGGCGTCGAGCATGGACCTGTGCGCGCAGGTCAGCTGCGCCCGTTCCTCGCCGTAGTACTCGGTGATCTGGTGGCCGTAGAAGTGGATGAACGCCCCGAACGGGACGGGGGTGACCCCGGCACGCTTGATGCGGTCGATGATCCCGGCGTCCACGATGCTGCAGTGCTCGATCCGGTGATTGATCCTGCCCGCTGCTGCGTCCGGCGGATCCGGCGTCAGGGACTCGATCGCGTCGAGCACCTTGCTGATCGCGAGATCACCGTTGGCGTGGACGGCGGCGCGCAGACCGGCGTCGTGCACCTTCCGGAGCTGCTGGGTGAACTGCTCGTCACCGAGGACCTGCAGGCCGTTGGGGGAGTCGCTCTCGCCGGGATAGGGCTGCCTGCAGAGGCAGGTGCCGCCGCCGAGTGCGCCGTCGAGCATCATCTTCACGCCGGCGAACTGGAGGCGTGTGTCCGCGGGGGAGATCGGCGGTGAGGCCGGATCGAAGTAGCTGTGCCAGAGCAGCATGTTCACGCGCGGGGTGAGCGTCCCGGCGTCGAGCGCCGCCCGGTACAGGCGCTCCTCCACAGGGGTGACGATCGCGTCGCAGTAGGAGGTGATGCCCACGGCGTGCAGTTCTGCGTTGACCTCGGCCAGCGCGGCGGTCTGGGCGGAGAGGTCGGTGGCGTCCACGAGGGTGCCCTTGCCGGTGCCGGGCAGCCACTGGTCCAGCCAGGCGCGCTCGAACATCCAGCCGTTGAGCCTGCCGTCCGGATCGGTCAGTAGTTCGCCGCCCGCAGGTGCGTCCGCAGCGGTACCGTAGCCCATCAGTTCCAGGGCGGCACTGTTGGCGACCGCTCGATGGAAGCTGTACTGGATGAGCAGGATCGGCCGGTCGCGGGAGATGGAGTCGAGGAAGGCGCGGTTGACGACGTCGGCCGTGAGGCGGCGGTCGTTGAGGGCGTGCCCGATCACCCACGCGCCGTCGGGCAGTGTGGATACCCGATCTGTGACGGCCCGGCGCAGATCGTCGGCATCGTCGACGTCGGTGAGATCGAGCCGGGCCCGCGCCAGTGCGGCCTGGGACACGTGGCAGTGGGCGTCGTTGAAGCCCGGCACCACGAGGGCGCCGTGGAGGCGGATCTGCTCGGCGTCGGGGTGCTGCTGCTCCAGGAGTGCCAGGGTGCCGGTCGCGGTGATCCAGCCGTCCCGGACGGCGAACGCCTCGGGCTCCGTGCCGTCGAGGGCGATGATCCGCTCGGCGGTGAAGATCCGCACAGGCCGCCCGGCGTCGGCCACCCTACGCGCCCGTGTAGTACCGGTCGGCCACCTCGAGTGCGGCGTCGAGGGCCTCGACACCCTCGGCGATCTCCTCCGGAGAGGTGTTGCAGGGCGGAACCACGTGGGTGCGGTTGAAGTGCGTGAACGGCCAGAGCCCGTGCTTCCTGCACTCGGCGGCGAACTCGGTCATGGGCCGCGCGTCGTCGCCCGTCGCGTTGAAGGGTACGAGCGGTTCGCGGGTGTCGCGATCCCGCACGAGTTCCAGCGCCCAGAAGACGCCAAGACCTCTGACCTCTCCCACGCTCGGGTGGCGCTCGGCGAGCCCGCGCAGGGCCGGGCCGATGGTGTCCTGACCCAGCGTGCGGGCGTTCTCGACGATGCGCTCGTCGTGGAAGGCGGTGATGGAGGCGACGGCGGAGGCGCACGCGAGCGGGTGCCCGGAGTAGGTCAGGCCGCCGGGGAAGGGCCGGTCCCGGAAGTACTCGGCGATGCTGTCGGAGATGATCACGCCGCCCAGGGGCACGTAGCCGGAGTTGACGCCCTTGGCGAAGGTGATCAGATCGGGGGTGACGTTCCACCGGTCGACGGCGAACCATTCACCGCAGCGGCCGAAGCCTGCCATGACCTCGTCGGCGATCATCACGATGCCGAACTCGTCGCACAGTGCCCGTACCCCGGCCAGGTAGTTCTCCGGCGGAACCAGGATGCCGTTGGTCCCGACCACGGGCTCGAGGATGATGGCCGCGACGGTGTGTGCACCCTCGACCATGATGGTGTCGCGCAGGTGGGCCAGTGCACGCTCGCATTCCTCCTCCTCGGTGGTGGCGAAGAAGGGCGAGCGGTACAGGTACGGGCCCCAGTAGTGCACGACGCCGGCCATCGCCGGTTCCGACGCCCAGCGGCGGGGATCCCCGGTCATCGTGATGGCTCCCGCCGTCGAGCCGTGGTAGCTGCGGTACGCTGCCATGACCTTGTGCCGCCCGGTCGAGAGCCGTGCCATGCGGGCGGCGTTCTCGGTGGCCTCGGCTCCGCCGTTGGTGAAGAACACGGAGTTCAGGTCTCCCGGGGCCACCTCGGCGATGAGGCGGGCGGCCTCGGAGCGGGCATCATTGGCGAAGGCGGGTGCGATGGTCACGAGCTTCCCGGCCTGCTCCTGGATCGCGGCGACGACGGCGGGGTGCTGGTGCCCCAGATTGAGATTGACGAGCTGGGAGGAGAAGTCGAGGTACCGGGTGCCGTCGTAGTCCCAGAAGTACGAGCCGTGGCCGCCGGCGACGGGTAGCGGATCGATGTGGCCCTGGGCGGACCAGGAGTGGAACACGTGCGTCCGGTCGAGGCGGCGGATCTCTGCTCCGGCGTCCGGATCGGCCGAGATGTCGGTTGTCGATGTCATGGGATTCTCCTGTGGGTGGGGACCACGAACGGCTCTCGAACGGGGCCTGTTCCTGCCTCCGAGGATAGGGGCGAACCCCTACCCCAACAATAGGGGACCTGCGGCATTCGCCCACGAAGCTCAGTGCGGGCCGGGTACCTCGCATGCTTCGGCAGCATCGCCGACGCCGCCGCGGCACCACGGTGGCCGAGCCTCACACCGGTTCGGTGCGCTACCGGCGGGCCCTGGAGCATCCGGCGCTGTTCAGCCTCGATCTGTCCACCGGTGTGCCCGACCCGGCGCTCCTGCCGCACCTCGGCCGGGCACTGACGTCGGTCACGGGGGCGACGACGCCGGGTAGCTATCTCGACGAGCCGGTGGTGCCGGATCTGCTGGCCGTCCTCCGCGCGGACTGGCCCTATGCCGCGGAGGAGTTCAGCATCACCGACGGTGCCATGGATGCGGTGGATCTGGCCATCCAGTGCTTCTTTCGCTTCGGCGACCGGGTCATCGTGGAGCATGCGACCTTTCCGCTGCTGCTCGATCTGCTCGAAGCGGCCGGGGTGGAGGTGGTCGGCGTCCCGATGGACGGGGAGGGCATGCTGGTGGAGCCGCTGCGGGAGGCACTGGCCACGCCCGCCGTCGCCGTGATCCTCCAGCCCAGGGCACAGAACCCCACCGGGTTCTCGCTCACCCCGAGCCGCGGTCGTGCCCTGGGCGAGGTGCTGCGCGCGTCCGGCACCATGATCATCGAGGACGACGCCGCAGGCTCGGTCGCCTCGACGGCTCACGTAAGCCTCGGGGAGGTGGTCCCGGAGCAGACCCTCCACATCCGCAGCTTCTCCAAGTCCCACGGACCCGATCTGCGGCTCGCGGCGCTCAGCGGACCTCACGCCATGATCGGTGACATGAACGCGCGGCGTCAGCTCGGTCAGGGCTGGAGCAGCCGTCTGCTCCAGCACATCCTGCTGGCCCTGCTCACTGACGACGCCGCCGTGACGCGGGTTGCCGCAGCACGGCAGGAGTATCAGCGGCGCCGCGACGCCGTCATCACGGCGCTCGCGGAGCACGACGTCGTCGTGGCGGGGAACGACGGCATCAACCTCTGGGTGCCGGTCCTCGACGAGTCGGCCGCGCTGGTCCGACTTGCCAGCCAGGGGATCGGCGTCACGCCGGGGAGGCCCTTCCAGGTGCTCCCGGAGAATGGCGGGTACATCCGGGTCACGGTGGCCGCAGTCTCCTCGGGGGCGGAGGAACTTGCCGGGAACATCGCGGTGGCGGCCAAGGCCGGCCGATGGACGGGTGGGCGCTGAGCCTTGTCGGCCTCCTTACGCTTGTGTAAGGAATGTCTTATTACGTAAGATCAGGTGATGGTACAGGCAAAATTGACGAGTAAGGGCCAGGTAACGATTCCGCTGGAAGTACGGCAGGCGCTAGGACTCGAAGCCGGTAGCAAGATCGATTTCATCCGGTCGGCTGACGGCAGAATTGTCCTGGAGGTGGTCCGCACATCGGTGGCGTCGTTGCAAGGTGTCTTGCGGCGGGACGGCGGGGACTCTCTCTCCGTCGAGGCCATGAACGATGCTGTGCAGGACGAAGCGCTGGCTCGGATGGCGCGCTCTGATTCCGAGGACCATTCATGATCGGCTTGGACACCAACGTCATCGTCCGCTTCCTCACTCAGGATGACTCCAGTCAGTCGGCGCTCGCTGCCTCGCTCCTCGGCTCCCTCACCCCGGTTCAGCCCGGCTACATCAGTCCGGCGGTGCTGGTCGAGACCTACTGGGTGCTGAGACGCGGGTACAGGCTTACGGTAAAGGATGTTGTTCCGACGCTGCTGGCACTTGTGTCGAGCGACGAGATCCTCGTGGAGCACGCGGATCTTGTGCGTACTGCGTTGCGACGTGCGCTCGAAGGGTACGACTTCGCCGACGCCTTGATAGCGCTCGACGGCGTCCGACGGGGCTGCGAGTTCACTGCAACCTTCGATCGGCATGCTTCAGGTCTCGAGGGTATGAAGCTGCTGCAGGGAGCTTGAGCCTGACAGGCTACGGACGCCGAGGGTTACGTTCGAGAGCAAATGCCGGCCAGGTCAGGACCCACCGCCGAGGACATCGACATGCACGTGGTCCCGGTGGTGGAAGACCTCGACGCCTACCCCAACTCCGCCGCGCCCAGCTCATCTACGCCCTGGACTGCGATGAGCCAGAAAAGTATGGTCGACAGGGGACTGGGGCTGCCAGCGGGCTAGTCGCGCCGTGATACGCCGTCGAGCTTCGCCCGAACTCACATCATTCAGAGAGGTTTCACCATGTCAGCATCACAATTGGCGGGGCACGTGGTCATCGTCACCGGGGGCGCTTCCGGCATCGGCGGAGCCACCACCCGGGTATTGGTCGCCCGCGGAGCGAAGGTCGCCGCGGTGGATATCAGCGAAGAAGCCGGTCAGGAACTGACCTCGGACCTCGGTGAGAACGTCGCCTTCCTCAACGGTGACGTGTCCGACCCGGATGTGGCCGCCCAGGCCGTCGCACTCGCGGTCGAACGATTCGGCAAGCTCACGGGACTGGTGAACAACGCCCACGCCTCACGGCAGAAACCTTTCCTCGAACTCGAGGCAGCCGACTGGGAGCTCTCCTTCGGCACCGGATTCTGGGCAACGGTCCAGTTCATGAAGGCCGCCCATCCCGAGCTCGCGAAGGTCGGCGGCTCGATCGTCAACTTCGGTTCAGGTGCCGCCATCAGTGGGCAGGAGACACAGGCCGCGTATGCTGCCGCCAAGGAGGCCATCCGCGGTGTGTCACGGGTGGCTGCCAACGAATGGGCACCGTCGGGTATCCGAGTGAATGTCGTCTCTCCACTGGCTTACACCAGCGGTGTGGAGGCGTGGTCGAAGGCCGCGCCGGAGCAGTACGAGCAGGTCCTCAAATCCACCCCTCTGGGTCGTTTCGGTGACCCGCAGACCGACGTCGCCCCCATTGTCGCGTTCCTCCTCTCCGATGATTCCCAGTACATGACCGGCCAGACGGTCATGGCTGACGGGGGCACGCACAAGCTGTACTGATGAATGTGCGAGACCATCAACGATCGTGAAGGGTAGGACGATGGCCGATTACCTTGGACTACGAGGAAAAAACGGTCTGGTGACCGCGGCAGGCGACGGGATCGGCCGTGCGAGTGCACTCGCGTTCGCCGAGGCGGGAGCGTGCGTGCTCATTTCCGACATCAGTGCCGAAGGGTTGGAGGAGACCGCCCGCCTGATCACGGAGGTGGGTGGTGAGTATGAGCTCCTCGTTGCCGACAGTTCGCTCGAATCCACAGCGCAGGACGCCGTGACCGAGTGGCGGAGCGGTGGGGGTCGCTGGATTTCGCACACAACAATGCCGGGGTCGGGGCCGCCAGCACTCCGTTCACCGAACAGGATCTCGCCACGTGGGAGCGGATCTTCAACCTCAACGTCTTCGGCGCGATGATGTTCATGAAGCACGAGCTGCGCCAGATGGACAAGCAGGGTTCGGGGGCGATCGTCAACACGTCGTCCATGTCGGGTAAGAGCGGTTCACCGGGGCTTTCGCCGTACAACGCCTCGAAGTGGGCGCTGAACGGGATGACCCAGACGGCGGCCCTGGAGTACGCGTCCAAAGGGGTCAGGGTGAACGCGTTCTGCCCGGGCGCCACTGTGACGACGTCGCTGGCGAACTGGAAGGAGTCCTCACCTGATGCCTATAGCGCCGTCACCGCTGCGATCCCGATGAAGCGGATGACCACGGTCGAGGAACAGGCCGCTGCCGCTGTGTGGCTATGTTCAGGTCAGGCGAGTTACATCACGGGCACCTTACTCAACGTCGAGGGCGGAGACGGGATTCTCGGTAAGCAGTAGCGCCGTATTCGGAGGGGTGTTCGGAGCTACTTCGGAGCGAGCGGTGGGCACGGCTGGCGGGGTCGGACTCGATGGATCCAGGTTCAGCCTGGATACTCGGCCCTCGCTGAAGTGGCGGGCCCCTCCTTCTCGCGGTCGCGCGCGTTCGGTCCTCGATGATGCAGATCGCAGCCGGTAGATGGGCTTGAGTGCGGTTGCGACCGTTTTCCGGTCCTGGTGGTTCACGGACCTGGAGGCGGCGCGGATCAGGTGCACGACACACGTCTGCACCCTCGCTGGCCTGCACCAAGATGCCCAGCACGTGCATGACGCCGTCCATGTCGACGCCCACGGCGATGCGGTAGCGCTGGTCAAACTCGCCAGCACGCCAACGGGAAACACGACGGAAATCCAGTGCTCCGCGTCCGGGAAAAGTCACTCGTAAGGATTAGGGTGAGGGTAGTCACTCAATGCAGGGGGAATCGTGGAATTCGCGGAACGATTGACGGCGCTGGCAGCGAAGGTGCGGCAGCAACGGTCTCAGATCGACACGGAGGAAGCGACGAAGAACGCCTTCGTGATGCCCTTCATCTCCACCATCCTCGGCTACGACGTCTTCAACCCGTTGGAGGTGGTTCCCGAGTTCACCGCCGATGTCGGCGTGAAGAAGGGCGAGAAGATCGACTATGCGATCATGCATGGCGGAACGGTCCAAATTCTTATCGAGTGCAAAAAGTCAAAAGAGCCACTGAAGATCGAGCATGCTTCTCAGCTGTACCGGTACTTCGCCGTCACCAACGCTCGGATAGCAATCCTCACCAACGGTGAAATCTACGAGTTTTTTACCGACCTTGATGCGCCTAATCGCATGGATGCCAAGCCGTTTCTTGTGCTGGACCTCAACGACATTGACGAGACCTTGATACCCGAGTTGATGAAGCTGACAAAGGAGATCTTCGACCTTGACTCGATCATCAACGCTGCAGGAGAGTTGAAATACATCGGTCAGATCAAGCGGACACTTGCATCACAATTCAAGGAGCCCGACGCAGAGTGGATCAAGTTCCTCACAATGCGCGTGTACGACGGGGGCTCCTACACGCAGAAGGTTCGTGAGCAGTTTTCCGGTCTCGTGACAAAGGCGACCAAGCAGTTCCTCAACGAACAGGTCAATGACCGGCTCAAAACTGCTTTGGGCGCTCCGAATTTCCCCTTGGCGAGCGAACCGGCAGTTGCGGCGAATATCACCAGTGAACAGGTAGTCGAGGATGACCTGAACGAAACAGCGGTCGAGACGACGCTCGAGGAGCTCGAAGGCTACCAGATCGTCCGCGCAATCGTCTGCAACGAGGTGAAGGCTGCGCGAGTGGCGCAGCGGGATGCGAAGTCCTACTTTGCGGTGCTGCTCGACGACAACAACCGCAAACCGATTGCACGCTTACACTTCAACCGCGTACAGAAGTATTTGGGAGTTTTCGATGGGCAGAAGGTTGAGCAGCGCATTCCGATCTCCTCGTTGGATGAGATTTACGAGCATGCAGATGCTCTTCGCTCCAGCGTCAGGGCGTATCTAGCGGCGGGTTGAGCGCGTGCTGGTCCCCAGCTGCCAGTAGGTTTCGGTGGAGTGGCTACCGCTTCAGCAGCACTGGACCGGAACATCCGCAGGTGCTGGGTGTCGACGGGGGGTGACGACATCAATATTTGGGGGCCGGTCCTCGACGAGCCGCCGGCGCTGGTCAGACTCGCCGTCCAGGGGATAGGGGTCATGGCGGGGACGCCCTTCGAGGTGCTGCAGGAGAAGGGCGGCCACCTTTTGGTCACGGTGGCGACCGCTACCTCCGAAGTGGAGGAGCTCGCCTGAAATATCGCGATGGATGCCAGGACCGGTCGCTGGACGGGTAGGTGCTGAGTCCCAGGGGTCAGCCGGCCGCGAGAGCTACACCGACCGAAGGGCACCGCCGCTCAGGCTTCCCACCCCTTCGCACCTATCCAACGGAGAGCAGTCAGCGACGGCAGGAAGAGGTACTCTCCCCCAGCCATACGGTTGAAGGTCGTGATGCCATTCAACCGGTGGCGAACAGGATCTGCCGGAATAGTGAAGTTTCCATCCGTGTCGTCATGGATCCCGACGATCGGGTCCCGCTCGGTGCCGAGGTCGATGAAGTTGCCACCGTTGATCCACTCCTGCTGCAGGAACTCGATGGTGTCGAAGGCCCGAGCGCTGATGAAAATGAAGTAGATGCCGCGATCCTCCTTCGCATCGTCGGTCGGCGTCACCTCGGGCGTCCATTTGGGCCCATAAGTTGATGATCGTCGAATGATGCGGTGGATGTTCACGTCGGTCATGATCGTCAATTGGCTGTCTCTCGGATTGAGACGGCGCATGTGGCTGGAGTGCGGACACATCAAGCCCTTCGGATCGTTCTTGAAGGAGAAGTCGTTGTTCCGTTGTGGATCTGCACCCAATTGTTCGTCATCGTGATCCGGAGCCAGGGTCAGTGGTGCCCCGCTGCGCCATCTGCCGAACATTTTCGCTGCGAGTTCGTGCTGCGCCTCGTCATCTGATGCATGGGACGCAACATACTCATTGAACTGGCCAACCCGGCTGACGAATTTGCGCAGGACCACATAGGTGCCGTTCCGCCCCAGCTCGACCGGCTCGGGTACCGCAAGCGGCTTACCAGTCTCGCTGTCCTCACCGAGGATGAACTCGCCAGCCGCGATCGCGCGTTCCTGCCCTGGTTGGGGCGCAACTCCGCTACCCGCAATGGTCGGTTGTGAGATCGAGTCGCGGAACCCAAAGGGATTCTTCGCATCCTCGTCCGCGCCGAACCGGTGCGTGCTCAACAAGGTGACGCCCTCGACGCGATCCACTTCCTCCATCGCAGCGGCTATCGCAGCCTCCAGAGCAGCTTCGTCCTCAGCATAGATCGACAGTGCAATGTGGAGATTGCCAGGCGTCAATGGCTCATCCCAGTGTTCAGGAGCGTTGCCACCGTAGTCATGCAGTTGTTGCGCCCGGGCCGCCATGCCTTGCCTGAACGGTAACGGGAAGCTTTCGAGCGACTGCTCTGGCAGACCTAACGCTCTGAGCCCCTCGTAGCTGATGGCTACCCCGGTCCAGGCCGCGAGATCGTCGGCCCAGTCGTGGGCGGACGGGATTCTGTCCGGCAGCCGTGCGAGTAACTCTCGCCCATCGGTCGCGTCGTCAACGTGAAGCATCGCGTGAATACCGACGTACGGTTCAGGGCGGGATCGGAGCACCAGGCCCTGGATATCGTCGAGGTCGAGCTCTACTCTCTCACGTCGGAAGAGCCTCTTCAGATCAGCCAGTCCGGCCATGTCAGTAGTCCACTCCTTCGGGCTTGGAGATGGAATCCGTCAGTGCTTTCAGCGCCGCGCTGGTGCTGGGATCGAGGTCCTCACGTCCTGCCATTGCGTCGAAGAACTCGTTGAGCGCGTGCTCTGTCCGCTGCATGCGACGAACATCCACCACCGTCACCTGTGGATTTGCGACAAACCATCCCGCCGCATCGATCTGTCTGTCAGCAATGAAATCCTTCACATCAGGACTGTCAATGCCAGGCCAACCCTCGGCATTCTGGAACAGGAAGTCCATGAGCTCGGGAATCTTCGTTGCAAAATCGTTGATGTAGGCATCCCAGTCCCCGTCATAGGCGGTGGCGAAAAGGATACGGGTATTGTTCTCGAGGAAGACGAAACGCATGTCGTGCAACGTTGAGACACGCTGTGCACCATCCATATTACCTTTGGTGAGGTTGAAGATTCGCTGAAGCCGCTCCGCTCCACCGGGCTTGAGGTCGGCAATGACGGTCAGTTCGGACACCTTGCCGGATCGTAGTCCCACACGGCCGGCTGAATCTGCGGTTCCCGTGAGATCAGGGTTGTGGTCCCGAACCATGGCCTCGATGGCGATCCTTACCACGTGCGGCGCATCACCAGCAACTTCCTGGACCCGGCGCGAGATTTCGTCGAATCTGCTTTCGTCCTGCAACCGGGGATCTTCTCGCTTTGCCATTGTCTGACCCTTCTTGTCGTTGTTTCGTATCTTCTTCAGTCGGGAATCTGGTCGATGCCGTCAGGTTCCACACGAGGACGTGCATTCTCCGAGTGGCGGAAGGCGGTCGACCTCTCGTACGCGTCCTTCCGGACGCGCATGATCGATCCGAGCGGCTGGTGTGCAAGGACGCCGTCCCACGGATTGAACGTCGGAAGATCGTCGCCATCGTCGCGCCGTGCTGCACCGTAGGCATCCTGGGGCTCAAGCCTCAGAGTTGCAATCGGCTGATTAGGTGAGGCATTCTCGTCCCACGACACCGTCGTATCCTCGACAGGCATCGTGTCGAGACCCATGCATAACTGTGCGTCAGGTTCGTACTCAGCGGACTCGGTACGAAAGTGATCGACTACGAGGTCCCTGATGGATGAAAAATCATTCACGTCCATCCGACGATCAGTCAATGCCCGTACATTGTTTGACCGCGGTACGAGGGAGATCTTTGCGACGTAGTCGCCATACCTCACGGCTGCCTGCGTGTAGTAGGTCTCTCCCAGTACGTGGCTGTTGTCGCGTCCAACTCCCTCCGACGCTTTCCGCGCGAGGGTCCCGGTTCCGGCAACCAGCTTCTGAAGAACCTCCGGTGATTGTGCGTTCTTCTCCAGCCGTGGAAGCATTCGCTTGTACTGCTGAATGGTGCCGAACGCGAGCGTCGGGAAATTGACCATCGGGAAGTCCTGATTGCCATTCTTCAACCCGGGAAGCAGGCGCTCCCCATCGACGCCGATGATTGTGACGGCGAAGCCGGGCGGCGCAGGCACCCTTTCACTATGGATGTCTCCGGGTGACGAGGACATGCGAACGACAACGTCGTATCGACGCGGCGTAGCAAAAACCCCCTGGGCGAGCCGCGGTGGGGGTCCCCCGTTCACGGTCAGACTCGCCTTCAGAACCGCATGGCTCTTCGCGTGGGCGTCGCGAGCCGCATGCTGGTGCTTCTCCGTGTTTGCCCGCTGTGTCTCCGCTATCTCCTTGAGAATCTCCTCGATCAACGGGCTCTCGTGGTCGGCTTCGCGTTCGACGCCGTTCGAGAATGTTTGGAAATCCTTCATCGAGCGAGCGTAGGCCTCGGTCACGGACGATGTCGAGGCTGAGCGGTCTCAGCCTCACTTGCACATAGTGGGATGTACTCAATGAGATGCAGAGTTTCGACGTTCGGGACAGGACCTGATACGAGCGGGCAGACGGTGTTCCACGATTTTCTTTCGCAGCTCCGGCGGGGAGCTTGCGCGACCGGTTCGACCCAGATTCTGCGCTGGCCGTGAGCCACGATCTTCACCGCCCGAACTCGGCAGGGGCGTGTATAGCCAGGTCAGGACCGACCGCGGACGACATCGACATGCACGTGATCGAGGTGGCGGAGTATCTTGTTCGCGGGAGGCGGCGCCTCGTAGGGGTGCCACTGCCCCCGGTCGATGTGGGCGCTCCAGAACTGGTCGTCGAAGATCACGTATTGGATGTCCAGACTCTCGGCGTGGGCCACGAGCCACTGCGCCAGAAGCCACCCGTCACGCTGGTTCTCCTCCGTGATCGGCCGGAAGAAGACGTCGATCGCGCGCCCGTCGTAGTGGGTGGATTCCTCTCCGTGCCCCTGCCCGACGCCACCCGGCGCGAAACCGCCCAGGCTCTGTTCCCCGAATACCTCGACCATCGCTGTGCGTACCTCTTCCGCGCGCGGTGTGAGCCCGGTGTCGGTCAGCGACTGTTCCGGCAGGTCACCAGGAGCCGTTCCCCGGCAGCTCAGCACCGGACCAGGACCACCTGACGCACCACCAGCCAGCGCCTGCAGCACTGCCTGGTCGATATCTGAGCTGTCCGGGGCTTCCAATCCGCGAGCCTGGAGCGCAGCCGCCGTCGTCGCGCGTTCTGCCTCGTCCCGGTCGAGGTCCATCTCTCCCTCCGTCGTCCTGACAACGCAGTCCGGCCCGGACAGCAATGACCTACCCTCGGTACGCAGATTGTCGACGGCGCCCGGCCGAATCAGCAGCAGTACGGCCATGAGCGCGGCGAGAACGAGGAAGGAGAGCAGGAGAAGCAGGGGACCGCGTGGAGTCGTCTGCCGTCTGTCGGTCGACGTCGTCACAGCGAGCGTCCGTCCCTCGGGACCACGACGTCCAGCTGCTTGTCGCCTCTTATCCGCGGGAACCATGTGCACAGTGATCGGGAACTCAGGACGATGACAACTCCTTCTCGGGGTGCGGCGGTCCTCCGATCAACGGAGAAGCGCACTGAAGGATCAATCGACGACGGCAGCAATTAGTTCCCCGAAGCGCGCTGCCCCGGCGGGGCGACGTGGGAGATTTTCTTCCGGTCAGGTGTTCGCAAATGCTGCCAGCACGACGACGGGGAGATCGGTGATGAGGTGAGCCACGATGTTCACGGGCAGGCTTCGACGCCAGAGGAACAGCGCCCCCAGCCCAATGCTCAGTGGGAACACGACGAAGATGGCGTGAGGCAGTCCCCACGACCAGTGCGTGAGCGTGAACAGGAGGGCGGGCACGACCAGCACCAGCACGGTCGGCGCACGCAGGGCGATGAGAGCGCCCATCGCCGCGGCCCGGTAGATGACTTCCTCGGTGACTGCTGCCGTGAGCACCCCGACGACGGTGATTCCGACACCGAACTGCTCAGCAGTTTCGATAGTGCCCGTCTCGTACCCGGTGAGCGTCGCGGCGCCCACGCTCAGCAGAGGAACCGCGATCGCGAGCCCCAGCCCAACGGCGAGCGCGACCATCGCGTCGCGCCGGTGCAAGCGTTTCAGCCCGAGGGTCCGGGCAGGTGCGAGCCGAAGCCAGCCGCCGACCACGAGGATCGCGATCACCCACATCAGCGCGAGAGCGATAGCGGTCCCCGGCACTCCGAGGCTCACGGCAAGCGGAGCCGAGACGAGCGTTGTGCCGATGGCGGCGACAAGGGAAACTGCTGCGAGGCCCGCGAGGAGATACCGCGACCGCGATGGTGCTCCCGACGATTGCGTCATCTGCACTCCAGCCGATCCGCAACGACAATACTGAGTAGCTCCAGCGTGACGCGCTCAGGAGGCTGGTGGCAACACCCTTTTCAGCAGGGGCGGTAGGTCTTCCCGCCCGGCGCGTAGCAGCGCGGACCGGTGTAGCCCGGGTAGGGATCTTCGGCTGCTGGGGGAGCAGGAGCGACCGACGGCTGAGCCGGAGGAACATAAGGTGCCGGTGCTGGTGCCGGTGCCGGAATTGGAGCCGGTGCTGGGACGGCTGGGAGATTACGGATCCGCTCCTGCTCGGCTGCTGCAGCCTCGGCCGCGAGGCGGTCTGCTTCGGCGCGAGCGTCGGCTTCTGCCTGGAGCCGCTCGGTCTCCACGCGAGCCGCTTCTGCAGCTTCGGCCCGGACCCGCTCCTCCTCGACCCGTTCTGCTTCTGCCACTCTCGCTGCCTCGGCTTCGGCCGCGAGTCGGTCCTCCTCGGCTTTCTCTAGAGCTGTCACCGTCGTGGTGACCGTGGTCAATTTCTTCTCCGCGTCGGCGATCTGCGTGTCGAGGCCGCGCGCCATGGTCGCAGCACGCGTGGCACCGAGAGCGAGGACGCGGACCGTGTCCTCGCCTGCATCGATTGCCTCTCGGGCGGCTGTGGCCGTGGTCAGGGCCGCGACGATCCCGGCAGCTGTTGCGGCAGCGGCTGGTGCTGTCTCACCCACAGGAGCCTCCGTCGCGGTGGTCAGAGCCTCTGCGGCATCGGCCACCTCCGCCGGCAGTGTGCAGCCCTGAGCCGGGTCCAGTAGGCCGATGCCCTCCGATTCAGCCTCGTTGTACGCCGTCTGCACCTCGTCGTAGTACTTGCTGTTCGGCTCGATGAGGATGGGGACGCCCAGACCCACCCGCGCGAGTTCCGCATTGACGAGGGTCTGGTCCTCGATGAAGACCGCAGCCAGGACGCGGTCGTACCTGTCGGTGCGCTCGACATCGAAATCCAGGGCGACCTTCGTACCGGGCGGGGTCATCGACTCGAGTTTCTCGGTCGCCTCCGCTCCAAGGCATTCGACCGGCTTGTCGGGATGCTTGGTCTCGGGCGTGTCGACGTTGAGCAGACGGACCGTCTGGTCGGATCCGTCGAAGGTGATGACGAGGGTGTCGCCGTCGATCACCCGCACCACGGTGCCGGGCTCGTAACCGGTGGCCGTCTCACCCGACGGCGTCGAGCTTGTGCAGGCGGTCAGGGTGGAGGCGACGATCGTCGCGGTCAGGAGGGTCACTGGGGCGATGCGGCGGGAACGAAGCAAATTCATCAGTCTTTTCTGGCGACCCACAACGGGATAGCCGCAGAAGCCGAAAGGCTCCTGCGGCTATCCCACGATCCGTGTACTAAGCGGTTCGTTACGCCTTCGCAGTGCGACGACGGACGACGAACGTGCCGCCCGCGGCTGCAGCCAGGACGAGGCCTGCGCCGAGAGAGAGCGCAGCTGTGTTATCGCTCGTGTCCTGAGCAATTCCGGTCTCAGCACCACCGACAGGCATCTGCCCAACCTGAGGAGCAACAGGTGTGACGGGAGCCACCGGGGTCATCGGTACAACAGGGGTCGTGGGGTCGACGGTTGGAGCAGGAGTAGCCGTCGGAACGGGGTCGGTCGGGACGAGGTTCGGATTGAACGCGACGTCGCCGTTCTCGCAGCCGATGCCATCACCGTCCCTGTCGAGATCCGTGCTGTAGGCCGACGACGTCGATGGGATGTTGTAGACGCCGAGCAGTTCGGCCTGAGTGCAGTCCTGGAACGGTGCAGCCACTGCGGGCGATGTGGACAGGACGGTCAGGCCCGCTACGGCAGCAAGCGCGAGGGAGGCAGTGCTCTTCTTCAATGGGTCCCCTTGAGGTGATACGGAGTGCCTTGGAATGACGTGTTGCCAAGGCTGAGATACTGCCATGTCTAGCACGGATAGCGCGACCTTCCTGACCATGCAATTGACGCGAAAGGGCGACACGGAGGAACCAGAATCGGGTACCCGGAAGAGGCAGCGCTCAGCAGTATGCGGACGAACAGCAGTATCCGAACGATTTCTGGCCCTATGACACTCGGCGGAGCGATCACCATCGGTCAGTTAATTGCGTTAATCTTGACGAGAAACTGAGGTTTTCCTGTACTTCGCCCGGAAAAACCGACAATTTGGGTATTCGGCAAGGGCGGCAGTACTGTTCGCGGGAAACAGCAGCATCAACTTTGGGGGCACTCCATTTCTTCGCCATCACGTCCGCCTGCCCGCTCGACGTCGTCGACACGCAGGCCGATCAGGCCGTTGACCGCCGTCGTCGCCGGTTTCGGACTCTTTCTCGTCATCATCGGTCTCATCACCAACGGGTTCAGTGGCGCCCTGATCATGGCCGCTTCCTTTGCGCTCCTCACCGGTCTGTACACGCTCCTGACGAATCGCCCGTCCTGGGCTCATCTCAGCAGCCGCAGGGCGGGAGCTGTCACGGCAGGAGCGGCCGTCGTCGCACTGCTGGTCGGTGGGGCGATCGCGCCGGCGGACGAGACAGTCCCCACCGCCGTCGCCGAACAGGCGTCGGATCAGCCAACGGAGGATGCGGCGCCCTCGGCCGAACCAAGCAGCGAACCGAGCAGTGAACCGACCAGCAGCCCGTCGGCAACGCCGTCGGAGACACCGACAGCAACACCCGCGCCGTCGCCGACAGCCACCCTCAGTGCAGCGGCGGATGTTGCGCCGCTCGACCCGGAGGAGGTTTCCGAGCCGTCGGGCGACGCGGCTGCACCGGCGAAGCAGCCGGAGGCCAACACCACGGCCCTCGCCCTGCTCGAGACGCTGACGGTCAAGGGGCGCGCGCCGAAGACGGGGTACGACCGCGAGGAGTTCGGCTGGGCCTGGCTCGATGTCGACCGTAACGGCTGCGATACGCGCAACGACATTCTCAATCGGGATCTCACGGAGATCGTCCACACCAACTCGGTTCCCTGCAAGGTCGAGTCCGGTGTGCTGGATGATCCCTACACCGGAACCGTCATCGACTTCCAGCGCGGGCAGTCCACGAGCAGCGAGGTGCAGATCGACCACGTGGTCGCCCTGGCCGACGCCTGGCAGAAGGGCGCCCAGCAGCTGACGTTCGACCAGCGGGTGGCCTTTGCCAATGATCCGCTGAATCTGCAGGCCGCGGACGGTCCGGCGAACCAGCAGAAGGGCGCGGGCGACGCCGCCACCTGGCTGCCGCCCAACACCGGGTACCGCTGCGAGTACGTGGCGCGGCAGGTCTCGGTCAAGGCGACCTACACGCTCTGGGTCACCCAGGCGGAGCACGACGCCATGAAACGGATCCTCGCCGACTGCAATGGCATCCTCGCGCCGACCAACCAGATCGGGCCGTCGATCCAGCAGCCCGTGGAGCCTGCGCCGTCCGCGTCCCCGTTCGTCGAGCCGGCACCGCCCGCCGCACCCGCACCCGCACCCGCTCCTGCACCAGCTCCCGCTCCGGCTCCTGCACCGGCGCCAGCTCCGGCGCCGGCACCCGCCGCGCCGGAAGTTCCAGCCCCAGCTGCCCCCTACTACCAGAATTGTGATGCCGTCCGTGCAGCCGGTGCGGCTCCGATCACCGCAGGTTCGCCCGGCTTCCAGGCCAAGTTCGACCGTGACGGCGACGGCGTGGGCTGCGAGTAGCGGCAGCTCGCTCGCACCACTGCGACAGGACAGCGCTTGAACGAGGGACACGAACCCGACCTGACCGCGTACCTGTACCGGGCGTGCTGAGCCGGGCCGACCGGGGGTGCGGTAGTGCGCCGTCGACCACCGACGCACTACCGCAGCCCAGACGAGGAGAACCTAGAGCAGCAGCCTGTCCAACGCCCATTGCCATCTGATGAGCTCCTGCTCCAGCCGCACCGAGGGACCATGGCGGTCGTCCCGCAGGGCGTCGTACACCACCGACTCCTCCGCCGTCAGCCGGGTGAGGACCGCGCGCGACGGCGACGGCTCCACATCCCAGCGGTCTCGATGCTCCAGCAGCGTCTCCTCGTCCATGAGCACGCTGTCCACGTGTGGGTGGAGGGACCTCAGCTGGTCCAGGATGCGAAAGCCGTGCGTGTCCAGATCACCCCAGTAGTCCACCCTGCAGGATTGCAGCCACGCAGCGTCCTGGAGGGCTGAGAAGCCGTACCCCTCACCGAAGAGGGCCAGGGTGCCGGCACTGTCGGGGAGCGCGAGGAAATTGACCAGGTTCTCCGTGACGACAACGCGCTCCACCGGCAGGTCGAGGGCGGCGAAGGCCTCGGCCGTGACCGTGATGTCGCGGGCGCCGCCGAGCACCTCGAGCCGCGGGTCGAGCAGCCGGAAGCGGACGCGCTCGGGTGCCTGCAGGAACCCGTGCCGGGCAGCGAACCGGGCAGCGGGCGTGCGTCCCGCCGTGCGGCGGGCGAGGACGGGCAGCGCGTCGTAAGGGGTGGTCGAGGGATCCGGATCCGGACGACCGGCGTGCAGTGCGGTCAGCCGCTCGTCGGGAGCAGCGGTCGCGGGATCTGGATCGGGACGCCCTGCTTGCAGTGCGGTCAGCATCTCGTCGATGGTCCTCCGGTGGCCCTCGACGAACTTCGTGTGCACGCCGGGGAGCCCGAGCTGCCGCACATGGATACCCGGGTCCGGGTGCTCGCGCAGCCACACGGCCACCCGTGCCGCCGTCAGCGCGTCCTCGCCGGACTCCACGAGCCGGAGCGGCCGGGCGACGGCCCACGCCCGGAGTGCCGGGTCGAGGTCCGTGAGCTGCTGCGCCAGCTCGACGGCGGCCCGTGCGTCGCCGGTCCTGCCCACGAACGCGATCTCGTCGTCGACCGTCGCGAAGACGACCGCGGCGGGCACCTGATTCGCCCCGATGGTGGTGCTGCCGAGCTCCACGAACTCGACGTCGTACGCTCCCGCGGTGGCGGTGAGCTCGCCGGCCCACTGCCGGGCCGCCGGATAGTGGTCCCGCAGCTCGGCGGCCGTGGGTTTCTTCAGTGCACGACGTCGGGGGTAGGCGCCGGTGGGCTCCAGCACCTCGCGCAGGAGGGCGCCCCGGTCCCACGCCTTTTTGGACACGGCCCGCAGATCGGCCGGCGTGGTCCACCGGCCGGGTGCCTCAGCGGGCACGCCGCTCCTTCTCCTCGCGGTACTCCTCGATGGTCATGTTGCGCAGCTGCGAATCGTCACCGGCGGTATTGGCCACGAAGCCCACATGGGACACGTACGGTTCGATCACGTGGATCTTCTGCAGCGGGGTGACGATCAGCAGCTGCAGCTCCATGCGCTTGAACAGCTCCAGGCCGTAGCGCGCCGACTCGTCCGAGCCACGCCCGAAAGCCTCGTCGATCACCACGAACCGGAAGCTGCGGCCCGCGGACCGGGAGCTCCGGGCACCGTTCCTGGCGGCGCCGAGGCCGAACTGGAAGGCGAGCGCTGCGGCCAGGATGGTGTAGGCGAGTTTCTCCTTCTGCCCGCCGGACTTCCCGCCCGAATCGGTGAAGTGCTCGAACTCCTCGCCGGTCTCCGTCCACTTCTCCGACGCCGAGAACGTGAACCAGTTCCGCACATCGGTGACCCGCGCCGTCCAGCGTTCGTCCAGGGCCGTGTATCCCTCGCGGCCGCGGAAGCGCTCGATCAGGCGGGCCACCTGCAGGTACTTCTGCTCCGAGTACTGCTCGGTGTCCCCGAGACTGCCCTCCGAACACGCCCGCAGATCCGTCCCGAACTGGCGCACGTCGAGATCGGAGGTGCTCTGGTGCTCGAGCTGGATGTGGCGGCCCGGGTTGTAGTCGATGTCCGCCAGGGATGCGTTGATCTCGTCGATCCGGCCGACGATGTCCTGCCGGCGGCTGTCGAGGAAGGCGTTGAACGCCACCACCTCGTGGATGGTGTTCTGGTTCAGCGACTCCTTGAAGTGCGCCTCGAAGCGCGGCAGGTCGTTGCTGGTCAGCTGATCGAGCATGCGGTCGTAGTCCGCGGACGCCTCGAGCGACGCGTCCAGGTCCGCGGTCTCCGTGGGGTAGGCGTTGCGGAAGTCCGCCATCTGGCGCACGGTGGACGCCGCGGCCGTCGCGATCCGCTTGGTCAGGGCGTCGATGGTCGCGGTGAGGACAGAGCGCGCCGCGGTCTCGGTCGCGGCGGTGTTCCGGTACGTGAGCGACTTCCCGGCCAGGGTCTCGGACGCGAGGCGGGCGACGGCGGTGAGCACGGCGTCGTCGTCCGTCAGGGGAGTCGCGTCCAGGATGCCGCGGCACTCGGCGATGGTCTCCGCGATGTCGCGTGCGTCCTTCTCGTTGGCGCCGATGCGCTGCTGGAGCGTGGTGTTGCGCCTATCCAGCTTCGCCAGGCGAGCCTGCAGCTCGGTCTCGGACCGGGTGAGCTGCTGCAGGACGTCGCTCGCCGCCTCCAGCGCAGCGCGTTCGGCGGTCAGATCCGCGATCCTGCGGGAGGTGGACTGCCAGCCGATCTCGGCGAATCCCGTGACGGCGTGGACGGTGCCCAGGCGCTGGTTCTTCCGGCCCAGCTCACCGAGCGATGCGTTGACCCGTGCCAGCCGGGCGTCGATCCCGGCGAGCCGACCCTGCAGCCCCTCACGCTCGGCGTGCAGCCGTGCCATCTTGTCGTGGTTGTCCCAGCCGAGCACGTAGTGACGGCGATCGCCGAGTCCCTGGCGGTCGTCCTTCTCGTGGCGTCCCCGGCCACCCTTGAGCTGACCTCCCAGCGTGAGGGCCTTGGGGTGACGCCGGAAGTCCTCGATGGTCTCGCAGCACACGTAGTCGAACCGGCTGGTCAGTTCATCGAGCAGGAAGTCCCGCAGCGGCGTACCCGCCTTGATGGCGATCTTGCCGGCGAGGGTTCCCGACGCGGCGGGCTGCGGAGCATAGGTGCCGTTGATGCGCCGATACACGAGGCGCCCGCGCAGATTGTTGCCCTCCACCCAGGCGCTGACGGCGCGGTAGTGCTCCTCCGGCACCAGCAGGGACAGGGCGAAGCCGCGCAGCGTCCGTTCGGCCGCGCCCTCCCAGGCGGCTTCGCCGTCGCGCACGCGCAGCAGCTCGCCGGCGTAGGGCAGCCCGGTCGTGGGGATGCCCGTGCCCTCGCAGAGTCTGCGCCGCAGCTCGAGCTGGGCGAGGGGGAGCAGATCGGGCCGGGACTGCAGGGAGCCGAGCTCGACGTCGATGGTCTTCAGCTCGTCGGCGGTGCCGGAGCGCTCCACGCTCACGGCGGTCTGCTGGTCCTGCAGCTCGGCGGTCCGCTCCCGGAGCACGGTCTCCACCTCGTCCAGCTGCGCCCGGTTGGCGTCGAACAGCACGCGGTCCTCGGGGACCCGGAGTCCGAGATCCTCGGCGGCGGTGCGGTAGTTCTCGAAGCGGGCCCGCTGTGCCCGCGCCTCCTCCTCCAGTCGGCCGAGCTCGGCGTCGATCGCCGCCAGCCGTCCGCCCCCGCTGGTGCGGATGTCCTCCTGGATCCCCGAGAGCTCGTGCCGCGCTGCCGCGAGCTCCGCGCCCAGCAGGGCGCTGTCCTCCCGGTACCGGGTGGCCGTGCGGGCGAGCTCGCCCTGGTGCTCCAGGCTGAGGTCCAGCTGCTGCTGCGTGAACCACGGATGCAGCTGGTCCCGCTGGGCGCGGGCCAGCCCGTCCTCCGAACTCAGGCGTGCGTGCAGGGCGGAGTGCTCACGGACCGGCGTCAGCAGGGCTATCTGGTCCTTGGCCCGCAGGACGGCGTCGTGGGCGCGTTTCAGGTCGTCGAAGTGGTGGATCAGATTCGCGATCCGGGTGGCGACGTCGTCCTCCTCCAGCATGTTCGTCCGCACGAAGGACGTGATGTTCTCGACCTGCTTCATGGAGATGGTGCGGTGGAACAGGTCCATGGCCTGGTTGCCGCTGATCCCGAAGTGGCGTTTGAACGCTGCGGCGTACGGGTCGAAGGAGTCATGGACCGAGACACCCGCGCTGCGCAGTTTCCGCTTGAGCCTTGCGGGGTCCTGACCGAAGTCGGAGAAATCGGCGGCGATGCTCTGGTCGGTCTCGGCGAGGGAGTAGAAGCGGGAGGGCTGACCCGCCTCCTGCGTGGCCCACAGGGTGATCGCGAGGGTCACGGTGATGTCCAGCTGCGCGTTGTGGAACACGCCGAGCACCACGGAGAACGTGCCAGCGGTGCGCAGCGCCACGGGCTTCGAGTACTCGCCGCTGCTGCTGCGCGTGCTCTTGTGGAAGCCGCGCACGTAGGACATCAGGCTGCGCTCCTTCTTCTGCGCACCGGCTGCCTTGTTGTAGTCGATCCGGTTCGCCGGCAGCAGCAGCGTGGTGATGGCGTCCACCACCGTCGACTTGCCCGACCCGATGTCCCCTGTGAGCAGACTGTTGACGCCGTCGAGCGTGAAGGTCCTGACACCGTTGTGGAAGGTGCCCCAGTTCAGCAGCTCGAGGCGTTGCAGGCGGAAGCCCGGCAGTGCGCCGCCGTCGTCCGCGGGGTCGGGGAGGGTGAAGAGGCTGTCCTGGAGCTCAGTGCTCATCTGCTGTTCCCTCCGGTGGTGCCTGTACGTCGTCCTTCGTTGCCGGGCCGGCGAGGAGTGCGCGGTAGTCGGCGAGCCGCGCGTCGAACTCCTCGAGCCACTGCGCGTCGACGAAGGCCTTGAGGATCCGCATCACCTCGTACGTGCCCTGCTGCCCGCGCAGCTTCCGGAGGAACCCCAGCTCCACGATCTTCCTGATGTCGGCGCCGAGCCGGTCCAGCACGCGCGCCTCGTTGCTGCTCTCCGGCAGGAACACCGAGACCATGTCGGCGATGTCCTCCTCCGTCATGACCAGGCGCAGCTCGCTGCTGTTCGTGTCGAACTCGAGCATCCGTCCGCGCAGCAGGGCCAGCAGCAGACTCACATTGAAGGTGAGCTGCCGGCGCGGGATCAGGCGGGGCAGCGTGCCGTCGGCGTCCTGCCGGGAGCGGAGGAAGGCGTAGCCCTCGGGCTCGTCGAGGATCAGCTCGAGGCCGAGCACGGCCACGTAGTCCCGTACCTGGGAGGTCAGGGCCAGCAGGGCCTGCCAGGTCTTCTCGTCCGCCTCGGCGTAGACGACGCCCTTGAAGAGGCGGGTCACCACGCCCGGGAGCTCGGGGGGTGTGACGGAGTCGTGGTCGGGCGTGGACAGGGTCACGAGGGCCTCACGAAGATGATCCGGTCGATGGTCGCCTCGCGGATGCTGCCGTCGGGCAGCGTCCAGGCGAGCTGTTCGGTGCTGTCCGCGGTCACGGACGCCCACGGCGACTCGGTGGCCAGCTGATAGTACGCCACGATCTCGGCCAGTCCCTGGGAGAGCGGGAAGGCCGTGGTGACCTCCGCGAGCGTGACCTGGTCGGCGTCGTCGAGCAGTGCCTCGATGCGCGAGCTCAGGCGCTCGGTGTCCACGTGGAACTGGTCGAAGAGCGCGCCGGCATCGACGTCGGCGTCGTCGGCGAGGTGGACGACGTCGTCCACGCTCACCCGGCTGCTGGGCTCGTAGAGCGGCCGCTCGAACGGCAGCGCGACCTCCACGGTGGGCGCGTCGATGCTCAGGAAGGGGCCCGACGGCGGCCTGGTGCGGGTGGCGAGGGCGCGGCCCTCGACCTGCCGGATGAGCTGCATGATGCGCTTGTTCTCGAGGAACACCTTGTCGTCCAGGAGCCGGCGCATCTGCTGGGAGAGCTGCCGGACGGTTGTCTGGGTCTGCTCGACCGCGGGCAGCCAGTCCTGGTGCAGCGTCCCGAGCCCGCGGAGTTCCTCCCGCCCGGCCAGCGCGTCGATCTGCGTGGCCCGCTGCAGCAGGTCGCGCAATTCCGTGCGGAGCTGCGGGGACATCAGATAGTCCCAGAAGCCCTGGAACGTGCGTCCCTGCAGGGAACTCGTGATGCCCTGCTGGTTGGCGAAGATCGAGGCGAGCAGTTCGCCCTGCGTCCCCTCCCACGTGGTGATGTGCTCGCGTACCTCGCGGTCGAGGGTGCGGAAGTTCTGCTCGACCTCGCGGAAATCGGCGAGCAGATCCTTCGCGAGACCGGTGAGCTGCTGCAGATGATCCAGGGCCTCCGGTGCTCCCATGACGCGGACCTGACCGGTCTCCAGGCGCTGCATCTCGGCGTCGATCGCGTCCCGCTGCCGCCGGAGCTCCGCCAGGCGCACCTCCGGGTCCGTCTCCGAGCCCTGTACCAGCGCCTTGAGGACGGCGAAGATGCTGGTGAGCCGGGACTGCGTGGCCACGAAGGAGCGCCCCTTCAGGGACTCCACCCAGCGGACGGCGTCCTCGGAGGTCGCGGTGAGGTCGTACCGCGGCTCGTCCTGCCCGGGCACGTAGTACTTGCGCAGCCACGCCTTCTCCGGCGCCGCCCAGTCGTCGAGGTAGTCGGCGGCAGAGCGGGGGAAGGCGTCCTCGCCGAGGCTCTCCCGCACACCGAACAGGACGTCGTCGAGCACGTCGATGATGTGCTGTCGTCCCAGGTTCCGCTGGTTCGGCTCGGTGAAGGCCGCCATGAACAGTGCGAGGGCCAGGGGCGCGTGCTGGGCGCGCAGCAGCGACCATCCTGCGTGGTTCTCGCGCAGCGACGCGATACCGTGAAAATCCACTCGTACCCCAGAATCTCTACGTCTTCGGCCTGCTCTCCATGGTAGGTGCTGGGGTACGGGCCCCTGAAGTCCCCGGGAAGCTAGAGGACGCTCTTCGGGAGGCGGTGGGTGGTCACCGCTCCCACCGGTGACATGGGGTGCAGCGGGTCCGGGTCGCCACTGCCCGTCGGCCCGCCGAGCCGGCTGTGCCCCACGGCGCTGAGCAGGGCATAGGCGTCACCCTGCTCCCAGGCGCAATCCCGGACGAGGAAGTCGTACATGTCCTCGTACCCGCGCACGATGCTCTCCTGGACGGGATCACCGAGACCCACGAAGATCCATTCGTCGGCGGTCTCCACCCTGGGTGCACGCAGTGCCATGTCCTTGACGACGTCGACGCTCACCACGGCGATCCCCTCCGCCTCGATCGCGACGAAGGACGACTCGCCCTCGGCCATGATGGCGTGGATGTCCCCGATGGACAGATATCCGCCCTCCACCATCACCGGCAGATAGACCGTGGAGCCCGGCCTGCATTCCGTCAGATCCATGTTGCCGCCCTGCGAGTAGGAGGGCATGACGGTGGAGTTCACGCCGTCGGCGGGCGCCGTGCCGATGCACCCGATCATCGGTCGCGGCTCGAACACGTGCCGGTCCGTGACATGGACACCCTGCTCGTCGATGGGGACGCGCCGCGTGAACATCTCCGACCCCATGCGGTGCTGTAGCGCCCCGGTGCCCGGCAGACTGACGGACCAGCCGCAGTCCTTGAGCCTGATCTCGTGGATGGTCACGGCCAGCGCGTCGCCCGGTCGGGCGCCCTCCACGTACACGGGACCGGTGACGGGATTGAGCTGCGCTGTGAGTTTGCCCATGTCGCGGTGCTCGTGCAGCTGCGCGTACACCTCGTCGCTGGTCTCGAAGCCGATGAGCTCACCCGTTCCGGGTTCGATCCGCAGGGCGGGCTCGGTGGCGGACGAGAAGTTCGGCCGGCCGTGGGACTTGTCGAGGAAGTGGTCCATGTCGTCAGGCTACAGCGGGAACGGCGCTCGAGAGCTTGCCGTCCACCATGTTCACCGCGCCGTGCATCCGCGGAAGGTGGACGAGGTCATGGGTGACGAGCAGGGTCGAGGTGTTCATCTCGCCCGTGAGCTGCAGGATCAGCTCGATGATGCTCGCCCCGCGTTCCTGGTCCAGGGCACTGGTGGGCTCGTCGACCAGGAGGGCGCTCGGGTCGTTCATGAGTGCCCGGGCGATGTTGACGCGCTGGCGCTGACCGCCGGAGAGCTGGTGGGGCCGCTTGTCGGCCTGGTCGCCCATTCCGACGGCGTCGAGGAGCGTCGCCGCACGCGCCGAGGCCGCTGCCCGGTGCTTCCTGCTGTCGGGAGCCCCGAGCTCGTTCATCACGGCCAGTTGTTCCTGCGCGGTCAGTGACGGGATGAGGTTGGACTGCTGGAAGACGATGCCGATCTTCGAGCGGCGGAGATCGGTGGCCTCCGCGGGATCCATGGTCGCCGTGTCGACGTCGTCGATCATCACGCGGCCCGAATCCGGGCGGATCAGCGTGGCGGCGACGGCGAGGAGACTGGACTTCCCGGAACCGCTGGGACCGGTGATGCCGGTGACCGTGCCGGGGTGGGCGGTGAGGGACACGTGGTCGACGGCGGTGATGCGGCTCTCCCCGTCGGGGAAGGTGAGGGTGACGTCATCGAGGTGGATCATCGGTTGCTCCCGAGTGCTGTGAGGGGGTCTGCGGAGGTGACGGACCGGAGTGCGAAGGCGGCTCCGGCCAGGCCCAGCGCGATCATGATCGCGGCGGGCAGAAGCGTGGTGAGGGGACTGAGGATGAAGGGCAGTGCCGACCCGAGGAGAAGGCCGAGGAGCACCACGATGCCCAGGCCGATCCCGATCCCGATGACCAGCACCACGAGCGCCTGGCCGAGCGCATCGCGCACCAGTGATCTGGTGCTCGCGCCGAGGGCTTTCAGGACGGCGACATCGCCCTTGCGCTGCATGGTCCAGACGGTGAAGAACGCGCCTATGACCAGACCCGAGATGCCGAACAGCATGGCGACCATGAGCAGGAGCGATCCGATCTCCGACTTGAAGGCACTCAGGGCCATCAGCGACCCGAGGGTGCCCTCCGAGACCGTCACTTGAGCGGCATCGGCTGCCTCCCAGTCGGGGGAACCGGTGACGGCGAGGACGGTGGCGAACGTGTCCGGGTTGCCCGTGGCCTCCGAGTAGGACTGCCAGTCGCCGAGGGTCATCTGCACCACCGTGGTGTGGCTGTACCAGCGCTCGCCGCCGATCTTCTCCACGGTGTACGAGGTGCCGGCGATGTCCACCTCCGAGCCGGTGGTGACATCGAGGTCCTCGGCTGCGGTCTCGGACAGGCTCAGGAGGCCGTCGCGTGACGGGGAGATCGACTCGAACCCGGGCGTGACGCCGAAGACGGCGATCGCTGCACGGTTGTCACCGGACTCAGCGCTGGTCTGGCTGATGCCGATCGGCTGCGCCGAGGACACCCCGTCCGTAGCGGCCCAACCCTCGGCCTGGTCCTCCGTGATCCTGGAATCGGCGAAGGTGGGACTCTCCTGGCTTCCGGACGGCGTGGAGAAGACCACGCGGTCGCCGGGCAGGTCGAGGACCGCTGAGATGTTCTGATTGGCGAGCCCGCCGGTCAGCCCGCTGAGGAAGCCGACGAGGACGGTGATGAGGCCGACGACGGCCCCGATGAGGACGAAGCGACCCCGCGCGAAGCGCAGATCGCGTAACGCGACGAACATGGTGTTCTTCCTTTCAGGTCACCGGAGGTGATGACACACTCAACTCTGCCGAACGGCGCGGTTCGGAACATCGGCCACCGGGACGTCTTTCCGGCACCGAACGAAGGGTCCGGGAGTCGTCCTTTCGGAGGATGGGTGCCGTGTGCCGGTCGCGTAGCATTCAGCCCATGGCCCGTACCGCACTGACCCCGGTCTTCGTGGGTCTGCGCACAGGGCTTCATGTCCTGTTCCTCCTCCTCACCGTCGTCGTGATCGTCCGCGCCGTGGTGCGCCCCGATGAGTACAGCGCCGTCGTCGTCGTCCTGTCCGCCGTCCTCCTCGTGGTCTACGCAGCCGGGGTGCTTCTGCCCCGCGGTCCCGGTGCCCGGGCAGTGGCGCTGCGCTCCGTGTGGGTGGGCGCTCTCACCCTCGGCTGGATCTGTCTCCTGGTGCTCACGCCGGACGCGGCCTATCTGGTGTTCGCCCTGTTCTTCCTCTACCTGCATCTGTTCGGTCGCTGGTGGGGTCCGGTCGCGGTCGTGGTCGCGACCGCCGTGGCGATCAGCGCACTGGCGCTCCACTCGGGCTGGACGGTGGGTGGCGTCGTCGGCCCCACGGTGGGTGCCGGCGTGGCCCTGCTGATCGGGCTGGGCTACGAGGCGCTGGCCCGCGAGGCGGAGCAGCGCGAACGACTCGTGCGCGAGCTGCTCGCCACCCGTGACCAGCTCGCGGTGACGGAGCACGAGTCCGGTGTCCTCGCCGAGCGCGGACGGCTGGCACGCGAGATCCACGACACCGTGGCCCAGGGACTGTCCAGCATCCAGCTGCTGCTGCACGCGGCCGAGCGAGCGGACGGTGAGCGCCCCGGCGTCGAGCACATCCGGCTCGCCCGGGAGACGGCGGCCGCCAATCTGGCCGACACGCGGCGCTTCATCCGCGAACTCACGCCTCCGGATCTTGACGACCAGGGTCTCGGGGGAGCGCTCCGCAGACTCGCCGGAACGCAGTGGGCGGCCCAGGGGCTCGAGGTGCGCGTGCGCGTCTCCGACACGGTCACCCTGCCGATGCACCTGCAGACCGCACTGCTGCGCATCGCGCAGGGAGCCGTCGCCAATGTCCTGCAGCACGCGCATGCCTCGACAGTCACCATCACCCTCGAGACCGATCAGCAGGAGGTCCGTTTCACGATCGCCGACGACGGCGAGGGCTTCGATCCGCAGGTCGTCACCGCAGCCGCCGGCGGCACGACGGACTCCTTCGGACTGCAGGCTACCGAGGAGCGCGTGCAGCAGCTCGGAGGCACGCTGACCATCGATGCCGCGCCGGGCCGCGGCACCACCGTCGTCGTGACGCTGTCCCAGGCGGAGGCGGCATGATCCGCGTCGTCATCGCCGATGACCACCCCATCGTCCGGGCGGGGCTCAAGGCCCTGTTCAGCATCGAGCCGGACATCGAGGTGGTGGCGGAGGCCGCCACACCGCAGGAAGCACTCGAGGCGTCCGTCCGCGAGAACCCCGACGTCGTCCTCATGGATCTGCAGTTCGGCAGCGGCGAGACGACGACGGGTGCCGGTGCCACCCGTACCATCCGCGCCCTCGACGCCGCTCCGTACGTGCTGGTGCTGACCAATTACGACTCCGACGCCGACATCCTCGGTGCCGTCGAGGCCGGTGCGAGCGGCTATCTGCTCAAGGACGCGCCTCCCCATGAGCTGATCAATGCCGTCCGTGCTGCAGCCGCGGGTGAGAGCGCGCTCGCCCCGGTGATCGCGTCCCGGCTCATGAACCGCATGCGGGAGCCGCGGGTCAGTCTCAGCTCGCGCGAGATCGAGGTGCTCGAGCAGGTCGGTGCAGGGCGCACCAATCAGGAGATCGCCGGAACCCTGTTCATCAGCGAGACCACCGTGAAATCGCATCTGGCACACATCTTCTCGAAGCTCGACGTCGCCTCACGCACCGCCGCCGTCTCCGTGGCGCGGCAGCAGGGGATCCTGCGCTGACGCGGGTCGCGTCCACTGCACGCGTCGGAGTGTGGACCGCACCCGAACCGCACACGGCGGTCACCAGGTCATCCGGTAGCACGGGCAACGCTCTCTGGCTCACCGCGACCGGGTCCGGAGCCGGATTTCGATGCCCTTCAGCACTCTGCCAGTCTGGAAGGTGTCCGTTGGACACGGCCAGCCCGAACAACACGAAGGAGTTCATCATGGCGAACAAGCAGGTCATCGTGGTCGGTGGCGGAATCTCGGGCCTCGTCTCGGCCTTCGAGCTGAGTGAGCACGACGACGTCGACATCACCGTGCTGGAGGCAGCGCCCGAGTGCGGCGGGAAGATGCGCGGCTACTTCAACACCTCGACCGGGCGCTTCGAGGAGCATTCGATCCGCGCGCTCTCCTCGACGTACTACTCACTGTTCGACGTCTTCGGACGCGCGGGCATCCTCGACCACCTCGAGCCCGTCTCCGAGTACATGTTCTACGAGCGCGCCAGCGGCAAGCACGTCGGGGTGGACCGTACCTCCTCCATCGACGCCGGCACGGTGCGGGAGCTGGTCGAGACCTTCGACCTCTCGGTCCCGGACATGATCCACCTCGCCCAGAAGATCCTCCACCACGTCAATGCCTCGGACGACGAGCGTGAGGAAATGGCCCACCAGAAGGCCGGCGACGTGATCGGCGTCGACGACTTCAGTCCTGCGACCCGGCAGTTCATCGTCAACTGGTTCGGGATCCTCACCGGCGCACGCATGCACAGCAAGGCCGTGGACATCATGGACAGCTTCCTGCTCATGTTCATGCCGATGACCGAGTCGCCGCAGTTGCCTCCCGGGGAGCACTCGAAGTCCTATTGCTTCAATCGGCCGACATCGCACGCCGTGGATGCGCTGGTCGAGCTTCTTGCCTCCCGCGGCGTGCGCTTTGAGTACAACAGCCGCATGACCAATCTGGTACCCAGGGGGGACCAGTACGAGGTACAGACGGACAGTGGCGCCATGGACGATCGTCTTTTCGACGCCGTGGTGCTGGCGGTGCCCCACGAGGTGATGTGGAGCATCGGGCTCATCGACAGTGGGCGACCGTTCAGCGACGAGTGGTCGTTCGGATCGCAGTTCCCCATGGACGAATTGCCCGATGCGCTGGCCTCGTTCGCGGGACGCTCCTACAATCTGTGTTTCGACGCGCCCTGGAACATCGTCTTCCAGATCCAGCACAACGGCAGTTTCTGGAGCGACGTCGAATTCCCCGAGGGTGCCCGCTACAACCTGTCTGCCACGTGCAGTTCACCGCACAACAAGGGTTCGCTGCACGGCAAGAGCTTCATGGACTGCACACCGGACGAGGCGCTGCACGAGATCCTCTACCAGCTCGGCATCGATGACGAGGCCGAGCGTACCGAGATCGTCCGCGGCGCGGTCTCCGACCCGGTCTACCTCGATTTCACCACCGACTGGGAATCCTCCGCGGCCGTGGAGACCACGGAATTCGGACCCAAGCACGCCGATGGCAACCGCTGGGTGAACAGGGCCCAGATCTACGTGCGTTCAGCCGAGGACCCGCAGGTGGAGCCCGGCACCTCGTTGCCCGGTGTATTCCTCGCCGGAGAAGTCGTCACCGTCCCGGGTAAGTGGAAGATTCCCACCATGGAACAGGCTGCCGTCTCGGGCCGCCAGGCCGCAGCGGCTGTGCTCGAGAACCTGGGGATCGGGCACGACATCGTCATCGATGTCGCGGAACTCGAGGGTACGACGCAGGCTCGCTGGGCGTCCGCGCTGCTGAGCGGGGTCACCGCGATCACGGACAGACTGCCGCAGCGGTAGGCCCCGGACGATCAGTGGAGCATCCCGTGCCGGCTTACGATGAGCCGGCACGGGATGCGCACTACCGCTGGTTCTTGCGAGGTTTTGCGAACAGGGTGTCGCTCGAGCCGGCCTTCGCCTTCTTGTCGGCCCGCTTCTCCAGGATCGACTTTCCCTGCTTCTTCGTGCCTGCACTTCTGGGAGATTTTCCCGACACAGGATCACCGCCTTTTCTTCTGTTGGTATCCCGACCATACGCGGTTTATTTATATTTACCAGTCCTCCTTTGCTTTTTTGCGCGTATTTCCCCTCAGGGCAAATTGTAAAGAATAATTTGTGGGCTAGGGTTAGTCATTCACCAATTCGTCTTTCTGCGTGATCGCACCATCGCAGGTGAGGTCATGCCCCACCCGAGGAGTCGACATGACCCACCCCGCCGCATCCGTCACCTGGCTCACACCTCAGGTCCATGCCCGTCTGCAGGCGGAGCTCGACGGGCTGATGGCTGCCCGCGGAGGCCAGGAGTCCGCCGAGCGGGTCGCAGTGGAGGCACGGATCCGCCAGGTGATGACAGTGCTCAAGGACGCACGTATGCATGAGCCGGCGGATGACGGCGTGGTGGAGCCGGGCATGCTGGTCACTGCGGTCATCGACGGCGAGCCCGAGGAGTTCCTCATGGGCAGTCGCGAGATCTTCGGCGACAGCGACCTGAACGTCTTCAGCGAGCGCAGCCCGCTCGGGCTCGCCATCCACGGGCTGAAGCCCGGCGAGACATCGTCCTACCCGACACCGCGCGGCAGGACCGTGTCCGTCTCGGTGGTCTCCGCCACCCCGTATGCCGGATCCGACATTCCGTCCTAGCTCCAATGCCGTGTAGTTAAGCGGAGGGCGGGGTGGTCAAGGAAGCTCGGTGTTGGGCGTGTCGCCGCTGGTGAGGCAACGGAACTCCGGTAAAGAGGGCATCGACTAGAACACTTCTCT
>NZ_SSWH01000006.1 GCF_004803505.1 Arthrobacter echini
CCAACACCGGCAAGAACCGGCTCCGCGGCCCCACCTACCAGACCACCATCAGCATCAACATCCTCCCCGACCCAAGTCCTTGACAACCCCACCCACCGCCTAACTACACGGCATTGGCGCTAGGGCGCGCCGGTCTTGTCGCCGACCTCGTTGGCGAGGATCGCCAGCGACGCCGCGACCGAGTGGTCGAGGTCCTCCACCTCGGAGTGCACCCTGAGGACCACCATCGACTTGGCTTCGACCGAGAGCGTGGCCCCGGCCGGGATCGCCTCGGTGTCGGCGTACCTGCCCGCCGTGTCGATCACCTCGTCCCAGGACGTACCGTACTCCTCCGGCGGCACGGTGAAATCGACCGCGACGTCGTCGGCGTTGAAGTAGAGCAGGAAGTTGGCGTCGACGATCCGCTGGCCGCGTGCGTCGCGTCCCTGGATGCCCTCACCGTTGAGGAACACGCCGATGGACCGGCCCACACCGGTGTCCCAGTCCTCGGGTGCCATGAGCTCGCCCGTCGTGTCCAGCCAGACGATGTCCGGCAGCGCCTCGCCCTCGCCGCGGCCCACGGGCCGCCCGTCGAAGAAGCGGCGGCGGCGGAAGGTGGGGTGCTCCGAGCGCAGCCGGTTCACCGCGGCGGTGAATTCGAGCAGCGGCTGGTCCATCTTGTCCCAGTGCACCCAGCTGAGCTCGGAGTCCTGGGCGTAGGTGTTGTTGTTGCCCTCCTGCGTGCGGCCCAGCTCGTCACCGTGCAGCAGCATGGGCACACCCTGCGAGAGCAGCAGGGTGGCGATGAAGTTGCGCTGCTGGCGGGCACGGATCGCAAGGACCTCCGGGTCGTCCGTGGGCCCCTCGACGCCGCTGTTCCAGGAACGGTTGTGCGACTCGCCGTCGTTGTTGTCCTCGCCGTTGGCCTCGTTGTGCTTCTCGTTGTAGGAGACGAGATCGCGCAGCGTGAAGCCGTCGTGTGCCGTGACGAAGTTGATGGACGCGACCGGGCGCCGCATCGAGTGCTCGTACAGGTCCGCCGAGCCGGTGAGCCGGGACGCGAACTCCCCGATGCTCGAGGGCTCACCACGCCAGAAGTCGCGGACCGTGTCGCGGTACTTGCCGTTCCACTCGGTCCACTGCGGCGGGAAGTTGCCCACCTGGTAGCCGCCGGGACCCACGTCCCACGGCTCGGCGATGAGCTTGACCTGCGAGACCACCGGGTCCTGCTGCACGAGTTCGAAGAAGGCCGAGAGCCGGTCCACCTCGTAGAACTCGCGTGCCAGGGCCGAGGCGAGGTCGAAGCGGAAGCCGTCCACGTGCATCTCCGTGACCCAGTAGCGCAGCGAGTCCATGAGCAGCTGCAGGGCGTGAGGGTGGCCCACATTGAGCGAGTTGCCGGTACCCGTGGTGTCCATGTAGTACTGCTTGTCGTCCTCCACCAGCCGGTAGTAGGCGGCGTTGTCGATGCCGCGCATCGACAGGGTGGGCCCCAGGTGGTTGCCCTCGGCGGTGTGGTTGTACACGACGTCGAGAATCACCTCGATCCCCGCCAGGTGCAGCGAGCGGACCATGGCCTTGAACTCCTGGACCTGCTCGCCCTGATCGCCCGAGGAGTTGTACTTGTTGTGCGGGGCGAAGAACCCGATGGTGTTGTAGCCCCAGTAGTTCGACAGGCCCTGTTCCTGCAAAGTGCTGTCGTTGACGAACTGGTGCACGGGCATCAGTTCGATCGCCGTGACACCGAGTTTCTGCAGGTGGGCGATCACCGAGGGGTGGGCGATGCCGGCATAGGTGCCGCGCTGATCCTCCGGGACATCGGGGTGCAGCTGGGTGAGGCCCTTGACGTGGGCCTCGTAGATCACGGACTGGTGGTAGGGTGTGCGCGGCATGCGGTCCCCGTCCCAGTTGAAGAACGGGTTCACGACGACCCCGAGCATCATGTGCGCCGCGGAGTCCTCGTTGTTGACGGAGTGCTCGTCCCCGAAGTTGTACCCGAACAGTGCCTGGTCCCAGTCGAGGTCACCGGCGATCGCCTTCGCATACGGATCGAGGAGGAGCTTGTTCGGGTTGCAGCGGTGACCCTCGGCCGGGTTGTTCTCGCCGTGCACCCGGTAGCCGTACTTCTGCCCGGGGCTGACCTGGGGCAGGTAGCCGTGCCAGACGTAGCCGTCGACCTCCTTGAGCTCGACCTGCGTCTCGCTGCCGTCGTCGTCGATGAGGCACAGGACCACGAGATCCGCGATCTCGCTGTACAGCGCGAAATTCGTTCCCGTGCCGTCATAGGTCGCTCCCAGGGGGTATGCGTCTCCAGGCCATAGTTCCATCGGGTCTCCTTGGTGTTCTCCTCCGCCGGTGCCCGGTGGGCAGCGGCGGACATGTCAGTCGGCGTCGGGATCTGGTACCCCGGCCGTTGGATCGATACCTGGCGTCTGCAGGTGTGGTCGAGTGCCGCGCGGGCGCTCACGTCGTCGGCGGAGGCTCCTGCAGGAGGTCCGCGATCACGGCGCCGATATCCGCCGGCAGGGTCGACACCACGACGGGCCCTCTCCGTGCCGCTCTCCGACCCGCACGACCGTGGATCAGGGCGCCGGCTGCAGCCACTGCCGCCCACAGGTCCTCGGGTGGCAGACGCAGGCGCTTCGCCGCCCCGTCGTCCTCGGCGAGCGTGGCACCCAGGGCGCCGATGATGCCTGTGAGGGTGTCGCCGGAACCGGCGGTGGCGAGCCAGGGCGTGGCGTCGCGCTGGACGAAGAGCGCACCGGACGGTGAGGCGATGGTGGTGGCGAAGCCCTTGAGGAGCACGGTTGCTCCGGTCACCTCCGCGGCGCGCAATGCGAATCTCGCCGGTTCGGCCTCGATTGCGGACCGTTCGGCATCGATGCCGCGGGCGGCGAGGAGCTGCTGCAACTCTCCTGCGTGCGGGGTCAGGATGACGTGGGGTCCCACGCGCTCGGGAAGCTCGGTCAGGGCTCCGGCGTCGACGACGACGGGGAGTCCGGAGTGCAGGGCGTCCACGGCACGCCGCCGCTGGTCGTCGTCGTCCACGGCGCCGGGGCCGACGGCCCATGCCTGTGACCGCGCGTCGGCGATCGATCCCGTGGAGGCCACCACCTCGGGATTGTGCTGGTGGATGAGCGCCGCCACGGACTCGGGTCCGAGGTAGCGCACCATGCCCACGCCCGTCGCGAGTGCAGCACCGACCGCGAGGGCAGCCGCCCCCGGATACCGGGTGGAGCCGGCAGCGATCCCGAGTACCCCGCGCGTGTACTTCTGGTCCCGGGACGTGGGACGGCTGAACAGTGCCGCGACATCGGCGTCGAGGAGAGTGCGCACCACAGGGGTGAAGGAGGACATCTCCAGCCCGATGTCCACGACATCGAGCTCTCCGGCTGCCTGGGCGCCGTCCCCGAGGAGCAGCCCGGGCTTCACGGCTCCGAAGGTGACCGTCGCGTCGGCCTCCAGGACAGCTCCGGAGATGCGGCCGTCGTCCACGCCGATACCGCTCGGCAGATCGCAGGCGACGACGATGGCCGACCGGCTGCCGCGGGCTCCGGCCCGGGCGTGGAACGCCTCCACGAAGTGCAGCGCACTGCCGCGCAAGCCACCGCTGGCGCCGGTACCCAGAATGCCGTCGATGACGATGTCGGCGGCGGCAGCGTGGTCGGCGAGCGCGGACGGCTCGGTGGCGTCGTCGAGCCCGACGGCGGTTCCGCCGGCCCGTTGGAAGGCATCGAGTGAAGGTGCGTGGACGTTGCCGGCCAGGAGGACGGCCGTCACGCCGACGCCACGGCGCAGCAGGCGCTCCCCCGCGTACAGCGCGTCGCCGCCGTTCTTGCCGCTGCCCGCGAGGACGACGGCGGTGGCGCCGTAGGTGCTCCGTCCTGCCTCGCGCAGCAGCCCCAGCGCCACACCGAACAGGGCATGGGCTGCCCGCTGCATCAGGGCATCACCCTGCCCGGCGTCGATGAGGGGGGCTTCCGCAGCGCGGACGTCTGCCCCTGAGAAGGCTTCAAGCATAGGGTCGAGTTTAGCGGTACGTCGGCGGGAGGGCGGAACGGTCAGTGCGCGCACTCGGGCGTTCTGCCCTCCGCGACCACCATCGCCGTCGCGAGGCCGCCGTCGTGACTCAGGGACAGATGCCAGGACTGGATACCGCGGGCACGGGCGGCGTCCGCGACGGTGTCCTCGACGACGACGGACGGCGCCCCGGCCCCGTCCACCTCGATGGTGCAGTGCTGCCAGTTCATGCCCACGGGCGCGCCGAGCGCCTTCGCGATGGCCTCCTTCGCAGCGAAGCGCGCCGCGAGCGAGCGCACGTTCAGGCTCCGCTCCGACGGGACGAAGAGCCGGTTCCGGAGCGCGGGGGTGCGCTGGAGCTGACGGCCGAACCGCTCGATGTCCACGACGTCCACGCCGATGCCGATGATCATGCGCGGCGGCCGGTCGCCGGACGCGGGGACGGGGCTGGTCCGGTTCTACTCAACCGTGACCGACTTCGCCAGGTTGCGCGGCTGGTCCACGTCGTAGCCCTTGGCGCCGGCGAGGGCGAGGGCGAAGATCTGCAGCGGGACGGTGGTCAGCAGCGGCGCCAGCAGCGCCGGGGAGACCGGCACGTAGAACACGTGCTCCGAATAGGCTTCCGCCGACGTGTCGCCCTCCTCCGCGATGACGATGGTGACGGCGCCGCGTGCACGGATCTCCTGCACGTTCGAGACGACCTTCGCGTGGAGCGAGTCCCGTCCGTGCGGCGAGGGCATGACGACGACCACGGGCTGGCCCTCCTCGATCAGGGCGATTGGGCCGTGCTTGAGTTCCCCGGCGGCGAAGCCCTCCGCGTGGATGTAGGCGAGCTCCTTGAGCTTCAGGGCGCCCTCCATGGCCACGGGGAAACCGACGTGGCGGCCGAGGAAGAGCACCGACTTCGCGTTCGCCATATCGGTGCCGAGCGCCTTGATCTTCTCGGCGTCGTCGAGGATCGCCTGGATCTTGGCGGGGATCTCCGCGAGATCGTCCATCACAGCCGCGATCTCGTCCCGGTACTTGTTGCCGCGCAGCTGGGCCAGGTAGAGACCCAGCAGGTAGGCGGCGGTGATCTGCGCCAGGAACGCCTTGGTCGAGGCCACGGCGATCTCCGGGCCGGCGTGCGTGTAGAGGACGGCGTCGGATTCACGCGGGATCGTGGAGCCGTTGGTGTTGCAGATGGCCACGACCTTCGCGCCCTGCTCGCGTGCGTAGCGGACGGCCATGAGCGTGTCCATGGTCTCGCCCGACTGCGAGATGGCCACCACGAGCGTCTTCTCGTTCACGATCGGGTCGCGGTACCGGAACTCGTGGGACAGCTCGACCTCGGTGGGGATCCGGCACCAGTGTTCGATGGCGTACTTGGCCACCTGCCCCGCGTAGGCGGACGTACCGCAGGCGAGCACCACGATCTTGTCGACCGAGCGCAGGATCGACTCGTCGATGCGCAGTTCGTCGAGCACCAGGTTGCCGGCGGTGTCGGAGCGCCCGAGGAGGGTCTGGGCGACGGCGTCGGGCTGGTCGTGGATCTCCTTCTCCATGAAGGAGTCGAACCCGCCCTTCTCGGCGGCGGCCGCGTCCCAGTCGACGTGGAACTCCGTGCCCTGGGCCGGGGCGCCGAGGAAATCGGTGATGACGACGTCGTCGGGCGTGATGGTGACGATCTGGTCCTGGCCCAGCTCGACGGCGCGTCGCGTGAAGTCGATGAAGCCGGAGACATCCGAGCCGAGGAAGTTCTCACCATCGCCCAGCCCCACGACGAGCGGGGAGTTGCGCCGGCCGGCAACCACCGTGCCGGGCTGGTCCTCGTGGATGGCGAGCAGGGTGAAGGCGCCTTCGAGCCGCCGGCACGCCTGCTGGAGTGCCTGCGTCAGGACGTCTCCTTCCGCGCCGTCGTCGATCAGCGTGCGGTAGAGATGCCCGAGGTAGCCCGCGGCGACCTCCGTGTCGGTGTCGGAGACGAAGCTGAGTCCCTGCTCCGTCAGCTCTGCCTTCAGCTCCGCGTAGTTCTCGATGATCCCGTTGTGGATCACGGCGAGTCGGCCGTCGTCCGCGAGATGGGGGTGGGCATTCTGGTCCGTCGGCCCGCCGTGCGTCGCCCAGCGGGTGTGGCCGATGCCGGTCAGCGCGCGCGGCAGCGGATCGGCGGCGAGCTCGCCGACCAGATTCGTGAGCTTGCCGGCCTTCTTGCGGGACTCGATGCCGCCTTCCGAGATGACCGCCACGCCCGCCGAGTCGTAGCCCCGGTACTCGAGGCGCCGCAGGCCCTCCATGACGACGTCGAGCGCGTCATGCTCGTTCCCGGACGGCACCTGTCCGTTCCGGCCCGTCTCCGGTGACCCGTCAGTAGCCGACGATTCCCAATGGGAGCTCTGCCCCACGTAACCCACAATTCCGCACATGGCCTCAAGCTTACCGGTGGGTATGTTTGTCCCTGTGCATCCCACCGTGCAGAATCATCGGGTGAGCGACAGAAGCACGGGCACCCAGCAGGCTTCCAACGCTGAATCCTTCACACCGTTCGTCGAACTGGACCGGCCCAGGTGGTCCCGGCTCTCCCACGAGATCGAGAGCCCCCTCAACGTCGAGGACGTACAGCGGTTGCAGGGCCTGGGCGACGCCCTGAATCTCGACGAGGTCCGCGAGGTGTACCTGCCACTCTCCCGGCTGCTGAATCTCTATACCGCGGCAGCAGGACAGCTGCACATGGCGACCAACACCTTCCTCGGCGAGACCACCACCAGGACACCGTTCGTCATCGGCGTCGCGGGCTCGGTCGCGGTGGGCAAGTCGACGACGGCGCGAGTGCTCCGTGAGCTGCTGCGCCGTTGGCCCGACACACCGAACGTCGAGCTCATCACCACGGACGGCTTCCTCCACCCCAACGCGGAACTCGAGCGGCGTGGACTGATGCAGCGCAAGGGTTTCCCGGAGTCCTACGACCGACGACGGCTCCTGCGGTTCGTGAGCGAGGTCAAGAGTGGTGCCGCAGAGGTACGCGCGCCGTGGTACTCCCATCTGACCTACGACATCGTTCCCGGCCGCGAGGTGGTGGTACGCCGACCCGACGTCCTGATCGTCGAGGGCCTGAACGTGCTCGCGCCCGCTCGCCCGCGCTCCGACGGGATCACCGGCCTGGCGTTGAGCGACTTCTTCGACTTCTCCATCTTCGTGGACGCGAAGACCGCCTTCATCAGGCAGTGGTACATCAACCGCTTCCAGTCCCTGCGCTCCAGCGCCTTCGCGGATCCTGATTCCTACTTCCACCGCTACGCGAATCTCACGGACGACGAGGCCCGGGACACCGCAACAAGCATCTGGGAACGCATCAACGAACCGAATCTGCTGCAGAACGTCCTGCCCACGCGCGGGCGGGCCCAGCTCGTGTTGACCAAGGACGCCGACCACTCCATCCGCCGCATGCTCCTGCGGAAGACCTGACGGTGCCCGCCCGACCGCTCGCGGCGGTGCTGCTGGTCCTGGCACTGTCCGCATGTTCGGCTCAGGCCGGGCCGGCCGGTACCGGGCCGGCGACCGCGGCCCCTACCGCCATGGACGACGGCGCCGCGTCGGAAGAGGCAGGCCCGGGTCCCGATGCCATCACGGCTCCAGCCGCCCAGGATTCGGCAGAGGCCACCTCCCCTGCGCCCGAACCCCCGGCCACGGCCCCGCACAGCGATCCGGCCGCTGCCGACGTCGTCGTCAACAAGCAGCGGCCCCTGCAACCGGCCACCTTCGAGCCGGCCGACCTCCGACCACCGGACGTGCCCGCCACGAGTCCGGGCGTCCTGCTCGGGCCGGACACGGCTGCGGCGGTCGAGAGGATGTTCGCCGCGGCCCGCGAGGACGGCGTCGGCCTGGTCATCGCCAGCGGCTATCGCTCCTACGCCGAGCAGGACGTCACCTACCGGCACTGGCTGGACCACTATGGCTCGAGCGCCGATGCCGACGTCGTGTCCGCGCGGCCCGGCTATTCCGAACACCAGACCGGACTAGCCTTCGACATCGCCCAGGAGGACGGAAGCTGCACCCTCGTCGCCTGCTTCGCCGGGACCGCTGCCGCCCAGTGGGCTGCCGAGCATGCCGCCGAGTACGGCATCATCCTGCGCTATCCACTCGGCTACCACACGGTGACCGGCTTCTTCGCCGAGCCGTGGCACTTCCGCTACGTCGGCACTGACGTGGCCCTCGGCATGAGGGAGGCGGGGCAGCTCACCCTCGAGGAGTACTTCGGACTACCGGGCGCATCGTCGTACTGATACAGCTCGGCGGGCAATCCTGATCAGGCCTCCGGTGGCGCCGCGATGGGACTGACGCCTACCGGTTCCGGGGACTTTGCCGGTCCCGGCGGAGTGTCGACCCGCGACACGCCGTCGTGGCGGCGTGGTCAGCGGCCGAAGTCCCCGGATTCGATACCGCAGTCCCGGCCATGGTTCATCGATCGGTACGCAGCCGTGATCCACGAACTGTCAGACAGGGGGCTGACAGATACCGGCGAGAACTCAGGCCACCGGGGTCAGCTGGAGGCGGCTCTCCACGATCCCGGCGAGCTGCTCGGCGACACGCTGGGCTGTTCCGAGGTCAGCCGCCTCCACCATCACCCGCACCACGGGCTCCGTGCCGGAGGGGCGCAGCAGCACCCTTCCGGTCTCCCCCAGCATCGACTCCGCCTGACGCACGGCGTCCTGCACGCCCTCGTCCGAGCGGACAGCCGTGCGGTCCACACCCCTGACGTTGATCAGGACCTGCGGCAGCTTCGTCATCACCCCGGTGAGTTCCTTGAGGCTCTTGCCGGTCTCCGCCATCCGCGCAGCCAGCTGTAGTCCCGTCAGCACTCCGTCCCCGGTGGTCGCATACTCCGCGAAGATGACGTGGCCCGACTGCTCCCCGCCGAGACTGAATCCTCCCTCGCGCATGCCCTCGAGGACGTAACGGTCCCCGACCCCGGTCTCCCGGAGCGTGATACCCGCCTCACGGAGGGCGATCTTCAGACCGAGATTGCTCATCACCGTCGCCACCAGGGTGTCGTCCGTGAGCTTCCCGGATTCCTTGAGCGCCAGCGCCATGATCGCCATGATCTGGTCACCGTCCACCACGGTGCCTTCATGGTCCACGGCGAGGCAGCGATCGGCATCGCCGTCGTGTGCGATCCCGAGATCCGCACCATGAGCGACGACCGCTGCCTGCAGTTCCCCCAGATGCGTGGAGCCGTACCCGTCGTTGATGTTCACGCCGTCCGGCTCGGCACCGATGACGACGATCTCCGCTCCGGCGTTCCTGAACACCTCCGGAGAGCAGCCACTGGCCGCACCATGCGCGCAGTCCAGTACCACCTTCAGTCCCTCGAGGCGGCGCGGGAGGGTCTGCAGGAGATGGACCACATAGCGGTCCTCGGCATCGGCGAATCGCTGGATACGCCCCACGTCCCCTGCGACCGGCCGAAGACGTACGTTCTCCATCTCGTCCTCGATGGCGTCCTCGAGCGCGTCGCTGAGCTTCTTTCCGCCCCGGGCGAGGAATTTGATCCCGTTGTCCGGCGCGGGGTTGTGCGAGGCGGAGATCATCACCCCGAAGTCGGCCTTCAGATCTGCGACCAGAAAGGCGGCAGCGGGGGTGGGCAGCACACCGGCGTCGAACACGTCGACGCCGGCACTGGCGAGTCCGGCCTCGACGGCCGCGGCGATGAATTCACCGCTGATGCGAGGATCGCGTGCGATGACGGCAGTGGGCCGCCGTCCTCCCTCGACCGCATTGTGGCCGAGCACGACAGCAGCCGCCTGCGCCAGGTGCAGGGACAGTTCTGCCGTGATCAGACCGTTGGCCAGACCCCGTACGCCATCGGTGCCGAATAATTTGCTCATCGTAGACATCCTAAGAGAAGAACATGAGTCAGCCCAGCAAGGGACACCCTCAGGTTAAAGCACGAAGCCCGTCCGAGAGGCCCGGACGGGCATTTGAGCGCCTCCTGCCGAGAACCGCGAGTGGAACCGAGCGGAAACTCTGCCCCGGCACGAGCGCGTGGAGCTGGAAGCTGATCCCTGCCGAGGGGACCCGGTGCCGATCGCTCCGGCGATTGGCACCGGGGAAGGCAGGATTTAGCGCTTGGAGTACTGCGGCGCCTTGCGTGCCTTCTTCAGTCCGGCCTTCTTGCGCTCGATCACGCGAGCGTCGCGGGTCAGGAAACCCGCCTTCTTCAGCGCGGGCCGGTTGTTCTCGCGGTCGATCTCGTTCAGCGTGCGTGCCACGCCCAGCCGCAGTGCGCCGGCCTGGCCGGAGGGCCCACCACCGTGGATGCGGGCGATGACGTCGTAGGCACCGTCGAGCTCGAGGAGCTTGAACGGGTCGTTGACTTCCTGCTGGTGGAGCTTGTTCGGGAAGTAGTCTGCGAGCTCGCGCCCGTTGACGATCCACTTGCCCGTGCCGGGAACGAGGCGCACACGGGCGATCGCTTCCTTGCGGCGCCCCACTGCTCCGCCACCCACGGTCAGTGCGGGGCGTTCCCTGACGGCGGTCTCGACGCTTTCGCTCGACTCCGAGGTGTAGCTGGTGAGCTCCTCTGTCGGTTCGTTCATTTCTTCAGTGTTCTGAGCCACGGTTCTCCTTGAAACTGTCTAGTGTCGGTGGCCAGGACTACTGGGCGACCTGGGTGATTTCGAATGTTCTGGGCTGCTGCGCGGCGTGGGGGTGCTCTGCTCCGCGGTAGACCTTCAGCTTGCCGATCTGCTGGGCGGCGAGCGAGTTCTTGGGAAGCATCCCTCGAATGGCCTTCTCCACTGCGCGCTCCGGGTTCTTCTCCAGGAGTTCGGCGTAGTTCGTGGACTTCAGGCCACCGGGGAAGCCCGAGTGGCGGTAGGCGCGCTTCTGCTCGAGCTTGGCTCCGGTGAGCGCAACCTTGTCAGCATTGATGATGACCACGAAGTCGCCCATGTCCATGTGAGGGGCGAAGGTCGGCTTGTGCTTTCCGCGCAGGAGAATGGCGGTCTGGCTGGCAAGACGGCCGAGGACGACGTCGGTTGCATCGATTAGGTGCCATTGGCGATCGATATCGCCTGGCTTCGGGGTGTACGTACGCACGGTTATGGCCTTCGTTTCTGTTTCGGTGTCGCTCACGGGAACTCTGGGGCTCTTTCCGCGAACTCAGCTGACTCATGCGTTACCGGAACTCCAGGTGAGGGCTGAAATACGGCCAGTGATCCCTGGATCTCGGCCTCGTCCCCGGGCCATGTGGTTCTGCAACTGAACCGCACCGATGGGCGAAGATGAATCGAGAAGGGATACGCACGACGACTGCCAAGCCTAGCCTGCTGCCGCCCGCGAGGTCAAAATCGTCCTGCGTGCTCCTGACGCCGATTCATCCGCCTGGGTGCTCCTGGTATTCACCATTCAGCGTTCACCCTGCCCCGGTAGGCCGTCACCGTTCCGCCGTCCGCCGGGCGCGTGTGAGCTCCGCCCTGGCACCGACCTCGGCGTCGGGAGGATAGGAGATCTCCTCGAGAACCAGTGGATGCGCTGCCGCCAGGATGGACCGCGCATCCTTGACCCGTGCGGCGAGCCTCTCCGCCAACCACGTCGGCGGCTTCTCGCCCGCGCCCACGCGCAGCGTCGAGCCGATCAGTGCGCGGACCATGCTGTGGCAGAACGCATCGGCCTGTACCTGCGCGGTGATGACGCCGTCCGGACCGCGCACGAACTCGTACCGCTGAAGCTCGCGGATCGTCGTGGCTCCCTCACGCGCCTTGCAGAAGGCTGCGAAGTCCTGCACGCCCAGCAGGTGAGCTGCCCCGTCGTTGAGCAGGGCGACGTCGAGTGCCCCCGGATACCAGAGCGTCGTCGTCCGCCGCAGCGGGTCCTGTCCCGCGTCGATGTCCGCGATGGCGTAGCTGTAGCGTCGCCACAACGCAGAAAAGCGCGCGTCGAAGGCCTCCGGTACCACTCCGGCGGACCGGACCACGACGGCGGGAACCCTCCTGCGTCCGCTCCGTCCCTGGTCGGCGGTGTCGTTCAGGATCCGGTTGACGGCTCCGCTCATGCGCCGCAGCAGAGCCCGAGCGGGATCCACGGCGCGACCGCGGGCCACACCGTTCCACTCCGCAGTGGTCAGATCGACATGCGCAACCTGCCCTCGCGCGTGCACGCCCGCGTCCGTTCGTCCACCGACGGTGAGGCGCGCGGGCCTGCCCAGCACCAGCAGAAGTGCGTCTTCGAGCACCCCCTGCACAGTGGGCAGGCCGGGTTGACGTGCCCAACCCGAGAACGCGGTCCCGTCGTAGGCGATATCGAGCCGGATACGCAGGAGCCCACCGTCCCGGCCGGGGAGGGTGGGCTCGTGCGATGTCATGGTGGACCGGATCCGGGGAACTACTTTTTCTCGTCCTCGGCCGCGTCCACCGCAGTGCTGTCCTCCACGGTGCCCTCGACGATGACGACATCATCGGTCTCGGCCTCGGAAGTGACCGTGCCGTCCTCGCCCGCAACCTCCTCGGCGGAGTCGGCCGACTGGGCAGAATCAACCGAGTCAACCGAATCGACCGAATCAGCGGACGGGGCCGAGTCGACCGAATCAACGGAATCCACCGAGTCAGCGGACCGGCTTACGGGGGCGGCGGCAGGCGCTGCGGCCCGCTCTGCCTCGGCCACGACGGACTGTCTGGCGGACATCGGCTCCAGGACCAGTTCGATCACAGCCATCGGCGCGTTGTCGCCCTTACGGTTGCCGATCTTCGTGATGCGCGTGTAACCGCCTTCGCGATTGGCCACGGCGGGAGCGATATCGGTGAACAGCTCATGGACAATGCCCTTGTTGCTGATGACACCGAGAACGCGTCGACGCGAGGCCAGATCTCCCTTCTTCGCGAAGGTGATGAGACGCTCCGCGTACGGGCGCAGCCGTTTGGCCTTGGTCACCGTGGTGGTGATGCGCTTGTGCTCGAACAGTGAGGCGGCCAGGTTGGCGAGCATCAGGCGTTCGTGCGCCGGACCGCCTCCGAGACGTGGGCCCTTGGTGGGTGTGGGCATGATTCTTTCTCCTCATTAGGCGTCCCGGCACCGCTCTTGTGCGGTGCCGGGACGGATAGCGTGCTAGACCTCTTCGTCGGCGTAGCCGGCGTCGTCCTCATCGATGGCCGCAGCACGGGCCGCGAGATCGAACCCTGGAGGGGAATCCTTCAGGGACAGACCGAGCTCCACGAGCTTGGCCTTCACCTCATCGATCGACTTCGCGCCGAAGTTCCGGATGTCCATCAGATCGGCTTCCGAGCGGACCGTGAGCTCACCCACGGAGTGGATGCCCTCACGCTTGAGGCAGTTGTACGACCTCACGGTCAGTTCCAGATCCTCGATGGGCAGGGCCATGTCCGCGGCGAGTGCCGCATCGGTAGGTGACGGACCGATCTCGATGCCTTCTGCCGCAACGTTCAGCTCGCGGGCCAGGCCGAAGAGTTCCACCAGGGTGGTTCCCGCCGAGGCAACCGCATCGCGCGGGGCGATGGCATCCTTCGTCTCGACATCGACGATCAGCTTGTCGAAGTCGGTGCGCTGCTCCACACGGGTGGCTTCCACGCGGAAGGTCACCTTCAGGACGGGCGAGTAGATCGAATCGACCGGGATGCGGCCGATCTCGGAGTCCCCCGACTTGTTCTGCGACGCCGAGACGTACCCGCGACCGCGCTCGATCGTCAGCTCGAGTTCGAACTTGCCCTTCGAATTGAGGGTGGCGATGTGCAGATCGGGGTTGTGGAACTCGACGCCGGCGGGCGGTGCGATATCGGCAGCTGTGACCACTCCGGGCCCCTGCTTGCGCAGGTAGGCGACGACCGGCTCGTCGTGCTCGGAGGACACGGCAAGATTCTTGATGTTCAGGATGATCTCGGTGACATCCTCCTTCACCCCTGGGACCGTGGTGAACTCGTGGAGCACCCCGTCGATCCGGACGCTCGTCACTGCAGCGCCGGGAATCGAGGACAGCAGGGTGCGGCGGAGCGAATTACCGAGGGTATAGCCGAAGCCGGGCTCGAGGGGTTCGATGACGAAACGGGACCGGTTGTCGGCGACGACTTCTTCAGTCAGGGTGGGGCGCTGTGCAATGAGCACGTACATTTCCTTTCAGGAAGCATCCGCTATATGACACTTCGGAATGGGCGGGACTGCTGGTCGGCCTGCTCAGCAGGCCAGAGATGCTACCCCGCCGGAGTGGATCGGACCCGATCCGCCCCGGCGACGAACAGCATCGGTGCGGCCTGTGACTCAGACGCGACGGCGCTTGGGCGGGCGGACGCCGTTATGTGCGCTCGGGGTGACGTCCTGGATGGAGCCGACTTCCAGACCCGTGGCCTGCAGCGAACGGATCGCCGTCTCACGACCGGATCCCGGACCCTTCACGAACACGTCGACCTTGCGGACGCCGTGCTCCTGTGCACGCTTGGCGGCAGCCTCCGCGGCCATCTGGGCCGCGAACGGTGTGGACTTGCGCGAGCCCTTGAAGCCGACCTCCCCGGCTGATGCCCAGGAGATGACAGCTCCACCGGGATCGGTGATGGAGATGATGGTGTTGTTGAAGGTGCTCTTGATGTGCGCCTGTCCGAGCGCGATATTCTTCTTGTCCTTGCGACGCGGCTTGCGCACCGCTCCACGAGTCTTGGGGGGCATTGCTTCTCCTACGAAGATATTGAATAGAGCATGGGGCGAATCTCATTCGGGCCCTGGCCACCGAAGGGGCCTCCGCCAGGGAGCCGGCGGGTGGGCCCCTGGCCGCCGGTGGAGTTAGTGGGCGGGCCCCTGATGGCCGGGTTCCCTGGCCGGGCGAGCCTTGGCGAGCCCGGTTAGGGTGCCATTAGGGACTAGCGCCCGACCTTCTTCTTGCCTGCGACCGTACGCTTCGGGCCCTTGCGGGTCCGCGCGTTCGTCTTCGTACGCTGTCCGCGTACGGGAAGGCCGCGGCGGTGCCGAATGCCCTCATAGCTGCCGATCTCGACCTTGCGGCGGATGTCAGCGGCGACCTCGCGGCGAAGATCGCCCTCGACCTTGAAGTTGCCCTCGATGTAGTCACGGAGCTGGACCAGTTCCGTGTCGGAGAGATCCTTGACGCGGGTGTTCGCCGAGATCCCCGTATCGACGATCGTCTTCTCCGCGCGGGTCCTCCCCATGCCGTAGATGTAGGTAAGCGCGATGACGACCCGCTTTTCGCGGGGAATGTCTACGCCGGCAAGACGTGCCATAGAGACGGTGCTCCTCTTGTATAACCGGAGGTCTTGAGCAGAACGATTCCGGAACGCATCTTCCGGTCCCCGGCCTCCGAGCCGGGGGTGTCCGTCCCTCTGCGGGACGCCGTTCTGCCGTTGGTGGTACTACGAGCGAGGGGCAGGCCCCCCGGGAGGCTTCTCAGCCCTGGCGCTGCTTGTGGCGCGGGTTCGCGCAGATGACGAGAACGTTGCCCTTGCGGCGAACCACCTGGCACTTCTCGCAGATACGCTTCACGCTCGGCTGGACCTTCATGGTGTTCCTTTGCGTTCGTTCTTACTTGTAGCGGTAGACAATACGACCCCGGGTGAGGTCGTACGGGCTCAGTTCCACCACGACCCGGTCCTCGGGAAGGATCCGGATGTAGTGCTGACGCATCTTTCCCGAGATGTGAGCGAGAACAATGTGTCCGTTGGCAAGCTCAACGCGGAACATCGCGTTGGGCAGTGCCTCGTTCACAGTGCCTTCGATCTCAATGACACCGTCTTTCTTGGCCATATCCTCCGCTAACGTCTATGTCCACCGCATGTACGGCAGACCGGTTCAGGTTCTGGCCATCGGCTCCCGTCCGGAGATACGATCGCCGGTGGAGGTACGCGTAGAGGCCTCAGAAGGGCACAAAAACGCAGACGACCAACAACGAATTCTACGCTACGGCAGCGCGATAGTTAAATTCCGCCGCGCGCCTCGGGCGGGCCGCACTCTCACGGTCACTCTGCGGGCAGCACCGGCCTCACGCCGAGTGGCTCGAGCTGCGATGCACCGCCGTCGGGTGCGGACAGTACCCAGATCCCGCCGTCGTGAACGGCTACGCTGTGCTCCCACTGCGACGCCCGTCCGCCGTCCGTCGTGACCACTGTCCAGTCGTCCTCGAGGACTCGCGTCCCGAGGCCGCCCTGCACCAGCATGGGCTCGATCGCGAGGCACAGACCCTCACGCACTCGCGGTCCGCGGTTCGAACTCCGATAGTTCAGGACGTCCGGCGCCTGATGCATCTGTGTGCCGATCCCATGGCCCACGTAGTCCTCCAGGATCCCGAGTTCCGCACCCGGCACGGATGCCACGTAGTCGTCGATGGCTGCACCGACGTCGCCTACGTGGCGAGCCGAGGCCAGTGCGGCGATACCGTGCCACATGGCGTCCTCCGTCACTCGGGACAGTCGGACATCCTCCGGTCTGGCAGCTCCGACGATCGTCGTCCGCGCCGAATCCGAGTGCCATCCGCTCACGACGGCGCCGCCGTCTACGGAGAGGATGTCCCCGTCTGCCAGGACGTAGTCGCCGGGGATCCCGTGCACCACCTCCTCGTTGACCGAGGTGCAGATGCTGGCCGGGAACCCGTGATAACCCAGGAAGTTGGACGTCGCACCGGCCTCCTGCAGAACGCTCTCGAACACCTCGTTCAGGTACGCCGTCGTCACGCCTACCTCCGCCGCAGCGACCGTTCTGTCCAACGCGTCGGCAAGAACGAGACCAGCATCCCGCATCACGAGCATCTGGGCGGGGGTCTTGTATTCGATCTTGGGTTGACGGAACATGCCAGACCTAGCTCGAGACCTTCAGTGCACTCATGATGCGCTCGGTGATCTCGTCGATCGGACCTAGTCCATTCACGCGGAGCACGATACCGCGTTCCTCGTAGCGCGAGACGACGACCTCCGTCTGATCGTGATAGAGACCGAGCCGGTGCCGGATGACCCGTTCGGTGTCGTCGGAACGCCCGTCGAGCTGCGCCCTGCCCAGGAGGCGTCTGACGAGTTCCTCGTCGTCCGCGGTCAGCTGCAGGACGACGTCGAGCTCCAGTGCGTTCTCGCTGAGGATGTCATCGAGCTCGGCGACCTGCGAGGCCGTCCGGGGATACCCGTCGAGCAGGAAACCGTCCCGCACGTCCTCGTTCGCGAGCCGGTCCCGCACCATACTGTTGGTGACGCTGTCGGGAACGAAGTCTCCCGCGTCCATGAACTCCCGGGCCTGGACCCCCAGCGGCGTCTCACGCCTGACGTTGTCCCGGAAGATGTCCCCCGTCGAGATGGCAGGGACGTCCAGGCGCTCCGAGATCCGGGCGGCCTGGGTGCCCTTGCCCGAACCGGGCGGGCCAATGATCAGCATTCTCGTCATCGCAACAACCCTTCGTAGTGACGCTGCTGGAGCTGAGCGTCGATCTGCTTGACCGTCTCGAGGCCCACGCCGACCAGGATGAGGATGGACGTCCCGCCGAACGGGAAGTTCTGGTTCGCGCCGATGGAGACCAGGGCGATGAGCGGGATCAGCGCCACCAGTCCCAGATAGATCGCGCCCGGGAGCGTGATGCGCGAGAGCACGTACTGCAGGTATTCCGCCGTCGGACGTCCTGCCCGGATCCCCGGGATGAATCCGCCGTACTTCTTCATGTTCTCGGACACCTCGTCCGGATTGAACGTGATCGCCACGTAGAAGTAGGTGAAGAACACGATCAGGAGGAAGTACAACGCCATGTACAGCGGGTGGTCCCCGCTCGTGAGGTAGTTGGAGACCCAGACGACCCAGCCCGCCGGCGGCGTCCCGTCCTGGGGCGTGTTGAACTGCGACACCAGGCTCGGCAGGTAGAGCATCGACGAGGCGAAGATGACCGGGATTACCCCGGCCATGTTCACCTTGATGGGGATGTAGGTGCTGCTCCCGCCGAGAGTGCGACGCCCCACCATGCGCTTGGCGTACTGGACGGGGATGCGGCGCTGGGACTGCTCCACGAAGATGACCAGCGTGACGACCACGATGCCCATGAGCAGGACGAGCGCGAACACCGTGCCGCCCTGCGTCCGCAGGATCTCACCCAGCGAGGTGGGGAACCCGGCTGCGATCGCCGTGAAGATGAGCAGCGACATGCCGTTGCCCACCCCCTTCTCGGTGATGAGCTCGCCCATCCACATGATGAGGCCGGTCCCTGCCGTGAGCGTGATGATCAGCAACACGATGATGATCAGTGAGTCGTCCGGGATCAGCGGCACCGGGCAGTTGCCGAGCAGTGCTCCTGAGCGGGCGAGGGAGACCAGCGTGGTCGCGTTCAGCAGCCCGAGTGCGATGGTCAGGTAGCGCGTGTACTGGGTCAGCTTGGACTGGCCCTGGGCGCCCTCCTGGTGCAGTTCCTGGAAGCGGGGAATGACCACCCGGAGCAGCTGCGTGATGATGCTGGCGGTGATGTACGGCATGATCCCCAGGGCGAAGATGGACACCTGGAGGAGTGCTCCGCCGCTGAACAGGTTGACGAACTGGTAGAGCCCACCCTCCGTGTTTCCCAGTGCCAGACAGCTCTGGACGTTGCCGTAGTCGACGCCAGGTGCGGGAATGAACGCACCGAGACGGAAGATGGTGATGATTCCCAGCGTGAACAACAGCTTGCGCCGCAGATCTGGTGTCCGGAATGCCCGGCCAATAGCGCTCAGCAAGCGTCCTCCTGAAGATTCTTCGGTCCCGTCGCGGACCGCACACAACAACCGAGTGTAACGGTTGGCCGCCGATGCGATTGAACCGGCGCGTTGCCCGGGACGGAGAAGGACCCCTGATGCGCTGATCCAGCCCTGCGCATCAGGGGTCCTTCTGCGATATAACGATATGACATGCGGCGCTGCAGACGTTCTCCGGATTTCCGGACTGCGACGCCCGGCGTCCTACAGTTCCGTGACGGATCCGCCCGCTGCGAGGATCTTCTGGGCAGCCGAGGCCGAGAAGGCGTCAGCCGAAACCGTGAGCGCAACCGTGACCTCGCCGGTCCCCAGCACCTTGACGGGCTGGTTCTTGCGCACGGCTCCGCGCGCCACGAGTGACTCCACGCTCACCTCGCCCCCGGTCGGGTACAGCTCCGAGAGCTTGTCCAGATTCACGACCTGGAACTCCACGCGGAACGGGTTCTTGAACCCGCGCAGCTTGGGCAGCCGCATGTGCAGCGGCAACTGGCCTCCGGCGAAACCGGCCTTGACCTGGTAACGCGCTGCCGTTCCCTTGGTGCCTCGGCCGGCGGTCTTGCCCTTGGACGCTTCACCACGACCCACACGGGTCCTGGCCGTCTTCGCGCCGGGCGCCGGGCGCAGATGATGGACCTTCAGGGCATGGGTGCGCCCGTCCGTTCCCGGAGCGGCCGGAGCCGCTGAGGTGTTCTCTGTCATTAGTTGGTCTCCTCAACCTTCACGAGGTGCGGCACCGTGTTGACCATGCCGACCGTGACTGCATCCGCGTCGCGGACCACGGTGTGGCCGATGCGCTTCAGGCCCAGCGAACGCACCGTGTCCCGGTGGTTCTGCTTGCCGCCGATCACGGACTTGATCTGGGTGATCGAGAGCTTGCCCGAACCCACGCGTACTTTCCTCGGGGTGATTGCAGTCATCATGCACCTGCCTTCTGCGCCGCGATGGCCCGCAGCATCTGGTGAGATGCGACCTCGTCGAGCGGCAGACCGCGGCGGGCCGCGACCGACTGGGGCTCTTCCAGGCGCTTGAGGGCATCGACGGTTGCGTGAACGATGTTGATGGCGTTCGCCGAACCGAGCGACTTGGACAGGACGTCATGGATGCCGACGCACTCCAGTACCGCACGCACAGGGCCGCCGGCGATGACGCCGGTACCGGGTGAGGCCGGACGGAGCAGAACCACCCCGGCGGCCGCTTCGCCCTGGACAAGGTGAGGAACCGTGCCGCCGATGCGCGGAACACGGAACATGGTCTTCTTGGCTTCCTCGACACCCTTCTGGATGGCGGAGGGCACTTCCTTCGCCTTGCCGTAGCCGACGCCGACCATGCCGTTGCCGTCGCCCACCACCACGAGTGCGGTGAAGCTGAAGCGGCGTCCGCCCTTGACGACCTTGGACACTCGGTTGATCGCGACGACGCGTTCGATGAACTTGTCCTTGTCGTCATTGCGACCGCCGTCGCGGCCGCCACGACCGCCGCGCTCGTTCCGACCGCCGCGCTGCTCGCCGCCACGCGCTGTGCCGCGCGTATTGGTGCGATTAGCATCACCGGACCCGGTGCCTGTTGCACCTGCTGCCGGAGCTTCCGCCGCCGGCTGCTCTGTAGCCGTATTCACTGGGGCTTCCTTTGCCTTGATTTCCTCGGTCACAGTGACAGACCACCCGTCCGTGCACCGTCTGCAATTGCTGCGACGCGGCCGTGGTACTTGTTACCGCCCCGGTCGAACACGACCGCCTCGATACCGGCGGCCTTCGCGCGCTCCGCGACGAGTTCTCCGACGCGCTTGGCCTTGGCCGTCTTGTCCCCGTCGAACGCCCGCAGATCGGCCTCGAGCGTGGATGCCGACGCCACGGTCATGCCCTTGGTGTCGTCGACGACCTGCACGAAGACGTGCCGTGCCGACCGGTTCACGACCATGCGTGGCCTGGCTGCGGTGCCGGAGACGCGCTTGCGTACGCGGAGATGACGGCGGCCGCGCGAGGCGGACCTGCTCTTCGAGCTGCGCTTCTTGTTGATGCTCAGACCCATGGTTACTTACCAGCCTTTCCGACCTTGCGGCGGATGATCTCGCCTGCGTAGCGGATGCCCTTGCCCTTGTAGGGATCGGGCCTGCGCAGCTTGCGGATGGTTGCAGCGACCTCGCCGACACGCTGCTTGTTGATACCGGACACCGAGAGCTTGGTGGGGCTGTCGACGGTCAGGGTGATCCCCTCGGGCGCCTCGACGGCGACCGGGTGGCTGTACCCGAGGGCGAACTCGAGGTCGCTGCCCCTGGCCTGGACGCGGTAACCCGTGCCCACGATCTCGAGGTTCTTCCTGTACCCCTCGGTGACTCCGACGATCATGTTGGAGATCAGCGTGCGGGTGAGCCCGTGCAGCGAGCGCGATTCACGCTCGTCGTTCGGTCGGGTGACCGTGATGATGCCCTCGTCGAGAGAGACTTCGATGGGGCTGGGCACGGTGTGGCTCAGCTCCCCCTTCGAGCCCTTCACGGAGACCACGTTGCCGTCGAGTGCGATCTCGACACCAGCGGGAACGGTGATGGGGAGACGTCCAATTCGTGACATGTTCTTTTCCCTTTCCCGTTACCAGACGTAGGCGAGGACTTCCCCACCCACGCCCTTCTTGGATGCCTGGCGGTCCGTGAGCAGACCGGAGGACGTGGACAGGATCGCGATTCCGAGGCCCCCGAGAACGTGGGGCAGATTGGTGGACTTCGCGTAGACGCGCAGCCCCGGCTTGGAGATACGGCGGATGCCGGCGATGGAACGCTGCCGGTCGGGTCCGAACTTGAGGTCCAGGGTGAGCTTCTTGCCCACCTCGGCCTCCTCTTCCTTCCAGCCGGCGATGTAGCCCTCGGCCTTGAGGATGTCAGCCACGCGGGCCTTCAGCTTGCTGTACGGCATCGACACGGAGTCGTGGTATGCCGAGTTTGCATTGCGCAGACGCGTCAGCATGTCTGCGACAGGATCTGTCATTGTCATGTGGGCTCTTGCCCTTCCTCGAAACGGTTTCCCGGTTCCTGCGGGCGCGTGCTGCGGCGGCAGGAGTGGACCTGAGACGTAGTTGGATTAATCTTCGGATTTGAACGGGAATCCGAGCGCCTTGAGGAGCGCTCGGCCCTCGGCGTCGGTCTTGGCAGTGGTCACGACGGTGATGTCCATGCCACGGACGCGGTCGATCCTGTCCTGGTCGATCTCATGGAACATCGACTGCTCGGTGAGACCGAAGGTGTAGTTGCCGTTACCGTCGAACTGCTTGCCGTTGAGGCCGCGGAAATCGCGGATACGGGGCAGTGCCAGGGAGACGAGCCGGTCGGTGAACTCCCACATCCGATCGCCACGCAGGGTGGCGTGGGCGCCGATGGGCATTCCCTCCCTGAGCTTGAACTGGGCGATCGACTTGCGGGCCCTGGTGACCTGCGGCTTCTGACCGGTGATGGCGGTGAGGTCCTTGACTGCGCCGTCGATCAGCTTGGAGTCCTTCGCCGCATCACCGACACCCATGTTGACGACGACCTTCACCAGGCGGGGCACCTGATTGACGTTGGAGTACCCGAACTCCTCCTGAAGACTGGACTTGATCTCCGATGCGTAGCGTGCCTTGAGGCGTGGGAGAGCTGCTGCTTCTGTGGTACCTGTGGTTTCGACAGTCATTACAGATCCTTCCCTGACGACTTGGCCACGCGGATGCGGACCACGCGATCGCGGCCGTCACGCTGGACGGTCTCGGTGCGGTACCCGACGCGGGTCGGCTTCTTGGTCTCCGGATCGACGACGGCGACGTTGCTGATGTGCACGGGGGCCTCCATGACCTCGATACCACCGGTCGTGGTTCCGCGCTGCGACTGGCCCGCCTTGGTGTGTTTCGTGACCCTGTTGATGCCCTCGACGAGAACGCGGTTGGTCTCCGGGAAGACCTTCAGCACCTTGCCCTGCTTGCCGCGGTCTCCGCCGCGCTCCTGCTTGGCTCCCGTGATGACCTGGACGAGGTCACCCTTCTTGATCCTGAGCTTTGTCTTCTGTGCCATGGACTACAGCACCTCCGGCGCCAGCGAGATGATCTTCATGAAACGCTTGTCGCGCAGTTCGCGACCGACAGGGCCGAAGATACGGGTACCGCGCGGGTCGCCGTCGTTCTTCAGGATCACTGCTGCGTTCTCATCGAACTTGATGTAGGAGCCGTCCGCACGGCGGCGTTCCTTCTTGGTGCGGACGATGACGGCCTTGACGACGTCGCCCTTCTTCACGTTGCCACCGGGGATGGCATCCTTCACGGTGGCGACGATCACGTCACCGATACCTGCGTAGCGGCGCCCGGATCCTCCGAGGACACGGATCGTCAAGATTTCCTTGGCGCCCGTGTTGTCGGCGATCTTCAGCCGCGATTCCTGCTGAATCACTCATTACTCCTGTCGTCGCGCCGGTTCTCTGCTCGAGCCTTGCGGAACGGATATGGGTTGGCCCCGTGATACTGGTACTCGGCACGAGCAGGAGAGGACGAGATCCTCTGCAGGGGAGAGTCGTGCCGAACAAGATCAGCGGGCTTTTGCCTATGTGCCCGGTGTGCCGATCCCCTCAGGGCATGCGTCAGCCCACCGGACAGACAAGATTCTGATCATATCGCGGCTGTGCCCCGGATACGAAATCGCATCCGGGGCACAGCGCGTGGGAAGAGGTGGTACCGCTCCCCGATCCTGCTCAGTGTCTACTGTTGTCTGCTACTTCGCCTTCTCGACGATCTCCACCAGGCGCCACCGCTTGGTGGCCGACAGCGGGCGGGTCTCGCTGATCACGACGAGATCTCCGACACCGGCGGCGTCCAGCTCGTCATGAGCCTTCACCTTCGAGGTCCGGCGAAGCACCTTGCCGTACAGGCCGTGCTTCACCCGGTCCTCGACCTCGACGACGATGGTCTTCTGCATCTTGTCCGAGACCACGTAGCCGCGGCGGATCTTGCGGTATCCCCGCGACGACGCGTCATGAACCGCTTTCTCGGGTACTGCGGTCGTCTCGCTCTGCTGCTCACTCATTTGGCGTCCTCCTCAGAAGCCTCGGTGCCGACGGAGGAGTCATCCTTAGCGGCGGCCTTCCTGGATTTCCGGGTCTTCTCCGCCTTGGCGGGCGTCGCCTCCTCGACAGGAGCGAGCACCTCGGGACGAATACCCAGTTCACGCTCACGCAGCACCGTGTAGATACGCGCGATGTCGCGCTTGACCGAGCGGAGCCGGCCATGGCTCTCGAGCTGACCGGTGGCCGACTGGAAGCGGAGATTGAACAGCTCCTCCTTGGCCTTGCGCAGCTCTTCCACCAGACGGTCCTTGTCGAAGCCGTCCAGCTGGTCTGTCGCCAGTTCCTTTGAACCCAGCGCCATGGCTATTCACCACCCTCACGGTGCACGATGCGTGCCTTCAACGGCAGCTTGTGGATCGCGAGGCGCATGGCTTCGCGGGCTACCTCCTCGGAAACACCGGACAGTTCGAAGAGAACCCGTCCGGGCTTGACGTTGGCCACCCACCACTCGGGCGAACCCTTACCGGAACCCATACGGGTCTCGGCGGGCTTCTTGGTCAACGGACGGTCCGGATAGATGTTGATCCAGACCTTGCCGCCACGCTTGATGTGACGGGTCATGGCGATACGAGCGGACTCGATCTGCCGGTTGGTGACGTATGCCGGGCTCAGCGCCTGGATACCCCACTCGCCGAAGCTGACCTCCGTACCGCCCGTCGCAGCGCCCGATCGACCCGGGTGATGCTGCTTGCGGAACCTTACTCGACGTGGGATGAGCATTTAAGCCTGTCCTCCTTCAGCGGCAGCGGGAGCTGCTGCGGTCTCGGCGGGAGCCTGGGCTCCCTGCCCCTCGGAGCGCTCCGGCGCCCGACGGCGGCGCTCGCCACCGCGATCCGCGCCGGCCGGGCCTCGACCCGGACGGTCCGAGCTACGGCCACGCGACGGCGCTGCTGCAGCCTGGGCCGCGAGCTCCTTCGCCGTGACGTCGCCCTTGTAGATCCAGACCTTCACGCCGATACGGCCGAACGTGGTCTTGGCCTCGAAGAAGCCGTAGTCGATGTTCGCCCGGAGCGTGTGCAGGGGAACGCGTCCCTCGCGGTAGAACTCCGAACGGCTCATCTCCGCTCCACCCAGGCGACCCGAGCACTGGACACGGATACCCTTGGCGCCGGCACGCTGTGCCGACTGGATGGCCTTCTTCATCGCGCGGCGGAACGCCACACGCGAAGAGAGCTGCTCGGCGACGCCCTGGGCCACCAGCTGCGCCTCGATCTCGGGGTTCTTGACCTCGAGGATGTTCAGCTGCACCTGCTTGCCCGTGAGCTTCTCGAGCTCGCCGCGGATGCGGTCGGCCTCTGCGCCACGACGACCGATGACGATCCCGGGACGCGCGGTGTGGATGTCCACGCGAACGCGGTCGCGGGTGCGCTCGATCTCGACCTTGGCGATTCCCGCGCGGTCCATGCCCGTGGACATGAGCTGGCGGATCTTGATGTCCTCGCGGACGAAGTCGCGGTAGCGCTGACCGGGCTTGTTGCTGTCGGCGAACCAGTGTGACCTGTGGTCAGTGGTGATACCGAGTCGGAACCCGTGCGGGTTGATCTTCTGTCCCACTTAGCGGACCTCCACTTTCTCAGGGGTAGCTACGACAACCGTGATGTGGCTGGTCCGCTTGTTGATGCGGAACGCGCGGCCCTGGGCTCGCGGCCGGAACCGCTTCATCGTGGGGCCTTCATCAACGAATGCTTCACTGATGATGAGGTTGTCCTCGTCGAAGGCGACGCCGTCACGGTCCGCGCGGACGCGGGCGTTGGCGACTGCCGACTGGACCACCTTGAAAACCGGCTCCGAAGCAACCTGTGGGGCAAACTTCAGAATAGCCAGAGCCTCGTTCGCCTGCTTACCACGAACAAGGTTGACGACGCGCCGGGCCTTCATAGGCGTCACGCGGATGTGCCGCGCAATAGCCTTGGCTTCCATTGCTTTCCTTCTCTCGTCTTATCCGAAGAGCAGCGCCTAGCGGCGCTTGCCCTTGCGGTCGTCCTTGACATGGCCGCGGAATGTCCGCGTCGGCGCGAATTCGCCGAGCTTGTGCCCGACCATCGATTCGGTGACGAACACCGGGATGTGCTTGCGCCCGTCATGCACCGCGATCGTGTGCCCGAGCATGTCGGGGACGATCATGGAGCGGCGGGACCAGGTCTTGATGACGTTCTTCTTGCCCGATTCGTTCTCGCGTGCCACCTTGACGTACAGGTGCTGGTCGACGAAGGGGCCTTTCTTCAGGCTGCGTGGCATGTCTCCAGGCTCCTATCGCTTGTTCTTGCCGGATCGACGGCGACGCACGATGAGTGAATCGCTCTCTTTGTTGGGGCGCCGGGTACGGCCCTCGGGCTTGCCGTTCGGGTTGACCGGGTGACGACCACCGGAGGTCTTGCCCTCGCCGCCACCGTGGGGGTGGTCGACGGGGTTCATGGCTACGCCGCGCACCGTCGGGCGGATACCCTTCCAGCGATTGCGGCCGGCCTTGCCCCAGTTGATGTTCGACTGTTCGGCGTTGCCCACCTCGCCGACCGTCGCGCGGCAGCGGACGTCCACGTTGCGGATCTCGCCGGACGGCAGGCGCAGCTGGGCGAAACGGCCTTCCTTGGCGACGAGCTGCACCGAGGCACCGGCGGAGCGAGCCATCTTGGCGCCTCCCCCCGGACGAAGCTCGACGGCGTGGATGACCGTACCGACGGGGATGTTGCGCAGCGGCAGATTGTTGCCCGGCTTGATGTCCGCCCCGGCACCTGCCTCGACGAAGTCACCCTGCCGGAGCCTGTTCGGCGCGATGATGTAGCGCTTCGTGCCGTCGACGTAGTGCAGGAGGGCGATGCGCGCCGTGCGGTTGGGGTCGTACTCGATCTCCGCGACGCGCGCATCGACGCCGTCCTTGTCGTGGCGGCGGAAGTCGATCAGCCTGTACTGGCGCTTGTGTCCACCACCTTTGTGACGCGTGGTGATCTTGCCAGTGTTGTTACGTCCGCCGTTCTTGGGCAGCGGACGGACCAACGACTTCTCAGGTGTCGAGCGGGTGATTTCAGCGAAGTCGGCGACGCTCGAGCCACGACGGCCCGGCGTTGTCGGCTTGTATTTACGGATTGCCATAACTCAATTCCTCGTTAAAGTGGTCTCCGCCCTAGGAGAGCGGACCGCCGAAGATGTCGATCGAGCCCTCTTTGAGGGACACGATGGCACGCTTGGTGCCCTTGCGCTGGCCCCAGCCGAACTTGGTCCGCTTGCGCTTCCCGATCCGGTTGATGGTGTTGATGGAGTCGACCTTCACGGAGAAGATCTTCTCCACCGCCAGCTTGATCTCTTCCTTGTTCGACCGGGGGTCGACCAGGAAGGTGTACTTGCCCTCGTCGATCAGGCCGTAGCTCTTCTCCGAGACGACGGGCGCGATCACCACGTCGCGCGGATCCTTGGCAATTGTGCCGCTCACTGTGCGTCCTCCTCGGAGATGGCATCGGCAGAGCCGACGAACTGGTCGTACGCGGCCTTGGAGAAGATCACGTCGTCGGAGACCAGCACGTCGTACGTGTTGAGCTGATCGACGTAGAGGACGTGAACTGCGGGGACGTTGCGCACGGACAGTGCAGCGACGTCGTTGTCACGCTCGATCACGACGAGCAGGCGAGCCCGATCGGACACCGACCGCAGGGTCTCGATCGCAGCCTTCGTCGAGGGCCGCTCGCCCTGGACGAGTGACTCGAGGACGTGGATGCGGTTGTTGCGGGCCCGGTCGGAGAGGGCACCGCGCAGGGCGGCAGCCTTCATCTTCTTGGGCGTCCGCTGGCTGTAATCGCGCGGCGTCGGTCCGTGGACCACACCACCACCGGTCATCTGGGGCTCGCGGATGGACCCCTGGCGGGCGCGACCCGTGCCCTTCTGCTTGAACGGCTTGCGGCCCGCGCCGCTGACCTCGGCGCGGGTCTTGGTCTTGTGCGTACCCTGGCGGGCGGCAGCAAGCTGGGCGACGACGACCTGGTGCATCAAGGGCACGTTGGTCTGCGCATCGAAGATCTCCGCGGGGAGATCGACCTGAACTGTGACAGCCATGTGGCTATGCTCCCTTCACGGCGGTGCGTACGAAGACGACCTGTCCGCGGGCGCCGGGAACGGCACCCTTGATGAGCAGCAGCGACTTCTCGACGTCCACGGCGTGGACCCGGAGGTTCAGCGTGGTCTGACGAACGGCACCCATGCGGCCTGCCATTTTCATTCCTCGGAAGACGCGGCTGGGGGTGGATGCACCACCGATGGAACCGGGCTTGCGGTGGTTCTTGTGTGCACCGTGGGAGGCTCCGACACCGTGGAAGCCGTGACGCTTCATGACGCCCGCGAAGCCCTTGCCCTTGGTGGTCCCGATGACATCGACCAGCTGGCCGGCGTCGAACATCTCGACGGACAGTTCCTGTCCGAGCGAGTAGGACTCGGCATCGGAGGTGCGCAGCTCCACGACGTGACGGCGGGGCGTGACACCTGCCTTCTCGAAGTGGCCGGCGAGCGGCCGGGTGACCTTCCGGGGGTCGATCTGGCCGAAGCCGATCTGGACCGCCGTGTAGCCGTCCGTGTCCTCGCTGAGCAGCTGCGTGATGACATTCGAGTCGGCCTGGATGACGGTCACCGGGACAAGGACGTTGTTCTCGTCCCAGACCTGCGTCATTCCCAACTTGGTGCCGAGCAGACCCTTGACCTGGCGTGTAAGTGAAGTAGACATGAGTATCCGCTCTCCCCTACAGCTTGATTTCGATGTTCACGTCCGCCGGCAGATCGAGACGCATCAGCGAATCGACGGCCTTGGGCGTGGGATCAATGATGTCGATCAGCCGCTTGTGCGTGCGCATCTCGAAGTGCTCGCGGCTGTCCTTGTACTTGTGTGGAGACCGGATGACGACGAAGACGTTCTTTTCCGTCGGAAGGGGCACGGGGCCCACGACCGTTGCGCCTGCGCGCGTCACCGTCTCAACGATCTTCCGCGCTGAAACGTCGATGACCTCGTGGTCATACGACTTCAGCCGGATGCGGATCTTCTGTCCCGCCATGGCGTCTCGACTCTCTCTCTAACCTGTGGGTAGCTGCCTGGGCAGCTCCGGAATCAACCTGCATCTGTGTTCACCGTGCAACGCTTCCCGCGCAGACTGAATCCGGAGATCTCCGGGTTCCTCACCCTGCTCGGTACCGACCCCCGCGCTCGGGCGTGTCGCTCACCCTGGTCACGAGTGACCGACTGCATCCTGATCTGGTCGATTGGACGGATCACTGTGGTCCATGGCGGTGGGTCCGATCCCCGCATCAGGCATTATCCTGACCGGGATGCAACCGCAAACCGCCTGTCGGCACGTGAACAACTTATCTAGTGTCGCAGATCGCCGGGTCGATTGCGAACCACGCGTGCCCGGCCCTCGCTCTTCCGGCACCCGTACTCCTGCCTACCCGGCGTCACGCCCGCCCGTCCCCGCCGTGGAGGACCCCGACACGGCGGGAATCGTGGCCGTAGCCGCTGCCGCGCCTTCCCGTCCGAGCGCGACGGCTGCGAGGAGCCGACGGCGGAGCATGCGGTGCCCGCTGGGCGGCAGGACCGTCCGGGCGGTGCAGAGGATTCCACGGCCCAGCACGGCACCGAGCAGACCCTGCATCGTGACGGTCCCCGGCGTTCCATCGACGTCCGTCGTCAGCTGCTGGACGAGTGCGGTGGAGAAAAGGGCGACGGCGGGGGCCGCGGCGGCATCGAGCCAGGGCAGGTGGTCCCGGCGGGAGAGGGCGAAGCCGGCGCCCGTGAGGAGGTTCCGCTCGGCCCTTGCGGGAACCAGCCTGCCCGAAGACGAGCCCGAGGAACCCCGCCGGGGAAACCACCAGTACCACTGCCATCGAATCCCTACCCGAGAACTCGGGCGTGAGTTCTGAGCTCCGTGTAGGTGCCGGAGCAACAGAGAGCGGAAGGGCCCGCATCGCCGATCGGCGATCCGGGCCCTTCCGGTGTCACCGGCACGAGCCGGCGTCTGGAACTGCTGGTGCTACTTCAGGATCTTCGTGACACGTCCCGAACCGACGGTGCGGCCACCTTCGCGGATGGCGAAGCCGAGTCCGTCCTCCATGGCGATCGGCTGGATGAGCTCGACCGTCATTTCGGTGTTGTCGCCGGGCATGACCATCTCGGTGCCCTCGGGCAGTGTGATGACGCCGGTGACGTCGGTGGTGCGGAAGTAGAACTGCGGACGGTAGTTCGAGTAGAACGGGTTGTGACGCCCGCCCTCGTCCTTCGCCAGGATGTAGACGTTGGCCTCGAAGTCCGTGTGCGGCGTGATGGAGCCGGGCTTCACGATGACCTGTCCGCGCTCCACGTCCTCGCGCTTGATACCGCGCAGCAGAAGGCCACAGTTCTCGCCCGCCCAGGCCTCGTCGAGCTGCTTGTGGAACATCTCGATGCCGGTGACCGTGGTCTTCTGGATCGGCCGGATGCCGACGATCTCGACCTCCGAGTTGATGGCCAGCGTGCCGCGTTCCGCACGGCCCGTGACCACGGTTCCACGACCGGTGATCGTGAAGACGTCCTCGACCGGCATCAGGAAGGGCTTGTCCCTGTCACGCACCGGATCGGGCACGCTCTCGTCGACCGCTTCCATCAGGTCCTCGACCGACTTGACCCACTCGGCGTCGCCCTCGAGAGCCTTCAGGCCCGAGACGCGCACCACGGGGGCATCGTCACCCTCGAAGCCCTGCGAGCTGAGCAGCTCACGGACCTCCATCTCGACGAGGTCCAGCAGCTCCTCGTCGTCGACCATGTCGGACTTGTTCAGCGCGACCAGCAGGTAGGGGACACCGACCTGGCGGGCGAGCAGCACGTGCTCGCGGGTCTGGGCCATGGGTCCGTCCGTCGCGGCGACAACGAGGATTGCCCCGTCCATCTGGGCGGCGCCGGTGATCATGTTCTTGATGTAGTCGGCGTGACCGGGGGCGTCCACGTGGGCGTAGTGACGCTTCTCGGTCTCGTACTCGACGTGCGAGATGTTGATGGTGATGCCGCGCTGCTTCTCCTCGGGGGCCGAGTCGATCGACGCGAAGTCACGCCTCTCGTTGAGATTGGGGTACTTGTCGTACAGCACCTTGGAAATGGCAGCCGTCAACGTGGTCTTCCCATGGTCGACGTGACCGATGGTACCGATGTTAACGTGCGGCTTAGTCCGCTCGAACTTTGCCTTCGCCACGGGTTCCTCCTAGAACGTTTCAGATTTGCTTCCCAGCCGCGCTTTTCGCGACCGAAACTGTTGCAAGTCTACTGGGGGCTTTTGATTTTGATGAAACTGAACTACTCTGCCGGTCGTTGCGGACCGACACCCGGGCGGGGACGCCATTCCCTCGAGGGGTGCCGTCCCCGCCCTGTCTCTCCCGTCTCCGGGGTTTCGCTATTCGCCGCGGGTCTTCTGGATGATCTCGTCGGCAACTGCCCGGGGGACCTCCGAGTAGCTGTCGAACTTCATCGAGTAGACAGCGCGGCCCTGGGTCTTCGACCGCAGATCACCGATGTAGCCGAACATGCCCGAGAGCGGGACGTGCGCGGTGATGACCTTCACACCGCTCGCGTCCTCCATCGACTGCATCTGGCCGCGGCGGGAGTTGATGTCGCCGATGACCTCGCCCATGTACTCCTCGGGGGTGCGGACCTCGACCTCCATCAGCGGCTCGAGCAGAACGGGCTTGGCCATCCGCGCAGCTTCCTTGAACGCCATGCGTCCGGCGATCTTGAACGCCATCTCCGAGGAGTCGACGTCGTGGTACGCGCCGTCGAGCAGCGTCGCCTTGATACCCACCACGGGATAACCGGCCAGGACGCCGTCGTTGAGCGCATCCTGGATACCGGCGTCCACGCTCGGGATGTACTCGCGGGGAACGCGGCCGCCTGTGACCTTGTTCTCGAACGAGTACAGGACGCCCTCCTCGACCTCCATCGGTTCGATGGCGATCTGGATCTTGGCGAACTGCCCCGACCCACCCGTCTGCTTCTTGTGGGTGTAGTCGTGCTTGGCCACCGTGGACTTGATGGTCTCGCGATAGGCGACCTGTGGCTTGCCCACATTCGCCTCGACGCGGAATTCGCGCCGCATCCGATCCACCAGGATGTCCAGGTGGAGCTCACCCATGCCCGCGATGATCGTCTGCCCGGTGTCCTCGTTGAGGGACACCTGGAAGGTGGGATCCTCGGCCGAGAGCTTCTGGATGGCCGTGGAGAGCTTCTCCTGGTCGCCCTTGGTCTTGGGTTCGATCGCGACCGAGATCACGGGCTCCGGGAAACTCATGGACTCGAGGACGATCTGGCTCGACGCGTCGGAGAGCGTGTCTCCCGTGGTGGTGTCCTTGAGTCCGATCGCGGCGTAGATGTGGCCTGCGAAGGCCTCGTCGACGGGGATCTCCTTGTTCGCGTGCATCTGGAAGAGCTTCCCGATGCGCTCCTTCTTGTTCTTCGTCGAGTTCACCAGTTGCGTACCGGCGGTCACGTGACCGGAGTAGACGCGGATGAACGTCAGCTGACCGAAGAACGGGTGGGTCGCGACCTTGAACGCCAGTGCCGCGAACGGCTCCTCCGTGGAGGGGGCACGCGTCATCTCCGTCTCCTCGTTCCGCGGATCGTGCCCGACCATCGCGGGCACGTCGAGCGGCGAGGGCAGGTAGTCGATGACGGCGTCGAGCATCGGCTGGACACCACGGTTCTTGAACGCCGAGCCACACAGGACCGGGTACAGCTCCGAGTTGACGGTCATCCTGCGGATGCCGGCCTTGAGTTCCTCGATCGAGATCTCCTCGCCCTCGAGGTACTTGTCCATGAGTTCGTCCGAGGACTCGGCGACCGTCTCCACGAGCGTCGCGCGGTACTGCTCGGCCTTCTCCTTGAGATCGTCGGGGATCTCCTGGATCTCGTAGCTGGCACCCATGGTCACGTCGCCCTTGGAGTCGCCGGGCCAGACCAGGGCACGCATGTAGAGCAGATCCACGACGCCGACGAAGTCGTTCTCGGCCCCGATGGGCAGCTGCAGCACGAGCGGCTTCGCCCCGAGGCGGCTGACGATGGTGTCGACCGTGTAGTAGAAGTCGGCGCCGAGCTTGTCCATCTTGTTGACGAAACAGATGCGGGGCACTTCGTACTTGTCGGCCTGGCGCCACACCGTCTCGGACTGCGGCTCGACACCTTCCTTGCCGTCGAACACGGCAACGGCACCGTCGAGGACGCGCAGCGAACGCTCCACCTCGACCGTGAAGTCGACGTGCCCGGGGGTGTCGATGATGTTGATCTGGTTGTTCTCCCAGAAGCAGGTCACGGCGGCAGACGTGATGGTGATGCCGCGCTCCTTCTCCTGCTCCATCCAGTCGGTCGTGGAGGCGCCGTCGTGCGTCTCGCCGATCTTGTGGTTGACACCCGTGTAGAACAGGATGCGCTCTGTAGTCGTTGTCTTGCCGGCATCGATATGGGCCATGATGCCGATGTTGCGGACCTTGTTGAGGTCGGTAAGCACGTCCTGTGCCACGGTGTCTCCCTTTTTACGAAGATGGAGTTCTGCCGGCCGCGGAGCCGGGTCGTCCCTGTGGGGGTCGCGACCCGGCCGAGCGCGTCGTTACCAGCGGTAGTGTGCGAAGGCCTTGTTCGACTCGGCCATCTTGTGCGTGTCCTCGCGGCGCTTCACTGCGGCGCCGAGGCCGTTGGAGGCGTCGAGGATCTCGTTCTGCAGGCGCTCGGTCATGGTCTTCTCACGACGCGCCTTCGAGTAGCCGACGAGCCAGCGCAGAGCCAGGGCCGTGGAGCGACCCGGCTTCACCTCCACGGGTACCTGGTACGTTGCGCCGCCGACGCGACGTGAGCGGACCTCGAGGGTCGGCTTCACGTTGTCCATGGCCTTCTTCAGTGCCGCCACGGGATCGCCGCCGGACTTGGCGCGAGCACCCTCGAGTGCGCCGTAGACGATGCGCTCCGCGGTCGACTTCTTGCCGTCCACGAGAACCTTGTTGATCAGTTGTGTGACCAGTGGCGAACCGTAGACAGGATCGAGGACGAGCGGCCGCTTGGGGGCCGGACCCTTGCGAGGCATATTACTTCTTCTCCATCTTCGCTCCGTAGCGGCTGCGAGCCTGCTTGCGGTTCTTCACGCCCTGGGTGTCCAGAGCGCCGCGGACGATCTTGTACCGCACACCGGGGAGGTCCTTCACACGGCCCCCGCGCACGAGCACGATGGAGTGCTCCTGCAGGTTGTGGCCGACGCCGGGAATGTACGCCGTGACCTCGACACCACCGTTGAGCCGTACGCGGGCAACCTTGCGCAGCGCCGAGTTCGGCTTCTTCGGGGTGGTCGTGTAGACGCGGGTGCAGACGCCGCGCTTCATAGGGCTGCCCTTGAGTGCGGGAGCCTTGGTCTTGACGACCTTGGGTGTGCGGCCCTTACGGACCAGCTGTTGGATAGTTGGCACTTCTGAGTTCTCCGAACTGTCTAGAGATGATGACGGTCGTTTGCGCCAGACCTACAGACCGAGACCGTTCGCACTTGTCGGCAGGCGTGAAAAAAGGTGGCATTCGATGTACACGATCCGTACACCACGGAGATGCGCCCTTGACGGCGCCGATCCTCTGCCAAACAATTGTCCCTAGCATACCAGAGGAGTACAGGCATCCCCGAACCGACCGGTCGCGAGGGGATCTCCCTGCCGACGAGAAGTCCCGCGCACCCGAGGGGTGCGCGGGACTTCTCGTTCGCGTCGGATCAGCGGAACTCCGACCCCATGTCGTAGTCGTCCAGCGGGACCGCCTGGAACTCCGGGCTCAGACCGCTGTCGACACCGGCGTAGTCGAAGTCGCTGAACGCGCTCGGACCGGTGAAGAGATTGGCCTTGGCCTCCTCCGTGGGCTCCACGGTGACCTTCGTGTAGCGATCCAGACCGGTTCCGGCCGGGATCAGCTTACCGATGATCACGTTCTCCTTCAGACCCAGCAGCGGATCACTCTTGCCCTCCATGGCCGCCTGTGTGAGCACACGGGTGGTCTCCTGGAAGGACGCGGCCGAGAGCCACGATTCCGTGGCCAACGAGGCCTTGGTGATACCCATGAGCTCGGGACGACCGGAGGCCGGCTTCCTGCCCTCGGACACCACGCGCCGGTTCTCGTCCTCGAAACGACGACGCTCGGCCAGTTCACCGGGAAGCAGGTCCGATTCGCCGGACTCGATCACGGTGACCCGACGCAGCATCTGCCGGACGATCACCTCGACGTGCTTGTCGTGGATACCCACGCCCTGGCTGCGGTACACGCGCTGCACCTCGTTCACCAGGAACTCCTGGGCCTTGCGCGGGCCGAGGATCCGCAGGATCTGCTTCGGATCGACCGCGCCGAAGACGAGCTGCTGCCCGACCTCCACGTGATCCCCGTCGGCGACCAACAGACGTGCACGGCGCAGGACCGGGTACGCGATCTCCTCGGACCCGTCGTCGGGTGTGACCACCAGGCGGAGCTGCTTCTCGGCATCCTCCACGGTGACGCGCCCTGCGACCTCGGAGATCGGCGCGACACCCTTGGGTGTACGGGCCTCGAAGAGCTCCTGGATACGGGGCAGACCCTGGGTGATGTCCTCCGCGGATGCGATACCACCGGTGTGGAAGGTACGCATGGTCAACTGCGTCCCGGGCTCACCGATCGACTGGGCGGCGATGATACCGACCGCCTCGCCGATGTCCACGGTCTTGCCGGTGGCCAGCGAGCGGCCGTAGCACAGGGCACACGTTCCGACACCTGATTCACAGGTGAGCACGGAGCGCACCTTGATGTCGGCGACGCCGGCCTCGAACAGTTCACCGATGAGCACGTCGCCCACATCGGAGCCCGCCGGGGCGAGCACCTTCCCCGTCGAGTCGACGACGTCGGTGGCCAGCGTGCGCGAGTAGGCCGAGTTCTCGACCTCCTCGTGCAGGACCAGCTCGCCGTCGGCGTTCGGCACGGCGATCGTGACCTTCAGCCCGCGCTCGGTACCGCAGTCGTCCTCGCGGACGATGACGTCCTGTGAGACGTCGACGAGGCGGCGTGTCAGGTACCCCGAGTTGGCCGTACGCAGTGCGGTGTCGGCCAGGCCCTTCCGGGCACCGTGCGTGGCGATGAAGTACTCGAGCACCGACAGACCCTCACGGTACGAGGACTTGATCGGACGCGGGATGATCTCGCCCTTCGGGTTGGCCACCAGACCACGGATACCGGCGATCTGCCGGACCTGCAGCCAGTTGCCTCGAGCGCCCGAGGACACCATCCGGTTGATGGTGTTGTCCTTCGGCATGGCCTCACGCATGGATGCGGCTACCTCGTTGGTCGCCCTGTTCCAGATGTCGATGAGCTCCTGGCGGCGCTCCTCGTCCGCGATCAGGCCCCTGTCGAACTGGGACTGCACCTTCGCGGCCTGCGTCTCGTAGCCCTCCATGATGCCGGCCTTGTTGATCGGCGCGGAGATGTCGGAGATCGCGACGGTGACACCCGAGCGGGTCGCCCAGTAGAAGCCGGCATCCTTCAGGTTGTCCAGCGTCGCCGCGGTGACCACCTTGGGATAGCGCTCCGCGAGATCATTGACGATCGCGGAGAGCTGACCCTTGTCCGCCACCTTCTCCACCCAGGGATAGTCCTCGGGGAGGGTGTCGTTGAACAGGACCTGTCCGAGCGAGGTCTGGATGAGCGCCGGCGTACCGGGCTCCCAGTCCTCGGGCGCAGCAATGTCACTGCTGGGCACGAACGTGGTGACCCTGATGCGGACGATCGAGTTCAGGTGCAGCTCACCGGCGTCGTACGCCATGATCGCTTCCGCCGGGCTCGTGAAGACCCGACCCTCGCCCGCACTACCCTCGCGCTTGGTGGTGAGGTGATGCAGGCCGATGATCATGTCCTGTGAGGGCAGGGTCACCGGACGGCCGTCGGACGGCTTCAGGATGTTGTTCGAGGAGAGCATCAGGATGCGTGCCTCGGCCTGGGCCTCGGGACTCAGCGGCAGGTGCACTGCCATCTGGTCGCCGTCGAAGTCGGCGTTGAACGCAGCACAGACCAGCGGGTGGAGCTGGAGAGCCTTGCCTTCCACGAGCTGCGGCTCGAACGCCTGGATGCCGAGCCGGTGCAGGGTGGGTGCACGGTTCAGCAGGACGGGGTGCTCGGTGATGATCTCCTCGAGCACGTCCCATACCTGGGGACGGTAGCGCTCGACCATGCGCTTGGCACTCTTGATGTTCTGCGCGTGATTGAGATCCACCAGCCGCTTCATGACGAACGGCTTGAAGAGCTCCAGCGCCATCTGCTTGGGCAGGCCGCACTGGTGCAGCTTCAGCTGCGGTCCGACGACGATGACCGAACGGCCCGAGTAGTCCACGCGCTTGCCCAGGAGGTTCTGGCGGAACCGCCCCTGCTTGCCCTTGAGCATGTCGGAGAGCGACTTCAGCGGACGGTTGCCCGGTCCGGTGACCGGACGGCCGCGCCGACCGTTGTCGAACAGGGAGTCGACGGCTTCCTGGAGCATGCGCTTCTCGTTGTTCACGATGATCTCGGGAGCTCCGAGATCGAGCAGGCGCTTGAGCCGGTTGTTCCTGTTGATCACACGACGGTAGAGGTCGTTGAGATCGGACGTGGCGAACCGGCCGCCGTCGAGCTGGACCATCGGACGCAGTTCCGGCGGGATCACGGGAACGGCGTCGAGGACCATGCCCAGCGGGCTGTTCGTCGTGGTCAGGAATGCATTGACGACCTTCAGGCGCTTCAGGGCGCGCGTCTTGCGCTGGCCCTTGCCGTTCTGGATGATGTCGCGAAGCATTTCGGCTTCCGCGGCCATGTCGAAGGTCTCGAGCCGCTTCTTGATCGCCTCGGCACCCATGGAGCCCTCGAAGTACAGACCGTACCGGTCACGCAGTTCACGGTAGAGCCCCTCGTCACCCTCGAGATCGGCGACCTTGAGGGTCTTGAAGCGCTCCCACACCTGGACGAGCCGCTCGATGTCGGCATCCGCCCGCTTGCGGACATTGGCCATCTGACGGTCCGCAGAGTCGCGGGCCTTCTTCTTGTCCGCAGCCTTGGCGCCCTCGCCCTCGAGGCGGGCGAGCTCGTCCTCGAGATCCTTGGCGATAGCGGCGATGTCCGAATCGCGCTGATCCGTCATCTGCTTCTTCTCGAGGTCGTGCTCGGCCTGGAGATTGGGCAGCTCGGCGTGGCGGTTCTCCTCGTCGACCGAGGTGATCATGTAGGCGGCGAAGTAGATGACCTTCTCGAGGTCCTTCGGTGCCAGGTCCAGGAGGTACCCGAGGCGTGAGGGAACGCCCTTGAAGTACCAGATGTGCGTGACGGGAGCGGCGAGCTCGATGTGCCCCATGCGCTCGCGGCGCACCTTGGCGCGGGTGACCTCGACGCCGCAGCGCTCACAGATGATGCCCTTGAAGCGCACGCGCTTGTACTTGCCGCAGTAGCATTCCCAGTCGCGGGAAGGGCCGAAGATCTTCTCGCAGAAGAGTCCGTCCTTCTCGGGCTTGAGCGTGCGGTAGTTGATGGTTTCCGGCTTCTTGACCTCGCCGTAGGACCAGCCACGGATTTCGTCCGCGGTGGCAAGGCCGATTCGCATGAGGCCGAAGGAGGATTCGCTGGACATAGGGTCCCTGTTCTCTCTTTGTTCTCTAAATTCGTGAAGTCTTGTGGGGTGCGGCGAAGAGTGCTGGGCGCGTGTCGGGTGTCTGGCCCGGCGCCTGGAACGGCGGCAACGAAATTTCCTCGGCCGCGGACGGCCTCCGAAATATTAAAGCCGCCTTCCTCCAGGCGCCGGACCAGACTTGATCCGGATGTCGCCTAGACCTCTTCGACAGAGCTCGGCTCGGCCCGTGAGAGGTCGATGCCCAGTTCCTCCGCGGCCCGGAAGACTTCTTCATCCGAGTCACGCATTTCAATCGTGGTGCCGTCGGTGGAAAGGACTTCCACGTTCAGGCAGAGCGACTGCATTTCCTTGATCAGTACCTTGAAGGACTCGGGGACACCCGGCTCGGGGATGTTCTCGCCCTTGACGATGGCCTCGTACACCTTGACGCGTCCGTGGATGTCGTCCGACTTGATGGTCAGGAGTTCCTGCAGCGTGTACGCCGCTCCGTAGGCCTCCAGGGCCCAGACCTCCATCTCACCGAAGCGCTGGCCACCGAACTGCGCCTTACCGCCCAGCGGCTGCTGGGTGATCATCGAGTACGGTCCCGTGGATCGCGCATGGATCTTGTCGTCCACCAGGTGGTGGAGCTTCAGGATGTACATGTAGCCCACGGAGATCGGGTCCGGGAACGGCTCGCCGGAGCGTCCGTCGAACATCCGCGCCTTGCCGGTCTCACCGATCAGGCGATCGCCGTCACGGGTGACGTTGGTGGAACCGAGCAGGCCGACGATCTCGTCCTCGGTGGCGCCGTCGAACACCGGCGTCGCCACGGTGGTGGACGAGACCTCCCGGGGCAGATTCGGCAGGTTCCGGACCCAGTCCGGCTCGCCCTCGATCTTCCAGCCCTGCTTGGCCGCCCAGCCCAGGTGGATCTCGAGCACCTGACCGACGTTCATCCGGCCCGGCACACCCAACGGATTCAGCACGATGTCGACCGGCGTACCGTCCTCGAGGAACGGCATGTCCTCGACGGGCAGGATCTTCGAGATGACGCCCTTGTTGCCGTGGCGTCCGGCGAGCTTGTCACCGTCCGTGATCTTGCGCTTCTGTGCCACGTAGACGCGGACCAGCTGGTTCACGCCCGGAGGCAGCTCGTCGTCGTTGTCACGGTCGAAGATGCGCACACCGATGACGGTTCCCGACTCACCGTGGGGGACCTTCAGCGAGGTGTCGCGCACCTCACGGCTCTTCTCGCCGAAGATGGCGCGGAGCAACCGTTCCTCGGGGGTCAGCTCCGTCTCGCCCTTCGGCGTGACCCGGCCCACGAGGATGTCGCCGGCCTCGACCTCGGCCCCGATGTAGATGATGCCGCGTTCGTCGAGTGCGCCGAGCACCTCCTCGGAGACATTCGGGATGTCACGCGTGATCTCCTCGGCCCCGAGCTTGGTGTCGCGGGCGTCGACCTCGTGCTCCTCGATGTGGATCGAGGTCAGGACGTCGTCGGAGACGATGCGCTGCGAGAGGATGATCGCGTCCTCGAAGTTGTGACCCTCCCAGGACATGAATGCCACGAGCAGGTTCTTGCCCAGTGCCAGCTCACCCTGGTCAGTGGACGGACCGTCGGCGATGATCGTGTTGTACTCGACGCGATCACCCTCGCCGACCAGGACGCGCTGGTTGTACGCGTTGCCCTGGTTGGAGCGGGCGAACTTCATGATCGAATAGTTCGTCTCGGTACCGTCGTCGTTCAGGACGCTGACGAGGTCGGCGGACACTTCCTTGACGACGCCCGCCTTCGTCGCGGTGACTGCGTCGCCGGCGTCGACGGCTGCGTTCTTCTCCATTCCCGTGCCCACGAGGGGACGCTCGGAACGGAGCAGGGGAACAGCCTGGCGCTGCATGTTCGCACCCATGAGTGCGCGGTTGGCGTCGTCGTGCTCGAGGAACGGGATCATCGCCGTGGCGACGGAGACCATCTGCCGCGGCGAGACGTCCATGTACTCGACCTCATCCGGCTCGACGAGCACGGGCTCACCCGAACCACCGCGGGTGCGTACGAGCACCATGTCCTCGGTGAAGGTGTTCCCGGCGTCCAGTGGCGCATTCGCCTGGGCGATCAGGCGCTCGACCTCGTCATCGGCCGTCAGGTAGTCGATCTGGTCGGTGACCACTCCGTCGACGACCCTGCGGTACGGGGTCTCGATGAAGCCGAAGGCGTTGATACGACCGTAGGAGGCCAGCGAGCCGATCAGACCGATGTTCGGACCTTCAGGGGTCTCGATGGGGCACATGCGTCCGTAGTGCGAGGGGTGGACGTCGCGGACCTCCATACCGGCGCGGTCGCGTGAGAGACCGCCCGGACCCAGCGCGGACAGGCGGCGCTTGTGCGTCAGCCCGGCGAGCGGATTGTTCTGGTCCATGAACTGGGACAGCTGCGAAGTGCCGAAGAACTCCTTGATCGCTGCCACGACGGGCCGGATGTTGATCAGGGTCTGGGGGGTGATGGCCTCGACGTCCTGGGTGGTCATCCGCTCACGGACCACGCGCTCCATGCGCGAGAGCCCGGTGCGCACCTGGTTCTCGATCAGCTCACCGACGGCGCGGATACGGCGGTTGCCGAAGTGGTCGATGTCGTCCACCTCGACGCGCAGTTCGACGTTCTCGCCGTCACGCTTGCCGGCGAGGGTCTTGTCGCCCGCGTGCAGTGCGACGAGGAACTTGATCATGGCGACGATGTCGTCGATGTTCAGGACCGACGCATCATCGTCCGTGAGGCTCTTGTCGATGCCGAGCTTCCGGTTGATCTTGTACCGGCCGACCTTCGCGAGATCGTAGCGCTTGGGATTGAAGTAAAGATTGTCGAGCAGCGTCTGGGCCGCCTCGACCGTGGGCGGCTCTCCCGGGCGCAGCTTGCGATAGATGTCGAGGAGTGCATCTTCCCGCGTCTCCGTCGCGTCCTTCTCCATGGTGGCGCGGATCGAGTCGTACTGCCCGAACTCCTCGAGGATCTGCCCCTCGGTCCAGCCCAGTGCCTTCAGGAGCACCGTGACGGACTGCTTGCGCTTGCGGTCGAGGCGCACACCGACCTGATCACGCTTGTCGATCTCGAGTTCGAACCAGGCACCGCGCGAGGGGATGATCTTCGCGCTGAAGATGTCCTTGTCGCTGGTCTTGTCGGCAGTGCGCTCGAAGTAGGCACCCGGTGAACGGACGAGCTGCGAGACGACGACGCGCTCGGTCCCGTTGATGACGAAGGTTCCCTTGTCGGTCATGAGCGGGAAGTCGCCCATGAACACGGTCTGCTGCTTGATCTCGCCCGTGTTGTTGTTCATGAACTCGGCCTTGACGTACAGGGGCGCAGAATAGGTCGCATCGCGATCCTTGCACTCGGCCACCGTGTACTTGGGATCGGCGAACTCGGGCTCCGAGAAGCTCAGGGACATGGTGCCCTGGAAGTCCTCGATCGGGGAGATCTCCTCGAAGATGTCGGCCAGGCCGGACGTGGTGGCCATGCCCTGGATCCCGTTCTCCAGCGCTTCCTCGACGCGAGCCTTCCACTGCTCGTTGCCGATGAGCCAGTCGAAGCTGTCCGTCTGGAGGGCGAGGAGATTCGGAACATCAAGCGGTTCGTGAATCTTTGCGAATGAGAGCCGGGGTGCGACGCCGTCGGCGTCGACCTGGCTGGTAGCGGTTGCATTATTAGAGGTGCTCGAGGCGACCAAGAGGGATCCTTCCACAGACCGTCAGGCTTGTCAGCGCTTCCGCCTCGGCACCGCCACCGCAGTATGCTGCAGGGATCTCAGTGCCTACCTGAACTGCCCACGTGTATCCCAACCAGGAGGCCAGATCGAACGACGAGAGCAGAGCAAAGCCCACCGCTATATGAAGGCTGAGGTTTAGAGGGAAGACGCAAAGATCTACATTACGGGAAGAACCTGCAGATGTCCAATAACCTGTATCCGCTGCGCCGTCAAGCCCCGCGCGCTCCCTGGGGAGCCCGCCGGCGTGGCGCTGGCTCGGGCAGTGGCCCCGTACTGACGTCTCCGCGCAGCCGCTTGACCACCAGTTCCGCGCTGATCAGGCACATCGGAATACCTATGCCGGGGATCGTGGAGCTGCCCGCGTAGAGAAGATTCTCGACCCTGGCGCTCCTGTTCGAGCCGCGGAAGAAGGCACTCTGGCGCAGGATGTGCGCCGGTCCCAGCGACGTACCCCGCCACGCGTTGAGGTCGTCCGCGAAATCCTGCGGTCCGTAGCTGCGGCGTACCACGATGCGATCAGCGAGATCCGGGATCCCCGCCCATGCGGAGATCTGACCGATCACCTCGTCGGCGAGCACTTCGACCCGCGCGTCTCCCCCGCCCTCCAGGCCGCCCCTGCCGATGCTCACGTCGGCGGGGATGGGCACGAGCACGAAGACGTTCTCGTGCCCGGCCGGCGCCACGGAATCATCGGTCGCGCTGGGCCGGCAGACGTAGAGCGACGCCGGCGAGGGTACGGAGGTCTCCTTGCCGAAGATCCGGCCGAAGTTCTCACGCCAGTCGGAGGTGAACAGCAGCGTGTGGTGTTCGAGCTGCGGCAATTCGCCCCGCACCCCGAGGTACAGCAGCAGGGCGCTCGGGCCCGGCACACGCTTCTGCCAGTACTTCTCCGGGTACGTCTGCAGCTCACCGGGGAGCAGCGCGGTCTCCGTGTGGTGGAGGTCCGCCGCCGAGACCACGAGGTCGGCGGGGACGAAGGCCTGCTTCCCCGCCGCGCGGTACGTCACGCCCCTGACCACCGCTGAACGCCGGTCCAGCGGTGATCTCCCCGGTGTGCGGGCACTGGTGTCGATGGACACGACGTCGGCGCCGGTGCGGATCTCGACGCCGGCCTCCACCGCGACCCGGCGCATCGCCTCGATGAGGGTGGTGAAGCCGCCCATCGGGTAGAGCACGCCGTCGTCGAGGTCGAGGTGGCTCATCAGGTGGTACATGCTCGGCGCCTCGAAGGGTGAACTACCGAGGAAGACCGCGGGATAGCCGAGGATCTGCCGGATCCGGGGATCCCTGAACCGCTTCTCCACGAAGGAGTTCAGGGACTGCAGCAGCAGTGAGCCGATCCGGGGCAGTTGTCGGAGCACATCGGGCCGGAGGAACGGGGCGAAGGACTCGAAGGTCGAGTACAGGAAGCGCTTCTTCGCCATCTCGTAGGCGTCCTCGGCCGAATCGAGGTACGCCGAGAGCTGCTCGCCGGCGCCGGCCTCCATCGATTCGAAGAGCTTCGTGACGGCCTCCCGCTCCGCGGGGACATCCACCGTGTCCAGGCCCTCCTGGAAGATCACGCGGTATCCCGGGTCCAGCTTCCGGAGATCGAGCTGCTGCGCGGCGCTCGTGCCCATGAGCTTGAAGAAGTGGTCGATCACCTCGGGCATCAGGTACCACGAGGGTCCCGTGTCGAAGCGGAAGCCGTCCTGCTCCCAGGAGCCCGCCCGGCCGCCCACCTCATCGCGCTTCTCGAGCAGGGTCACCCGGTGGCCCTCCCGCGCCAGCAGGGCCGACGTCGCCAGTCCCCCGATCCCGGCGCCGATCACGACGACCTCTTTCGCGCCTGGTCCCGTGCCCGCCGGGTTCCGTTCGGGCTGCTCTGCTCTCATGCCGTCCTCTCCTGCGCGACGAGTCCCGGCACCGCGCGACCGGTGAAGGCTTTCGCCATGATGCGGATCTTGACCGGGTTGGGTACCCGGATGCGTGCTCTGAGGAGTTCCTCGGCGGGTGTCCGCCGCAGCCTCAGCGCGAGTTCGGCGAACAGAGCCTGCGCGAGCGAGACGGCCCGGCGCGCGGTCGGAGGCAACCCCGGCAGCGCAGCAGCCGAGATGCGCAGGTCCTCGTCGATCTCGTCCAGCAGACGGAGCTTGTCCGCCTCGGAGAAGCTCGTGGGGCTGATACCGGGGAAGTAACTGCGTCCCAGCGTGGAGAAGTCCTCCGCGAGATCGCGCAGGAAGTTGATCTTCTGGAAGGCCGCGCCCAGATGCCGGGCGCCATCGATCAGGACGGCCTCCCCCTCACGTCCCACCGGGCGCTTCACGAGGAAAGCCCGCAGGCACATCAGGCCCACGACCTCCGCAGAGCCGTAGACGTAGAGGTCGAAGGATTCCTGGGTGTGCTCGTTCCGCGTGAGATCGGCGCGCATGGAGGCGAAGAACGGTCGCGTGAGCTCGGTGCCGATGCCGGTCGAGCGCGCCGTGACTGCGAAGGCGTGGACCACGAGGTTCGTACTGTAGCCGGTACGAAGTGCCGTTTCGGTGTCACGCTCGAGATCATCCAGGAGTGCCGCCACCTCGCTCGCCGACAGACCCGCACCGGCTGCTGCGCCGTCGACGATCTCATCGGCGATACGCACCAGGGCGTAGACCGCTTCGATGTGGCCGCGCGTGGTCCGGTCCAGGATCCGCGCGGCCATGCCGAAGGAGGTCGAATAGATCCGGATCACCTCAGCGGAGGTCTTCAGTGCAGCAGCGCTGTAACGCTGCAGCGAGTCGTCGAGGTTCACTCAGCGCACCCTGTCCACAACGGCGGAGACGACAGGATCGAGGGCGGCCCGCAGTGCGGAGGGCACGGCATCGGATTCCAGATGGGTACGCGCCCGGCGGGCATAGTCGGCAGCAAGATGCGCCGAGTAGTCCTTGGCCCCGGAGTTCACGAGGATGCGTCGAACGTAGTCGGCCTCCGCCGCGGACATCTGCGGATCACCGACCAGGGCGGAGATGCTGTCCCACTCCGGGCGCGCGGAGACGAACGACATCAGGGCCGTACGCTTGCCCTCACGCAGGTCCCCCCAGTTCGTCTTGCCCGTACGGGTCTCGTTGCCGAAGACGCCGAGGATGTCGTCGGCGATCTGGTAGGCGATCCCGGCGTCGCGCCCGAACTCGCCCAATCTGGTGATCACGTCCTCCGAGCCACCCGCGAGCACGGCTCCGGCCTGCAGCGGGCCTTCGAAGGAGTAGACGGAGGTCTTCAGCCGCGCCATGTGCACGATGTCCTCGAGCGGCGGCATGGCGGCGTCGAGCGAGGTCTCGATGTCGAGGAACTCCCCTGCCGCGGAGGCGAACACGGCCTCGTCGAGGATCTCGCTTAGGCGGCGCCGGACACCGGAGGGAGCCTCGACGCGTTCCAGCAGCCGGTGGGCATTGGACAGCGCGAGATCACCCGCGATGACGGCAGCGGAGAAGCCGACGTGGCGTGCACCTGCGGGATCCATGCCCGCTCTCTCCGCGATGAACCGGTACCGACCGGACACATTGGGGATACCGCGGCGGACGAAATCCCGGTCGATGACGTCGTCGTGGACGATCAGTGCCGTGTGCAGCAGTTCGAAGGCCGCACCGAGCTCCGCGGCGTTGTCGACATCGGTGCCGCCGAGCATCCGGTAGGCGGACATGACGAGCCGGGGGCGGAAGCGCTTCCCTCCGGCCGTGCACTGCTCCAGGGTCTGCCACAGGCCGTGGTAGCCCTGGCTGATCTTCTCCGCGCGCAGCTTCGACTCCTCGAAGAAGCGCGCCAGAGCACCCTCGACCTCCTCCAGCCCGACAGGCTCGACCAGCAGGGTGTCCATGTCCATAGGTAAAGTAAACAACGGATAGGGCGTCGCTGACGAAGAGATCGGGCCGTCCGGACGGACGAGCAACGAGAAGGTGGCACGATGACGAGCGAAGCACGGCCCGGCGCACAGGGCGGGACCGACGAGGACGGCGGCGCCGAGGTCGTGGTCCTGCTCGCCGAGGACGGAACGCCGATCGGCACGCAGGACAAGGCCACGGTGCACACGCACCACACCCCGCTCCACCTCGCGTTCTCCACCCACGTCTTCGACGAGGCGGGGCGGATCCTGGTGACGCGGCGTGCCCTGGACAAGAAGGCCTGGCCGGGCGTGTGGACGAACTCCTTCTGTGGTCATCCTGCGCCCGGGGAGGACGTCGAGGACGCCGTACGACGTCGGGCCGCCCAGGAGCTCGGCTTCTCCGTCCGCGAAATCAGGACCGCGCTCCCCGACTTCAGGTACCGGGCGGTCGACGCCTCGGGCATCGTCGAGAACGAGATCTGCCCCGTCTACACCGCGGTGGCCGAGAAGCCGGTGTCCCCCGTGCCGGAGGAGGTCATGGACGTCCAGTGGGTGGATCCTGCACAGCTCGTCGCAGCCGTCGCTGCGACACCCTGGGCCTTCAGCCCCTGGCTCACCCTCCAGCTCCCACTGCTGTACCCGCAGGGAGCCGGCGGCCCGGGACCGCGGGACGCCGCCTGAGCTCCGGACGCCCAGCGCCCTGCCGGGTGAAGCGCTGGTCGGGAAGGCATCTAGTCTTGTAGCATCCACCGACGGAAAGAGAGATTCGCCATGGCGACACCCACGCCATCCCCCGACGACGTCGTGATCGTCGGCGGAGCACGCACACCGCTCGGGCGCCTGAACGGGCAGCTCGCCTCCTTCACGGCCGTCGAGCTCGGCTCGCGGGCGATCACCGGGGCGCTGGAGCGCTCGCGAGTGGAAACAGCGGCCGTCGATGCCGTGATCATGGGCCACGTGGTCCAGGCCGGCTGCGGGCAGAATCCCGCCCGGCAGAGTGCCGTGATGGCGGGGATCGGCTGGAGCGTCCCGGCCGTGACGCTCAACAAGGTCTGTCTCTCCGGCCTGACCGCCGTGATAGACGCCGCGCGCCTCATCCGCAGCGGTGAGGCGCGCGTGGTGGTCGCCGGAGGCCAGGAGTCGATGACCCGCGGACCGCACCTCCTGCCGGGATCCCGTCAGGGGTGGAACTACGGGTCCATCCAGGCCCTGGACTCCGTGGCCCACGACGGTCTCACCGACGCCTTCGACCACGAGTCGATGGGAGCCACCACGGAGCGAGGGAACGTCCGCCTCGAGATCGACCGCACCTCGCAGGATGCCGTCGCTGCCGCCTCGCACCGGCGCGCGGCCGAAGCCACCGACAGTGGCGTCCTGGCCCGGGAGATCGTCCCGGTCACGGTGAAGCAGCGCAGGGGCGACGACGTCGTCCTCACCGCCGACGAGGGTATCCGCCCGACGACGACGGTCGAGTCACTCGCGAAGCTGCGACCGGCCTTCAGCCCGGACGGTGCGATCACGGCGGGCAACTCCTCGCCCCTGTCCGACGGCGCCGCGGCGCTCGTCATCACCACGCGAGCCTATGCGGAGGAGGAAGGGCTCGATCTGCTGGCCGTGGTGGGCAGGCCCGGCCAGGTCGCCGGACCCGACAACTCACTCCACTCCCAGCCGTCCGAGGCCATCAAGCAGGCACTCGCCCGCGCGGAGTGGACGGCCACGGATCTCGATTTCATCGAGATCAACGAGGCCTTCGGCTCGGTCGCGGTACAGTCCCTGCAGGATCTGGACTACCCGCTGGACAAGTGCAACATTCACGGGGGGGCGATCGCCCTGGGTCATCCCATCGGCGCCTCGGGCGCCCGCCTCGCACTGCACGCCGCGATGGAACTGGAACGTCGGGGTACCGGACGATCAGCCGTCAGCCTCTGCGGCGGTGGGGGTCAGGGAGAGGCACTGCTGCTCTGGCGCTGAGCCGCCTGCCACTTCGGGCCGGTACGACGACAGAAGAAAAGCCCCGCTTCCTGGCGAAGCGGGGCTTTCCTCTGCGTTGCGGTGCTCTGCGCTGTGACGCGGACCGCCGGAATCGCGGGGTACTGCTACTTGAGCGTGACGGTGGCGCCGGCAGCCTCGAGGGACTCCTTGGCCTTGTCCGCAGCTTCCTTCGTGGCGCCCTCGAGAACAGCCTTGGGCGCGCTGTCGACGACGTCCTTGGCTTCCTTCAGGCCCAGCGAGGTGAGCGCGCGGACCTCCTTGATGACTGCGATCTTCTTGTCGCCGGCAGCTTCGAGGATGACGTCGAACGCCGTCTGCTCCTCCTCGACCGCCTCGCCTGCACCGCCGCCTGCGGGGCCTGCGACTGCGACTGCAGCGGCAGTGACGTCGAACGTCTCCTCGAACAACTTCACGAAGTCGGAGAGTTCGATGATCGACAGTTCCTTGAAAGCTTCGATGAGCTCTTCGTTGGTGAGCTTCGCCATGGGTGGCGTCCTTCCTTCAGTGGTGCACGGCACCTTCGGTGTGTGGACCGAGGAGAACTAGTTCTCCTCGGGTGCTGCAACTCCCTCGGCGGGCGCCTCGGTGGCGGTGTCCGCCGGCGCGGCGGCGTCGTCCTGAGTGGCTGGAGCGACGGCCTCTGCCGCCGCTTCGGCTTCCTCGGTGGGAGCCGGGGCGTCGTCCGCTGCCGGTGCAGCGCCGCCCGCCTCCTCGAGCTTGACGCGCAGTGCGTCGACGGTGCGTGCCAGGGCGGACATGGGAGCCTTGAGGACCCCTGCCACCCGCGCGAGCTGCAACTCGCGCGACTCCAGAGCTGCCAGGGCGGCGACGGCTGATGCGTCGAGGGCCTTGCCCTCGAAGATGCCGGTCTTGATGATGAGCTTCGGGTTGGCTTTCGCGAAATCCGTGAGGCTCTTCGCCGCAGCTACGGCGTCACCCTTGATGAAGGCGATCGCGGTGGGTCCGGAGAGCTGGTCATCGAACGCGTCGATGCCGGCCTCCTTCGCCGCGATACCGGTCAAGGTGTTCTTGACGACGGAGAACTTCGTGTCGGCTCCGAGGGAGCGACGCAGTTCCTTGAGCTGAGCAACAGTGAGCCCGCGGTATTCGGTCAGGACAGCAGCGGTGGAATCCTTGAAATCGGTAGTGATCTCGTCCACTGCGGAAACCTTTGTCGGCGTTGCCATAACCCTCCTTCCGGGGATTGTGCGCCGGTCGTTCCCGCTCCAACAAAAAACGCCCCGCGCAGATGCACGGGGCTTGGTTCCCATTCGTGGGACACGGATGGGAGGAGCTTCGTTCACCTGCGTAGGCCGCCCCAGAAGGGAGCTTTCGGATCCTTCTCCTTCTTCGACGTGGAACGCTGCTGCGCCCCACGGGAAGCGGAGGTGGATCGACCGACGGTCTTTGGTAGTCCAAGCGTACGGGAGCGGCCCGATCCGGCAAAATCGGCCGACAGCAGGAATCGATCTGCCGGGACGGATCTCCGGCGGCCGGTGATGGACACGAAGAAGCCCCGCGGGTGGAACCGCGGGGCCTCGCCGACGGAGGTCCTAGCCTGCGAACACCTTCGTGACGTTCGGGTCGACCGGAATGCCCGGGCCGAACGTGGTCGACACCGTTGCCTTCTGGATGTACCGACCCTTCGACGCGGAGGGCTTGAGCCGGAGGATCTCCTCGAGGGCGGCGGCGTAGTTCTCGCCCAGCTTCTGCTCGTCGAAGGACACCTTGCCGATGATGAAGTGCAGGTTCGAGTGCTTGTCGACGCGGAAATCGATCTTCCCGCCCTTGATGTCCGTCACTGCCTTCGTGACATCGGCCGTGACGGTCCCGGTCTTCGGGTTCGGCATCAGGTTGCGCGGACCGAGGATCTTGCCCAGGCGCCCCACCTTGCCCATGAGGTCCGGCGTCGCGACGGCTGCGTCGAAGTCGGTCCAGCCGCCGGAGACCTTCTCGATCATGTCGTCGGAACCGACGAAGTCGGCACCTGCGGCGATGGCCGCTTCTGCCTTCTCGCCGGTCGCGAACACCAGTACCCGTGCTGTCTTGCCGGTGCCGTGGGGAAGGTTCACGGTGCCGCGGACCATCTGGTCCGCCTTACGGGGATCCACTCCAAGACGGAAGGAGACCTCTACCGTCGCGTCGAAGGTCGAGGGGTTCGTGTCCTTTGCGAGGTTCACGGCCTCGATGGGCGCGTACTGCCTGCCCTCATCGATCTTCGCTGCGGCTCCTCTGTATGCTTTGCTGCGCTGTGCCATCTGCTTGTTCTCCTTATGCAGTCGTGGTCGTCGGACCGCGCTCGGCCCTGCCACTGACCCGGGACGCCGGAACGCCGCGTGTCGTGAATGGTTGTGCCCTGACCGGCGACGCCGGCAGAGCAGGGGTGGGGCTTCTAGCCCTCGACCGTGATACCCATGGAACGGGCCGTCCCGGTGATGATCTTCGCTGCGCCTGCGACGTCGTTGGCGTTGAGATCTTCCATCTTCGTGGTGGCGATCTCCTCGACCTGGGCGCGGGTGAGCGTGGCGACCTTCACGGTATGGGGAGTGCCCGATCCCTTGGCGACTCCTGCCGCCTTCTTGATCAGCTCCGCTGCCGGCGGCGTCTTGGTGATGAAGGTGAACGAGCGGTCCTCGTACACAGTGATCTCCACGGGGATGACATTTCCGCGCTGGGATTCCGTGGCGGCGTTGTAGGCCTTGCAGAATTCCATGATGTTGACACCGTGCTGGCCAAGGGCGGGACCGATGGGAGGGGCCGGGTTGGCGGCTCCTGCATTGATCTGCAGCTTGATGAGGCCGGTGACCTTCTTCTTGGGGGCCATGAAAGGGTCCTTCTCTTGCAGTGCGTTATCTCCGGACAGGAGCGTCCTGAGGATGGTGGCCGTCATGGCGTGACGGCCCTTGCGATGCCGTCCGGCCGAGCCGGCCGGACGACGTCGAAGCTTTACTGGATCTTGGTGACCTGGCTGTAGGACAGGGTGACCGGCGTCTCGCGCTCGAAGATGGACACGAGGACCACGAGTTGCTGTGATTCGTGCTTGATCTCGGAGATCGTCGCCGGGAGGGTCTCGAACGGACCCTCGTTCACGGTCACGGATTCGCCAACCTCGAAGTTGACCGTCGCAGGTGTGAACTGCGGCTGCACGGGCTTGCCCGACTCCGCGTCCAGGTGGACGATCGTGTGCTCGAGCATGGAGAAGACCTCGCCCAGGCTCAGCGGCACAGGGTTGTGGGCGTTGCCGACGAACCCGGTGACGCCCGGGGTGTGCCGCACCGCGCCCCAGGACTCATCCGTCAGTTCCATGCGGACCAGGACGTACCCGGGGATCCGTACGCGGTTGACGAGCTTCCTGGTGGTGTTCTTGATCTCGACGACTTCCTCCATCGGCACCTGGATCTCGAAGATGAAATCTTCCATGTCCAGGGTCTGGATGCGCGTCTCGAGATTGGCCTTCACGCGGTTCTCGTATCCTGCGTAGGAGTGGATGACGTACCAGTCACCCTCCTGCCGACGCAGTTTCGCCCTGAAGTCGGCTACCGGATCCTCCGCGGGGCGCTCGTCGTCGCTCGCCCCGGAACCTTCCTCCGCGGTGTCCGACACCGCGCCATCCGCGTCGTCCTCGGTGGCGTCGCCCATGTCGTCCACTGCCGGCTCGGTGGCTGCCGCGGTGTCCGTGTCGATGTCGGTGTCCGTCTCGTCTGCTGCAGTGGCTTCCGCGTCGTCGGAGGCAGGTACTGCGTCGTCGGATCCTGTTGCGGATCCGTCAGCAGGCACGTCCGATCCCGGAGCCGACTCGACCCCGTCCCGTACGTTTTCCTCGTTCTCCAGACCGTTCTCGGAAGTGATCTGCGATTCGAGTTCTTGCTCGGACACCTAGCCCTGCTTTCTGACATTCTTCGGAAGTTGTCTTGCTTGTCTGTTGTGCACCCACCGCGTCTGCTGGTGTAACGGGATACTCGACGGAGAATTCCTCAGCTGTCGCCGAAGACCCACACCGCGCCCGCGCCGAACAGCAGATCCAGCGCAGTGACGAGGAGCATCATGATGACCAGGAAGATCAGGACGGTGATGGTGAAGCGGACCAGTTCGCGGCGCGTCGGCGTGACGACTTTCGCGAGTTCGGCGAAGACCTGCCGGACGAACAGGATGATCCGTCCGAAGAACCCGCGCCGGGGACCTTCCTTGTCCTGAGGTCTTCCCCTGGAGCTGCTCGCAGCAGTGTCGGTCACCGTCAACCTCATCTATCTGTGTGGTACTCCGGCCGGGGCCACCGCACGGCGTCCCGACTGATCGTGTCTACCGCCGACCGCGGATGCGACCGCGCCGGATCTTCGTGATCTGTTTCTGCCGCATCCTCGCCTTGTGAACCGCGAGGACCACGCGCAGGGCAGACAGGACTCGAACCTGCAACCTGCGGTTTTGGAGACCGCTGCGCTACCAATTGCGCCACTACCCTTCGATCAGCAACATCGCCGACCACCACCAGTGCTGCACCGACTCCGGACGGCCCCTGCCAGGGCACGGTCCATCATGGCGATCCAACACCGAGGATCAAGTCTACGCACTGGGGGGCCGAACGTCGAACCGGTCGACCACGCCGCACGGCCGGGTCCAGGACTGCGGTATGCCCCGGTGACACCTAAGCTGAGGGTATCCATGGAACCTCACTGAACGGGACCCGATGAACGTGACGACCGATGACTCCATCCGCGCAGCGCTTCCCCGGATCTCCGGCAGGATCGCGTCCATCGCCGAGTCCGCGACCCTCGCGGTCGATGCGAAGGCGAAGGCCCTGAAGGCCGCCGGTCGCCCGGTGATCGGGTTCGGCGCAGGCGAGCCCGACTTCCCGACGCCCGACTACATCGTGGATGCCGCCATCGACGCCGCCCGGCAACCGCGATTCCACCGTTATTCCCCCGCCGCCGGCCTTCCGGAACTGAGGGAGGCGATCGCGGCGAAGACCATGCGCGACTCGCAGTACGAGGCCGACCCGGCTCGGGTCCTGGTGACCAACGGCGGCAAGCAGGCGGTGTACGAGGCTTTCGCGGCGCTGCTCGATCCGGGGGACGAGGTCCTGGTGCCCACCCCGTACTGGACCACGTATCCCGAAGCCATCCGCCTGGCGGGAGGAGTGCCCGTGGAGGTCTTCGCCGGCCCCGAGCAGGGGTACCTCGTCACGGTGGATCAGCTCGCTGCCGCGCTGACACCGCGCACCAAGGTGCTCCTCTTCGTCTCGCCGTCGAACCCGACAGGGGCCGTCTACGGCCCCGATGCCGTTCGCGAGATCGGCGAATGGGCCGCAGCACGTGGTCTGTGGGTGCTCACGGACGAGATCTACGAGCACCTGACGTACGACGACGTCCCCTTCACCTCGATCGCAACGGCTGCGCCGTCGCTGGGTGACAGGCTCGTCATCCTCAACGGCGTCGCGAAGACCTACGCCATGACGGGCTGGCGTGTGGGCTGGATGATCGGGCCGAAGGACCTGATCAAGGCGGCGACCAATCTGCAGTCGCACGCGACCTCGAACGTCTCCAACGTGCCGCAGATGGCCGCCCTGGCTGCGGTGTCCGGGCCGCTGACCGCCGTCGACGAGATGAAGGTGGCCTTCGATCGGCGGCGTCGGGCCATGGTCGCAGGGCTCAGCGCGATCGACGGCGTCGAGTGTCCCACTCCCCACGGTGCCTTCTACGCCTATGCGGATGTCCGAGGCCTCCTCGGCCGCAATTTCGACGGCGTGCGTCCCGCGACGTCGGCCGAGCTGGCCGCGCTGATCCTGGAGAAGGCAGAGGTCGCCGTCGTTCCCGGGGAAGCCTTCGGCCCGAGTGGCTACCTCCGGCTGTCCTATGCCCTCGGGGACGAGGATCTCGCAACGGGCGTGGGCCGGCTGCAGGAGTTCCTGGGCTCAGCCCGCTGAGGAGCGTCGATGGGCTCGGGGAAGTCCGCTGACGCCGACTGCACATCAGGAGGCCCGCATGTCCGCGTATCTCAACATCCTGCTCATGCTTTTCGTCGCACTTGTCGTCGCCGGGTGCCTGTACGGTGCGGCGCGGCTCGTCGCTGTTGCCCGTGAGCCCCTGACCAGCCTGCCGTTCCAGTCCGGCTGGGAACCGTCCGAGCACGCACTGTCCCGCTACCACGCGCGGTACTATCCCCTCGCGATGCTCTTCCTGGCGTTCGACGTCGAGATGCTCTTCATGTACCCGTGGGCGGTCATCGTCGCCGACGCCGGGATCGGCGCCGTGATCGAGATGTTCGTCTTCCTCGGCGTCCTGATGGCCGGCGTCGTCTGGGCATGGCGCGAAGGGGCGCTGCGGTGGACCTGATGTCCGCCGTCGCCCGCATGGCTGCTCGACGTCCGCACGTGCTCGTCGTCGAGGTCCCCGGATGGGCCCTCACCCGGATCAGCGCCGAACGCGAGCTGCGTCGTCGGGGCTGGGTACGCGCGGATGCACCGGCGGACTCCGACATCCTGCTCACCTGCGGGCTACCGGGCCCGGAGTTCGGCGAGGTCCTCGACCGCGTCTGGGACCAGCTCCCCGGCCCGAGGGTACGGGTCGACGCAATGGATCCGGACCAGGTCCTCGCGGTGCTGGACAGGTCCGTGCAGGCGCTCCTGGACGGCGCAACCCAGCGCGACGACGCCGACGCCCGGACCGCAGCGGCCGCTGGACCGTCGAGTGACCACGACCACGACCACGACCACGGATCGGATCAGGAGACCGAGGAGACCGAGCCGGAGTCTGCTGCTGACGGTGACGGCGACACGTCCCACGAGGACGGCGACCAGGGGGACACGGCGCACGAGGACACGGACCACGGCGGCATGGACCACGGTGAGGACGACCAGGCAAATATGAATCATGGGGGCATGGACCACAAGGGGATGTCTCACGGGGACGGCGACCAAGCGGACATGGACCATGCGGGCATGGACCACGGCGACATGGACATGCCGATGCCCGGCGGGATCGGCCTGGCCGAGGGGGGGACCGACAGGGACGGCCTCGATCTGGATGTCCTGCATGTCTCGCTCGGTCCGGTGCTTCCGCATTGGCCGGCAGGATTGGTGGTCCGCTGCTCGCTGCAGGGCGACGTCGTCACCGACGCCTCCGTGGAACTCCTCCGTGCCGCCGATCCAGGCGTGGAGCAGCTTCATGGGGACGCAGGGATGATGCGTAGTTCTCCTGGGTTCACGAGTGCCCGGACCTGTGACCAGGCGGCCGGCCTGCTGTCCCTCCTGGGGTTCGAGCGCATGGCGGCACGGGCTGAGCGGCTTCGTGATGCGGTGCTGGACGGAACGCCACCCGATCAGGTCGCCGCGGACGTGGCGCACCTCGGCCGGCACATCCGTCGGTCGCGGGTGCTTCGTTGGTCCCTGGAGGATCTCCCCGGAGCCCGCGAGCGGTTGCTCGCCATGCTGGGCGCGGCCGAGACGAACCTGGGCAGTGCGGCCGACGCGGTCACCGCCGTCCGCTACTCCCCCACCGCCGGGACGGCCGGCGTGGAGCAGATCCCCGGGCTGATCACGGGTCTCGATGTCACCGCCGCGCGGCTCGTGGTCGCCTCATTGGGACTGGACACGGCACCGGTGGCACTGGCAGGCTCCGACCGTGACTGAGGGCATGGTGCAGGTAGGGCCGCTCGGTGCCCTCACCGCCGCCGTGCTTCTCGGGGTCGTCGCGGTCCTGGCCGCGGCGTTCGACGGGACGCTGGGTGCGCGGCTGCAGGGCCGGCGGGCCTTCTCGGGCGTGACCGCGCCGCTCTGGGAGGCCGCTCGCCTCCTGAGGCAACGGCGCCGGACGATCGTGGCCGCGGATTCCCTGCTGTGGCGTATCGGCGTGGTGGGGCTGCTCGTCGTGGCGCTGCTGAAGGTCGTCGTCGTTCCGCTCGGATGGTGGACCGTCGCAGATCTTTCCATCGGCATGGTGTGGTTCAACGCCATGGATGTGATGGTGTGGGCCCTGGTGTGGCTGATCGGATGGGGAGCGAACAGCGCCCACGCACTCATCGGCGGGTACCGGTTCCTCGGGCAGGCACTGTCCTACGAATTGCCGCTGATGTTCGCCCTGACGGGGCCTGCCATCGCTGCAGGCAGCCTGCGGGTGGGGGATGTCGTCGCGGCGCAGCAGGACCTGTGGTTCGTGGTCTGGATGCCCGTGGCCTTCCTTGTCTTCTGCGCAGGCGTCGTGGCGTTCTCCGTCTGGGGCCCCTTCGGTGCTGCCGCAGGTGAGGACATCGCCGGCGGTGTCCTCGCCGAGCTGTCGGGCGTCGACCGTCTGCTGGTGCTGGCAGGCCGGTATGCGCTGCTGAGCGCCGGCGCGGGATTCGTCGTCGCACTCTTCCTGGGTGGCGGGTCGGGTCCTCTTGCTCCTGCGTGGGTGTGGACGCTCGTGAAGACCCTGGCCGTGCTCGCGGCTCTCATCGGGGTACGGCGGCTCCTGCCCGTGGTGCGCCCGGATCGACTCGCGGAGGTGGCCTGGATCGTCGTCCTGCCCGCGGTGCTGCTCCAACTTCTTCTCGTCGGTGTGATGGTGGTGCTATGAGTGTCGTTCTCGATGGCGTCTTCTGGCTCCTGGCGGTCGTGTCCGTCGCCTCCGGTATCGCCGTGTTCCGGGTGGACTCCATGGCCCGGGCCACCTATGCCCTGGCGGTGTCCTTCGTGGCGGTCGGCGCCATGCTGCTGCTGCTGAATCTCGAGTACATCGGGGTGATCACCATCCTGATGATGGTGATGGAGATGGCGATCATGGGCATCTTCATGATCATGTTCATGGGCATGAATCCGGCCCTGATGCCGATGAGCATGGTGCACAACAAGGTGGGTTCGCTGGTCCTGGCCGTCGGAGTGTTCGTCGTCCTGGCCGGAGGCGCGTTGCTCATCGACTGGCCCGATCGCCGAGGTGCACCCGCAGGCGATCTCACCCGCTCCCTGGGAGAGGCCATCATGGGCTCGAAGATGCTCGTCATGCTCACGGTCAGCCCGCTGCTGTTCGCCACGCTCGTGGCTGCCCTGGTCCTGGCCAACCCGCGTGGGCGCTACGACAGGTTCGGTGATGACCTGCGCGCCGGGACACCGAGCGGGCCCGCGAGGGAAGGGGACGACTCGTGACCCTGGATACCGTTCTGGTGGTGGCGGCGGGTCTGTTCTCCGTCGGGGTCTACGGCGCGCTGTCCCAGCAGGTCGTCGTGATGGTGATGATGGGACTGGAGCTGATGCTCAACGGCGTGATCCTCGCCGCTGCGGGCCTCTGGTGGTTCCTCGCGCCTGCCCCGGACGGACAGGTCCTCCTGTTGGTGGTCATCGCGGCGATGACCGTGGAGATGGCGATGGGCTTCGCGGTCGCGACACTGCTCAACCGGTCCCGGCAGTCCGACATGACCGACATGGCAACGGATCTGAGCGGATGAGCGCACTGCTGTGGACCCTGGTCGGCCTGCCTGCGCTCGCAGGGACGCTGCTCTGCCTGGGCGGGCGCCGCCTGACGAGGATCGCCGCTCCGCTCTCGGTCACCGTCGTCGCACTCATCACTGTGCTGTCCGTGCTGGCAGCAGTACGGCGTCCGGCCCTGGAGCTTCCCTTCATCACGGGTGCCGGCTTCGGCCTCGCCGTCGATCCGCTGTCGGCGGTGGTCCTCCCGACGGTGGCGCTCGTGGCGCTGCTGGTCCTGGTCTTCGCCTCGACCCGCGACATCGCCGGCGAGGTGTCGCCACCGACGCGATTCCACGGCCTGATGCTGATCTTCGTCGCAGCGGTGGTGGTGACCGTCACCGCGACCACCCTGCCCGCCCTGTTGTTCGCCTGGGAGGTGATGGGCGCGATGTCCTACGCCCTGATCGGCTTCCGCCGGCAGGACCAGGACCGGGTATCGGCAGGGCTGACAGCCTTCCTCACCACCCGCACCGCCGACCTCGGGCTCTACGGCGCGACGGCGGCGGCCCTGGCAGCAGGAACGGGCGCCGCGTTCGTGGAGCTGCCCGCTGCCGAGGAAGGCTGGAGGCACGTGATCGCTGCGGGCGTCCTCCTGGCGGCGCTCGGCAAGGCAGCCCAGTTGCCGTTCAGCTTCTGGCTCTCCCGCGCCATGGAGGGACCGAGCCCGGTCAGCGCCCTGCTGCATTCGGCGGCCATGGTGGCCATGGGTGGCTACCTGCTGCTGCGCGTGGCACCCCTGCTGCAGGTGACGGGCTGGGCCGGAGCGGTCACGGCGTGGGTGGGGGTCCTGACCGCCCTGGTCCTGGGGGTCGTCGCCCTCGCGCAGAAGGATCTCAAGCAGTTGCTGGCCGCCTCGACGGCGGCGCAGCTCGGTTTCGTGGTCCTCGGGGCCGGTCTCGGCGCCGTCGCGGGAGGAACGGCACACCTGATCGCCCATGCAGCCACGAAGGCCCTCCTGTTCCTCGTCGCCGGCGCCTGGCTGTCGGCGCTGGGGACCAAGAAGCTGCGCGCCCTGCGGGGTGCGGCACGCCGGTGGCCCTTGGTCGGCGTCGCGTTCACTCTCGGGGCCCTGAGCCTCGCAGGCGTGGCGCCGCTCGCACTCTGGTCGACCAAGGACGCGGTACTCGCTGCCGCGCGGGAAGCATCGCCGGGGTTGTACGTCATCGGCCTGATCGCCTCGGCGCTCTCGGCGGCGTACGCGGGCAAGGCACTGGTCATCGTCTGGCGCCGTCCCCGACCGGCGACGTCCCTCAACTACGACACCGAGGAACAGGGCTCACGGCGTATCGGGCTCTGGGAGGAGATCCCCCTGCTCGTCCTCGCGGCCGGAGCCACCGTCCTCGGAGTCCTCGCCCTTCCGCCCGTGGGTACGACGCTCCGGGTCTTCCTGGGGGACGAAGGCTCGTCCACGGCCTCCTGGTGGGAGCTGGTGCTCTCCGCCGTCCTCGCCCTGGCCGTCCTGCTCCTCGTGGCCCGCGTCGGTGTACCGGAGCCACGCTGGGCAGCTCGATGGTTCGGCCTCGAGCGCGCAGCGCACGTGCTCGTCGTGGCTCCGGTGCTCTCCCTCGCCAGGGCGCTGGCACGGTTCGACGACCATGTGGTGGACCGAGGGTTACTGCACGGAGCAGCCCTGGTCGCACGCACCGCGCGGGGCGCCGCGCACGTCGACGACACGCACGTCGATCGCGCAGTGACGGCGACCTCCAGGGGCACAAGCGCTGCCGCGGTCGCGCTGGAACGGGCCGATACCGGCGGGATCGACGCCGTGGTGCGCGCCGTCGGCCGTGGTGCCCGCCGTCTCGGGGCCCTGGCCCGGAGACCGCAGACCGGTCAGGTCCACCAGTACTACGCCCAGGCCGCCGTGTTCCTCGCGGCGGCACTCATCCTCCTGCTCCTCGTGAGGTGACCGTGCTCAGTCTCGTCATTTTCCTGCCCCTTGCCGCAGCGCTCGTCCTGGCGGTCGTCCCGGGCATCCCGGATGCTGTGGCCCGCTGGGCATGGGTGGCGGTCACGGCCGTGGAGGTGGTCCTCGTCGCCGTCCTGTGGGCCGGCTTCGAGCGGCCGGGAGACGGTGGTGTGGCCTTCGAGGAGCAGGTGGCGTGGATTCCCACGGTCGGCAGCAGCTATCACGTGGGCGTGGACGGATTGTCCCTGCCGTTACTGGCACTGACAGCGGTGGTGTTCCTCGCCTGCGCCGTCCACGCGGTCGCGGAGCGGGACCGCCCGAGACCCCAGTCCGCCCTGTTCCTGTTCCTGCAGACCTCGTGCCTCGGCGTGTTCGCGGCGCAGGATCTCATCCTGTTCTTCCTGTTCTTCGATCTGTCGATCGTGGGTATGTACTTCGTGATCGCGGGCTGGGGTCACGGCAATGCCGCAGCGTCGGCCCTGAAGTTCTTCCTCTACACCTTCCTGGGGTCGCTGGCCCTGCTGCTGGGCTTCATCGGGCTCTATCTCTTCTCCGAACCGCGGACCTTCGACATGGTCGAGCTTGCAGAATCGGCGCCCCTGGACGGCAACCCCGTGGCCGGGGGGTTCGTCCTCGGCGCCATCCTGCTCGGACTGGCCATCAAGACTCCCACCTTCCCCTTCCACACCTGGCTCCCACCCGCGCACACGGACGCCCCGGCCATCGGCTCGGCGGTCCTCGCCGGGATCCTGCTGAAGCTCGGCACCTACGGTTTCGTGCGCATCGCGATGCCCATGCTCCCGGCCGCCTGGCGGGACTGGGCGTGGGTCATCGTCGTCGTCGGAATCGTCTCCGTGCTCTACGGAGCACTGGTGGCTCTGGCCCAGACCGATCTCAAACGGATGATCGCCTACACCTCGGTGAACCACATGGGCTACGTGGTCCTCGCTGTCGGCGCGGCGGGCGTGGCCGGAGGAACCGACACGCAGGCACGCGAACTGGCGGTCACCGGCGCGCTGACGCAGATGGTGAGCCATGGCCTCATCACCGCGGCCCTGTTCCTGCTCGCGGGAGTGCTGCGGGCCCGTGCCGGGACCTATCACATGAGTGCCTTCGGAGGCCTCGCCTCGGTGGCCCCGAGGTTCGCGGTGCTGTTCGCGGTCGGTGCGTTCGCCTCGCTCGGGCTGCCGGGATTCAGCGGGTTCATCGCCGAGTTCCAGATCTTCGCCGGCGCCATCGGAGCGGTCCCCTGGACCGCGCTGGCACTGCCGGGCATCCTGCTCACAGCGGCGCTGTTCCTGCTCGCCACCCAGCGTCTGCTGACCGGGGAGGTTCGGGAGAAGGCGGTCGGTTTCACGGATCTGCGCGCGTCGGAGGTGCTCTCCATCGGGCCCCTGCTGCTGCTCTCACTGCTCATCGGCGTGTTCCCCCGCCCGCTGCTGGAGCTGATCGAACCGGCTGCCGCGGTCGTCGTCGATCTCGTCGGACGATGACGCCGGGAATGCCGTGGACGCTGTGAATGCCGGCATGAGCATGGAGGCGGACTTCGCGGCCCTCCTGCCGGAACTCTTCCTCCTCGCCGGGGCCGTCACGGCGCTGCTGACCGGGTCCTTCCTGCCCAGGGACAGACAGAGTCCGACCCGCCTGATCGGGATCATCGCTCTGCTCGGTGCTGTGGTCAGTACGGGAACGGGTCTGTCCGCGGGATCCCGCACGGTGTTCGAGGGCAGCTTCTCCCTCGACACCCCGACCACCATCGCGCGGCTGATCATCTGCACCGCGACGCTGCTCGTCATCTGTCTGGGCGCCGACGAACTCCGCGGCAGTCCGCGGGAGAGCGAGACCTATGCACTGATGCTGCTGTCGACCCTGGGCGCCCTGGTGATGGCAGGCACCGACGACCTGCTGATCCTCGCCGTCGCATACCTGCTCGCCAGCATCCCGCTCTACGCCCTGATCGGCATGGGCCGCTCCCCGCGAGCAGCCGAAGCAGCGCTGAAGACCTACCTGCTGGGCGCCTTTTTGGGCATCGCCCTGCTCCTGGGCATCACCATCCTCTACGCCCTCGCCGGAGCGAGCAGCTACGATCAGCTGCGCGCCGGGCTGGCGGACGCGCCGTCGGGCGCCATCGCTGCCGGGCTCCTCGGTGTGCTGGCAGGGATCGCGTTCAAGGCCGGGGCAGTACCGGGGCATTTCTGGGTGCCGGATGCCTCTCAGGGTGCCGGTGTCGCCGTCGCTGCCTTTTTGACGACCGTACCGAAGATCGGGGCGCTCGTCGCCGCGTACCGGCTTCTCAGCACGCTGCCGGACTCGGTCGACGCGCCCCTGGTGATCGCGGTGCTGGCCGCCGCGAGCATGACCATCGGCAACTTCGCGGCGTTCTCCCAGACGAATGTCCGGCGCCTGCTGGGCTGGTCCACGGTCAGCCAGGCCGGGTACCTTCTGGTTCCCGTGGCCGTCGCCGGGGCCAGTGACCTGGCACTGCCGTCGCTGCTGTTCTACCTGGGCGCCTACGCGCTGTCGAACATCGGTGCGTTCGCCGTCGTCGCCGCCACCGGGCATGACGAAGTCGGGCAGTACCGGGGCCTGGCGCGGAGGAGTCCGTGGCTGGCCGGTGTGCTCGTGGTGAGCCTGCTGAGCCTGGTCGGCACACCGCCCACGGTCGTGTTCGTCGGCAAACTCACCACCTTCGCCGCGGGCTGGGACGGCGGACTTGCGTGGCTGGTCGTGGTCGCGGCCCTGAATACCGTGGCGAGCCTGTTCTACTACCTGCGCTGGCTCGCTCCCATGTTCCAGGGGGCGGAGTTCCAACGGGCGGCCACCGAGTCGACAGAACCCTCGACGCCGGACCAGCAGGCAGGCGACACCGTGGGGGTGAGGCGGTGGCCGGCAACCGTCGCGGTGCTCAGCGGAGGACTCGTGGTGGCGGGCGGGGTGGTGGCAGGCCTCGTCTGGCCGGCGCTCGAGGGAACGCTGGCCGGCCTGTAACCGGCCCGTACGTGGAGCGGGCCGGACGTTGCCGATACAGGTACGGGCTACTCCCGTCGTGGGCGGAAGGGGCAGGCGCTCAGAGGAGACGTCGCTCCGTGGCCCAGCGCGTGAGTTCGTGGCGCGAGGAGAGCTGCAATTTGCGGAGCACGGCCGAGACGTGCGTCTCGACGGTCTTGATCGAGATGAAGAGCTCCGTCGCCGTCTCGCGGTAGCTGTAGCCACGCGCTATCAGGCGCATGACCTCGAGTTCGCGGCCCGAGAGACGGTCGAGTTCGTCGTCGACGGCGACGGCGGCAGTGCCGAACGCATCGAGGACGAACCCGGCGAGCCGGGGCGAGAACACGGCGTCCCCCGAGGCGATGCGCTGCACGGCGTCGGTGATCTCCGGCCCGGAGATGGTCTTCGTGACGTAACCGCGAGCGCCCGCACGGATGACGGCGACGACGTCCTCCGCGGAGTCGGAGACGCTCAGGGCGAGGAAGCGGGACGTGGTGGCGAACGCGGCGCAGCGGTGGATGACCTCCGCCCCGCCTCCCCCACGGCCGCCCGGCAGATGGACGTCGAGGAGGACGACGTCGGGCCCGGTGGCCCGGATCACCACCTCCGCCTCCTCGACCGTCGCCGCCTCGCCGACCACGCTGATGACGTCACCGAGAGTCGCGCGGAGACCGGAGCGGAAGATGGCGTGGTCATCGACGATCACCACGGACACGCGTGGCGGCTCTGCCCGGTGCGTTGATTCCCTGCTGGTCATCCGGTGTCCTTCCTGCTCCCTGCGAGTCCGGAGGCCTTGTCCGGCAGGTCGTTGCCGCTGGTCCGGGGAAGCCGGAGGTGCACCTCCGTGCCGTCGGGTCCGGTCCTCAGGTCCGCTGAGCCTGCATTGCGCTGCATCCTGCTGTGGATCGACTCGCGTATTCCCGCGCGGTCCGCCGGCACCCGGTCGGGGTCGAAACCTGCTCCGCGGTCGCGCACGAACACGTCGATGCTGTCCGCGCGCGCCTCGAGATACACCGAGACCGCGACGTGGGCGTGCTTCGCCGCGTTGAGCATCGCTTCCCGGGCCGCCTGCGCGAGCGCGTCCTCGCCGGGTCCGAGGAGCGCGTCTCCGACGGCCACCACCGCCACGGGGTGTCCGTACAGATCCTCGATCTCCCCTGCCGTCACGCGAAGGCGCTCGGCGAGACTCCCCGGATCCCGGGTCGGATCCGCGAACAGCCACTGGCGCAGTTCACGCTCCTGCGCCCGCGCCAGGCGCAGCACGTCCGCCTCCGAGTCTGCCCTGTTCTGGATCAGTGCGAGGGTCTGCAGGACGGAGTCGTGGAGGTGGGCTGCGATCTCGGCACGCTCCGTCTCCCGCACGCGGGAGGCCCGCTCGGTCTCCAGATCACGCCAGAACTTCAGTCCCCAGGGCGCCAGGACCAGACCGACGCCGGTGAGCACTGCGATGACGGCAACCAGGGTGGTCATGGTCAGTGACAGGGAATTGCTGCTCGAGAGCGCTACGAGGACCCCCGCGACCACGAGGACGATACCCGCCAACAGGCGGAAGCCCCATCCACCCTTTGCCCCGTGTGCCTGGCTCATCACCCGGGCGCGCCGCGCCTCGTCCAGCTGGGACCAGGCCAGAGCGGCGCCGATGACCACCACGGAGACCGGAAGGAGGAATCCCCAGTCGGCCTCCACGCCGAGCAACTGGGCCAGGAGTGCAGCCGCCGCGATGAGCAGCCCCGCGCCGAACAGGATCTCCCGCCGACCCGCACGACGCGCCCGGTCGGCCCAGGTCTGTGTCTGCCCTGGAGCAGGGGCCGATCCTGCGGCATCATCCAGGGCTCCGACCATCGCGGCACCTGCCGTACCCCCGTCCGGCCCGGCACCCGGTGCGCCGACACCATCGACGTCGCGCATGAACGAGGCCGGGCCGCTGCGCCGTCCGAGGTCAACGCGGTCCGCCGTCGTGGGGACGAAGATCCAGAGCCAGCCGTAGAGGACCACGCCCGCGCCGGAGGCGAGGGTGAGCACCACCATGGCGATCCGCACCCAGGCAGGGCTGATGCCCAGATGAACAGCCAGACCCGTGCAGACGCCGGCGATCACGCCGTCGGGCCTGCGCACCAGGGGAGGTCTCATCACCCCATGAGATCACGCGGTCAGACCTGCAGCGCCATACCCGGGGCAGAATCAGGGGGATCTCAGGGTTCACTCAGGGTAGGCCCCGATGGTACCTGCGCGATCACGGGGCAACGATGGAGACATGTCATCACCATCACCGGGCGGGCCGCCCCGGAACCAGGAACCGGCCACGACGAACCAGGGACCCGCTCCCGACTCATCGTCGTTCTACCGCTGGATCCGAGACCTGGGGATCGCCCGGACGCAGGATCGCTGGGTGGGCGGCGTCGCGGGCGGCATAGCCCGGCGCACCGGCCTGGATCTGGCGCTCGTCCGGGGGCTGATCGTGGTCCTCGTCATCTTCGGCGGCGTCGGAGTGCTGCTCTACGGGATCGCGTGGGCGCTACTGCCCGAACCGGACGGGCGCATCCATGTGGAGCAGGCAGGGCGCGGCTCCTGGACCACCGGTCTGACGGGGGCCACCGTCCTGGTGGCGCTGGGGCTGCTGCGGCCCGGTCTGCCCGTCCTCGGGGACGGTGGCAGCGACCTGCTCTGGGCGCTGTTCTGGATCGGCGCCGTCGTGCTCGTCGTGTACTGGATCATCAATCGTTCCGGTGGGGACACGCCGCCTCCCGGGATGAGGGGTCAGGACGCGCGGCCTCAGGCTCACGACGACGCGGTACCCGGCGATGAGCCGGTCGGACCTCAGGACGACCTCGTGCCGACGCATGCACCGCCCTACCGGCCGTACCAGCCCGGGCAGAGTCCCTGGGCCGGCTCCTCGTTCTCCTACGCGGGCGACAGCTACCAGCAGCCACTCCCGGCGAGGGAGCCCATGACACCGCCGCGTGCCCTCCGCCCCTCCGGATCGACCACGGCGTTGCTCATCGGCGGCTCACTCATCCTCGCAGCCCTCGTGCTGGCCCTGGACTACACCGGGGTCCTCGGGCTGACCGACCCCCTGGTCGTCGGCCTCGCCGCGGGCACGACCGTCCTGGCCCTCGGTATCATCGGCCTCGGGGTGCGGGGGCGGAGCTCCGGGCTGGTCGGCTTCACTGCGGCGCTGGCGATCGTCGGAGCGCTCGTCGCATCGTTCACGCCGGTCGGCGGAACCTGGGCCATGGCACAGGAGAGCACCGTCCGGCCCACGACACCGGGCGTCGCCGCGGGTGGCTACGGCAGCATCGCGGCGGACACCACCATCGATCTGACGGAGCTGCCGCAGCTCAGCGAGGATCTCCTCGTGCCGGTGGACTCCCTCGTCAGCGATGTCACGGTGCTGGTGCCCCAGGACGTGCCCGTCGAGGTGCGGGGACGGATGCCGCTGGGCAGTGTGGACACGCGGTCCACCGGATCCGACGCCGCCGCCCGCACCTTCGAGGGCGGCGTCCTCGACGTGGACCGGGACGAGCTGACCCCGGGCGCGACCGGACCCGCGATCATCCTCGAGCTGGGGGGCGCACTGAGCGACGTCACCGTCGTCACCGTCGTCACCGAAACTGACGATCCAGAACGAACCGATCCGGCACCGATCGATCCGGCACCGACCGATCCGGCACCGACAGGAGACACCCCATGAGCACCTCCCTGACACCACCGGCACCCCGGCCCCGCGTGGGCACCATCAGCTGGGGCGCGGTGCTCCTGGGCACCGCCGCTCTCCTCCTCGCCGGACAGTTCTTCTCCGTGTCGATCGACCCCGTGATCCTGACGCTCGGACTGCTCGTCAACGTCGGGCTGTCCCTGGTCATCGGAGGCATCCTGTCGCTCGGCTCGCGGCACACCGACGACACGGATCCCGCCGACCGGGACGACGACGGACCCGGTATCGGCAGCACCACGGGATACTGAATGCAGTACGTCGGCACATCACCCTCGACCACCCACCGGGCCGTTCGCCCGGCCTCCGAAAGGCAGACCATGCAGACCTTCTACCGCATCCTCCGCTCCTCGCCCATCAAGCGCGCTCCCGGCGGGATCCTCGGCGGCATCGCCTCGGGAATCGCACGCCAGACCGGGTGGCGCGTCTCCTACGTGCGCATCGGGATGCTGCTCAGCTTCCTGCTCCCGTTCATCAGCCTCCCGCTGTACGCGGTGCTGTGGCTCCTGCTCCCCAAGACCGACGGGACCATCGCGCTCGAGGAGATCCTGAAGCGCTGACGATCCCGGCGGGGCACGCACGTGCAGCAGGCGCATCCGGTGCGGATGCGCCTGCTGCACGTGGCACCTGAGAGGATGGGTGCCGTGCCGAAGACCTCAGCTGCCCGCAGCTTCCCGCCCCTGCTCATCGCATCCTGCGTCTTCCTCTTCATCTCCGGCTTCTTCCTGTCCAGGTTCCCCGATGTCGAGGGTGCCTCCTACGCCTCCTACGGCTTCAACCTGCTCATCGCACTGCCCGCGTTCATCGCCATCGTCCGCCAGTTCGGCGCCGGCCGGGGCATCGCAGCGCTGGCCGCCGTGTCGGTCTTCGGCTACCTGATCGAGGGGTTCGGGGTCGCCACGCACGTACCCTACGGCGAGTTCTACTACGGTGATCCGCTCGGCCCCACCATCCTCGGCCTCGTGCCCTACCTGCTGCCCCTGTCCTACGTGCCCCTCGTCATCGGGGCGGTCGCCGTGGTGTCGGGGACAGGGACGATGCTGCGCAGGATCGTCCTCGGCGGGCTGCTGCTGGTCGTGATCGACGGCGTCCTCGACCCGGGAGCCGCATCCCTGGGGTTCTGGATCTGGCCCGGCGGCGGACCGTACTACGGCGTTCCGCTCTCCAACTTCGGCGGCTGGCTCATCTCGGGGCTCATCGCCTCGGCCCTGGTGACGTGGATCGGTGGCCGGCGGCTCATCGATCGACCGCTCCGACCCGGACTGCTCGACAGCCTCCTCATTTCCATGGTCCTGTGGCTGAGCGTCTGCATCTTCTCCGGGCTCGTGTTCCCCGCCCTGCTCGCCGCGGCACTGATCCTGCTGATCGGCCGTCGCCGGGCACAGCTCGTGCGCTCACTGCGCTCGCTCCCGCGCGGATCCGTGGACGCGGTCCCGGGCTCCTGAACCGGCCCGGGTCAGCCGGCTCGGCCCGAGTCAGGTCGCGGGGCCCAGCCGGGCCAGGAGCTTCTGCGTGGACATCATGGCCCCGCCGAGCACGGCGGGCAGTCCCCCACCCGGATGCACCGATGCGCCGACGCGCCAGAGCCAGGGCCGCAACGGATCCGAGTAGGGCGGTACGTGGAACGGTCCGCTCAGCCATACCGGATGCACGGCGCCGTACAGCGCGCCACCGCCTGATCCGCGCTCGCTGAAGTAGGCGGGGTCGAGGACCTCGTGGGTCCCGACATAGTTCTCGATGGGCTCCTCCAGCCCCAGCACACGCGTGGTCCGCTCGAGCTCGCGCTGCACGAACGGATCAGCGAGGGTATACCTCTTCCCGTTGGCCGGCGCCGTCAGCAGCAGTGCCAGCGTTGCCGACGCATTCGGATACACCTCGTGTGCCGGGTAGTAGTTGGCGAAGGCCATGGTCTGCTCGGGCTCCAGCCCGGCGTCCAGACTGGCGTAGAGCTCCGCGGTGTCGTCGGGGAGGATCACGCCGTGGCGCGCCGTACCCTCCGGCAGGGGCCGGGACAGCACCGCGTAGACACCGACGGCGGAGCAGGTGAGCCGCCGGGCTGCATGGCGTGCACGGGTCGCACCGGTTCCACGCGGTGCCCTGCCACCCAGCAACCCCGACAACCGGTACGCGTCGAGACCACTGACGACGGCGTCCGCCGGATAGGTGCCCTCGTGCGTCACCACGCGCCGTCGTCCGATGCGCTGCACCGGCTCCGACGTACGGATCTCGACGCCGGCGTCGAGCGCGAGCCGTTCGAGGGCCAGGACCAGTTCGTAGACGCCGCCGCCCGGGATCCAGACGCCGTCGTGGGCCATGATGGCGGGCATGCTCGCGTAGAGTGCGGGCGTCCGGGTGGGACTGACGCCTGCGTTGAGCGTGTGGATCGCGATGACCTCCCGGAGCCCGTCGGGCAGCCACGTCAGGCTGTCCAGGTAGCGCCGCGTGGTCAGCCGCGGTCCGTACAGACCGGCCAGCCTGGCGAGTGCGGGATACGAGGCCGCGTCCAGCGGTCCGGTGGTCAGCAGGCGCGAGACCTCCGGCCCGAGGACGCCGTGCTCGGCGGCGAAGCGGGTCCAGGCGGTATGCCACGGGTGGCCCTCGGGGACCGGGAGCGAACACTGCTCACCGCGGTAGTAGTAGGTGCCGACCTCTGCGAGCCGCTCGAGCTTCAGGTCCGCGATGTCCGCCGCGCTCGCCTGCCCGGTCGGGCCCGCGGCGTCGAGCCGGCGCAGGAGCTCCTCCCACACGCCGGGGAAGGTGAACAGGGACGGACCGGTGTCGGTCCGCTGTCCGCCCACGTCGATGCGGCGGCTCTTCCCGCCGACCCGGTCCGCGGCCTCCAGCAGGGTCACCCGATGACCGGCCCGACCCAGCAGGGCGGCGGCCGTGAGCCCGCCGATGCCACCACCGACGACGACGACACGGCTCATGGCAGCAGATCCAGCGTGAGGGCGACGACGAGCTGCACACCGGCAACGGTACCCGCCACATAGGGGAAGGCGATGGAGTACCGGTACAGCCGGTGACCGGTCTCCGGTCGTGGATCCCGGTGCAGCGCGAGCACCAGCCAGCCGGCGATCAGCGCGTTCACGAGCGCGACCGGCACGTTCACGAGCGCGAAGCAGACGGTGGACACGATCCACCATGCTCCGCTCCAGGCGACCACGCCGCGCGCACCGACCCGGACCGCCGTCGTCGTGATTCCCACCGAACGATCCTCGTCGATGTCCTGGACGGCGTCGTACGTGTGCTTCGCCGCGCTCCACGCCATGAGCCCGAGGGCCGCCGCCCAGACCGGTGAGGTCCCGAGAGCGTAGGGGACGAAGACGAGCGGGAGGGCGTAGGCCGCATTGCTGATCGAGTCGAGGTAGGGGCGGGCCTTGAAGCGCAGGGGCGGCGCGGAGTAGAAGACGAAGACGAGCGCGTACGCCGCGATCCAGGCCAGCGCTGCCGGAGGGAGCGTGAGCGCGAACCAGGCGAGGAACGGGAGATTCGTCACGAGCACCGAGACCCAGATGGCGCGTACCTCGGTGGTCCTGATCAGGGCGCCCTCGAGGGAGCCCTTGCGCGGATTGAGGGCATCGGTGTCCTGGTCGAAGATGTCGTTGACACCGTAGATGAGCAGATTGAAGGGCAGCGTGAGCCAGACCAGGAGCACGAGGACATCGCCGTCCCACAGGGTCCCGGTGAGCCAGAGCCCGATCACCCCCGTCCCCAGGGTATTGATCCACAGCACCGGCCGGGAGATGTGGACCATGCGCAGCACCGTGGGGGCGAGACCTGCCTGGGGCACGATCGGTGTCCTCCTCGGACCGGCTGGACGCGCACTCCTCAGGGCCGGGGCCCTCGTGCGCAGGATGTTTCCAGCCTACGTGCTCGGACCGACTCCGCGACGCCGCAGGATCGAGAGGTCCCGGAGTCTAGACTCGATGAGAAGGGCTCGACGTCGTGCTCGCAAGGACCCAACCCCGTCGTAAGGAACCCAGGACACATGAAGATCGGAATCCTCACCAGCGGCGGCGACTGCCCCGGACTCAACGCGGTGATCCGCGGCGCGGTGCTCAAGGGCATCAAGGTGCACGACCAGGAGTTCGTCGGCTTCCGTGACGGCTGGCGCGGCGTGGTCGAGGGCGACATCATCGATCTGCCCCGCCACGCCGTGCGTGGCATCTCCAAGCAGGGCGGCACCATCCTGGGCACCTCGCGGACCAATCCCTTCGAGGGCGACGGCGGCGCGGAGGCCATCGGAGAGAAGCTGGAGCGGCTCGGCATCGATGCGATCATCGCGATCGGGGGTGAGGGCACGCTGGCCGCGGCCAAGCGGCTCACCGATCTCGGCCTCAAGATCGTGGGTGTACCCAAGACCGTCGACAACGATCTCGACGCCACCGACTACACGTTCGGTTTCGACACCGCCGTGCAGATCGCCACCGAGGCGATCGACCGGCTGCGCACCACGGGTGAGTCCCACAGCCGCTGCATGATCGCCGAGGTCATGGGCCGCCACGTGGGGTGGATCGCGCTGCACGCCGGGATGGCCTCCGGGGCCCACGCCATCCTGATCCCCGAGCAGCGGACCAGCATCGAGCAGATCACCGAGTGGGTGTCGATGGCGAACGCCCGCGGACGCGCGCCGCTCGTCGTCGTGGCCGAGGGTTTCGTGCCCGCGCACCTGGACCAGGCCCATTCCGAGCGGGGACTCGACACCTTCGGTCGGCCCCGGCTCGGTGGGATCGCGGATCAGCTCGCCCCCGAGCTCGAGGCGCGTACCGGCATCGAGACCCGCGCCACGATCCTCGGGCACATCCAGCGCGGCGGGGTTCCGACGGGCTTCGACCGCGTCCTCGCCACGCGGCTCGGCATGGCCGCCGTCGATTCGGTGATGGACGGGCTCTGGGGCACCATGGTGGCCCTCGAGGGTACCGAGATCGTCCACGTGGGCTTCGAAGCGGCGCTGGGCAATCTCAAGCGGGTACCCCAGCATCGCTACGACGAAGCAGCCATCCTCTTCGGATGAGCGACATGGAACTCGAGGCCGGCACCATCTCGATCATCCGGTTCGCCTGGGCCAGACTGCTGGGCCTGGGCGACGGCGCGCTCGACGACGGCGGCACGGACCGGCTCTACCGCACCGACGACGACGCCGGACTGCTGACCTTCGTGACGCTGTTCGGGCGGGAGATCCTCAGCGGACCCGGCTGGGCCGTCGATGCGGCGCGCGCCCTGCCGGGGACCGAGCTGCGGGACCACTCGACGCTGCTCACGCTCAGCCGCGAACACGGCGGGCGCGGACTCGGCGAGGCCCAGCTCTACTTCTGCGACGTGCTGCCGGAATTCGAGGGACCTCCGGCCGTCGTCACCTCCGACGCCGCCCTCGTCCGCGCACTGGAACAGCGGTGCCCTCCTGACGACGTCGCCGAGGCGGGGCTGGGCACCGTGGAGCACGCCGTCGTGCTCGTGGCCGGCGACACCGACGAGGACGACGCGTCACCGCTGCCCCTGGCCGGTGCGGGGTACGACGTCTGGGAGGGCATCCTGGCCCACACGGCCGTCCTCACACCGCCGGAGGAACGGCGGAAAGGCTACGCGCAGGCCGTCACGGCCGTCGCCATCGAGGAGGCCATGGCCGCAGGCCTCGTGCCGCAGTGGCGTGCCCGCACCGACAACACGGCCTCCCAGCGGACAGCACGCCGGGCAGGCTTCGCGTACGCCGGGACCCAGACCTCGGTGGCCCTGGACCGGACCTGAGGTCGGGACGCGACACACTGGTCCGGGCCGGATCCGGGGTCTTTGCCGTAGTCGAGGGCGTGTCGTGGCGCGACACGCCGCGAATCAGCTCTACTGTGCGGGCAATGTCCCCGGATCCGTCACGGTCGAGCCTCCGACGGCGGCGGCGTCAGAACGTACTACCGGTCGAACAGGGCGGCCAGGTCGGGGCGCTCGAACATCGCGGCCGTGGCTCGGGCCGACGGCGTCCCGGCGTCGGGATCGGCTCCGGCCTCGGCCAGCAGCTTCACCACCTCGGCATGGCCCTTGAAGACGGCACCGGCCAACGGCGTCTGACCGCGGTCGTTCGCCTGATCGGCCCCGGCACCCCGCGCAAGCAGATCCTCGACGATGACCGCGTGTCCGTTGTAGGCCGCAAGCATTAGCAGACTGTCCCCTGCAGCAGTGGTCAGCGTGATGGGCACACCTGCGTCCAGGTAGCGCGCCAGCATGGCGGTGTCGCCGTCGCGGGCCGCGTCGAACAGGGCATGGGCCAGCGCGATGGCTGCCGCCGCGTCGTCGTTCGCCGTGGTGTCGTCGTTCCCGGCGCTCATCGCGGCTTCCGCAGGAAACCGGTGGCCCGGCCCACCACCTGCCCGGCGTCCGGAGCGACGATGACCTCCTGCGCCGCGGCGTAGGACTCCTCGCCGTCCTGCACGAGCAGATCGGCGGTGGCATCGACGGAGCGCTTGAGGACGGCCAGTGCTATCGGACCCATCTCGTGGTGGTGTGCCACGGAGCTCACCCGGCCCACGGTGCGGCCGTCGCTGATGACGGCGCTTCCCGCAGCGGGGAGGGTGTGCTGGCTACCGTCGAGATCCAGGAACGCGAGTCGCCGCGGGGGGTGTCCGAGGTTGTGGACGCGCGCGATGGTCTCCTGGCCCTTATAGCACCCCTTGGAGAGGTGGACGGCGGTGCGCATGAGATCGAGCTCGTGCGGGATGGTCTTCTCGTCCGTCTCGAAGCCGGCACGCGGCCGCCACGCGGCGATGCGGAGGGCTTCGGCGGCCAGGGACCCGGCGAGCGCCAGGCCCGTCGAGGCGACGACCTCCTCGAGCTTTGCGCGGGGCACGACGTACTCGAACCACGATCGCTCCCTGCCCGGATGCTCGGCGTCGGTGACATCCGAATAGGCGTAACCGCCGGGCGCGACGGTAGGCCAGGGATCCTCCCAGACCACGGCGTCCTCACCCAGCTCGGGGAGCATCCGCGTGGAGCCCAGCACCGTCCACTGGTGCGTGACGTCCGCGACCTCGACCTGCAGCATGAACCTCATCCGGTCGAGCCATTCGGTCAGCGGCCCGGCCTCGCCTCCCTCCGTGATGAGCCAGGTCGTCGCGCCGTCGTCCACCACGTGCGCCCAGTACTCGATCCTGCCCTGCATGGTGAGCAGCAGTGTCTCGGAACTCCGGCCGGGTTGCAGACCGAGGAGCAACTGGGACGAGAGCGTATTGAGCCAGCTGAGGCGATCGGGGCCGGAGACGGTGACGACGCCGCGCTGGGAGAGATCCACCACCGCCTGCCCGTCGGCCAGGAGTCGTTGCTCACGGAAGGGGTCACCGTAGTGGGACGCCACGCCGGCGTCCGCGCCACCGCCGTCGACGGCACCGGGGTGGCTGAGGAGAGGGCTCTGTCGGGTCATGTCAGGTACAACGCCTTCCGGCAGGGCCTATTCCGTACCGCGTCGCCCGGGAGTGCGGTCCGAGCGTGGACCAGGCACTGTCGGAGAGCCTCAGGAGGCCTTCTTGAGAATGGCCGAGGCGTGGGCCTCGAGGGAGCCGCCGTTCGACGCGACGTCCCAGCGCCAGTAGAGATCGCCCTCGACGAGGCCGAAGAGCCGTGTGGCCGCCGTGTACTCCTTGGAGTGCTGGCCCCGCATCACGAGGTCGGTGCTGAGCTGGATCTGCGGCCCCTTGATGCTGCCGTAGTAGAGTTCCGCGATTCCGCCGGGATGCACGATGGTGGCGGTGATGTCGAAGCCCCCGGCATCGTTCCGGAACTGCTCCACCTCGTCGGCGGTCTTCAGAGCGGGAATCATGTCCGCCGGCCGCAGGCCCGGCCCGACGTCGGCGTCGTTCAGTTTGCGGTCGAGCGCCCAGAACCCGGTTTCGACGGAGAGCGGGCGCAGCTGCACCCCCTGCTCGTCGATGAGCCAGGACTCGGCGCTGTAGCTGAGGTAGGGCAGCCCGTTCTGCGAGAACTCCACACGCTGGGAGAACCGCTCGGACTCCGCGGTGCCCTCCCCGAGCATGCCGGTGCCCTCCCAGGAACCGAGCAGCCAGGACAGGGGCACCAGCTCCGGTGTCAGGTCTGTGGGCAGATCGAAGGACATGGAGTGCGAGGTCCTGTCGTCTACTTCTGGCCCTTGTACAGGCGGGTGATCACGAGGGCCGCGAAGCCCGCCATGCCGAGGCCGGCGACGACCAGCAGCGAGATGAAGAAGATTTCGAGCGCGAGAATGGACATGGCTTCATCCTAACGCTCGCACCCGACAGCGCGGGAACGCCTGCGGATCCGACACCCGGTGCGGCATCTCGTCCGACCCGCGATCCGGCGGCCCTGCGAGGACCGAGCGGGGCGGAGGCGGCCCGGGACGAGTCAGGCCAGCAGCAAGCTCGCGAGGAAGTAGACGACCGCTCCGAGAGCGAGCACCGGGCTGACGCCGGCGGAGACGGCCGCCGGGACCGACAGCCCGGTCTCGCGCGCCAGGACCAGCCGCCGTGTCCCTGCCACGACCGCCCCGCACGCCACTCCTACGAGGCCTGCGGCGAGCGCCGGGACATCGGTGAACAGCAGCGCGCCGAGCGGCCCGGCCAGAGCCGCGAGCACGACGACGGCCGGGGCGACGAAGCGGTCCGGGAAGGGTACGAGGGCCACAGCCGCTGCGACGACGATACTGAGTCCTGCCACGAGCGTCATCCCTGGTCCGGCGGCGTCCGCGGCCAGGCGCTGCGCGCCCACCCAGCCCGAGCCCATGCAGATGGTGACGACGCCGGACGTGGCACCGAGCGTCGACTCGAGGCGGTGGCTCTGCCCGGTTCCCCGCAGGAGCTGGATCATGAAGACGGCGCCGACGCCGAGCACCACGCACGCCGGGAACCAGACGAGAAAGGACGGGCCGGGGACTGTCGCGGCGAGGATCACGGACAGGAGGGCACTGAGGCCGATCGCCGTCGACTGGCTCTTGCGCGCGGGCACCCCCAGGATGTGCGTCCATCCGAACGCGGCGACGACGCACAGTGCACCGACGGCGGCCGCGACGACGGACAGCGACACGAAGGAGGAAACGACGAGGACCCCGCCGGCGATGGCCGCGGCGAGTGCCGCATTCGTCCTGTTCACCCTGCAATACTGCCCTACGTCCTCCACGGGCGGCGGATCGCCCGTCACGGGGGGCACACGCCGGGCGCGTTCCTGAACTACCTTCGCCCGGCTCCGGGCATACGTCAGGACGCCTGATGCCATCGCGGAGACGAAGAAGCCCCCACCGGTCGGCAGGGGCCTGATCGTCGCCGGCTGATCGAGCCGGAACGGTGGTGGAGGACATACGGGTCGAACGTATCGCGGGCACCCCACTGGTGCATCCCCCTCGAGCAGTTCACGACACTACCGCAGTGCGGTGCCCCGACCAAACGGTGCTGCGGAGACCCTCCGGGGGAAGAACAACTAGGCTGTGCGCATGACCACCGAGAACCACGCTCCCACCTGGTCCATCGACCGGATCACCGGCGCCCCGCCGGACGAGATCCTGGGCGAGATCCTCTCCCTGGCCACGGCCGCCGCCGAATCCGACGGCAACCCCCCGCTGTCCGAGCAGACCCTCGTGACCCTCAGGGACCACGACGCCGGGGACCGCGTGCTGGTTCTCGCGGCGCGCACCGCCGGGCAGCAGGACAGCGAGCTCGCGGGCATCGCCGTGATCACGCGCGGCACCTCCGAGGGCGCTGTGCTCGAACTCGTCGTCGGGCCCGACTGCCGCGGCGAGGGAGCCGGGACGGCGCTGATCGAGCAGGTCCTGCGCGAGGGTATCGGCGAGCTGCGCGGCTGGTCGCACGGGAATCACTCCGCTGCGGCCGATCTCGCCGAACGCTTCGATTTCGAGCCGGTGCGCGAACTGTGGCGCATGCGGCTGACGCGCGCCGCCGTCGAGCAGTCGGTGCCGGCACTGCGCCTGCCCGCCGGTGTGGGATTGCGCGCGTTCGTCCCCGGTCAGGACGAGGAGGCCTGGCTCGCCGCCAATGCGGCGGCCTTCGCGGACCACCCCGAGCAGGGCGCGACCACGCTCGCGGATCTGCAGGCACGCATGGCCGAGGACTGGTTCGACGCCGACGGATTCCTGCTCGCCGTCAGCGAGGACGACGGAGCCCTGCTCGGCTTCCACTGGACGAAGATCCATCCGGGCGCCGGCGATCGCGCCGCGATGGGCGAGGTGTACGTGGTCGGCGTGACGCCCGGCGCCCAGGGCATGGGCCTCGGCAAGGCCCTCACGATCGCAGGCATCGAGTACCTGCACGGCAAGGGCCTGCAGGCCATCATGCTGTACGTCGACGCCGACAACACGGCCGCGGTGTCCCTGTACAGGCAGCTCGGCTTCACGCGCTGGGACGTGGATGTGATGTATGCACACAAGGCCGCCGAGCCCACCTTGTAGTGTTTCATCCAAGGCGGAGACCGATCGTTCCAAAGCGGTTTCCCGCCACGCCCGTGCTCGCCGCTCAAGGAGACGCCATGGAATCGAAGACCGCACGCCAACGAGCGTCCCTGTACGGTTCGTCCGAGTCGACGCCGGCCCGTGCGACCCAGGACCGCATCGACATCCCCGAGTTCCCTCCCACTCTCCTGCCCGAGGGCGATATCGGCCCGGACCGCTTCCTGGACCGCGAGATCAGCTGGCTCGACTTCAACGCGCGCGTCCTCGAACTCGCGGAAGATCCGAGTCTCTACCTGCTCGAACGGATCAACTTCCTGTCCATCTTCGCGTCCAATCTCGATGAGTTCTTCATGGTGCGGGTGGCCGGCCTGAAGCGGCGTATCGCCACCGGGCTCGCCGTCCCCTCCGCCGCCGGACTCAGCCCCCTCGAACAACTCGAGAAGATCATGCACAACGGGTACGAGCTGCAGCGGCGCCATGCCGCCGTCTTCACCGAGCAGATCCGCCCGGCCCTCGCCGAGGAGCAGATCTTCCTCACCACCTGGGACGAACTCGACGACGCGGCGCAGGCCGAACTGCACACCATGTTCGCCGAGAAGGTCTTCCCGATCCTGACCCCCCTCGCCGTCGACCCGGCCCACCCCTTCCCCTACATCTCCGGTCTGTCGCTGAACCTCGCCGTCGTGGTGCGCAACCCGGTGAGCGAGAAGGAACTCTTCGCCCGGGTCAAGGTCCCCGACCAGCTCCCGCGCCTGATGTCCGTCGACGGGCCCCGCGCCGGCAACGTCGCGGGCCGGATCGCACGCTTCATCCCCCTCGAGGAAGTGATCGCCGTCCACCTCGACCAGCTCTTCCCCGGCATGGAGGTCCTCGAGCACCACCTGTTCAGGGTCACCCGCAACGAGGACCTCGAGGTCGAGGAGGACGACGCCGAGAATCTGCTCCAGGCTCTCGAGAAGGAGCTGCTGCGACGCCGCTTCGGCCCGCCGGTGCGCCTCGAGGTCACCACGGACATCAACCCGAGCATCCGTGCGCTGCTCTCGCGTGAGCTCGGCGTGGAGGACGACGAGGTCTACGCCCTCCCGGCGCCGCTGGACCTGCGCGGGCTCAGCGTGATCGCCGCGATCGACCGCGGCGACCTGCACTATCCCAAGCACGTCCCGCACACGAGCCGGCACCTGAACGAGAGCGAGACCTCCAAGGCCGCGAACGTCTTCGCCGCGATGCGTCGTCGCGACATCCTGCTGCACCACCCGTACGACTCCTTCTCGACGTCGGTGCAGGCCTTCCTCGAGCAGGCCGCGGCGGATCCCAAGGTCCAGGCCATCAAGCAGACGCTGTACCGGACCTCCGGCGACTCCCCCATCGTCGACGCACTGATCGACGCCGCCGAGGCGGGGAAGCAGGTCCTCGCCCTGGTCGAGATCAAGGCGCGCTTCGACGAGCAGGCCAACATCTCCTGGGCACGCAAGCTCGAGCAGGCCGGCGTCCACGTGGTGTACGGGATCGTGGGCCTGAAGACGCACTGCAAGCTCTCGCTCGTGGTGCGCCAGGAGATCAACGGCCTGCGGCGCTACTGCCATATCGGCACGGGGAACTACCACCCGCGCACCGCCAGGTACTACGAGGACCTGGGTCTGCTCACCGCCAACGACCAGGTGGGCCAGGATCTCTCGCGCCTGTTCAACCAGCTCTCCGGGTACGCCCCGAAGTCCACGTTCAAGCGACTCCTCGTCGCCCCGCGCTCGGTCCGCTCGGGTCTGATGGAGCGCATCGAGCAGGAGATCACCAACAGCCGCGCGGGCCTGCCCGCACGCGTGATCATCAAGGTCAACTCGATCGTCGACGAGGCGATCATCGATTCGCTCTACCGTGCATCGCAGGCCGGTGTCGCGGTGGATGTGATCGTCCGCGGGATCTGCTCCGTCCGCCCGGGGGTACCGGGCCTCAGCGAGAACGTGACGGTCCGCTCGATCCTCGGCCGTTTCCTCGAGCACTCGCGCGTCTTCGCCTTCGCCAACGGTGGTGACCCCGCCGTCTTCATCGGCTCGGCGGACATGATGCACCGCAACCTGGACCGCCGGGTCGAGGCGCTGGTGCAGCTCAGCGCCCCGGAGGACATCTCCGATCTGATGAATCTCATGGACCGCTACATGGATCCCTCGGTCTCCAGCTGGCACCTCGACGACACCGGGTGCTGGACCCGCCACCACAGGGACGACGACGGCGAGCCTCTCGAGGACATCCAGTCCTGGCTGCTCGCGTCCAGGACACGCCAGCAAGCGGTCTCGCGCCGCTGATGGCTTCCGCGACGAAGGACTCCACCTCCGGCATGCCCCCGGACGCTGCGGCCGTGATCGCCGCCGGGACCCTGTGCTGGAGGGTCGAGAAGGGACTGCTCGAGGTCCTGGTCATCCATCGACCCCGCTACGGGGACTGGTCCTGGCCCAAGGGCAAGCTCGACGAGGGAGAGACGACGCCGGAGTGCGCGGTCCGCGAGACCTTCGAGGAAGTGGGTCTGCGCGTCGAGCTCGGAATACCACTGGCCACGATCACCTACCCGGTGAATTCCGGGGAGAAGATCGTCCAGTACTGGGCGGCCGGGATCAGGCACCTCACACCGGTCCCCGACGGGAAGGAGGTCGACGGCGTGCAGTGGGTCTCACCGAAGAAGGCGCGCTCCCTGCTGAGCAACCCCTCCGACGTCGAGCCCCTCGAGGGCCTCGTCGAGGCGTACGAGGCCAATGACCTCCAGACCTGGCCGATGATCGTGGTGCGGCACGCGAAGGCCAAACCCCGCTCCTCCTGGAGCCTCGCCGAGGGCGATCGTCCCCTCGCCGCCACCGGTCGGCGCCAGTCCGTCGCCGTCAGTCGACTGCTCCAGGCCTGGAACCCGGAACGCGTCGTCAGCAGCCCATGGGTCCGCTGCGTCCAGACCGTCTCACCCTACGTGAACCAGCGCAGCGCCAAGCTCAAACTCGTGGACGCCCTCACCGAGCGCGACGCCGCGCGGAAGCCCGGACGGACGAGAGCCGCCGTCGAGCGCGTACTGGACAAACGCCGGCCGGTGGCGATCTGCACCCACCGCCCCGTCCTGCCGGTGGTCTTCTCGGTCCTGGCGGGCCATCTGGGCAAGCACCTACGGACACTGCTGCCCAGCGAGGATCCCTACCTGGCCCCCGGCGAGGCGCTCATCTGCCAGGTCAGCAGCATGAACCCCGGCCGGATCGTCTCGGTGGAGCAGTACCGGGCGTACGACGACTAGAGCCGGAAAGCTTGACTCCACCCGGTCCGTGGCAAAGGGTTGAGTTCCATGACCCCGGGGGACAGTGTGAGCACGGCCGATCTTCTCAGTTCCACGCTCCTGGATCTCGCCGTAGGTGCACTCCTGGTGTACGCGGTGCTCCACGCGGCGCACCGCACGAGTCGGACGGACCTGGCGCCGATGCGCGTGGCGCGGCGGCACGCCATGTGGGCGGCGCTGCTCGCGCTCGCCGCCGGTGGCGTGGTCGGGCCCCTGCCGTTCGAGTTCCTCTACACCCCGTGGACCTTCAGGGAAGCGCCCGCCCGGGATTCTGTGTTCGCAGAGGATCTGGTCATGGCACTGACGCCCTTCGTCTCCCTCGTCGGGATCTACCTCATCGCCCAGTTCACCGTGCCGCATCGCTCGGGTGCACGCGGAAGGTCACGCGGCTCCGATCCCCGCGTCGTCGAGTCCCGCAGCACCGGGTCCCCGACGAGGCGGCTCCGCGACCACCTGCCACCCGGGCTCACCCTGGCCACCGGATTCCTCGTGCTGCTCGGCTTCGCTGCGATCATACTCAGCGCATCCGTGCCCGCAATCGGCCCGGAGGACACATTCGACGGCGACGGCGCCGCGCTGGCGGTCCGCATTCCCGGACCCTACTTCGCGTCCATCGCCGGCATCGCGTACACCACCCTGGTCAGCGGGGTGGTCCTGACCCTGCTGGTGATCGTCCGCCGTCGCGGCGACGGAACGCTCACTGGTGCCGAGGACGACATCATGCGGGACGTCTTCGTCAATCGCCTGCTGCGGACCGTGGCACTGGTCGCGGTCCTAATGGTGAGGAGCAGCGTGGAGTTCGCCGCGGGCGACGACTCCGGGTGGAATGCGCTGCGCTTCGCGGTGTTCGTGCTCTGGGCGGCGACGGTGCTCATGACCGCAGCGACCCGACCGCGCGTCGAACCTGCCGACGTCGACGCGCCGCGCGATCTGCTGCCCCCGTCACCCGCCGGTTCACTGCCCCGCGCGCGCAGCGTGGTCCTCAGCGGCCGGCGCATCGGCTACGCGGCGTGGTGCCTCGGTGTCGCACCGCTGCTGTTCTCCCTCGGCATGGCCCCCGGGGCGGTGCAGCTCATCGTGCTGACGCTGGCCTACCTCGTGTTCCTCGGCGTCCAGCTGTGGGCCGAGGTGATCCTGCTGAAGAACCACAGCCGGCCCTCCCGCCCGCGCGTCCGGCGGCGACTGCCGGCGGCACTCCTGGCGGCACTCCTGGCGCTCGGCGTACCGGCGCTCGCGGCGGTTGTCGGCACGGCCTGGCTGGCGCTGTGGGTGAGGACACTGCCGGGCGCCTCGACCCAGACCGCTCTCTGGTGGGTGTCCTTCGCCCTGCTCCTGACCGGCTCCGCCGTCGTGCTGTCCGCCGTCATGGTTCGTCCGGGGCTCCGGACGGCGGACGAGACGGGGGAAGGTGAGCTGCGCGCCGGATCCGTCGCGCGTGTCCTGCTCATGACCGTCTCCGGGATGGCCGCCCTGGCCGCCTTCGTCCTCTCGGACAATCGCGCGGCCCTGGTGCCGGACGACACCCTCGTGCAGGCAGTGCCCTATCCGCCGGGAGCGGGCCAGCTCGACGCACTCGTGATCATCCTGTTCCTCGCAGCCGGCGTCGTCGCGGTGCTGCCGCTGCTGCTCGCGCGACAGCACACACAGCGCCCGGCCACTCCGGAGCAGGTGGCGGCGTCGTGAGCGTCCGGCCCGCCGTTCGTCCTAGACTGGCCGAGTGACCACTGCCCTCCCCACCCCGTACGAGGACCTGCTGCGCGACGTCATGGCCAACGGCGTCGTCAAGAGTGACCGGACCGGCACCGGAACCCGGAGCGTCTTCGGCCGGCAGCTGCGCTTCGATCTGAGCGAGTCCTTCCCCCTGATCACCACCAAGCGTGTGCACTTCAAGTCCGTGGCACTGGAGCTGCTCTGGTTCCTGCGTGGCGACTCGAATGTCCGCTGGCTGCAGGATCGCGGTGTCTCCATCTGGAACGAGTGGGCGGACGACGACGGCGACCTCGGCCCGGTCTACGGCGTCCAGTGGCGCTCGTGGCCCACACCCGACGGCGGCCATATCGACCAGATCGCGGACGTCATCGAGAGTCTGAGGACCACACCCGACTCGCGCCGTCACCTCGTCTCGGCGTGGAACGTGTCGGAGCTGCACTCGATGGCACTGCCACCCTGCCACGTGTTCTTCCAGTTCTACGTGAGCCCCGGCGTCGACGGCGCCCCCGGCAGGCTCTCCTGCCAGCTGTACCAGCGCTCCGCCGACACGTTCCTCGGTGTGCCCTTCAACATCGCCTCCTACGCCCTGCTGACGCTCATGGTGGCCCAGCAGACCGGGCTCGAGCCCGGTGAGTTCATCTGGACCGGCGGCGACGTCCACGTGTACGACAACCATCTGGAGCAGGTCCGGGAGCAGCTCTCCCGCACCCCCTACCCCTACCCGCGCGTGGAACTCACCCGGAAGCCCGCGAGCATCTTCGAGTACACCCTGGAGGACTTCGACGTGATCGACTACCAGCACCACCCCACCATCAAGGCGCCGGTGGCCGTATGACTGCAGCTCCCGACCCCGGCACCCTGAGCGTGCCGGACGCCGTCGGATCCGCACCCGTGATCGGCATGATCTGGGCCCAGACGGAGGCCGGTGTGATCGGCCGGGACGGCGGCATCCCCTGGAACCTGCCGGAGGACATGGCCTACTTCAAGGCCACGACGGCGGGCCATCCGGTGATCATGGGACGGCGTACCTGGGAGTCGATCCCGACGAGGTTCCAGCCCCTGCCGGACCGCACGAACATCGTTGTCTCCCACCACGATCCCGGCACCTTCCCGGGCGCCGTCGTCGTGCATTCCCTCGAAGCAGCCATGGAGGCGGCCCGGGCGAGTCCGGGAGCCGAGGAGATCTGGATCATCGGCGGTGGGCGCGTCTACGCCGAGGCGATGCCCCTGGCCAATGCCGCGCTCGTGACGGTTGTCGAGTCCGCAGTGGACGGCGACACCGTGGCGCCACCCCTCGACACCGACTGGGCGCTGGCCGCGATCACCCCGGAGAGCGGCTGGCTGGAATCCTCCGGCGGCCTCCGGTACCGGATCAGTCTGTGGACGCGCCAGCTGTAGCACTGGTGTCTTATTCGGACGCTCGTCGTTCGTGCTCTCGCCGTGGTCCGTGCTGCGTCGTCCGTGCTCCGTCTCCGTTCATGCTGCCGCCGTCGTGCGAGCTCCGTCATGGAGTGCCGCGTACCACGTTGCCGCGCCTAGGCTGGAGCCCATGACTTCAGTTCCCGCGACATCCGCCCTGCCCTCCGTCGGTTTCGTCGGGTGGCGCGGCATGGTCGGCTCCGTCCTCATGCAGCGTCTCCAGGACGAGGGCGACTTCGCCCGCATAAACCCCGTGTTCTTCTCCACCTCGGCGGCCGGCGGCGCCCCGCCGTCGTTCGCCGCCGGCACCGGTGTGCTGCAGGACGCGTACGACGTCGAGACGCTGGCAACGTTGCCGATCATCGTGACCGCGCAGGGCGGCGACTACACCGCGGAGGTGCATCCGAGATTGCGCGCGGCCGGGTGGACCGGGCTGTGGCTGGACGCCGCGTCGACGCTGCGCATGGAGCAGGACAGCATCATCGTGCTCGATCCGGTCAACCGGTCCGTCATCGATGCCGGTCTGGCGCGTGGAGTGCGGGACTTCATCGGCGGGAACTGCACGGTCTCCTGCATGCTCATGGGGCTGGGCGGGCTGTTCCGCAGTGGACTCGTGGAGTGGGGAACGTCCATGACGTACCAGGCTGCCTCCGGGGGCGGCGCGCGCCACATGCGCGAGCTGCTGACACAGTTCGGCGCTCTCCACGGCAGCGTGAGCGGGAACCTGGACGACCCGGCGTCCGCGATCCTCGATATCGACCGGGCCGTCCTCGCAGCGCAGCGCGATCCGGGCCTGGATGCCACCCAGTTCGGGGTGCCGCTCGCCGGTTCCGTCATTCCCTGGATCGACGCCGACCTCGGCAACGGACAGTCGAAGGAGGAGTGGAAGGCCGGGGCGGAGACGAACAAGATCCTCGGGACGGACACCCGAATACCCTTCGACGGCCTCTGCGTCCGCGTCGGGGCCATGCGCTCGCACTCCCAGGCGCTGACCCTGAAGCTCACGCAGGATCTGCCGGTGAGTGAAATCGAGGGGATCATCGCCGCGGACAACGAGTGGGTCCGGGTGGTCCCGAACACGAAGGCGGCTACAGTTACCGGTCTGACGCCCATTGCCGCGACCGGCTCGCTGGAGATCCCGGTGGGGCGCATCCGGAAACTCGAGCCCGGGCCCGAGTACATCAGCGCCTTCACCGTGGGGGATCAGCTCCTGTGGGGAGCGGCCGAACCGCTGCGTCGAATGTTGCTGATTGCAACCGGAAACCTGTAGGCATTCTTCGGGGGGGAGGTCGGGCCGCTCCCGAGTCCAGCTCGGGGCGTTCGAGTGGCTCCCGAGTCCAGCTCGGGGCGTTCGGGCACCACGGCCGCGATCGCTTGGTCACAAGGGGCTGTCGAAGCAGGTCCCGGATGTCATGGGCCCGCAACAGAATCGGAACAAAAGGTCGGTGGGCAGCGGCAGGATGACCCGCATGGATTTCCTGGACGCAGACACCATTCTCCGGCGCTTCTTCGCATCCAGCTCTCATGCCCGGCATCCGGAGAGTCTGCTGCGGTACGAGCGTGTCCAGGACCACCTCCGTTCCTACCTCGAGGACGTCGCTGCCACCCGGCTGGCTCCCGAGGACCGGGAATTGCTCGCATTGGAGCGCCAGTTCGGTACGGACAGTCCGTACGCGCGCATCATGGGTGCACCGGCATTACTGCACGCGCTGCCCGACTTCCTCGCCCAGCCTCATCTGCTGCCGGATTTCCATGACCGGCTCGCGCAGATCAGTGTCGCGTCACGACTGGCGCAGTGGCTGTGCTCGCGTCAACTCGTCGAGCGGGAGCGCAGCTGGAGCGACGTCGTACTCACCCGCGCCGCCGCTGAACAGGCACGGCGTTCTCCAGCAATGTAACGCTCCTGTGCCTGTGGCCTGGGCCCGCTCCTGACCGTACGCCGAGTAGCCCTCAGCGGCTGATCCCACCCGCCGACGCCGACCACTGGGATCAGCACCGGACCTGCCTCCACCTCACCGGCCGATCCCACCGCCCGAACCCGACCACTGGGATCGACACCGGACCTGCCTCAACCCCACCGGCCGATCCCACCGCCCGAACCCGACCACTGGGATCAACACCGCACCTCCCTCAACCCCACCAGCCGATCCCACCGCCCGAACCCGAACACCGGGATCAACACCGCACCTCCCTCAACCCCACCAGCCGATCCCACCGCCCGAACCCGAACACCGGGATCGACAGCTCATTCCCACCCGCCGACGCCGACCACTGGGATCGAGCAGAGGGAGGAGCGCTCGTTCCCACCCGCCGACGCCGACCACTGGGATCGACACCGCACCTCCCTCGAACCTGCCTCGACCCCACCGCCCGAGACGGAGCAGTGGGATCAACGCCGGACCTGCCTCCACCTCACCGGCCGATCCCACCGCCCGAACCCGAACACCGGGATCGACAGCTCATTCCCACCCGCCGACGCCGACCGGTGGGATCGAGCAGAGGGAGGAGCGCTCGTTCCCACCCGCCGACGCCGACCGGTGGGATCGAGCAGAGGAAGCGAACAGCACGCACCGACGAACTCAACGGCTGGACGGCAAGGAGGCCCATCACCACAATGAAGGCATGAGCAATCACCAGGGGGATCCGCGAGAGACGTTCCGCGCACGAATGCCTCGGAAGTACCGGCTGGGCCTGCTGCTCCTGGGTGCGGTGTCGACGACACTGGCAGTGGTGGGGATGCTCCTGGACGGGTTGACCGCCGTGGGACTGCTCCTCGGAGTTCTCCTCGCTGTAACCTTCATTGCGATCGTCATGATGCAGGCTGTGGTGCGTTTGGACGACGAAGAACTGACAATCAAGGTTGCCGGTATCTTCGGCACATCCATCCCCTACCGCCAGATCGACGGCGTCGCCCCGGACAAGGTCACGGGCCTGGGTGCAGGAATGGGCCTGCGCAAATTACCGAACAGCACGACCGGATATCTGGTGGGAGGGCCGTCCGTGCGCATATCCAAGGGCAACGCCGACGTGCTCGTCTCGACGGACGACCCGACGGAACTCGCAGCAGCACTCGAACGTCGCCGTGCCAGGAGCATTCGCTGACCAAGCGGCAATCGTGCGGCCGGCGACGTCGGAGTCGTCGAGCGGCGCGACGCCCGAGAGTGGCTCGGCTCGTCCGGCCGCCACCGACGTGCTAGACAGAAGGTAACCAGAAGGAGTACGCGTGAATCAGCTCAGCCTCGGGATCATGGCTCATTCGAGCAAGACCAATGAACGCCGGTTGCCGATCCATCCACACCATTTCTCCCGGATCGACGAGGATCTGCAACAGCGCATCCGCCTGGAACACGGCTACGGGGACCAGTTCGGGGTCCCCGACGAACAGCTCGCTCCCTTCGTCGCCGGATTCGCGACCCGCGAGGAACTGATCGCCGACAGCGACGTCGTCCTGCTCCCGAAGCCGCTGGCAGCGGACGTCGCCCAACTGCGGGAGGGCCAGGTCCTGTGGGGATGGCCCCATCTGGTGCAGGATCGCGACCTCACCCAGCACGCGATCGACCGCAGACTGACCCTGATCGCGTTCGAAGCCATGAACCACTGGACCGAGGCGGGCGCATTCAGCCTGCATGTCTTCCACAAGAACAACGAGCTCGCCGGATACTCCTCCGTGCTGCACGCCCTGCAGCTCGTGGGGTCGACGGGTGACTATGGCCGGAAGCTGAACGCCGTGGTGATCGGTTTCGGGGCCACCGCACGCGGCGCCGTCACCGCGCTGAACGCCCAGGGTATCCACGACGTCGATGTCCTCACGGGTCGTGACGTCGCCGCGGTCAGTGCGCCGATCCATTCGGCACGGATCCTGCAGGTCGAGCACGACACCGAGGATTCACGGAACAGCATCGTCCACGAGGACGACGGACCCACGCCACTCGCCGGGTTCCTCGCCGGGCACGACCTGATCGTGAACTGCATCCTGCAGGATCCGAACGCGCCGGTGATGTTCCTCGTCGACTCCGATCTGCCCGCGCTGGATCCTGGCACGCTGATCGTCGACGTCTCCTGCGACGAGGGAATGGGGTTCAGCTGGGCCAGGCCCACCTCCTTCGACGACCCGATGTTCGAGGTCGGAAATCACGTCCGGTACTACGGTGTGGACCACAGCCCGTCCTACCTGTGGGACTCGGCGACCTGGGAGATCAGCGAGGCGCTCCTGCCGTATCTGCGCACCGTCCTCGACGGGCCCACCGCATGGGAGAACGACGACGTCCTGCGGTACGCGGTGGAGATCAGCGACGGCGTGATCCGCAACAAGAACATCCTGTCCTTCCAGGACCGCTCCCCGGAGTACCCGCACCTCGAGGCCTGACCTCGGAGGACTGCACCCTGCGGAGGACTACAGCGCGCAGTTGATCAGCAACGGCTCCGGCTCCAACCGGATGCCGAAGACCCGCTCGACGCCGTCCCTGACCAGCCTTGCCACGGCCAGCAGATCGCTGGTGGACGCACCGCCCCGATTGGTCAGGGCGAGCGTGTGCTTCGTCGAGAGAGCCGCCCGCCCTCCCGCGACGGCGTGGCCGTCGTCGTCGGTCAGCCCGAACCCTTTGCCGAAGCCGGCGTGTTCGATCAGCCACGCGGCACTGAGCTTCACCTCCTGCTCAGTGCCCGATGAGAACCGGGGCGCATCCTCCGGCAATCCGGCCGCGGTCGCCGCGCTGACGATGGGATTCGTGAAGAAGGAGCCGGTACTCCAGGTGTCGGGATCGGGGGCATCGAGCACCATGCCCTTGCCTCCGCGCAGCCGTAGTACCTCCCGACGCACATCGTGCACCGAGGCGCGCTCCCCCACGTCGACGCCGAGTGCGCGCGCGAGCTCCGTGTAGCGGATCGGCGTGCTCATCGCGTCCGAGGCGAGCAGGAAGTCGACCGAGAGCACCACGTAGCGCGGGGAACCGTTGACGGTGCTGCGCTTGAGGAGCGAATCCCGGTAGCCGAAGGCCAGCTCGGCGTTGGTGAAGGTCCTCAGGCGGTCGGTCTCGCGATCGTACACGCGCACGGTTGCGATGGTCTGCGAGACATCCGATCCGTAGGCTCCGACGTTCTGGACGGGCGTGGCACCGGTGGAGCCGGGGATACCCGAGAGCGCTTCCAGCCCGGACAGAGTGTGGAGCACGGTGTACTCCACCAGGTCGTCCCAGTCCTGGCCCGCCTGCACACTCACCACGACGCCGCCGTGCACGGAGTCGTCCACGGTGAAGCCGGTCGAGGCGATGTGGACGACGGTGCCGTCGAAGCCGTCGTCACTGATCAGCAGATTGGACCCGCCGCTGATGATCAGCAGAGGCTCACCGGCGGCATCGGCTGCGCGGACGGCGTCGACGATCTCCTGCTCGCTCCGGGCCGCCACGAACGTGCGGGCCGCTCCGCCGACACGGGCGGTGGTGAGCTCCGCGAGACCCGTCCCGGTCACGGGAGCACTCACGGCAGCCTCACGACGGCCTGCGCCTTCACGAGCACCTTCTGCCCGGCGGACGTCACCGTGAGGTCTATGCGCGCCGTCGAGAGTTCGGCGTCGATCGCACCGATCACCCCGGCAACCTCGACGACGGCCCCCGGCTCGCCGGGCTCCGCGGTGGTGTCCTCGACGACCACGGGCTTGGTGAAGCGCGTCTGGTAGTCGACGACGGCGCCCGGGTCGCCCGCCCAGTCGGTGACCAGCTGGACGGCGGCACCCATGGTGAACATCCCGTGCGCGATCACCCCGGGCAGACCGACGCCCTCGGCGAAGGACCGGTTCCAGTGGATCGGGTTGAAGTCCCCCGAGGCACCGGCATACCGCACGAGATCCTGTCGGGTGACGTGGACGGTCGCGGAGCCGATCTGCCGGCCGACTTCCAGTGTGGTGATTGACACTGCCATGATTACTGGCCCTCTCCGCGGACGAGGATGGATGATGTCGTCGTGGCCACGGGCTCGTCGTCGACCGTGGAGAGCTCGGCACGCGTGGTGATCATCGCTCCCCCGCCCATGGCCCGTACCTGATCCACGTGGAGTTCGGCGACGATCTGGTCGCCGGCAAGAATCGGCCGGTGATGGACGAACCGCTGATCGGCGTGGACCACCCGGGTGAAGTCGATGCCGGCGTCGGGGTCGGTGATCAGCTGCGCGTCGGCGCGCTGGGCGATGATGATCGCGAACGTCGGTGGCGCGAGGAGGTCGGCGTATCCGAGAGCCGCAGCGGCGTCGACGTCGAAGTGCGCCGGGTGGGTGGCTTTCACGGCCCGGGCGAAGTCGCGGATGGCCTCGCGTCCCACGGAATAGGGCTCGCCTGCCGGGTACGTGCGTCCCTGCAGGTCTGGGGCGATGGTCATGGATCCTCCGATGGAAGCGTGCGGTGCAGGTCTGGGAACAGGAGAGCGGACGGTACGCAGGACGACGGCGGGCACGCTCAACCGCCCGGTGCTATCCGGAGCGGGTTCAGCCCCGCTGCTTCATGCGACGCCTGATGTCGCGTGAGCGGACGACCATCCCTGCGACATGGCAGATCATGCCCACCACGATCACCGATATGCCCGTGTACACGAGATTGTCCTGGGCCTTTCCGGCACCGACGACGGCGACCAGGATACCGATGGCTGTCGTGACGAGCGCGGAGACCACGAGTTTGCGGTACAGGTCCGAGCCGGTCTCCCAGGGCGTATTCAGCATGGCCTGATTCTACCGTCGTCGTGCACGCGACGGTTCGGGGCCGTGCCGACAATGAAGTACCGGCGGGCCATACTGACAGTGCTATCCCGAACAGCGCCGCTCAGAACAGTGCCTCCTGGACGGCGGGCACTGCTGTGGTGAAGTCGCCGAGGTGCAGCCGCTTGCCCTTGAGCTGCGAGAGGTCGGCGACGAAGACGAGATCGGCTCCGTCGATCGAGACCAGCGCGGAGGGCCCGAGCAGCTCGCGGATCGTGAAGCCATGGCGGCCTGCTCCGAGCGGCTCGGGGTAGGGCTGCAGACCGCTGTAGGCGAGGACGACGTCGGCCTCGGGCGGGACGAACTCCTCCCGAACCACCTCGAAACCCTCCACGTCGATGCCTCCGGCGAGCAGCCCGCGGGCTGCGAGCGCGAAGCCGTCGTTGATGTCCTGCAGCTGCGCAGCCGGTAGCGGCGCACAGAGCGCTGCGGCTTTCGCGCCGGAACGCACGGCCTGCTGCAGACCGACGGAGCGCGTCACCTCGTCCTCCAGGATCCGCACCGTCCGGCCGTCGCGCGCGTAGGCCACGTACTGCGCGAGGACTGCACCCTGTTCCACAAGCCGTGCCCGCTTCCGCAGGTGCGACGCCGTTCCCACCTTGGACGCACCATCGGCGAAGGTCGCGACGTAGAGCCAGTGCGGCTGGTCCAGGTACCGCTTGAGGCCTGCCGGTGCGATGCCCGAGCGGTGGATGTCGTGCATGAAGCGCAGATCGTCCTGCGCGAAGCAGCGCCCGCACTGATAGCCTCGCTCGGCCGGCAACTGATCGGCGCACGGACTCCAGGTCCGCTCGTCCCGGTCATGGACCCGGTGGAACCCCAGACAGAATCTCTCCTCGGCTGCGATCTCGAACGCCACTCTGGCGCCCGAGGCGAGCTGGAGATCGGGCGTGGCGGCGTCGGCCGTTCCGGCCGGGATGATGCGGTCCGTGCCGGGCGTGTCAGGTCCTCCGGTCGAGACACCGGCCGATTCCTCGCGCAAAGCGTGCGGCCGTCCGGACCCGGAATAGGCAGGTGTCTCCTTGTCCGCCAGGGTCCTGTCCTGCGGCAGGGTCTCGTGCAGTGACAGGACTGGTCCGTCGGCATGCCAGGTCACGCCGCTGCAGAGATAGGTCGGTTCCATTCCCCCACAGTAGGCGTGGCCTCCCCCGAACCGAGGGCCGCGCCGCGATCCGTCAGCCGGCGACTCTCACGCCAGCACGGCGCTGAGGTCGTAGGCTGCCGGGATCTCGAGCTGCTCGAACGTGCACGAGCGCGCCTGACGGTCGGGGCGCCAGCGCTCGAACTGCACGGTGTGCCGGAAGCGTGCGCCCTCCATCTGGTCGTACCGCACCTCGACCACGCGGCGCGGGTGCAGCCGGACGAAGGACACGTCCTTCGCGGACGCGAAGCGGCTGCGCTCCGTGGCACCCCGGACCGGCTCGCCGTCGTCGTCGCGCACCACGTCGGGGTCGAGCTCGTCGATCAGCTCCAGTCTGCGTGCATTCGAGAAGGCCGAGATACCGCCCACGTTCCGCAGCTCGCCGCCGTCGTCGTACAGCCCGAGCAGCAGCGACCCCACGCCCCGGCCGGAGGTGTGCACCCGGTATCCGAGGACCACCGTGTCCGCGCTGCGATGATGCTTGACCTTGAGCATGCGCCGCTTGTCGGGCTCGTAGGCCGCGCTGAGCGGCTTCGCCACGACGCCGTCGAGGCCTGCGCCCTCGAACTCGACCAGCCAGCGCCGGGCCACCTCGACGTCGCGCGTGATCTGGGAGAGATGGACCGGCGCGGAGAAGGTCTCGCCGATGCCTTCCAGGACCGTGCGGCGCCGGCCGAAGGGCAGACCTGTCAGGTCGGTGGCGTCGAGTGCGAGGAGATCGAAGGCAACGAACGACGACGGCGTCTGCTCGGCGAGGAGCTGGATCCGGCTCCCGGCGGGATGGATCCGCTGGGAGAGGGCCTCCCAGTCGAGCCGCTCGGCCCCGGTCTCACCCTGCCGGATGACGATCTCGCCGTCGACCACGCACCGGTCGGGAAGATTCTCGAGCAACGCCTCGACGAGCTCGGGGAAGTACCGCGTGAGCGGCTTCGAGCCCCGGCTCCCGATCTCACACGCGCCGTCCTCGATCTTCACGATGGCCCGGAACCCGTCCCACTTCGGTTCGTACACGAGCCCTCCCGGGAGACTGTCGGGCTCGGGGACGGCGCTGACGGCTTTGGCCAGCATGGGTTTGACGGGAAAGGGCAGCTCGGTCATGTCCTGATCCTGTCGTATCCCGCCACCTCTGACTATGTCGGGCTTCATGAACGCACGAGTGACCGCACGGAGATCATCCTCCGAGGAGCCGGCTCGGCATTCGGCTCTACAACCCCTCGGCCACGGCGGCCGCCGCGGCGAGCCAAGCCCGCTGGGTGGCCGGTCGCATGGCGCTGAAGCGGATGCGGCCCTTGAGCAGCGCGACATCGAACGGGATGGTCAGGGTGCGCCGCGCCAGGTCGCCGAACCCGTCGGCTATCGCCCGCCCCTGGGTTCTGCTGCCGTTCTTGTCCGACTGGCTGATGATCACCACGGCCTGCCGTGCCAGTTCCCCGTAGCGTCCACCGCGGTCGCGCAGTGCCTCGAGCAGGAGCGCTCCTGCTTCGGCATGTTCCTCGAGCGTCGTGGTGGCGATCACCAGTTGGTCGGTGTGATGGATCATGCGCAGCCAGCGCTCGGCGGTCTCGTCGTTCCCCGAATCGACGACGTTGAGGCGGAAGTACTTGGACGCAACCTCGTGGAGGGCGTCGAAGTCCCCGGCTGTGACCTTCTGCTCGGATGCGAGCACGGCCGGTTTCGAGCGGAGGACGTCGAACTTGTCGGCCGTCTGGTGGTGGACATACCGCGCCAGCAGCGCCGACTGCGCGGAGGGAGCCAGGAGGGCATCGGTCTGCGGCAGGAGGTCGAGCACCGTGGCCTCGTGCGGACCCTGCTCGGTCCGCCAGCCGAGGGTTCCCCTGGTCTCGTTGTTGTCCCAGGCCAGCACCGGCCCGCCGCCGTTGCGCGCGAAGACGGCGGCGAGCAGCACCGTGGTGGGGGTCTTGTTGGCGCCGCCCTTGCCGTTGACCACCGAGATGGTGCGGGGCCCGGGCCAGTGCCTGCTCACGGTTGCGACATCGGCCCGGACAGCGCGCTCCGCGGCGGAGGGGCCGAGACGGATACCGAGCCCGGCGAGGAAGCCGCGGAATCCGGTCTCCGCCGGCACGACGACATCGTCCGGGGTCAGGAAGGAGCGCCGTCCCTCTCTGGGGCGCAGACCCGTGGCCGCTACCCCCGAGGGTGGCGCCGACGCCTCGGCATCCGGAGCCGGTGCGGACGAGGCCTCCGCGGGGATCGGCGGCTCCGCGATGCGCAGCGATTCGCCGGTCCCCACCCCGGGACGTACGCCGTTCGACGCCGTCACCACCACCCGTACGGGAGGACTCATTTCCTGTGGGTTCCTCTCCGCCGGCTTCTCGTCCGCGGCCTGAGCCTGCACCACGGCGTCGGAGCCCGCAGAGTCCGGGGCGATCTCCGGCGCGTGTCCGTCCGGACCGGGAGAGAAGCGATCCACGAAACGTGGTGGGATGTCCTGCGCCCGACGTCGGCGTGCGCCACCCGGTGCGTCCTGTGGGTCCGCGGTGGTCCTGGCAGACTTCTCGTGTGTCATCGTGGCTGCTTCCCCTTGGGGGCCCGCGGACCGGGCGTCCGTCGAATGTGCGCTCATCCTATGGCGCCATCACTGCCCCGTGAAGGTCTTCCCCGGGAAACTTCCTGATCTTCCGCACAGCGCGCGGGCCAGCCACCATGAGGTGGGGCAGGAGTCGGCACTTGCGGGCCTGCCGTCCTGAGCCGGCCCGAGGAAGGAGACACGATGCAGTCCGGATCGATGCAGGAGTTCTGGGACGAGCGCTACCGGAAGCGTTCCCACGTGTGGAGCGGAGAGCCGAACAGGCAGCTCGTCGCCGTGGCGGAGAGCCTTCAGCCCGGCAGGGCGCTCGACGTCGGGGCCGGTGAGGGAGCGGACGCGATCTGGCTTGCCACGTCCGGCTGGGACGTCCTCGGGGTCGACGTCTCAGCGGTCGCTCTCTCCCGTGCGCGTGCGCATACGCGGGAACTCGATGCATCGGTGACCGCCCGTCTCGACTGGCGGCAAGTGGATCTGCTGTCCTCACCCGAACTCCCCGCGGATTTCGATCTCGTCTCCGTACAGTTCATGCACCTTGCGGACCCCGAACGCACACGCCTGTTCCGCATGCTCGCCACCCGCGTGGGCACCGGTGGCTCGCTCTTGATCGTCGCCCACGATCCTTCGGACCTGCACACGGGCGTCGGGAGACCGCCGCAGCCCGAGCTGTACTACACCCCGGAGCAGGTAGCCGCCGTGCTCGACGATTCGTGGGACATCCGCGTCGGCGAATCCCGCGCGCGCACCGAACGGACGCCGGACGGACGCGACGTGGGCGTGAACGACGTCGTCGTCCACGCGGTGCGCCTGCGCTGAGTGCCGGCGGCGCGGGTCCTCGGAGCACGCCGGAGCTGCTGCCGGCGGGAGTGCCTGCAACTAGGCTGGCGCCATGTCCGTCCTGACCGTGACTCTGCCGCCCGACCCGATCGTCGTGGAGATCGTCTCCGAGGGCCCGCGATGGTGGGAGATCGTCGGAGCCCTGGCGCCCCTGGCCGTCCTGCTCGCCGCAGCGCTGGCCACGATCACCGCCTTCGCGACACTGCGCCAGCGGGCGACGGCGGACCGCGCGGCGCTCGAGCAGAAGAGGCGGGCCGACGACCGGTCGGAGTGGTGGCGCCGGACGCAGTGGGGTATCGACGCCGCGACCTCCCTCGATCCGGTACGGCAGGAGGCTGGTGTGGAGGCCCTCCTGCGGCTGTCCTACAGTGAGCTCACCACGGAGGAGGACCGCCTGATCCTCGATGCCATCTGGGTCAGCAGCCCGGTCGCCAACCCTGAGGACCCACGTGCTGGACTGCCCGACGACGGTGGCGGACAATGAGAACAGGACGACCGACCGAGGAGTGGCGATGACCGATACAGCACGTGCACGACCAGCGCCGAACGGGCAGCCCGTCTACCGGCGACCGGCTGACACCCCGAGGGTGAGCGCCGCGAAGGCGCGGCTGCGTGTAGCGCTCGACGAACAGCTCGGCCGTAAGACACCGCAGTCCGTCAAGGAAGCGGCCATGAAGAAGCAGTAGCGGGTTCCCCCGCACACCACGAAAAGCAGGAAGGCCCCGGAGCACGAGCTCCGGGGCCTTCCTGCTGTAGCGGTGCCGGGACTCGATCCCGGGACCTCACGATTATGAGTCGTGCGCTCTAACCAGCTGAGCTACACCGCCGCAAATGAGGGTGCCCGCACCGATCCGAGGATCGTCACGGGCCTCTCATTCGTGAGCCCCCCACCGGAATCGATCCGGTGACCTCGTTCTTACCAAGAACGCGCTCTACCACTGAGCTAGGGGGGCAACAGCACGTTACGTTACCAGTTCTCCGGCGGTGGGGCGAAATCGCGAGCCGCTCCGGAAGGGCGGATCCGCGGACCGCGTGGGAGCAGCGTCAGCCGCCACTCCCACGCGGTCCTCCCGTGCGTTCCTGCTACTGCTCGGACTGCGCGCTGGAGCGCCCCGTGCCGGCGCCTGCACCCTTGTTCTGGCGCGGCTTGCGGCTGGCGTCACCCGAGAACCGGGTATCGCCGTCGCGCTTGGGGTAGTCCTTCCGATACGGCTTCTTGAACTCGCCGGCGCCGCGTCCGCCCGAGGGCTTGCGGCCCTTGTCGAGCTCGAGGTGGATGAGTTCGCCGCCGATGCGCGTCCTGGACAGGGCACGCAGCTGATCCTTGGACAGATCGGCCGGAAGCTCCACGAGACTGTGGTCGGCGCGGATGTCGATCCCGCCGATCTGTGCCGAGGACAATCCGCCCTCGTTGGCGATGGCGCCGACGATGGAACCGGGCATCACCCGCTGACGACGTCCCACCGCGATGCGGTAGGTGGCGTTGCCCTCCGTGAGGGTGCGCGTCGGGCCCCGGGAGCCGAAGCCGTCCTTGCGCCCCTCGGCCCGCTCGCGCTGACCGGCAGGAGCCACGGGGATGTCCTTCACGAGGATCGGCTGGCCGCCCTGTGCCATGACGGCGAGGGCCGCGGCGATCTCGCTGGCCGGGACGTCGTGCTCCTGCTCGTAGTTCGCGATCAACTCGCGGAACAGCGAGACGTCCTCACCGGAGAGGGTCTGGGTGATCCTGTCGGCGAACTTGCCCAGACGCAGCTCGTTGATCTTCGCCGTGGACGGCAACTGCATCTGCTCCACGGGCTGGCGCGTGGCCTTCTCGATGGAGCGCAGCAGGTACTTCTCCCGCGGCGTGATGAACAGGATGGCGTCCCCCGAACGGCCCGCGCGGCCGGTGCGGCCGATGCGGTGCACGTAGGACTCCGTGTCGTGCGGGATGTCGTAGTTCACGACGAGCGAGATGCGGTCCACGTCCAGACCGCGGGCCGCGACGTCGGTCGCCACGAGGATGTCGATCTTGCCGTCGCGGAGGGCCTCGACGGTGCGCTCGCGCTGCTGCTGCGGGATGTCACCGTTGATGGCTGCGGCCGAGAAGCCCCGTGAACGCAACTTGTCCGCCAGGTCCTCGGTCGCCATCTTGGTGCGGACGAACGCGATGATGCCGTCGTAGTCCTCGACCTCGAGGATCCGCGTGAGCGCGTCCAGCTTGTGCGGGCCCATGACCTGCAGGTACCGCTGGCGCGTGTTGGTGCCCGTCGTCGTCTTGCCCTTGACCGAGATCTCGGCCGGATCGTTCAGGTACTTCTTGGCGATGCGCCGAATGGCCGGGGGCATGGTCGCGGAGAACAGGGCCACCTGCTTCTCGTCAGGGGTCGAGGAGAGGATCTGCTCCACGTCCTCGGCGAAGCCCATGCGCAACATCTCGTCCGCCTCGTCGAGCACCACGTACTCGAGATTGGACAGGTCGAGCGAGCCCTTGGAGATGTGATCGATCACGCGGCCCGGGGTCCCGACGACCACCTGCGCGCCACGGCGCAGCCCGTTGAGCTGCGGTCCGTAGGGCGAACCGCCGTAGACGGGCAGGACGGTGAAGCCGTCCATGTGCTTGGCGTAGGAGGTGAAGGCCTCGGCGACCTGGAGTGCGAGCTCGCGGGTCGGTGCGAGCACCAGCACCTGCGTGTTCTTGCTGGGTCCGCCGTTGATATCGGCGAGCTCGGCCATCTTGGACAGCGCCGGGATGGCGAACGCGGCGGTCTTGCCGGTGCCGGTCTGGGCGAGACCGACGACGTCGCGGCCGTCGAGCAGCGCGGGGATCGTCGCCGCCTGGATGGGTGAAGGCTTCTCGTAGCCGACGTCGGACAGGGCCGCGAGAACGCGCCCGTCGAGGTTGAGGTCGGCGAAGCGGATGTCCACGCCGTCGTCGACCGGCTGGGCGCCGGATGCAGCCGGTGCTGCCTCGATGCCGGATGTGGTTTCGGTGTTCTGCTCGGTCAGATTTTCAGGCACGGGAAACAGTCCTCCAGGTAGGTGCCGGCCGGCCCTGCGGGAGGAAGCCCGAAGTGCCGGATGAACGTGGGAATCCGGCACTGTCTCAATCCCGCGCCGTGATTCCTCGTCCCGCATCGCTGACGCTCGCTATGAGCTGCGATATGGAACTTTTCTCTCGCCGGCGCTCCCTGATGAATCTGCTCGCGAGTCTTGGCTCCGAGCCCCAACACAACCTATCCGGACCGAATGGCCGGAGATGACGGGAATACCGGTGTGGGGGATGTATCCAGTCTACGGCACACCCCTCCACCTGCGCTGCACGGGCACGAGCCCGAGCAGGTGACGTTCCGCACGTCAGGCCGGCGATGCCACCTTCGATGCCCGCAGTGCGGAGCGCCGCACCTGCGGAGCGAGTGTGATTCGGCCGTCGTCGGCCGCGCTCAGCAGCACCTGCGCCTGGTCCTGGTCGAGTCCGGCGAAGACCTGGGCGGCCGTGACTCCGTGCGCGGGGACGTCGTGCACGCGGATGGTGTCCCCAGCCGTGATGCTCCCGCGCGAGACCACGCGGAGGTAGGTACCCACGCGGTTCGCCTCCGAGAAGCGTCTGACCCACGACTTCTCATCGAGGAAGCGGGCGAAGTTGATGCAGGGCGTCCGCGGCATAGTCACCTCGAGGACCACCTGGTCGCCGATGCTCCAGCGCTCGCCGATGACGGCGTTGGACGCGTCGATCCCGCCGACCCGGAGATTCTCGCCGAACAGGCCCGGACGCATGTCCCGGCCCAGCTGCTGCGTCCAGAAGTCGGCGTCGGGCTGCCCGTAGGCGTAGATGGCCTTCAACGGTCCGCCATGATGCTTCCTGCTGGCCTGGACATCGCCGGTGAGCCCCAGCGGGTGGACGGTGACGGGCCCCTCGACCGCTCGCTTGTCGATGGCGGTCACACCGGTGGTGTCCTTCGTGGGCAGGAGTTCGTGCACGCGGCAGACAGCGAGGAGGGTGCCAGTGGTCATGGCCACATCCTATGCATCCTGTGCGTGAGCCAGCGGCGCACCGGAGACCCTGCCCGGAGGCGGATCGTCTCCAGCGTGCTCCAGTGCCGATATGGTGGAAATCACCCCACCCGTCCCAGGAAAGGTCGACACCGATGTCCTCCCCCAGCGTCACCACAGCCATCACCAACGCCCACGTGGTCCCGATCGACGGCGAACCCTTCGACGGCACGGTCCTCGTGGAGGACGGTCGTATCTCGGCCCTCGGAGCCGCGATCTCCGTGCCCGACGGCGCCACCGTCATCGACGCCGGCGGCAAGTGGCTGCTGCCCGGGTTCGTCGACGCCCATGTGCACCTCGGAACGCACGAGGAGGGTGAGGGCGCCGCCGGTGACGACACCAACGAGATGACGGACCCGAACATGGCCGGCGTCCGCGCCATCGACGCCGTCAACCCCTATGATCCAGGGTTCGACGACGCCCTCGCCGGTGGTGTGACCACGGTGAACGTGAACCCCGGCTCGGGCAACCCGATCGGCGGGCAGGCCGTTGCCATCCACACCCACGGGCGCTATCTCGAGGAGATGGTGCTGCGCTCCCCCAGCGGCCTGAAGTCGGCGCTCGGCGAGAACCCCAAGCGCGTCTACGGGGACAAGGGCAAGACGCCCTCCACTCGCCTCGGCACAGCCCTGGTGATCCGCGAGGCGTTCATGAAGGCCCAGAACTACCTGGGCAAGGCCGACGAGAACGCGCGCGATCCGCATCTCGAGGCCCTGGCCATGGTGCTGCGCCGTGAGATCCCCTGGCGCCAGCACGCCCACCGCGCGGACGACATCGCCACGGCGATCCGGCTGGCCGACGAGTTCGGCTACGACCTCGTGCTGGACCACGGCACCGAGGCCCATCTGCTCGGAGATGTCCTGGCGGAGCGCGGCACGCCCGTGCTGATCGGTCCGCTGTTCACCACGAAGTCGAAGGTGGAGCTGCGCGGCCGGTCGATCGCCAATCCCGGGAAGCTGGCGAAGGCGGGCGTCGAGATCTCGATCATCACCGACCACCCCGTGATCCCCATCAACTTCCTCGTTCACCAGGCCACACTGGCGGTCAAGGAGGGCCTCGACCGCGAGACGGCGCTGCGCTCCATCACCATCAATCCGGCCAAGGTGCTCGGCCTCGCCGATCGGCTCGGCTCAATCAGCGTCGGCAAGGACGCCGACCTGGTGCTGTGGAGCGGTGACCCGCTCGATGTCATGCAGCGCGCGCTGCAGGTGTGGATCGGCGGTACGGAGGTCTACTCCTACGACTCGGCAAGCGGCAGTAGCACCGTCGCTCCGCGGGGCTGATCGGCTCCGTGGCACGAACGCTGCCGCCACGACCCTTCACACTGCGTGCCGCACTTGCGGTGTGGCTCGTGATCGCTGTGCTGCTGCTCGTGGCCGCCGCGACCTTCATCAGCTCGGCCGCGCTGCAGAATCTCGACCGCGCGGGATCGATCGGCCTCGGCTCCCTGTTCGGCGTCGTCGCGATCCTCCAGCTGGTTCTCCTGCTGCCGCTACGCCGCGGTAGAAGGAGCGCCCGCGAGATGCTGAGCACCATCGGCATCCTGCTCGGCGTGCCGATCCTGGTTCGCGGGACGCCGGGCCTGTCGCTGATCGCCGGGGCCATGCTCCTCGCGGTGCTGCTCATGTGGCTGCCGCAGAGCAGCGACTACTTCCAGCTCACCCAGCCCAAGGCGAAGAGAAAGTTCAGGCTGCCCGGGTCGCGCTAGCACCCTGCCGGGCGCGGGCGCACTGCTCGCGCCCGCCGACAGCCTCCTGCCGGCGCAGCCGATGGGTGCGGGCGCAGCCGATAGGTGCCGCGAGCTGATCGGTCCCCCTCTGCGATTCCGCTCAGCCCACGCGTGCATGGCTCTCGATGGTCCGCAGGACACCGAAGAGCCTGACGACGCCCTCCTCGCCGAAAAGAACATCGGGACCTGCCGGAGCCAGTTCGTTGTAGGGCGAGTCGAACAACGCGCCTGGGGACACAGTCCCGTTGTCGACGAGGTGGTTCGTGAGGACCTGCAGGAAGTCGAGCTGCTGGGCCGTCAGCGTGGTGTTCGCAACGAACTCGGCGAGCGCTTCCTCCACCGCGTCGCGGTCCAGGCCCACCAGCGACCGCACGTACAGTCCGAGACCCTCGGCCGCGGCCCTGTCGAGATCCTCCCGTGAGCCGAGGCCGCTCTCCAGCAGGATGCGTTCCAGCTCGGAGAGGTCCAGCGCTGTGAGCTGCCTGTTCCGGCGCAGGCGCTGGATGGCGGCGTGGTCCTGGTGGTCGGCAAGGTACTGCCGGACCTTCTCGCGGTAGCGGGCAAGGTCCATATGGCCGTTGGATGCCCCCACGAGGTCGGTTTCTTCGAGCTCGCCGAGTTCGTCCAGGAAGTTCGTGTAGACGACGTGCCGCTTGCGTTTCTCGATCAGGTGGACGAGTTCGCGGAGCCGGAGCCTGATCTCCTCCAGCCATTCCGCTGACACGGACTCCCATTCGGCGTCGTCGAGGATCGCCTCGATCAGCGGCAGTTGCGCCGCGATGGCGGGAACGTCCGGCTGGTCCTGCAGTGCGGCGGCTACGGCTTGTACTTTCGTCCGCAACGGACCCAGCGGGCTCCCCTGGAGTGCTGCCAGTTCCGTTCGCAGCACAAGATAGTCGAAGCGCTTGGCCTCCTCCGTGTCGGGCAGGGCGCCGATGGATGCCAACCGGGCAATCTCGGTCTCGAGCGCGTCGAAGTCCTCGCGGCCCAGGGACGTCCAGGTCGATTCCTCCGTGAACTTCTCCACCCATTTCCGGGCAGGCCTGACCAGGAAGTTCTCCAGCGGCAGCCTGCCCACGGTGTGCTTCAACGACTCCTGCAGTTCGACGACGAAGGGAGAGCCGGAATCCCAGGCGAGGTCCGCCGTCGTCCGCAGCAGCCGGACGCGCGTGGCGAAGGTGCTCTCCGCGAGGGAGGTGCCCAGGGAGCTTTCATTGCCGGGCATGCCGGCGTTGAAGTATTCGACGTTGCGGCAGAGGTCGAAGATGAAGAAGTCCTTCTTGTCCTCGCCGGGGCCGAAGAGGTCGGGGCACAGGCGCGTGCCGCGGCCCACCATCTGCCAGAACTTGGTCTTGGACCGGACCATCTTGAAGAAGACCAGGTTGACGACTTCGGGGACGTCGATGCCCGTGTCCAGCATGTCCACGGAGATCGCGATGTGAGGGTCGGCGTCGCGGCGCGAGAACTCGTCGATGAGGTTCTGTGCATAGTTCACCTGGTACGTGACCACCCGGGCGAAGTGTCCTTTGAGGTGCGGGTAATTCTTGTCGAAGCGTGTCGCGATGTATTCGGCATGCCGGTTGTTCTTGGCGAAGATGATGGTCTTGCCCAGGCGGTCGCCGCCCGCCACCTTGTGCCCGTGCGTCATCAGCACTTCGAGCGCCTTGTCCACCGTGTCGGTGTTGAAGAGCCAGGAATTGACGACGGCGGGGTCCACGGATTCGGGGATCTCGCCGTCCTCGTCCCAGTCGAGCTCGTCCCACTGCTCCTTCTCGTGCTCGGGGAGGTCGTCGTAGGCGATGCCCTCGTACGGGAACTTCAGCGGCACCGGCACAACGCGGGGAGGTACGAGGTACCCGGCCTCGATGGCTTCGTTCAGTTCGTAGGCGAACGTGGGGACGTTGTCCTCGATGCCGAAGAGGCTGTAGGTGTTGCGGTCCACCTCCGACTGGGGAGTGGCGGTGAGGCCGATCAGGAGCGAGTCGAAGTAGTCGAAGATCGCCTTGTACTTCTGGTAGATGGAGCGGTGGGCTTCGTCCACGATGATGAGGTCGTAGTGGCCGATCCCGAACCTGCGCTGGCGCAGCCTGCCCTCCGTCTTATTGATGAGGTTCATCATGGTGGGGTACGTGGCCACGTGGATGCGGCTGTCCGCCTCCTCGCCGGAGCCCAGAATCACCGGGCCGGAGCCGGGGAGATGGGTTTTGAACGCGTTGGCGGCCTGCTTCACCAGGGCCACGCGGTCGGCCAGGAAGAGGACGCGTTTGGCCCAGTTGGCTTCCTGCAGCAGTTCGGTGAGTGCGACGACGGTGCGCGTCTTGCCCGTGCCCGTCGCCATGACCACGAGGGCTTTGCGTTCGTAGTCGTTCTCGTACGCTTCGGTGACGGCGCGGATGGCGTTGTGCTGGTACGGCCGTTCGACTATTCCGTCATCGATCTGCTGCTGCGCCAGTGGTTTGCGGGTCTGCCGGCGGTTGACGAGGAGCTGGAGCTGGTCCCGTGTGTGGAAGCCCTGGACGGCCCTCTCCGGGTACATGGTGTCGTCCCAGATCCAGGTCTCGTGACCGGACGTGTAGTAGATGATGGGCCGCCTGTTGTACCGGCGTTCCAGACTGTCCGCGTACAGCTTCGCCTGCTGCTTGCCCACGTGCGGGTCCTTGGTGGTCCGCTTGGCCTCGACGACGGCGAGCGGAAGCCCGTCGGCGCCCCAGAGCACGTAGTCCACGTAGCCGACGCCGCTCAGCGTGCCGCTGGCCGTGGGCATGGTGTCCACCTTGAATTCCCGGTCCTCCGGATTGTCCAGCGGCCAGCCGGCCTCCTCGAGGTTCCCGTCGATGAGGCGACTGCGGGTCAGCGCCTCGTCGTAGTCGTGCTGGTCCGGGACGGTCTGGTTCTCTTGTTTGATGGTGGCAATCTCGGCCTGCAGCTGCTTCAGCTGTGCTGCGAAGTCCGCCGACTCGGCGGCGGCCCTGGCCAGGGCCGCGTCCTTGGCCTTGAGCTCCTCCTCCAGTTTCTGGAGCGCCTCGGGAGATTGCTGCTGGGCAGGAGCTGTGCCGGCCGGGGCGAGGTGTTCAGCGTCGAACGCCAGCGACGGCGGCAGCTGGCTGCCGTTCTTCGCATAGTTCCGGGCGAGCCAGTAGCAGACGTGGTGCAGCTCCCGCAGGACGATGTCCGCGCCCTGTGCGGTGGGGTCGACCGGGTTGTGGACGGCGTTGTTCCCGGCTTTTCGGATGATGGTGAGTTTGCCGCCGATGACAGTGCCCACGAGCCCCTTGAACGCAGGCTCATTGAGCAGGGCGTTGAGGTCTTCCTTGTACGGGAGCGCCAGCGCGGTTTCCACCGTGTAGAGCCATTCGACGAGCCGCTCAACTGTGTACCGGGAGTAGAACATGGAAGCGCGCGGGTCGATGCGGGCGAACTTCTCGGCACGCCGGGCATATTGGGCGAGGTCAGGCCACTCGGCCAGCAGAAAGCCGAAGTTGCTGTTGCCTGCCCCCACTACTGGACCCCCGTCGCTGCCACGCCGCATGTGGGAACCAGTCAACCATGCAGAAGCGACGGTCCCGGACTTGTAGAACAGAGACTACTTCGGGAATACAGTGCATTCATGGACAGGGTCGGCGTGCGGGAACTGAAGCAGAACCCCAGGGCTGTCATCGAGCGCGTTGAGCACGGAGCCAGTGTGGAGATCACCCTGCAGGGACGGGCTGTGGCCAGAATGTCTCCGATCACGCACCGCCGGAAGTGGACACCCGCTGCCGACGTTGCCCGGGCTCTCGAACTGGCCGGACTCGATGCAGACCAGACCGGCTGTTGGTTGGAGGAGCACCGGCAATCCCGCGAAGCGGACCCCTTGGTGGATCCGTGGGAGACGCGGAGATCCTCCTCGATACGAACATCCTGATCAGCCCGCCGGCGGAGTGGCCGGAAGGTGAGGTGCTGGGGTCAAGCATCATTTCGCTGGCGGAGCTGCATTTCGGCATCCGTTCCTCCGCTTCAGAGGAGATCCGGAGGCAGCGCGTACGCCGCCTCGCCGTTTGGCGGGAGCTGATGGACTGGCTCCTTTTTGATGAGCCTGCGGCGGAGAGCTACGGGGAGCTGGCGGCAAAGGTCCGCTCGCTTCGGCCGCAACATGCCAGGAGCAAGGACATCATGATCGCAGCGCAGGCCCACTCGTTGGGGATTCCCTTGATGACGCGGAACGCGAAGGACTTCGAGCTGGTCAGCGACGTCGTCGAGATCCTCGAGGTGGAATGAAGCATTCCATGCCCCATGCACAGAGCAGCATTACTCGAAGAAGTCCTCGTCCAGCTCCACCACGTCATAGCTCTGCTTCACTTGGACGCCTACCCGGTACTTGATCATGAGGACAACGAGACGGGCGGCGTCGATCAGGATGATCCGTGATGGGACGTTCTCGGCGTACTGACGCGCTGCCGATGTGAAGGTACTGGTGGTGATGAAGACGCCGCGGGACGCCCCGACGCCGTGCAATGCCCCCACGAAGGCCTGGATGGTTTCACGCCCCACCGTGTTGCCATCGGCGTAGCGCTTGGCCTGGACATAGATTCGGTCAAGGCCGAGGGCATCCTGGTCGATCACGCCATCAACGCCGCCGTCGCCCGAGCCGCCGATCCGGCGCCCCCGCTGTTCCGCCCCTCCGTAACCCATTTTGAGGAGCAGGTCTACGACGGCTTCCTCGAAGAACTCAGGAGCATTCTCCCGGAGCTTCTGGATCAGATCCGCACCAACCTCGGCGTTGATCCGGTCCATGGCGGTGTCGATGACATCGTTCGGATCCTCGTCCTCGTCGAGGGCATCCGCTTCTGTAGCTGACGAGATAGCCCTCCGAGCCGCGCTCACCTCGGCCCGGTGCCGACGGTAGGCATCAATTTCCCGCAAGTGAGACTGAGCGAGACCCTTCGGATTGTTGCTCAGGAGCTGGCGCCCGACGTCCGTGATGACGTACAAAGCGCTATCAGGTCGCTCAAGTGCGGTGGCGGCAATCAGGTGGGATAGGGACCACCCGACCCGTCCCTTCGCTTTGAGGCTTCCGGAGTTGACTCGGACTGCGCGCTGTTCGTCTGTGAGGCCCACAACGTCCATCGCCAATTTGGCCAGATCACTCCGGGTCTTCGGCTGCCCGTCAGCAAGCACTTGCAGGATAGCCGACATGAAGCCGTGCCAGTTCGGAATACCGTCCTGCTCGGTCGCCTCAGTCATCACAATTCTCCCCTGAACGCTCGGTGCTGAAGGGAAGCGAACAAAGCATCCAGCTCAGCCAGGTGCTTACGGTGTAGTTCCTTCAACCGTTCGACGGCGGCAACGCGGGTTGCGAACGTCTGCTGTAGTTCCATCGGCGGAAGCGCTATAGGTATCGAGAGGAGCTTCGGTTGCGAAATGTTCTTCATCGAACCGCCACTTCCGCTAGACCGTCGACTTATCTCACCGCGGACAGCAGGCGATTGAAGCGTCGCCAGCAGAAACCGAGAATCGGCTCTAGGAGTTGGGACAGCGCGCCATAGCTTGTCAGGAAGCACAGATTTGCCGTTCGTTGTCGCCGCCAAAGCACTCGATCCTACGAGTTCCGTTGTGTTGGCTCGGCTGATGATGACGTCTCCGTCACGCACAACATGATCAGATGGGGGCTCGTAATCTTCTGGTAACGGTTTCGATTCCGCCTCCAGATACTGTCCCGAGGTGACGGAACTTATCTTCAAGACGCGAAAGGCGTTGGGGCTGTCATCGGGTCCGACCACATTCTTTCCTCCAACCAGCCTGCCGATTGCGTCCGACAGCAGCGCACGTGAAAGAACGCCACCGAACATTGAGTGAAAGATGGACTGGGTGAGCATGTCGAGGTGGGCGAGGGCTTCGCGGCGCTTGGTGCGGAGCTCGTCGGTCTTGTCCAGGATCGCCGCAATCCGCCGCTGCTCGTCGAGGGGCGGTAGGGGGATGCTCGTGGAAAGGAATTCTTTGCGATTAACGTGCATCATAGTAGCCCCGTGAAGGTGCCTTTTCATGCTGTCCAGAGCATCGCTCAGCATGTGGCGGAGGTAGTTTTTGTCGACAAGCGCGTCGTCAGGGATGACTCTGAAAATGTGCTGGTTCAGAAGGGCAATATCGTCCTGGTCCCACACGAAAACCCCGAGCGACGCTGACCATGAAACCAACAAATCGCCAGGTCGCACGTGGAGTTTCTGAGGGACAATGCGCTCGGTGCGGTTATACGCTTTCGACGGATCACTCAGGTTCTGAATTCGAATGATACGCGCTCCGGTCGGCCCCCAGTCTTCAGGCTTAAATGCAGCACCGTTTATGAAGTCCGCCACTTCCCCGAGGCGTACCCTTCGGGTTTCAACAAGCTCAACCACCGAGCAGCTCCCGCAGATCCGCCATGCCCTCAGCAATCTCAGCCTCGAGCCCGTCCAACACCGTCAGGATTTCCTCCGGGTCGGCGTGCTCGACGTCCTCGTGCTCGATCTCCTTGTACCGGTTCAGCGACAGGTCATAGTCGTTCGCGGCGATCTCCGAGAGCGGCACACAGAACGACTGGTCCGTGCGTGCCCGCTGACGTTCCGTCGTCGTGCGTTCATTCCAGCGGGCGAGGACGTCGGGGAGATCGGACGAGGCAAGGGGTGTGCGCTTGTCGTCGAGGCTGAAGCCGTCGGACTTCACGTCGTAGAACCAGACGTTGTCGGTGCCGCCGGAGTTGGTCTTGGTAAAGAACAGGATGGCCGTGGACACTCCCGCGTACGGCTTGAAGACGCCGGAGGGGAGCTTCACCACGGCGTCGAGCTTGTGGCCTTCGACCAGCATCTTGCGCAGCGCCTTGTGGGCTCCGGTGGAGCCGAACAGCACGCCGTCGGGAACGATGACGGCCGCGCGTCCGCCCGGTTTGAGCAGCTTGATGAAGAGCGCCAGGAAGAGGAGCTCTGTCTTCTTGGTCTTGACGACGGTCAGGAGGTCCTTGGCCACGTTCTCGTAGTCCAGGCTGCCGGCGAACGGCGGGTTGGCCAGGATGACGTGGTACTTCTCCTCCTCCTCGGCGTGGAGGTCGGCGAGGGAATCGCGGTACGAGATGTCCGGGTTCTCCACGCCGTGGAGCAGCATGTTCATGGAGCCGATGCGGAGCATGGTGGAGTCGAAGTCGAAGCCATGGAACTGCTGGTTGTGGAAGAACTTCTTGCTCTCGTCGTTGGTGAGCAGGTTCGGGTTGTTCTTCCGCAGAAACTCACCTGCCTGGACCAGGAATCCGCAGGTGCCCGAGGCTGGGTCGCAGATGGCCTCCAGTGGCTTGGGCGCGGTCATGCCCACCATCAGGTCGATGATGTGCCGCGGCGTCCTGAACTGGCCATTGGTGCCGGCGGACGCGAGCTTGGAGAGCATGTACTCGTAGAGGTCGCCCTTGGTGTCCTTGCCGTCCATGTTGATGCTGTCGATGACATCCACGACCTGCTTCAGGACGCCCGCGTTCGGGATCTTGAACTGCGCGTCCTTCATGTGGTGGCTGTAGGTAGACTCCTCGCCGTTGGACAGCTTGGGGAGCTCGTTCCGCAGGAACGGGAAGACACTCTGCGAGAAGACGGTGAACATCTCAGCCTGGGAGAAGTCCTTGAACCGCGACCAGCGGAGGTCGGCGTAGGGACGACCCTGCGGGTCCAGGCCGTCCGGGAACACCGCATTCTGCAGCGGCTGGCCCAGGAGGTTGGCCCGCTTCTCCTCGCGCGTGTGGTTCTCGTCGAGACGCTTCAGGAACAGCAGATACGTGATCTGTTCGATGACTTCCAGCGGGTTGGAGATACCGCCGCTCCAGAACGTATTCCAGACCTTGTCTACCTGGGACTTGATTTCACCTGTGATCACGCATGTGAGCCTAGTCGGTGGGAGCGACGGCGAAGAACGAGAACGCGGGCCTGTCTCTCGGCTGCAACCAACCAGGACAGCTCGGTCCCGAGGGTCAGATGTCAGGCAGTAATCCCACGAATGGCCTAGCCCTGGTCCACCGATGAGTGTCAGCGAGACAGCACGTCGTTGACGACGAAATGCCCGGCTGACCGGGACGAATAGGACTGCCCGAGGCCCACAGTCACCTCGGTGAGAGGGCACCTCGCAGATACGAGTTCCCCACAGTCCTACGGCCCTGTCAGTCTCGTTCGGCGAGCCGAACCTCATCGCGTCCGCAGGCTCAGCGCGTGGGCCGTGGCGAACCCGCGATACAGGCGGGGATCAGTGGGGAGCCAGCAAAGCCGCTCACCACGTGCGGCAGTGGTCACTCACCCGCGGGGCCATTAGAAACGACGAAGCCACACGGCGTCCGTCTTGCTCGCCCTGCTTCACCCCGTACTGTTTCGAACTCGGCCAGACATAAATCGCCATCCAATCGACACTGGATACAACTCCACTATCCAGAACCAAATCGACCCGGATGCTCCATCCCTCAGGAATCCCACACCATGTCCAGCAGTCATTTCAGACACTATTGACAGCAGAACAACCCGGGCATACGGTCACTTCGAGTGCCGCAGGTCACTCTCATAGGCGGGCATGACTACTACTTCCTTGGGGGAAGAATGGCCTCATCCATCTCATCACTGAAGTTTGCCCGCTCAAAAAAGGGAGCATCGACCGCGCTGGGAGTCGCTACCATCCTCTTGATAGGTGGGTCTCCCGAAACAGCGGCGTACCCTGACATTCTTTCAGCCGGTGTCATTGATGAAATTGTGTCGGAGGGTTCAGAGTCGACCCTGGGAAAGTCGAAGAAAGCCGAGGTTGAAGCCTTCAACCGACAGGTTGATGCAGCAACGCAATTCATGCGCACAGCTGCCGACGAATCCACCTACTTCGATATGAGCGCAGCCCGAGCAGCAGGAGCCGATGCTGCGACTCTCGAAATGGGTGCGATCATCAATCGACTTGCCGCAGGACAGAAATCTGTCTCTGACGGGCAGATGTCCACCAACGGGCTCAGTCTGCCACTATGGGGGAACTGGTGTGGCCCCGGGCATGGCGGTGGCTCTGCTGTCGACGTTCTCGACTCCATTTGTCGCACCCACGACAAATGCTACGGGTCGCGTGGCTACTTCGCGTGCTCTTGCGACCGGGCGATCGTGAAGGACATTCAGCGCAACATCACGCGCATGGGTAAAGCCGAAAGGACAGTAGCCGCAGCCGTCAGCACATACTTCACCTACTGCCTCTGCAACCCTTTCACGTAGGCTCTGAAGGCAACCGCTACGGCGTTGCGGTTACCTTCAGACTGTAGAAGATCCTTGCTAGGAGCGGTTCGACGATGTCCCACATCAATGAGACCAGTGGCTCCACACCGCAAGCCAGAAGACCTGTCATCACATGGGCTTTCATGGTGGCGGCACTGATTATTGTCCTGTTGCTCCCGGACTGGGCCGGAACTGGGAACAATCGCCCGATTTGGATATTTGCTCTTCCTCCACTACTCGGAATTATCGGAGCAGGCTTCGCGATCAGAGGTGAGCATCCCTGGTGGGCGGTAGCTTCAGCTCTTTGGGGGTTCTTTGTCATTCAGGCGATCATCGTCGGGGTTACGCTCATCGGCGGACCGTGAAAGAACCGAAGCGGACGGAGAACCTTTCACGAGGAAGCGCGGGCAGGACTAGCGCAAGGCGCTGATGGCCTGCTCCAGATCGCCGATCAGGTCCTCGAGATCCTCGATGCCCACCGACAGGCGGATCAGGTTCTCGGGTACGGCGAGCTCCGTACCCCGCACCGAGGCGTGGGTCATGTCCGAGGGGTAGTTCATCAGCGACTCGATGCCACCGAGGGACTCGGCGAGCGTGAAGACGTGCGTCGACTCGGCCACCTTCTTCGCGGCCTCGGCCCCACCCGTGAAGGTCACGGAGACCATGCCGCCGAAGTCCTTCATCTGCGCTGCAGCGAGATCGTGGCCGGGGTGCTCGGGCAGACCCGGGTAGTAGACGCGCTCCACCCCGGCCTGCTCCTGCAGCCACCGAGCGATCGCCGTGGCGTTCGAGGAGTGACGGTCCATGCGGACGCCGAGCGTCTTCAGCCCGCGCGTGGTGAGCCAGGCCTCCATCGGCGCCGAGACGGCCCCGACGGCGAACTGAACGAAGCCGACCTTCTCTGCCAGCGCGTCGTCGTTCACGACCACGGCCCCGCCGCTGGCGTCCGAGTGGCCGCCGATGTACTTCGTGGTCGAGTGCACGACGACGTCGGCGCCGAAGGTGAGCGGCTGCTGCAGGTACGGCGAGGCGAAGGTGTTGTCGACCACGAGCAGGGCGCCGGCGTCGTGGGCCAGCTGCGCGGTCGCGGCGATGTCGGTGATCTTCATCATCGGGTTCGACGGCGTCTCGACCCACACCAGCTTCGTGTTGTGGGCCGAGATCGCGGCCTGGACCGCGCCGGCGTCCGCCATGTCGACGGCCGAGTTCGTGATGCCCCACTGTGACAGGACCCGGTCGATCAGCCGGTAGGTGCCGCCGTAGGCGTCGTTGCCGAGCACGATGTGGTCGCCGGGGCGCAGTGCGGCCCTGATCAGGGCGTCCTCCGCCGCCAGCCCGGAGGAGAAGCTGAAGGCGTACTTACCGCCCTCGAGTGCCGCGAGCTGCGTCTGCAGCGAGTCCCGCGTCGGATTCGTGCCACGACCGTACTCGTACCCGTTGCGGAGCTTGCCGATGCCGTCCTGCGCGAAGGTCGTCGTCTGGTACAGCGGCGGGATCACCGCTCCCGTGGTGGGGTCGGGGTTCTGTCCGGCATGGATGGCCCGCGTGTTGAAACCTTGGGCGTCGGGCTGCGTCATGGTGCTCCTGGGGTCGGGTGTCGTTTACCTGCTCAGATACGTCAGCACGTCCTGGCGCGTCAGAATTCCCACCGGGGACCCCAGGGATGTCACCATCAGCGCGTCGCTGTGCTGCAGGCGATCATGTGCTGCCTCGAGGGACTCGAGCGACCCGATCAGGGGAAGCCTCGCCTCCAGGTGGTCGGAGACCCTGTCCGTGGGGTCGGCCTCACCGCGGAGGAGCTTCCCGGTCAGGGAACGCTCGTCCACCGATCCCAGTACCTCGCCCATCTTCACCGGGGGTTCCTGGGAGAGCACAGGAACGCTGGAGACGCCGTACTCGGTCATGAGTGCGATCACCTCGCGGACGGTCTGTGCCGGGTGTGCGTGTACGAGAGCCGGCAGAGCTGGATCCTTCGCGCCCAGCACCGCGCCGACGCCGGTGTCCGCGCCGCCGCCGTCGTCGCCCAGGAAGCCGTAGGAGGCCATCCACTCGTCGTTGAAGATCTTGCCGAGGTAGCCGCGCCCGCCGTCGGGCAGCAGGACCACCACGACGTCGTCAGCCGTCAGGTCCTTGGCGACGCGCAGGGCGGCCACCACGGCCATCCCGCAGGAACCACCCACCAGCAGTCCCTCCTCGCGGGCCAGGCGCCGGGTCATCTCGAAACTCTCGGCGTCGTTGACCGCGAGGATCTCGTCGGGAACGGATGGGTCGTAGGAGCCGGGCCACATGTCCTCGCCGACACCCTCGACGAAGTAGGGCCTCCCCGTGCCACCGGAGTAGACGGAGCCGTCGGGATCGGCGCCGATGATGCGCACGGGGCCTCCGGCGCGATCGGCCGAGACCTCCTTGAGATAGCGCCCGGTCCCGGTGATGGTCCCGCCCGTGCCCACACCGGTGACGAAGTGTGTCACCGTGCCCTCGGTGTCGGCCCAGATCTCGGGGCCGGTGGTCTCGTAGTGACTCAGCGGGCCGAACTGGTTGGAGAACTGGTCGGGCTTGTACGCGCCGGGGATCTCGCGCACCAGGCGGTCGGACACACCGTAGTAGGACTCCGGGCTCTCCGGAGCCACAGCCGTGGGCGTGACCACGACCTCCGCGCCGTACGCCTTGAGGACGTTCCGCTTGTCCTCGCCCACCTTGTCCGGCACCACGAAGATGCACCGGTAGCCGCGCTGCTGCGCCACCAGGGCCAGACCCACCCCGGTGTTGCCGGACGTCGGTTCCACGATGGTGCCGCCGGGCAGGATCTTGCCCTCGGCCTCCGCCGCGTCGAGCATCCGGACCGCGATGCGATCCTTCACCGACCCGCCCGGATTCAGGTACTCGACCTTGGCGAGGACGGTGGCGGCGATGCCGTCCGTCACGGAGTTGAGCCTGACCAGCGGGGTGTTGCCGATCAGGTCGACAATCGATTCGGCGTACTTCATGACCACAACGCTACCGGCTGGCAGCCCCACTGCCGTGCGCCCACGTAACACACGCCGTGCGGCGCCAGGGGCCTGCGCCTAGGGTGGGAGCACCAGCCACCATTCGACGAGGGGATCCAGCCATGACCAGGACCTACCGCATCGCCGTCATCGCAGGGGACGGCATCGGCAAGGAGGTCGTACCCGAGGGGCTGCGGGCCCTGCGGGCAGCGGCGGACCGGTACGGGTTCACCGTCGACGCCGTCGAGTTCGACTACGCCAGTGCCGAGTACTACACGGCGCACGGCCAGATGCTGCCCGATGACTGGTTCGAGGAACTGCGCACCTTCGACGCGATCTTCTTCGGCGCCGTCGGCTGGCCCGACGTCGTGCCCGACCACGTCTCGCTGTGGGGCAGCCTGCTGCAGTTCCGCCGCCACTTCGACCAGTACGTGAACCTGCGCCCCGTGCGCCTGCTGCCGGGCATCACGAGTCCGTTGGCGGGCCGGGAACCCGGCGACGTCGACTTCTGGGTGGTGCGCGAGAACACCGAGGGCGAGTACTCGAGCGTGGGCGGCAGGATGTTCGAGGGCACCGAGCGCGAGACCGTCATCCAGGACACCGTCATGACGCGCACCGGCGTGGACCGGATCCTCCGCTACGCGTTCGAGCTCGCGCAGAAGCGGGAGAAGAAGCACCTGACCTCCGCGACGAAGAGCAACGGCATCTCCATCACCATGCCTTACTGGGACGAGCGCGTGGAGGCGATGTCCCCGAAGTACGACGACGTCCGGGTGGACAAGTTCCACATCGACATCCTGTGCGCGAACTTCGTGCTCCACCCCGACTGGTTCGACGTCGTGGTGGCCAGCAATCTCTTCGGTGACATCCTCTCCGACCTCGGGCCTGCCTGCACCGGCACCATCGGCGTGGCTCCCAGCGGCAACATCAACCCGGACCGGACGTTCCCCAGCCTCTTCGAACCCGTGCACGGGTCGGCGCCCGATATCGCGGGCAAGGGCATCGCCAACCCGGTGGGGCAGATCTGGAGCGCCTCCATGATGCTGGAGCATCTCGGGGAGGCGGAGGCGGCCGCGGGTATCCTCGCGGGTATCGAGTCGGTGCTCGCCACCGGAGGAGAGGCCCTGACGCGGGATCTGGGCGGCTCCGGCACGACGGCGTCGCTGGGCGCGGCGATCGCCGCGGCCATCGCGGGCTGACGGGTACCATGACGGGCTGACCACCTCGCTACCCGACCGCCCGGCCTCCCGGCAGAGGTCCGCCCGGAGCGGCGAGCGCACCGGGTATCGCCGTGGCACCATGGTTCCATGTCCATCGCCCCCGCACTCAGGCCACACGGCGCGGAGGTCGCGGAATGGACGCCGGATGGGGCCTACACCCTCACCCGCAGCATCGAAATCCTGCAATGCGGTTCCCACGATCCCTCCTTCATCGTGCAGGGCCCCGATCACTGGCTCGCCTTCCGGACCGCGCATGGACCCGTGACTCTGCTGCTGCGGCAGCGTGGTTCACTCCATGACAGTGTGGTCCAGGCAGCGGCGTGGGGGCCGGGAGCCGCCTCCGCGCTCGAGGCGCTCCCCCGGCTGCTCGGCGCCGATGACGACTGGAGCGATTTCGACGATCCGGGCTTCCGCGCCACCCTGCCGGAACTGGCACGGAAAGGGCGATATCTGAATCCGGGTCTCCGCCTCCCGTCCTCGGGGCGCATGCTCGACACGGTGGCCCGCGTGGTGCTGGAGCAGAAGGTCACAGGGCTGGAGGCCAAGCGTGCGTGGCGGTATCTGCTGACGCGCTACGGAGACACGGCTCCAGGTGCAGGCACTGTGGCGCCTGCCGGTCTCCGCCTCCCACCCACTGCCGAGCAGTGGCGCCGCATCCCGTCGTGGGACTGGCACCGGGCCGGCGTCGACGCCAAACGCTCCAGCACCATCCTCAAAGCGGCCCTGGTGGCAAGCGGTCTCGAACGACTCGCATCGCGGCAGGGTGAGTCCGTCCGGGCCGGACTGCGCTCTGTCCCGGGAATCGGCGTCTGGACCGTCGCGGAGGTGGTCCAGCGGACGCACGGCTGTCCGGACTCCATCTCCGTGGGCGACTACCACCTCGCCGCCTATGTGAGCGCGGCACTGACCGGACGGCGGACGGACGACGCCGGGATGGTCGAACTGCTCAGACCCTGGGCGGGCCAGCGGCAGCGCGTGGTGCGGGCCCTGTACGCGAGCGGCTTCCGCAAGCAGGCCTTCGGCCCCAGGCTGACACCCGAGGACCATCGGGGGCGTTGACCTCCATGGATCGTCAGTGCACGGGATGATCACCGGATGCCGCTAGGGTTGGGGTATGAGCGAACCCGTAGACGTCACAGCAATCTTCGTCCCCCAGGAAGGAGAGTTCTCCCGCGTGAAACAGGCCCTCGACCTGGCCGTGGAACAGGTGGTCCAGGAACCGGGCTGCATCCGGTACGAGATCACCGAGGCGCAGGAGGACCGGATAGTCCTTCAGGAGCGGTGGGAGTCCACCGAAGCCCTCGATCTCCACATGCGTGGCCCCGCCCTGCAGGATCTCGGTGAGTCACTGAGCGCCCTGCTGGCCGAGCCCATCGACATGACGCGTTCCGACCAGCCCGCCTGAGCGGGCTTCGGCCACCCCTGATCGCGTAGAAGGGCCCCGCACTCCGTGAGTGCGGGGCCCTTCCGATGGGGTCTGGTGCGGACTACTGTGCGTCAGCGGCAGGAGAGTCCTGGTCTGCCTGCTGCGCGATCTGCTCGTGCACGGCCTTCATGTCGAGACCCTTCACGGCGTCCACCAGCTCGCCGAACTGCGTCGCATTGAGCGCGCCAGGCTGGGAGAACACGAGCACCTTCTCACGGAAGGCCATGAGCGTGGGGATCGACGTGATGCCGGCGGCCGCGGCGAGCGACTGCTCGGCCTCGGTGTCCACCTTCGCGAACGTGACGTCGTCGTGCTTCTGCGACACGGCGTCGTACACCGGCGCGAACTGCTTGCATGGGCCACACCAGTCGGCCCAGAAGTCAACGAACACGATATCGTTGCCCTCGATGGTTTCCGGGAAGCTTGCCTCAGTAACATTGATTGTCGACATCCCCCAAGGCTAGCGATCGCCGTCGAACCTGTCAGGCCTGTTCGCTACCGATGAAGAATCAGCACTCAACAATTCCCCAACGATCCCGGAGACACGAGTGAGCAACGACCCCTACGATCTGGCACGATTCGTCGACGCGCAGGACGCGCACAATACCTACGAGCAGGCCCTGACCGAGCTGCGCGCCGGACGCAAGAGGGGCCACTGGATCTGGTTCGTCTTCCCGCAGATCCAGGGTCTGGGCAGCAGCCCGACGTCGGTCCGCTACGCGATCTCCTCGCTCGACGAGGCCCGTGCCTACCTGTCGCATCCCGTGCTGGGACCGCGCCTGCTCGAGTGTGTGCACGCACTCCTGAACCTTGAGGGCAACGACCCGGTGGAGGTTCTCGGCGGGATCGATGCGCGCAAGCTGCAATCCTCCATGACCCTGTTCAACCTGGCGGCGCCGCAGGAACTGTGGTTCAAGGCCGTGCTCGACCGCTACTACGGGGGCGCGGAGGATCTGGCAACCAGGTCGTCGGTCTCGGACTGACAGGCCTCATACCCTGGTTATTCGGCCTCGGCGTGCTTCAGTGAGCGGCGCCCACTGACCACGACGACTCCGGCGATGACCACCATCGCACCCGCTACCGCGTAAGTGGTCTGCGGGTTGTAGAGCTCGGCGAGCTTCGTCGCGGCGAACGGCGCGAGGGCGCCGCCGAGCCAGCGGACGAAGTTGTAGCCGGCAGAGGCAACGGGCCGCGGCGCGTCGGAGACACCCATGGCCAGCTCGGTGTAGAGGGTGTTGTTGATGCCGAGCAGCGCACCGGAGACGATCACCAGCACGACGACGGCGGCCACCGAGCGCTCCGCCGCCAGGGCCAGACCGACGAGGACGAGCGCGAGGATACCCAGGGTCAGGAGCAGCAGGCGGGTGGTGGCGAGTGAGCGCTGCAGCACGGGCGCCACGAGGACCGAGAAGATGGCGACCATGAGGCCCCAGCCGAAGAAGACCGCGCCGATGCCGTAGGCATCCATGCCGAGCACGAAGGGTGTGAAAGCGAGAATGGTGAAGAACCCGTAGTTGTAGAACAGGGCGCTGGACGCGGTGGTGCGCAGACCCTTGTGGCCGAGAGCGAGGAGTGGATCCTTCAGCGACGTCCTGTGTGCGGGCGTCGGGGTGGCCGGCAGCATGATGATCAGGGCGATGAGCGCTGCGGCCATGAGGACGGCGGTGCCGAAGAACGGGGCACGCCACTGCCAGCCGCCCAGGAGCGCTCCCAGCAGCGGGCCGAGCGAGATCCCCAGCCCCAGGGCAGCCTCGTAGAGAATGATCGCCGTTGCTGTTCCGCCGCTCGCGACACCGACGATCACCGCGAGTGCAGTGGCCACGAAGAGAGCATTGCCGAGACCCCACCCGGCGCGGAAGCCAACGAGGGTCGCCACGTCCCCTGACAGCCCTGACAGCGAGGCGAAGACGACGATGAGTCCCAATCCGAGCAGAAGCGTCCTCTTACCGCCGATGCGGGAGGAGATGACGCCGGTCACGAGCATCGCAACCGCCGTGACGAGGAAGTAGCTCGTGAACAGCAGGGACACCTGGCTCGGCGAGGCGTCGAGATTCTCGGCGATGGCCGGGAGGATCGGATCCACGAGCCCGATGCCCATGAAGGCGAAGACAGCGGCGAGAGCGGTGGCCCAGACGGCTCTGGGCTGGCGGAAGAAGGACTGCTTCTCCTCGGTCAGCACAGCGGAGGGCGATGTCTCCTGCCGGGAAACGTGCTTGGTCACTCAGAAGCTCCTAGGGATTGCGGTTCAGTTTCGCGACGACGGGCAGGGCAGCGGCAATCGCTGCTCTGTCCTCCGCGTCGAGTTGCCCGAGCAGCTCTGCGATGCGCGCGTTCCGGCGCCTGCTGGCCTCCTCCCAGGCCGCGCGGCCCTTTCCCGTGAGCTGCACCAGAACGGCGCGGGAATCGGTGGGGTCCTGGTGGCGGCTGACCAACCCTGCCTGCTCGAGCTTGATGATCTGCTCGGTGGCCGACGGAACCCGGATGCCCAGATTCCCGGCGATACGGCTCACGCGCAGGGGTGCATCGGCCGCCATGCCCAGTGTGCTCAGCTGCATGGTCGACAGTTCGCCGTCGTGGTCCATGGACCGGCTCAGGTACACGGCATGCCGCAGAGTGGTGCGGAAGGACTGCGCGAGCGCCAGGAGCTCCTCGTCCTCGGTCTCGGTCCTCATAGTTAGGCAGCCTAACATTCACCTGCCGAATGGTACAAAAGAGCGCGCTGGCCGGACTAGCGTGGAGTGGGTCAACCGAAGGAGGAACATGCAGCGCTACCTGGGCGTGGACGATGCGCTCTCCTTCCTTGTGGGGGCCTGGGCGACGGAACGGCGACTGCTCGACCGTGCGTCAGGCCTCAGCGGTACGTTCAGCGGTCTCACCACGTTCACGCCCGACGCCGACGGCCTGGCATGGGTCGAGGAAGGGACCGTCAGCTGGCCGCACTTCCGGGGACCGGCGTGGCGTTCCTACTGGATCAGCGCGGTCGGAGGGACGACGATCGTGCACTTCCCTGATGATCGCGTGCTCTGCCGGCTCGATCTGCGCACGGGCAGGGCACGCGACGTCCACGCGTGCTTCCCCGACACGTACCGCGTCGACTTCGCCATCCACACAGCGGACTCCGTGGAATACTCCTGGGACGTGACAGGACCGGCGAAGGATCAGCTCCTGTCCACCTCACTCCGGCGGGCCTGACGCGGCGGGTGGACTCGCATCCGTCGTCGGCGCGGAGCCCGTTCCCGTGGCCGCTGCTTCAGTGCGGGGATTTCGAACAGGAGGTTGACGGAGGCGTGCTCCTGCCTCGCGTACACCCACGCCAGACCCAGCGGCACACCGATGCCGACGACGAGCAGCAGAGGCAGGACGAACCATGCGCCGATGAGCCCAGCGTCGCCCACGAGCGCGAGCGTGATCATGATGGGGCCGAGATGCACCACGTAGAAGACGATCGAGTAGCGGCCCACGAACTCGAGGGCAGCGCTCACACGTCCGGCGCGCAGGCGCGGGAACAGCCAGCAGACGACGCCGAGCGCACCCACCACTCCCCAGGCGAACTCGCCGTGGTACAGCACGTCCCGGCCGGCCAGATTCAGCACACCCACGGTTATGGCGGAGACCGCCGCCATGATCAGTACCCAGGGGCGTTCGATGATCCGGGTGACCTGCCGTGCGTGCCTGGCGCACCAGGCGCCGAAGAAGAAGAACGCTGCGAGGAACACCATGATCTCGGGGCGGCTGCCGTCCGGCAGGACGAACGACACCACCAGGGCGGCACCGGAGATCAACAGTGGCGGGATGTGGCGCAGCGGAAAGGCCACGGCGTAGAAGATCAGGATGAACCACAGGTACCAGAGGTACGTCGGCGAGAGGTAGATGATTTCGGCGACCTCCGTCAGGCCGATGTCGCCGCCGGCCGCCAGGAGGATCAGGGACCACAGGAGGTACGGCCACGCCACCATGGACACCTTGCCGGCGACGTACTCACGCCCAGGCTTGGCGATCGAGCGCGGCAGCAGAATGCCCGAGAGGAACATCAGCACCGGCATGCGGAACGGTTCGAGGAACAGATTGAACTGGTCGACGCCGGGGACCGGACCGACGGCCTGCCGCAGGGCCTCCCCCACGTGCAGCACGATCACGAGAAGGATGGCGGTGCCCCGCAGGCTGTCCATCCAACCGATCCGCACGTCGTCCGTCGCGCTGATCCTGACCTCCTCCGACGTCGCTCCTACTGTAGGTAGGCGCACTGACCATTCGTGGAGGAGGCGGCACCGGATTGCTCCTGCGCGCGATCAGGTGAGGCAGGGGCGTGCGTATGCATCGCGCTAGTAGCTGTACTCCCAGCTGCTGTCGGTCCAGTAGTCCTCGTAGACGAGCGTGCCGGAGGGATTCTCGACGTCGAGGAGGACTATGCCCTGAGCTTTCTCACCCGGCCCGATATCTGTGGGCAGAAGCACGGAGTCGTCGAGGCAGAACAGGGTCGCAACGCTGTCCGCACCCGCATTCGACGTGACACCGTCGGGTCCGATCGCCTGGAACGTGTACGAGGACATGCTGAACTGCTCGATCAGGTCCGAGTTGAGCATGTTCGGGCTCGTCTCGACCGAGACGTCCAGAGCGACGAAGTGCCCGTTCTCCGGCGCTTCCGCCAAGCTGTCGGTGCATTGCACGTCGACGGCGATGTCGTTCACGGTGAAGGAGACCAGGTACTCCCCATTGGCGTCCCTGATTCCGGCCAGCTCGCCGACCTGCTTGATGAGATTCCCGCGGGGGGACAGCTCCGTGGTGGCGGGAGGTGCCGCCGCAGGTGTAGGTGCTGCCGCAGTCGTGGGTGCCGCCTCTGCTGTGGTCGGTGCCGGGGCAGGAGTTGTCGGCGCCGTCGGCGGCGGAGTCGTCGCAGGAACAGGTGCCGGTGCTGCCGTCGCCGACGCAATCGGCGCTGCTGCCGTCGTCGTCGGAGCGGACGCGGACGCAGATCCTGCCGCCGACTCCACCGGCGCCTCGGCATTTCCACCTCCCGAGCAGGCGGTCAGGGCCAAGGCGAGACCCAGTAGCGGTGCACGGTAGAACTTCATGAATCCCCCAGGTGTGTGATGCGGTTCCCTGATCGTACGTCGGCTCACCCGCTGTGATCGCAAAGACCGCTGCCGCGCCCTCGGCATCTTCTTCGCAGGAGCCGTGGCGTGCCGAATTTCCTGTACGGGCTGCGCTACCCTTCGATTCCGACCACACTCCTGAGAGCGAGACGACATGGACACGCAACTGCCAAAGCTGCTGCATCTTCTGTGCACTTGTCTCCTGACGATCGCTTTCCTGGCAACCGGTCCTGCAGGTTGGGCATTCTCGAACGATTCAGGCGACGCCGGTGTGAACATCGGTGCCGGCATCCTCCTCCTGTTCGGGTACACGGCTGGAGCACTGGGTCTGGTACTGGGTGTCGCCGCGCTCATTACCCACGGATTTATTAGCCGGCGGGAACGGACGCACCCCTGACGTACGATTCACAATCGACTTACGGGCCGTGCTGCCTGGACCGCATTGCCTGGGATTGCTCAGTGCTCGGGATGCGCTGTCGCGGATCTTCCCGCCGCCGAATCGGCCAACGCCAGGCGGACTGCTTCGGATCGCGAGATGTGCTCGCGCTCGGCGATGGCATCGACCGCAGCGACCTCTTCAACGGTGACCGCACCGGGACGATCTGCATCGGCTCGGCGGCGCGACCGGGCCGCCCGTGTCTGAGGCTTTTCATCTCCTCGACGTCATAGCCGGCTTCGGTTTCATCCGCCCACTGCTGCACCCGGTCCTCGCTCACCAATAAAAAATGTCTGACGGAAGGAGCTTCGGCGGTAGGAGTCCGTGAGATCCCCACGTCGGCAGTGGGCGGATCCTGAGCTACCCCAGCTCCGCAGCTGATCCGCGGACAGGAGCACGGACTCGAAGGCGGAACAGCGTCGCGGTTTTCCGTGCCACCGAGTACTTCAAGCACTAAAAAAGACCCATCGGTACCTCTGAAGAGATACCGATGGGTCCATGTTTCCCACCGTGACCGGCGAGTGGCAGATGAGGGATTCGAACCCCCGTAGGCGTTGCCAGCTGATTTACAGTCAGCCCCCTTTGGCCGCTCGGGTAATCTGCCCTATGTCTTCGCTGGGAGGACCGCCCGTAGCAAGCGCGGGCAAGACAACTTTACAGACAAAGGGCGCGGGTGACGAATCCGTGCCGGCACTGCATCGGCTACTACAGGCCGGACGCAACGCGACGCTCCACCTGGGCATAGAAGCCGCCCGCCTGCTCGGGCGTGATCAGCTGCAGGAGGACAGCCCGGTCGAGGTCGGCGCCGACTCCGGCAAGGCGCTCGCTCGATGTCCTGCCTGCCGCGACCAGCAGTGGCACGCGGGCACCGACCGTCGGTGCGTTGTCGAGCTGCCGGGTTCGATTGCTGATCTCGTCGTCCACCTGATCAGGGCTCTGGACGATCACTTCGGACGCCGCTGCCGGAGCTGGGGCTGCCCCGACCCCCAGCAGGGACGTCACCGACGCTGCCGCGAGGAAGGACCCGGCTACTGCGGAGCGGAGGCGCACCCGATAGCGACGGCGAGGTGTCCTGGTCATGGTGCGCTCTCCTCTGGCTCGGTGATGCACTCCACCGTGCCCCCCTTGCATGCGCCGCACCCGAGCAGTGGCTGGCCATCGCCTGTGAGTGCCGACGGGACGCCGAGCCGAGGTTGCCGATAGTCTGTAGGGCAAGAATCCCAACCACCCCAGGAGGCATCGTGGCCAGCGAATCCACGTTCGACGTCGTCAGCAAAGTGGACAAGCAGGAGGTCGCCAACGCACTGAATCAGGCCCAGAAGGAGATCGCCCAGCGATACGACTTCAAGGGCGTGGGGGCGGAGGCGGACTTCAGCGGCGAGAAGATCCTCATGAAGGCCAACTCGGAGGAGCGCGTCCTGGCCGTGCTCGATGTGCTGCAGTCCAAGATGATCAAGCGCGGCATCTCTCTCAAGTCCCTGGACACCGGCGAGCCCTACGCCTCCGGCAAGGAGTTCCGCCTGGAGACGTCCATCAAGGAGGGCATTGCCCAGGACGTTGCGAAGAAGATCAACAAGCTCATCCGCGACGAGGGCCCCAAGGGAGTGAAATCGCAGATCCAGGGAGATGAGCTGCGCGTGAGCTCCAAGTCCCGCGACGATCTGCAGGCCACCATGGCGCTCCTCAAGAACTTCGACGAGGCGGATCTTCAGTTCGTGAACATGCGCTGACAAGAGACATAACGCCTAGTCAGAGGCTTGTAACAAGGCCTCAGTCCGCAGAGAGTCCGCAGGATCGCCAAGGACCGTCTCCATCAGCTCGGTGGCGGCGGTCCTTGTCTTGTCCTCAGCGGTAGGCCATAGATGGCTGTACGTGTTCAGCGTAATAGACGCCTGAGCGTGTCCGAGGGCTCGCTGCACCGTGACGACGTCGCACCCGGTGGCGATCAGCGCTGAGGCGAAGAAGTGGCGCAGATCGTGGAGGGTGAACTCCTCCAGCCCGGAGGCCTTGCGGACCTCGCGCCAGTAGTGGCCTGCCATGTCCCGGTGCCATAGGTCTCCCCCGGTCGAGAACAGCCAAGCATCCTCCCCGTGGACGCCGACCTGCTCGACGTGGCGGGCTATCATCTCAGTGAGCCGCGTTGGGATGTAGACGACGCGCTCCGAACCGTGCTTCGGCGCTGAGACCTCAGTGTTCCTCTTGTTCTCGCCCTGGACTTGCCTACTCACCGTCAGCGTACGGCGCAGGAAATCTACGTCGCGGACTTGCAGGCCCGACGCTTCACCGAGACGGAGCCCGGCGAACGCGCACACCCCAAGGTAGGCCTGGAACCATTCGGGGGCTACTGACAGCGCGGTAGCGACCTGCGACGGCGTGGGGATAGTCATTGCTGCCGCTGCCCGGCGTTCCCTGGGTAGCTTGATGTTGTCTGAGGGGTCCGAAGAGATGATTCGGTCGACCACGGCAGCCCTGAACGCTGACCGGGCGAAGTTGTAAGTAGTGCCCCTTAGTGTGGTGTAACGCCCGGTGGCCGGGTACGTCGCTTGAGACGTGGACGCGGTCACCGTGTGGTCCTTCGAGAAAACTCTCACATCCACTCGAAAGGCATCATCACGATGACCGCTCCTCATATTGAAAGACCCTGCCCGCCTTCTCGGTGAAGCCCTTACCGATTCGTCGTAAGGATCTGATGCGCTCCCTTCTGCAGACCATGATCAACGCCCTGCTTTCTGCTGACGCCGACGCGGTGGCCGGAGCTGAGTGGGGCAAGCCCAGCCTGGACCGAGTCGCTCAACGCAACGGCTACCGGCACCGCGACCTGGACACCCGGGCCGGCACGATCGATGTCGCTGTCCCGAAGCTCCGATCCGGTACCTACTTCCCGGACTGGTTGCTCGAGCGTAGGAAACGGACCGAGACCGCGCTGATCACCGTCGTCGCGGGCTGCTACCTCGCCGGTGTCAGTACCCGCCGGATGGACAAGCTCGTCAAGACGTTGGGCATCAACGCGCTCTCCAAGTCCCAGGTCTCCCGCATGGCCACGGACCTGGACCAGCTCGTCGACGAGTTCCGGTACCGACCCCTCGGTGATGCCGGCCCATTCACGTTCTCACACCGCGGACGCGTTGACGATGAAGGTCCGCGAAGGCGGGCGGGTCATCAACACCGTCGTCCTCGTCGCGACCGGCGTCAACGCTAACGGGCGCCGGGAAGTCCTCGGCGTCCGGGTGGCCACCTCCGAGACCGGGGCGGCGTGGAACACGTTCTTCGCCGACCTGGTGGCCCGGGGACTGACCGGGGTCCGCCTGGTCACCTCCGACGCCCACCGGGCTGGTGGAGGCGATCGCCGCGAATCTGCCCGGGGCCGCCTGGCAGCGCTGCCGCACCCACTACGCGGCGAACCTCATGTCGGTGACACCGAAGAGCCTGTGGCCGGCCGTCAAAGCGATGCTGCACAGTGTCTACGACCAACCCGACGCCGGCGCCGTGCACGCCCAGTTCGATCGGCTGCTGGACTACGTCGAGGACAAGCTCCCTGACGCGCACGAGCACCTCGATGGTGCGAGGGCGGACATCCTGGCCTTCACCGGGTTCCCCGAAGGCCTCTGGCAACAAATCTGGTCCAACAACCCCAACGAACGACTCAACAGAGAGATCCGCCGTCGCACCGACAGCGTCGGGATCTTCCCCAACCGCGACGCGATCATCCGGCTCGTCGGCGCGGTCCTGGCCGAGCAGACCGATGAATGGGCTCAAACGACGCCCCTACCTCGGCCTCGACATCCTCACCAAGAGCCGGCTCACCCCCGTACCCGACACCGGAAACGAGGTAACCGACCAACCCGCCCTCGAACTCAGCGCCTAACCACAACCAACACCAGAAGGACCACCAACCGCTACACCACCACCAGGGACTTGACCACCAGCGAACGGATCTGACTCTTCGGCAGGGCCAGAACCGGACGCAGGCCGCGTGACAACGACCGCCCTACACCGAGGGCCGTATGCGCCTTCAGCCAACTTGAAGCATTCGGATTCTGCCTCGGAGTGCTTACACACACAGGAAAAATACACGTTTCGCCTAGTCAGACAGCCCTCGACAGCCGGTTTTTCCACAGCATTGAGAGGGTCTTGCTTGCGGCAGATCAGCAAAAATCGGTCGCAGGCGAGCTCCGTGCGTTGTGTCACGACTGCGCCCGTACCTCTTGTATGCATATGACTTTTAGGCTATATTTACGTCATGGAGGTTCAGTGGCCCGAGAGTTTTCAGAGGATGTTGGACCGCTACAAAGGGGCAGCAGGGCAGGGCAAGGAGCGTGACGCCGAGGTCTATTCCTTTATCATTGCGGCCCTAGGGGAACTGAGTAGCTTAGACGGTGAGCCAACTGAGGAATCTGCGACCTTCAAGATTGTGCGACAGTGCAAGGCTCACACGGTGTGGAGAGTGTCACACCCATATGTCAAAGGGCTGGCGGTGCGAGTCATAGCCTGGTTTCCTCCTGAACACAAAGACACAGTGGTGGTGGCCCTGTTCTCCGGAGACAAATCAAACATAGGCGACATTTTCTACAATTCAGTGGAAGATCGAGCGAAGGTAGCCATACAGGCGTGGTATCGCGAACAGGAGGAGAAAAATGATGGAACCAATGAACTTCCGTCGCGGAAATGAGCAGATTGATGCGGCGTTGCAAAACCCTGATATAGCTGCAAGAGTCGCGGCCATACGCGCTGGGAATCGCGAGAATGATCGCACTTACAAGATGCAGCTAGCGATGATTCGTGACGCTGCGAATCTGACCCAGACAGAACTAGCCCAAAACATGGATAGCACGCAGGGTGTGGTTTCGAAGCTTGAGCGATCCGAAAACATGCTCCTACAGACGCTCCTCCGTTACCTAAATGCAGCTGGCGCGGATGATGTGCGAATTGTAGTCTCAATGAAGGGTCAAGAAATTGAGGTAGACCTCGACAATGTGAGGGATGACCTAACGAAAACAAACAAGATGGAAGCGGTCTAGTCCATCTGAATGCATGGCTATTATCTATTCGAACTACCACTGGGGAAATCATGGCTACGGAAGACATAAGACTGGAAGCGCGTAATGCACTCTTGAAAGCAATTCTTGACGAGGTCGAGGACTCGAATACTCGTTACAACTTGCTGGACCTGTCACAGGCCTACAATTCAATCATATCGGCTCACTCAAGGACGAGCTAGAGTTCGTGCTCAAGGCGCCCCATCTCGCAAAGGTGGGGCGCTTCTTCTTGCTCGTGTAGGCGTGAGTAATCGGGCGCAAGAGAGGCTACGTAGATCGATAGCGCAGCCCTTCTCGGTCCGCAGTTAGTCCGCAGGAGGTCCGCAAAGCACCACTTCCGGCCCATCATGCACAACACCGTGAAGCCCGGAAACTAGGGGTTCTCAGCACCCCCGGCACTAGGCAACCACCCGTTAGAGGTTCGTGAACATGCGCTGACCCGTGCTCCCGGAACGACGACGGCGGCCCCACCGCACGAGGTGGGACCGCCGTCGTCAGTTCGAGCGAATCAGCGCAGGGGCCGGCCGGCCATGCCCTCGAGCCGCGCGATGCGCTCGTTCATGGGCGGGTGCGTGGCGAACAGCTTGCTCATACCGCCGCCTTTGAACGGGTTGGCGATCATGAGGTGGGAGGTGTTGACGAGCTTCTGATCCTGCGGCAGCGGAGCGCGCTGGGTTCCGCTCTCGAGCTTGCGCAGCGCCGAGGCGAGGGCCAGCGGATCGTCGGTGAGAACGGCGCCGTCCTCGTCGGCGTCGAACTCCCTTGTACGGCCGATGGCGGTCTGGATGAGACCTGCGGCCAACGGGGCGAGGATGGCCAGAAGCAGCGCGGCGATGGGGTTGCCGCCCTGGTTCCGGTTGCCGCCCAGCATGCCGGTGAAGGCGAAGATCTGCGCCACGGACGTGATGACCCCGGCGACGGCGGCCGCAATGGACCCGGTGAGGATGTCGCGGTTGTACACGTGCATGAGCTCATGGCCGAGGACGCCGCGCAGCTCGCGCTCGTCGAGCAGCCGCAGGATGCCCTGCGTGCAGCACACCGCGGAGTTCTCCGGGTTGCGCCCGGTGGCGAACGCGTTGGGCGCGTTGGTCGGCGAGACGTACAGCCGCGGCATGGGCTTGCCCGCCCGCGAGCTGAGCTCGCGGACGATCCGGTACATCGCCGGTGCCTGCTGCTCCGAGACCTCGACGGCGCGCATGCTGCGGATGGCGATCTTGTCGCTGTTCCAGTAGCTGTAGGCGATCGATCCGACGCCGAACAGGGCGAAGAGCCAGATGAACATCGAACTGCCGGTGGCTCCGGCGATGACCGCGCCGAAGACGAGGAAGATGCCCATCAGGGCACCGAACAACAACGCCGTCTTGGCACCGTTGAAATGATTGTGCACTGCTTACTCCTTGCAGGATGGAGGCCTCGGTCCGGGCCGTCACGTACAGCGGCGGATCGAACGGGCCTGGTTCATCCATGGTACGGGGTGGAGCTTCACGCTCGCTGAGAGACGCCCGGCCCGGTGCCTGCGTGATCAGGGCTCGGGGTGACGGGAATCGTACCGGGAGAAGCCCGGCTGCCACCGGGCGACGGCGAGCACCAGCACCACGCATGCGAGACCACCGACGACGGCGGTCCAGCCCTCGCCCAGCCACGCGGCCTGACCGCCGGCCACCAGGTCCCCGAGCCGCGGACCACCGGCGACGACGACGATGAAGACGCCCTGCAGCCGTCCGCGCATGGCATCCGGCGTCGCGGACTGGAGGATGGTGTTGCGGAAGACGCTGCTGATCGAGTCGGCGATGCCCGAGAGGACCAGGCAGGCCGCCGCGGGAACGACCCACGGTGACAGTTCGCCCTCGAGGGCGGGCAGGGACGACGATCCCGCCATGACGACGACGGCACCGAAGCCCGCCACGGAGGAGCCCCACCCCACGATGGACCAGATCACGGCCTGACCCTGTCTGTGGATGTGCCCCAGTGGCCCCGAGAACAATCCGGCCAGCACGGATCCGAACGCACCGGAGGCCAGCAGGATACCGACGGTGAGTTCGCCACCACCGATCAGCACGGCCCCGACGGCCGGCAGCAGGGCCCTGGGCTGGGCGGTGATCATGGCGATGAGGTCGAGGATGAACGTCATGCGGATGTTCGGGCGGGTTCCGAGGAAGCGGAACCCCTCGAGCACGGTGGCCAGCCCGGCCCTTCGCGTCGGGCCCTCCGGCGGCAGCGGCGGGAGCCGGTAGACCGCCCACAGCGCGAAGGTGAAGGTGACGACGTCGACCGTGTACGTCCAGGCGTAGCCCACCTGCGCCACGAGCACACCCGCGAGCAAGGGTCCGATGGTGAAGGCGAGCCCGAACGTGATCATGCTCAGCGCATTGGCCGCCGGCAGCAGCGCCGGGCGGACCAGCCGCGGGATGATGGAGCTCCGCGTGGGCTGGTTGATGCCCGCGGCCCCCGACTGGACGGCGATCAGCGCGTAGAGCAGCCCGACGCTGTCGACGCCGGCCCAGGCCTGGAGTGCGATGGCCGTGGTGGTGCCCCAGAGCGCGAGGCCGGACCACAGGGCCACCTTGCGCCGGTCCAGTGCGTCGGCGATCGCCCCGCCGTAGAGCCCTGCCACCACGAGGGGGACGAGCGCGAAGAGGCTGAGCAGGCCGACACTGAGGGTGGACTGCGTGAGCGCGTAGATCTGCAGGCTCACCGCCACGATGGTCAATTGGGTGCCGATGGCCGAGAGCGCCGTGCCGATGTAGAGCCTGCGGAACGCCGGACTCTCGCGCAGTGGCGTGATGTCGGCGAGCAGTCTGGGCACGGGAGAAGTCTAACGGCGCTTTGATTCGCTGTAGCAACAGTCGGGGAGGCTCGGCAGGTCTCGACGGTGGCTGCTCAGTGCCAGTTCGAACGCCCGTCGCGCTGCTGCGCGACGACGCCTGACGCCGAGTTCCTCAGCCGATTCATCGGTCAGGCCTTCGTCAGATCTTCGGCGAACATCACGATGATCCCACTGGGACCACGGAGATAGGTGAGCTTGTAGACGTCCCCGTACGTCGCGACGTCGCGCAGCGGGTGACAGCCGTGCCGTGCGGCGATCTCGACCGCTTGCTCGATGTCGTCGACCGAGAAGGCGAGACGGTGCATGCCGATCTCGTTGGGACGCGTCGGCTCCGTCTCAATCGGCTACCAAGGCGCGGCAATCGCCCCGCTCTCTCCTCGACATGGCAGATATGACCGGTCCACCTGCCGTGAAGCGGTAATTTGTGTCATCTCGGGAAGGTCGTGGTCCCGCGCCGCTCGGGCGGCGTCCGTGCCACCTCAGCCGGCGTCGTGCTCGGCCGCCTCGATCGCGCGGTCGATCTCCTGCAGTACCCGTGGATCGGCGATGGGCCGGAAGTGACCCATCGTCTCGAGTCGGACGTTGCGGGCGCCCTCCATGAAGCTTCCGCCGGGAATGTGGGGATCGAACCGGCCGTAGATCGAGGTGATGCGTCCATTCAGTGCCCTGTTGGCTCGCAGGGTCTTCAGGATGGTGTTGCGCGGGGAGAATGCGCGGATGCTGGGCAGGAGGAAGAAATTGGCGTAGATGGAGCCCGAGAACGGCGCGTTGATCGCCACCAGACGCGCGATCCGGGGTGCGGAACTCGGCATGGTCAGCAGGAACTTGCCGATCAGCCCCCCCTTGCTGTGCGTGACGAGGACCACGCCGGTGAGCCCGTGCCGGTCGAGGTACTCGGCTGCGAGCTCTGCCATGGCCGGAACCGTCCCCCGGTTGTATCCGAGCCTCTGCACCACATGGACCCGGTGCCCGGCACGGTGGAGATGATCGGCCACGGGTCTCATGAACTGCCAGGTCTCGTACACTCCGGGGATCAGCAGCACGGGGGCCAGGCCCTGCGGAGCCCCCGGAACCGGCACGAGGTACTGGGCAGGATCATCCCTGACGAGGAAGCCGCGCACCTGCCAGTAGCCGACGTACGCATAGTCCAGCAGCCACGCCCAGCCGCGCTCGATGAGGTTCACGTCTCCTACGGTACTGATCAGCACGACGAGACACCGCCCGACTTATTATGAACTTCTCAGATTTACTGCTTGACTGGGTCCATGACACAGACAGCCACGACTCCGGGGACACAGGAGTCCCTCTGGTCAGTGGCCCTGCGCTCCCGCGACCGGCGCGTGACGCGCCAGCGACTCGGTGTGCTGGCTGCCGTCCACGCCATCCCCCATGCCACGGCCGATGACGTCGCCGTCGCCGTCAGGACGGATCTGCCGTACATCACCGTGCAGTCCGTCTACGTGATCCTGGCCGACCTGACCGGCATCGGCCTGCTGCGCCGCATCGACACACCGCACTCCCCCGCACGCTACGAGACGCGGGTGGGAGACAACCACCACCACGCCGTCTGTACGGGCTGCGGTCGGATCGAGGACGTGGACTGCGCCGTGGGTCACGCGCCCTGCCTCACCCCCGACTGGTCGCCCGGCGCCCGGCAGATGACCATCGAGATCGCGGAAGTCCTCTATCAGGGCATCTGCGACACCTGCCGAACCGCAGCCCCCAGCCACCCGTAACCAGATCCCCGAAAAGGAAAAGGAGCACCATGTCCGAGAACTTCACCACCACGCAGTCCGGCGCACCGGTCATCGACGACGCCAACTCGTCCGTCATCGGCCGCGACGGAGCCATCCCGCTGACCGATCACTACCTCATCGAGAAGCTCGCCCAGTTCAACCGCGAGCGCGTCCCCGAGCGCGTGGTCCACGCCAAGGGCGGTGGAGCCTTCGGTGTCTTCGAGACCACCGAGGACGTCAGCATGTACACCCGCGCCGCGCTCTTCCAGCAGGGCACGACGACGGAGACCCTCCTCCGCTTCTCCACCGTGGCCGGCGAGCAGGGTTCCCCCGACACCTGGCGCGACCCCCGTGGCTTCGCACTGAAGTTCTACACCTCCGAGGGCAACTACGACCTCGTGGGCAACAACACCCCGGTGTTCTTCATCCGGGACGGCATCAAGTTCCCCGACTTCATCCGGTCGCAGAAGCGGCTCCCCGGTACCCACCTGCGCGACGCGGACATGCAGTGGGACTTCTGGACGCTCAGCCCTGAATCGGCTCACCAGGTGACGTGGCTGATGGGCGATCGCGGGATCCCTGCGTCCTGGCGCACCATGAACGGCTACGGTTCGCACGCCTACATGTGGATCAACGAGGCCGACGAGAAGTTCTGGGTCAAGTACCACTTCAAGACCAATCAGGGCCACGAGACGCTGACCGGCGAGGAGGCCGAACTGCTGGCCGGGGCCGACTCCGACTACCACCTGCGGGATCTCTCGGAGAACATCGCCAAGGGCAACCACCCGAGCTGGGACCTCAAGGTCCAGATCATGCCGTACGACGACGCGAAGGACTACCGCTTCAACCCGTTCGACGTGACGAAGACCTGGTCGCAGAAGGACTACCCGCTGATCCCCGTCGGCACACTCACGCTGAACCGGAACCCGGAGAACTACTTCGCGCAGATCGAGCAGGCCGCCTTCGCGCCGTCGAACTTCGTGCCCGGTATCGCCGCGAGCCCTGACCGCATGCTGCAGGCCCGTATCTTCTCCTACGCGGACGCCCACCGCTACCGCGTGGGCACCAACCACGCGCAGCTGCCCGTGAACAGCCCGAAGAACGAGGTACGGAGCTACTCGAAGGACGGCGCGGCGCGCTATCACTTCGACTCCGCGTCGAAGCCGGTGTACGCACCGAACTCGCTCGGCGGCCCCGCGGCTGACCCTGCTCAGTACGGTGCGCACGGCGGCTGGGAGAACGACGGCGAGCTCGTGTACGCAGCGCACTCTCTGCACGCCGAGGACGACGACTTCGGCCAGGCCGGGACGCTCTACCGCGAGGTGTTCGACGACGCCCAGCGCGCGCGCTTCCTCGAGACCATCAGCGGCGCCGTCGGAGGCGTTCAGAGCGAGGACATCCGTGCTCGGGCCATTCAGTACTGGACCAATGTGGACGCCGACCTCGGCGCGAAGCTGGCGTCCAACCTCGGACACGGCCACACTCCGGCCACCGAGTCCGAGGCTGCGCTCTATTAGGAAGCTCTACCAGGAATAGGGCACCGATCAGCAGCACCACATGAACGAGGGCGGATCCGTACGGGTCCGCCCTCGTTCATGTGGTGCGTCTTCAGGACCGTGCCGCCAGGAACCGGTCCTCTGCGTCGTAGTCGAAGGAGTCCTCGAAGAAGCCCGTCTGCTGCATCGCCGCGACCCCGCGCTCACCGGCCTCCGCCACCAGCCAGTCGACGGTGGGGCGCACCGTGGTGGCATAGGTCCCCACCGGCCGGTAGCCCAGGTCGGTGGCAGCGGCGAGATCGAGGAGGATCGGCGAGACCGCATCCCAGGGCGTGGACCCGAGCGTCCCGACGGTGGACGGCACCAGCTCCTCACTCCACTGATGACCGAGGCGGTTCGCGATGACGCACGTAGACGGCTTTGCTCGAGAGCAACGCCGTCGAGCCGACACCCGCAAGATGCGGCATCACGATGTCCGCGTCCGCGCGGGTGAAGGCCAGGCAGTCGACCAGCAGGTCGGCGCCCTCCGAGAGAACTGCTGCAACGCGTCCGGCGTCTCGCCGGTCGACGGCAACGAAGGAGGCACCCGCCTCCACCAGATCCGCAGGCATACCGCCCTGGTTTCGTGCTCCCAGTCCACGCAACACAATTCGGTGAATATGTCCGGCGGTGGTGTGCGCATGGTGCGCGAAGATCACTAGACTCCTTGGCAGGAGGCGATGGCCATGGGGGCAGAGTCGCGGTACACGGTGACCGTGGAGCAGGGGACGCTGGTACGCGTGACGTGGGCGCCCGCCATCGTGCTCCACCACTCCGACGGGGCTCTCCTGACCGCCGATATCGAGTCAGCCCTGCCCCGGCGTCGCGTCCACCTGCTGATGCTGCTCAATGGCATGGCGTCGCTGAGCCAGGCTGCCCTGGCCTACTTCGCGAAGCGGGCACCACTCTCCGCCGTCGCCCTTGTGGGTCCGTCCGTCCTCGACCAGCCGCTGATCGAGCTGTACGTCGAGCTGTACCAGCCGCCCTTCCCCGTGGGCTACTTCGAGACCGAGGCCACGGCGAGCTCTTGGCTGATGACGCGACCGGAACTGGACATCCCACTACCGAGGTAGAAGACAGTGCCCGGGTACTCGAGGTGCCCGGGCACTGTCGCAGGTCCTAGACGGCGACCTTCTCCCCGCGCTCCAGCTCTGCCTCGTCCTCGCTCGCCGGGATCGCGGGTTTCTCGCGCTCCAGCTTCGCACCCTCGACGTCGACATCCGGCAGGATCCGCTCCAGCCAGGCCGGCAGCCACCAGGCACGCCTGCCCAGCAGGTACATGGCCGCAGGGATGACTGTCATCCGTACCACGAAGGCGTCCACGAGGACTCCGAACGCGAGCCCGAACCCGATGGGCCGGACCATGGTCAGCTCGGAGAACACGAAGCCCGCGAACACGGACACCATGATGACGGCGGCAGCCGTGACCACTCGCGCACCATGGCTGAACCCGATGCGGACAGCCGCCTTGGCCTCGGCCCCATGGACGAAAGCCTCACGCATACCGGAGACCAGGAACATCTGGTAGTCCATCGCGAGACCGAAGAGCACGCCGATCAGGATGATGGGCAGGAAGCTCAGGATGGCACCCGGATTGGTCACCGCGAAGATGCTTCCGAGCCAGCCCCACTGGTAGATGGCCACCGTCGCTCCGAAGCTGGCCAGCAGCGAGAGCAGGAAGCCACCGGTCGCGATGATCGGCACCAGGATGGAGCGGAAGACCAGCAGCAGCAGGATCAGGGACAGCCCCACGACGATGCCGAGGTAGATCGGCAGGGCCTCAACGAGCTTCTCCGAAACGTCGATATTGGCGGCGGTCTGCCCGGTGACAGCGATCGGCACACCGGTCTCGTCCTCGAAGCTGTCGGAGGCCGACCGCAGGTCCCGCACCAGATTCTCGGTGCTCTCGCTCGAGGGCCCCTCCTCCGGGATCACCTGGAAGATCCCGGTACGACCGTCCTCGCTGAGAGTGGCCGGGACGGAAGCTGCCACGCCGGGCACGTCCAGCAGGAGGTCATTGACGTCGAGCTGAAGTTCCGTCAGCTCGGCGTCGTCCTCGGTCTCCGGGAAGGACCCGACGACGATCAGCGGACCGTTCGTCCCCTCACCGAACCGCTCACCGACCGTGTTGTAGGCCTGGAAGGCCGTCGAATCAGCGGGTTCGGAACCGCCGTCGGGCAGTCCCACACGCAGCTGCGCGGTCGGAATGGCGATGACTCCGAGCAGCACGACACCGGCGAGGACCGTCAGAATCGGCTTCCGGGTGGCGATCCCACCCCAGCCCGCCCCACTGGCAGCACGCTCGTCCGCAGCTTCCGTCGGATCCTGACCGGGGGCAGGTGCGGTGGCCGAGTGCTTTCCACCGTCTCCCCGGGCCCAGCGACGCTTCGACACGATCCTGGGACCGATGACGGCGAGCAGGGCGGGGGTCAGGCTGAGCGCGACCAGCACCGCAACCGCGACAGTACCGGCGGCAGCAAGTCCCATGATCGTCAGGAACGGCAGACCGGGTACGGCCAGTGCTGCGAGGGCCACGACGACGGTGATGCCGGCGAAGAGAACCGCGTTGCCCGCAGTTCCCGTGGCTCGTGCAATGGACTCCCGCAGCTCCATCCCGCGCAGCAACTGGGTCCGGTGACGATTGACGATGAACAGCGAGTAGTCGATACCGACCGCCAGCCCGAGCATGAGCGCCAAAACGGGAGAGATGCTGTTCATCTCGATGACACCGGAGAGGGCGAAGGTGATCCCCACGCCCACGCCGACGCCGACGATGGCCATCAGGAGCGGAAGCCCGGCTGCGACAAGGGTGCCGAGCATCAGGATCAGGACGAGCGCGGCGACGGCCAGGCCGACGAACTCGGCGGCACCGGCGATGCCGCCGATGTCCTCGACGATCTCCTGGCTGAAGTCGACCGTGACACCTGCCGACTCCGCCTGAGTCGCCGTCTCCTGCACCTGTTCGCGAAGTTCCGGTGAGACGCTGTTGATCTGCTGATCGAATTGGACATTGGCCACTGCTGCTGATCGGTCGTCGGACAGCAGGCTCACTCCGGAGGTGGCATCGAGTTGCCGCTGGGCGCGATCGAGCTCGGCCGTGCCGGACTCGAACTGTTCGCGGCCGGTCTCCAACTCGGCCTGGCTCGCATCGAGTTCGGCCTGCGCCTCTTCGAGCTGGTCCTCCGTGGCCGCTTCCCGCGCTGCAGGGAGTCGATCGCGGTTGCTCTCGAACTCCTCGCGCTGCTCGTCGAGCTGTGCCTGCCCCTGGGCGAGTTGCTCCTCACCACTCGTGAGCTGTTCCTCGCTGGCCTCGAGTTCCGTGCGTCCGGACTCGATCTCCTCGCGAGCCGAATCCACCTGCGCTGCGACCTCGAAGGGATCGACGACGCCTCGGACCCCGTCGAAGTCCGAGATCGAAGTGAGTGCCGACTGCACCTCCTCCTGCTGCTCCGTGGAGAACTCCGAGCCGTCGTCCGTCGTGAAGACCACTGTGCCCGTACCGCCCACGGCCTCGGGAAGTTCGTCCCTGAGGCGATCCGTGATGCGCTGGGACTCTGTGCCGGGGATGGAGAAGTTGTTCGTCAGGGTCCCGGAGAAGGCGATCGCCGACCCGCCGACGGCGAGCAGCACAGCCAGCCAGGCGGAGACGACCCACCATCGCCTCCGATACGCGAAAGAGCCGAGCCGATAGAGCAGAAAAGCCATGGAGTGATCCTTGCAGGATGAGAAGGGACAGAACGGGAGAACAGGCGAAGCGGGGGGGGTGGTTTCAGGAACCGGGATCCGGCGGATCGGGAGCGATACGCAGACCGGGATCGGCGAACCCGTCCCGGAGCATCGTCAGCACAGCGAGGATGCGAGCTTCGAGCTGCTTGCCCGAATCCGGCGCCGACGCCGGAGTATGTACAGCCCAGTCCCGCATCGCCGTCTTGGTGCAGGACATCACGCAGCCGACCAGCGCTGTGAGGTACAGCTGAGAGGCAGTGGACCCGAATCTGATCCGCAGCGCCTCCGCGATCCTCGCCTCGGCGCGTTCCCATGAATGCAGCTGGGCCCGCAGCAGGTCCGGGTCGGCGTCCGCCATGCGGAAGAGTTCGCCGTGCTGGGACAGCCCCTCCATCCCCGTGGTCTCGGCGAAGGCGCGGATGATCGTGTCGAACAGGGGTTCATCGCGGGGCAGCCTCTCGAAGGTACTCAGGATCCGGTCGATGAAGAGGTCCATCCGTACGGTGAGGGCATCCTGTGCGCTGGGAAAATAGTTGAAGAACGTGCGCCGGGACACCCCGGCCCGCTCCGTGATCTGGTCCACGGTGAAGGCCCCGGGTCCCACGTTTCGGGCGAGGTCGAACGCTGCATCCGCAATGGCCCGACGGGTGTCGATCTTATTCTGTTCACGACGGCCCAGGGATCCGAGGCGGTTGGTGGCTTTCAGCACTGCCCTAGAATACGACAAATTTTGCACACCGTGCAACAAGAGTGCCGGGCGATCCCATCATGGTTCAGCCGGAGCTGTACTCTCGATATATGGCAGCTCACCGGCACTCCTCCTCACCGGCGTCACCTGGATCACCTGGATCACCGGGACGGAAACCACTGGCTGGTGCTTTCGCGATCACCCTCGTCGTCTTCGTGCTGCAGATCGTCGGCGCCGTGTGGACGGGAAGCCTTGCCCTGCTCTTCGATTCCGTCCACGTGCTGACCGACGCCGCAGGGCTGGCGATGGCGCTCGGCGCTGCGACACTCGCCATCCGCCCGGCGACACCGCGCCGCTCCTGGGGCTTCCGCCGGGCAGAAGTGATTGCCGCACTGCTGCAGGCCGCATTTCTCCTCGCGGTCGGCGCCTATGTGCTGGTGGAAGGGGTCAGCCGACTCATCACCCCGGAGGACGTCGCGGCGCCGGAGCTGATCGTCTTCGGAGTCATCGGCCTCGCCGGGAACCTCGCTGCATTGGGTCTCCTGTCACGGCATCGGGCGGCCACTTTCAACCTGAGGGCCGCGTTCCTCGAGGTACTCAACGATGCGCTCGGCTCCTTGGCCGTCATTGTCGCAGCCATCGTGATCACCCTGACCGGCTGGATGCGGGCGGACGCTCTCGTGGCCCTGCTCATCGGCGCCCTGATCATCCCGAGAACCATCACGTTGCTGCGCGAGACCATCGACGTCCTGCTCGAGTCCACTCCCGCCGGGATCGACCTCGACGACGTGCGCTCGCACCTGTCCCGCCTACCGCACGTGCGCGACGTCCACGATCTCCACATCACGCAGATCGCCACCGGTCTCCCGGTCCTGACCGCGCACGTCGTCGTCGACGACGCCTGCTACCGCAACGGCTCCGCCCATACTGTGCTCGACCAGCTCCAGGAGTGCGTGAGTGAGCACTTCGAGGTCGGTATCGACCACTGCACCTTCCAGATCGAACCACTCGATCATGTGCCGCACGAGACAGAGCTGACACACTGATGCCGCCCCGCTGACGATGCCGGGACAGTCCTCGACCGGCAGGACTCCGGCGGGCATGTCCGCCGGAGTCCTGCTGAACGAATGATCGAGACCGTGGCACACCTACTCCATCAGACGGGACCGGATCAGGAACCGTTTGCCCTCCGGCGCCTCGACGGAGAAGCCGCTGCCCCGGCCCGGTACGACGTCGATGGTCAGGTGCGTATGACGCCAGTACTCGAACTGCTCCCGCGACATCCAGAACTCGATGAGCCGGGCGCCGTCGTCGCCCGGCCCGTCCGCGGAGATGTCGAGGACACCGAGCAGGATGTCCGCCTCGGCCGTGATGAACTCGCCCGCCGGATAACACATCGGGGACGACCCGTCGCAGCACCCGCCGGACTGGTGGAACATCAGGGGCCCGTGGACGAGCCACAGCTTGTCCAGCAGCTCGACCGCGCTGCCGGTGAGCGCAACCCGGGAGAATGTCTCCCCCGGGATGGTCACGGATGCCTCGACGGTCATGGAGTCCTCATCGACTAGAAGAAGCCGAGCTTGGATTCCGAGTAGCTGACCAACAGGTTCTTGGTCTGCTGGTAATGATCGAGCATCATGGCGTGGTTCTCACGGCCGATGCCGGAGGACTTGTAGCCACCGAACGCCGCTCCCGCCGGGTAGGCGTGGTAGTTGTTCACCCAGACCCGACCCGCCTGGATCTCGCGACCCGCGCGGTACGCCACATTCCCGTTCCTGGACCACACACCGGCTCCCAGCCCGTACAGCGTGTCGTTGGCGATCTCCATCGCTTCCGCGTAGTCGTCGAATCGCGTCACGGACACGACGGGGCCGAAGATCTCCTCCTGGAAGACGCGCATCCTGTTCGACCCCTCGAACACCGTTGGCTTGACGTAGAACCCCTCGGCGAGATCGCCGTCGAGCATGTTCCGCTCGCCGCCAATCAGCACCTTCGCGCCCTCCTGCCGACCGATGTCCATGTAGGAGAGGATCTTCTCCAGCTGGTCGTTGGAGGCCTGCGCGCCCACCTGTGTCTCGGTATCCAGCGGATTCCCCTGCACCATCTTCTCCACGCGGGCTATCGCGTCGGCCATGAAGGAGTCGTAGATGGACCCCTGGACGAGCGCGCGTGACGGGCAGGTGCAGACCTCACCCTGGTTCAACGCGAAGAGCGCGAAGCCTTCGAGGGCCTTGTCGTAGAAGGAGTCATTGCTGTCCGCGACATCGGCGAAGAAGATGTTGGGACTCTTGCCGCCGAGTTCCAGCGTGACCGGAATCAGATTCTGGCTCGCGTACTGGCTGATGAGCCTGCCGGTCGTCGTCTCACCGGTGAACGCGATCTTGCGGATCCGCTTGCTCGAGGCGAGCGGCTTGCCTGCTTCCACTCCGAAGCCGTTGACCACGTTCAGCACGCCCGCCGGGAGCAGGTCGCCCAGCAGTTCCACCAGGACGAGGATCGACGCCGGTGTCTGCTCGGCAGGCTTGAGCACGACGGCGTTTCCTGCGGCGATGGCCGGTGCGAGCTTCCAGGTGGCCATGAGGATCGGGAAGTTCCAGGGGATGATCTGCCCTACGACACCCAAGGGCTCGTGGTAGTGGTATGCCGTCATGTCCTCGTCGAGCTGGGACAGTCGTCCCTCCTGGGCGCGCACGGCACTTGCGAAATAGCGGAAGTGGTCGATGGCCAATGGAATATCCGCGGCAAGGGTTTCCCTGATCGGCTTGCCGTTGTCCCAGGTGTCCGCGACTGCGAGGAGTTCGAGATTCTCCTCCATGCGATCCGCGATCCGATTGAGGACTGCCGCGCGCTCCGCGACCGACGTCCTGCCCCATCCCGGGGCGGCCTTGTGTGCGGCGTCGAGAGCCAGCTCGATGTCCTCGGCCGTCCCCCTGGCCACCTCGCAGAAGGCCTTGCCCGTCACGGGCGAGATGTTCTCGAAGTACTGACCCTTCTGCGGCGGAACCCACTCGCCACCGATCCAGTTCTCGTACCTCGACCTGAAGGAAACCTTCGACCCGTTCTCGCCGGGCTGAGCATAAACAGTCATTGTCGAACTCCTTGGGCTCTACGTGTGCGGGACGTCATCGTCCACGTCTCACAGCCTAAGGCGCGGCTCGCCCCGTTGGCACTGGAATTCAGGAGAATACAGTCGTGCACCCCGGTCGACCAAAGCCCTACCGGATCACCCTTCGTCGCGAGGCGCGACGCCGATCTCTTGCGGGATACCCGGCAGCGGTGCCGGTTCGGGATCCTGCGCGGGGTCGTTGCCGGCCGCGGCGTCACCGGCTACCGCAACGTCACCGCACAGGGGTGTCTCGCCCGCATTCTCGCCTGCTGCGGGCACCGTCGATACAGGAGCCACGACCCCCGTCCCCGCATTCGCCATCGGCTCCACGGGCTGGGGCGTACCTTCCGCCACCGCCGCTGGGTCGACCTCGCACGAGGCATCCGCTTCGGCTTCCACGACGACCGGCTCCGGAACGACGACCGGTTCGGGAACCGGTACGGGCTCCGTCGGAGCCTGTACGGGCGTCACCTCGGCCTCGGGCTCAGCCTTCGGGGCGCTCGTCGGTTCAGGCTTCGGTTCGGGCTTCTCCGCCTCAGTCCTACCCGCCTCAACAGTCTTCGTCGGCTTGGACCCAGGCTTCTCCGCCTCAGGAGTCTTCGTCGGCTTGGACCCGGGCTTCTCCGCCTCAGGAGTCTTCGTCGGCTTGGACCCGGGCTTCTCCGCCTCAGTCTTACCCGCCTCAACAGTCTTCGACGGCTTGGACCCAGTCTTCTCCGCCTCAGGAGTCTTCGTCGGCTTGGACCCGGGCTTCTCCGCCTCAGGAGTCTTCGTCGGCTTGGACCCGGGCTTCTCCGCCTCAGGAGTCTTCGTCGGCTTGGACCCGGGCTTCTCCGCCTCAGGAGTCTTCGTCGGCTTCGACGGCTTGGACCCGGGCTTCGTCGGCTCCACCGTGGAGTCCGACGTCGTTCGAGGCGCGGCGTCGGGCCTCGCGGATGGTCCGCCCGCAGTGCCAACGGCTGGTTCTGAGAGGACCGGGGTACTGGACTGCTGACTCAGGAGGGCACCGAGCAGCCCGCCCGGCGCTGCTGCGCTGATCCCGGAGGAGCCCGGGAAGAGCGGTAGGGCCTCCGCACCGGCAGGCAGAGCCTGGTCCGATCGCGTGGTGGATTGCGCCCATGCCGGTATGGCAGAGGTAGCCGAGCCTCCGGGTGTGTAGTCCTTCATCACGCCGACGCTCGGGGTATGGCTCGCGACGACCAGCTTCCACTGCACGGGGTTCACGTGCTCGCCGTCGAGGATCGTCTCGAAATGGAGATGGCATCCCGTCGAGGATCCGCTGGTCCCGACTTCGGCGAGCTGGTCGCCGCCGTTGACCACGTCGCCCAGCTCAGCCGAGATCCCCAGCAAATGGTTGTAAGTCGTGATGAGACCGTTGCCGTGATCCACTTCCACGCGGTTTCCGCCACCCCACGGGTGCCAGCCGACGGCGCGGACAATCCCGGCGTCCGCAGCATAGACGGCGGTACCGCACGGCGCCGAGAAGTCCTGACCCGTATGGAATTCGTCCGCTTGACCTGTGATGGGGCTCGTGCGCGAGCCGAAGGGCGAGGAGGGTGTGAGTTCACCGAGAGGAGCGAACAGGGTTCCCTCGACGGGACGCTGCGTAGCCGCCGTCAGGTCGGTCAGAGCACGCGCGGTGACACCAGGAGTGCCCGGGGGGACACTCCCCTCGTCAGGCCGTGTCGCATCGAGCGCGTCGTACGTCCCAGGGCCGAACGTCCCGAAGCCGGGTACCTCGAGGTCGGGAGCACCGGAACTGTCCAGAGGCACCATCAGGGGGAAACCGACATCCCCTGTTGCCGACATCGAGTCATCGCCGTCAAGAAGTGCGAGATCCGCCTGCACCGAAGTACGTGTCATTACGTCGGCCGCTTCCCATGATGCAGGCACGACACCCTGGAAACCGACGAAACACACCACCATCGCGATGCTTGCATTCATCTTGGTGCGACGCAGGCGGAGACCGCGCCCTGGCACCCTCGACCTGCTCGGGTGCTGTTCGACCTGCGCCAAGAAATCCCCCTCTGAGATGCACCGATCGGTGATCCTGCTCTGCAGGAAGCATCACCCGCAGACCCCATCGGCCACCGACCACTACGTTAGCCCGCTCGCATCCCGGATTACGACAGTCAACGGCGATTCGCCGACAAAATTTAGGGAACCTTGCGCTTGTGCGCCGGCATCCGGGCACGTCGTCAGGAAGTCGGGCTACTCGTCACGGGAGATTGCCACCATGTCCTCGCGCGGTACGAGCTTCACCCGCTCCCGTACCACCTCGGCATTGCCCGAGGTGTTGACGAAGTTCGCCCCGAGTTTCATCTCGTGGGCGTCCAGTTTCAGCCAGCCGTCCCACGTGGTGTACTGGACTCCGCGCTCCTGAAGCAGGTCGATGACGGATCTCTCGGACGGATCCTCCGCGGATGGCAGATTCAGGCGATCCTCGAGCAGGAACCCGATGGTCTCCAGCGCATCTCCCTTGGTGTGGCCGATAAGACCCACCGGCCCGCGCTTGATCCAGCCGGTGGCGTAGATACCCGGCACCGGAACCCCGGATTCATCGATCACTCGGCCGCCCGCGTTCGGTATCACGCCGCGATCGGCATCGAAGCCCACCTCCGGGAGTTCGGAGCCGAAGTATCCGATAGCCCGGTAGACGGCCTGCACGGGATAGTCCAGAATCTCCCCGGTTCCCCGGACGTTGCCGTCCCCGGTGAGTTCGGTGCGTTCGAAGCGCATTCCGGCAACCTTGCCCGGCGTCTGGACCGAATCGTAGATCTCGATGGGCGAGTGCAGGAAATGGAGGTGCAGGCGCCGGGACGCACCCGTCGGTTCGTCCTCGACGAGCCAGTTGGTCAGCGTCTTGACCATCGTCTTGGTCTGGTTGTTCGAGGCGATCTGCTGTTCCGAGCCCGCGTCGAAATCGAAGTCCTCGGGGTAGAGGACTATGTCGACGTCCCGTGAATGGGACAGTTCACGTAGCTCCAGTGGCGTGAACTTGACCTGCGCGGGGCCACGCCGGCCGAAGACATGGACGTCCGTGACGGGCGAGGCCTTCAGCCGAGCATAGACATTGTCCGGAATCTCCGTCGAGAGGAGGTCATCGGCGTGCTTCGAGAGGATCCGGGCGGTGTCGAGGGCGACATTGCCGTTACCGATCACCGCGATCTGCCTGGCATCCAGCGGCCAGTCACGGTCCACGTCGGGATGGCCGTCGTACCAGGAGACGAAGTCGGCCGCTCCGAAGGACCCTTCGAGCTCGATCCCGGGAATGGGCAGATCCGCGTCCCGGATCGCGCCTGTCGCGAAGATCACGGCATCGTAGAGGCGCCGGAAGTCGGTGAGCGTGAGGTCCCGACCGTAGTTCACGTTGCCGAGAAAGCGGATGTCTCCCCGGTCCAGCACCTTGTGCAGCGCATTGACGATGCCCTTGATACGCGGGTGATCCGGGGCAACGCCGTAGCGGATGAGCCCATAGGGTGCAGGGTGCTGGTCGAACAGATCGATGCTGACGGCGAAGTCGCCTCCCTGCACCTCGTTCGACTTCGTCAGGATGTCGGCGGCGTACACTCCTGCCGGACCGGCACCGATGATCGCGACCCGCAGCGGTCGTCCCGCAGCTGAGCTAGTCACTGAAATAGCCTTCTTCCCGGTGAGACTGATCCCGATGGATTGGGTGCGCGGACCACGCGCACAATCCCCCAGTCTAAATGTTGCCCCTTGGCACTGACCACAACAGTGGCGGGGATCTCCTTCCCCGAGTACGGGAATCCTGGGGTACGGGAATAAAGGCTGGACGGTGTGCGCTCACTCACTCCGTGAGTGGAACAGAGGCGAGGACCAGGCGCGCGCCGAGGAGCGAGAATTCCCTGGGCATCATATTCGGGGTCAGCGCCTACGGTCTCTGGGGTCTGCTGCCCCTGTATTTCATCATCCTCGCCCCGGCAGGCCCGGTGGAGATCGTCGCGAACCGCGTGCTGTGGTCCCTGCTCTTCTGTGCCCTCCTGCTCACCGTCACGAGCGCATGGCGCCCGGTGCTGGTGGTGCTGCGCACACCCCGGCTCCTGGCACCGCTGGCCGTCGCTGCGCTGCTCATCGCCGTCAACTGGCTGGTCTATACGTACGGAGTCACCTCGGGCCAGGCCATCGAAGCCTCGCTGGGGTACTTCATCAATCCGCTCGTCTCGGTGCTGCTGGGTGTGGTGGTTCTTCGCGAGAGACTGCGTCCACTGCAGTGGACCGCCATCGGGATGGGCGTGATCGCCGTGATCGTGCTCGCCGTCGGCTATGGGTCCGTTCCATGGATCGCCCTGGTACTCGCGTTCTCCTTCGGAACCTACGGCTTCGTCAAGAAGAAGGTGGGATCCCGGGTGAACGCCCTCTCGAGTCTGAGCATCGAAACCCTTGTCCTCACCCCGATCGCCGCAGCCGTGATGGTCTGGCTGGCCTCGACCGGTAGCGCGACCCTGACGAGCGAGGGCACTGGCCATTTCTGGATCATGGCCGCATCCGGAGTGATCACGGCTGTCCCTCTGCTCTTCTTCGGGGCTGCCGCCCGACGACTGCCGCTGACCACGATCGGACTGCTCCAGTATCTCGCGCCCGTGCTCCAGTTCCTGCTTGCCCTGCTGGTACTGCACGAGCAGATGCCGCTGGAGAGGTGGGTAGGATTCGGTCTCGTCTGGGTCGGCCTGATCCTCCTGACCACCGACATGGTGTGGACGCTGCGGCGGCAACCGCGGCCGACCGGGACATCCGCTCCGGTTGCCACAGCCTGAGCGTCCGCGGCGGGACGGTAGACACCTACCTCAGCGGGGCGTGCGCACCCAGTCCCGGGGAACGACGACCATGGGGACCGGCAGGGCACGCAGCATCTTGTTCGCCGTGGAGCCGAGGAAGATCTGGCGATTCTGGGCAAGACGACTCGAACCCACGATCACGAGTTCGCCCGGGTCCCAATCGATGTCGTCGATGGCCTCCTCGATCGTTCTGCCGTGAGCCACGGTGACCGACGCGTCGTAATTCTCGGGAAGTTGTCGGGCGGCGCGCTCGAGAACCGATTCGGCGTGCTGGTGCGCCTTGTTGATCGCCTCCCCGGAATCGGAGGACTCGTGCACATCGAGGGCAACGAGGGAGATGAACCGAAGCGGCAGACCACGGCGGGTGGCCGACTCCACGGAGACCTCGAGTACCCCCTCGGCGCCGGCCCTGGTCCCGACGGCGCAGGTCATGCGGGTGAAGGCCGAACGGTGGCGATAGCCGCGGGGTGCCAGTGCCACCGGAACCCGGGAACTGTGCAGCACCGCGTTCGCGACACTGCCCACCGTGAAGCGCCGCAACAAACCATTGCTCGAGGCCCCGATGACGATCAGGCCCGCATTGATGTCGTCAGCGAGCTCGACCAGCCCCTCGGCGAAGGAATCGGCGAGGCGTACGTGGATGCTGACCTCGACGCCGTCGGGCACGTGCTCCTTCGCACGCTCCAGAGCCTCCCGCGCGCGGACGCCGCCCGGAGCGACACTGCCGTCCTGGGGCCAGTCGAGGACGGTCACCAGGTCGATGCCGGCGGCCTGGGTGAGGGCCAGGGAGGTCGCCAGTTCCAGGGCATCCCTCCCGCGATCATTCTCGGTATAGCCAACGACATAGCGCACGGGGACGTCCTCTTCCTCGATCAGTTGCGGCGGCAGACACGCGACGAGCCGCGGAGTCGCTTCACTCTAACGCAGCAGCCCTCCGCTGCATCCTCGACCGCCGGGGCTTCCCGCGGGAGAGCTACTGCTTCGGCGCCATGCCCTTCGTGAGCACGTCCTGCCGGAAGAAGGCGGGGTTGATCCGCGCCCAGATCAGCATGAGTACCGCGCCGAGGAGGATCACGCCGATGCCGAGGATGAAGACCATCCCCACGCCGAACAACTCGGAGCCGGAACCGTAGGCCGGGTCCATGGAATCCACGGCCGTCTTGAAGAACATGACGAGGAGGATCACACCTCCGAGCAGTGGTGCCAGGAACTTGAAGAGCAGGTTCCGCACGCTCGAGAAGGCCTGGGCACGGAAGTACCAGACGCAGGCGAGCGCCGTGATGCCGTAGTAGAAGCAGATCATCAGACCGAGCGCCGTGATGGTGTCCCAGAGTGCGTTCTCCGACACGAGGCGCGTGAAGACGTAGAAACCGGCGGCCGCGAGAGCGGCCGCAACCGTGGCGACGCTCGGCGACTTGAACTGGGGGCTGATCCGGCCGTACCCCCTGGGTAGCGCCGTGTAGTGCCCCATGGCCAGGAGGGTACGCGCCGGCGAGACGAAGGTCGACTGGAGGGAGGCCGCGGAGGAACTCAGGACCGCCATGGACATCAGGATGGCGAAGGGACCCATCACCGGGCCCGCCAGCGCTGCGAAGATGCTCGCCTGGTTGTCCGGATTGCCCGTGCCGAGCTCGCCGTCGCCCACGCCTGCGTAGGAGAGGGTCGCGAGGGCCACCGTGAGGTAGATGACCACGATGACGATGACCGTCAGCGCTCCGGCGCGGCCGGGGGTCTTCTCGGGATTCGTGGTCTCCTCGTTCATGGTGAGGGTCACGTCCCAGCCCCAGTAGATGAAGATCGACAGGGAGACACCGGCGGCGAACGCGGAGAAGGAGCCGACGGCGAAGGGATTGAACCACTCGGCGCTGACGCGCGTGGCATCGAAGGCGGTGCCGTTCGCCACGTGGATGAAGGCTGCTACGGCGAACCACGCGAGCACGATGAGCTGGAAGGTGACCAGGACGTACTGGACGGTCTTGGTGGTCTCCATGCCGCGGTAGGAGACATAGCAGGCCAATGCGATGAACACGAGCGTCGTCGCGATGTTGAGCGGGAGATTCAGGGTGAGATCCGCGATCTCCGGATCTCCGAGGACCTGGGAGATCAGGAGATAGAAGAAGTCCACGGCGACGGCGGCGAGATTCGAGAGCACGATGATCGTCGCGGCGATGAGACCCCAGCCACCCATCCAGCCGACCCAGGGCCCGAAAGCGCGCGTGGCCCAGGTGAAGGACGTCCCCGAGTCCGGCATGGAGTTGTTGAGCTCCCGGTACCCGAATGCCACGAGCAGCATGGGGATGAAGCCCACGAGGAAGATCGCGGGCAGCTGAACGCCCACCTCGGCCACGGTCGGCCCGAGGGCAGCGGTGAGCGTGTACGCCGGCGCCACGCAGGACACCCCGATCACGACAGCGCCGAGCAGCCCCACCTTCCCGGAGGCGAGACCCTTCCTGCTCAGACCGCCCTCGGTCTGCGTCGTCTCCTCGATGCTCATGCGTTCGCCTCCCTGGCTGTGGTTCCCTCGCCGGATGTCGGCCCAGGGGCGGAGTAGGTGCGCGGGACCACGACCATGGGAACGGTCAGCGTGCGCAGGATCTTGTTGGCGGTGGAGCCGAGGAAGATGCGCAGGTGCTGCGCCAGACGGCTGGAGCCCACCAGCAGGATCTCGCCCTCGTCCCACTCCAGGGCGTCGATGGCATCCTCGACGGAGGCGCCGTGTGCTGTCTCCACGCTGACGCGCCCCTGGTCCGCGAGCGCCGACGCCGCCTCCCGGAGCCGGCGATTCGCGGCATCCTCGGCTCCGTCCGGATCCGACTGACCGGCGTCGAGCGGCACGAGGGACACCAGGCGGAGCGGCAGTCCGCGACGGCGGGCGGAGGAGACGGCGACGGCCACGACGTCCTCGGCTCCCGCCCGGCGTCCGACGGCGCAGGTCAGTCGCGTCACCGGATCCGTGCGACTGTAGCCCTTGGGCGCGAGCGCCACGGGCACGGGCGCCGCGTGGAGCAGGCCACGTGCCACGTTGCCGACGCTGAAGGGCGCCGCCAGTCCCCGCGAGCTGGCTCCGATGACGATCAGGGTGACGTCCGGATCACCGGCCGCGGTGATCAGACCTTCCGCGTTCGAGTCCGCCCGGACGACGACACCGCGGGCGGGCACGTCCTCGGGTACGAGGGCCAGGCCCTCCTCCATCCACTCCTTCAGCTGATCGGACAGCATGCCGTCGTAGTTCCTGGCGGGAGGATAGGCCCCCGCGTACAGCGAGTGTTCCGGGGTGACCAGCACGAGGTCGAGGCTCGCGTCCTGGCTGCGGGCGAGGGCGACGGCGAGGCGGACGGCGTCGTGCCCGCGCCCGTCCGCGGTGTAGCCGACGATGTAGCGCATGCTCAGTTGCCTTTCCCTGGTGCGGCGGACTGCAGACCCTCGGCCAGCGCCTCGTGAAGGGCCGCCGCGGTGCGCTTGCCCATCCGGATGGCGCCGTCCACGTGCTGGTAGCCCTCGGCTGCGATGTCGGAGCACGACCAGAAGATCGGGCCGACCGGTGTGCGCTGGTCGCGTCCGTAGCGGTGCAGTCCGCCGAGGTCGTAGCTCGCCGCGTAGGCACCACGCGTCCATTCCTCGGAGGCCCAGTCCGACTCGTAGTACACCTCCGGTTCGAGCGCCTGCGGGCCGAGGAATTCTGCGATCGACGCCAGGATGGTCTCGCGCCGCTCGTGCGCGGGGAGTTCGAACATCGCATCGGCCTTCTCGTCGGAGACGAATCCCACGAGGGTCCCGCGCGGGTCCTCGTGGTTCGAGTTGTCGTAGATCTCCTGGACGATCGACTCCGCGCTGAAGCCGGTCCCCGAGAGTCCGTCCTCGCGCCAGAACGGGGTGGCGTAGACCGCATGGACCTTGATGACGAGGCCGAGCGACTGATGCTGATGCATCTGGTGCTGGCGACGCGGCAGGGGCGGTACGTAGCTGATGCGTGAGTACAGGTTCGGCGGCACGGCCACGATCGCATAGCGCGCCCGGACCGTCGTCGTGTCCGAGACGACGATGACACCATCACCACCGTCACCGCCGTCCGGTCCGTTCCAGCGCAGGGTGCGTACCGGGCTCGAGAGGATCACGTCCTCACCGAGGTCGGCGGCCATGCGCTCGGAGACGGACTGCATTCCACCGACCACGCGCTTGTCGAGGATGAAGTCCTCGTCGACGAGATTCGAGAAGGAGCCCGCCGTCGCCGCCATGAGGACGGCCTGCAGCGCCGAGAAGGCGTGGGCCGGCTTGGTGAGCATGCCACCGGCGATGAACAGCCCGATGTTGTTGCATGCTTCCTCGTCGTCGGACTGCTGCCGCAGCCAGTGGTGGAAGGAGACGGTGTCGAGCGCGCGAGCATCGGGGTGGTTCCAGGGAGCCTCGGGGCCTGCCTCGCCGACGAGTCGATCCAGCAGCGCGGTGAGCCGCTCCATCTCCTGGCGGGTGTGCTCGCCGACCGGGAACATCTCTCCCGTGTAGCGCACGGGCTTGCCGTCGGGTCCGATGTAGACGGAGTCACCCTCCCGATAGCGGGAGAAAGTGTCCAGGCCCAGTTCGTCGAGGAGGTCGATGAGCGCGGTCTGGTCCGGGGACACCCACTGCCCGCCGACCTCGAGGACCGCACCCTCGACCACATCCGTATGAGTGCGCCCACCCACGCGGTCCCTGGCTTCGAGGACGGCCACGGAGTGTCCGGCCTTCTTGAGTTCACGTGCGGCGGTCAGGCCGGACGGTCCTGCCCCGATGATGACGACGTCGCGCTCGATGTGTTCCATGTGATCCTCCCGCCCGCATGACGCGGGACACAAAATGAATGACGTTCATTATTTTCGCCTACTATAGCCGTGGGTCCTTCCTGAGGGAAGAGCTGACCCGCTCGATCCGACACGACACCGGGGGCCCATCGATGGACGCAGTATCGCAGGCGCCGCGCCGCGCGGGACGCCCGCCACGGAGCGTTCTCTCGCGAGCGAGCATCACCGCGGCCGCCGTGGACCTGATCGGGACCGAGGGATACGAGGGACTGACGATGTCCGCCCTGGCCCGCCGCCTCCGGGTTGCCCCTTCCGCGCTGTACAACCACGCAGCCTCGAAGCGGGAGGTACTCACCTGGGTCCAGGACCATGTCATGACGATGGTCGACTTCAGCGCCTTCAGGCAGGGACCGTGGGACGACGCCGTCAGGAGCTGGGCCCGGTCCTATCGCGAGGTGCTGGCGCAGCACGGACCCCTCGTCCCGGTGATCGCCGTCATGCCCGTCACCGACGCCACGGAGACGCTGCTCATGTACGAGGAGGTCACCCGCGGTTTCCTCGACGCGGGCTGGCCCGAGCACCGGGTCGTGCCGACGATCGTCGCCCTCGAGTCCTTCATCTTCGGGTCCGCCCTCGACGTCGCCGCGCCGAACGACATCTTCGACTCGGGTGCCCTCGGCCCCCGGTTCCCCCTCTTCACCTCCGCCGTCCGGTCAGCCCGCGGCTCGGACGGCGGAGGCGAAGCCGGTGGAGCGGCAGACATCGCCTTCCACGCAGGGCTCGAGGCCATCCTCGCTGGTCTCCGCGAACAACTCGCCGGGTATGGCGACCATGGCGCACCAGATCAGGGCACCGCCGACCGGCTTTACCGCCCTCTGGGGAAATGTTAAGATTGGGTCACGGTCAAGTAGCGGCCGGGCACTTCCGATGCTGTGAGGTTTGCAATGTCCGCTAGCGCTCGCTCGCCGGTTCTCGGCTCCACGCTCCATGACGACGGAAAGTCGGCTTCGTGGATGAATCCTGATGAGGCGGATCTCGTTCCGCGCGATACACCGGTCCGTCGCGAGCCGGCCCCATCGGTCCCGTACGATCTCTCCTCCGCAACGGTCCGGGAGCTCCGCGCCCTGAGCAACCAGCTGTACCGGATTCTCGACACCGACAATGCGCCCTTCGGCACGCGGGAGCACTACGAAGCGGTGGTCGAGGCCCTCTCCGAGCGGGAGTCACCCGCCGCGAAACGCGACGAGGCCGAAAGGGTACGGGAGAAATTCCGTGACAACTCAGTGACATCACGGTTCGAGCTCTTCCACGACGGCGTGCTGGTCGGCTACGTGAAGTACGACCTCCGGGCAGGGCGTCTCCACCTGCTCGAGACCGTGGTGGCCACCGAGTACCAGCATCAGGGCCTGGAAGGTGTCCTGGTACGGGAAGCACTGCTCAACGCCCATCGCCGGCGCCTCGTACCTGTTCCCTACTGCAGGCACGCCCAGGTATTCCTGACCGAGAACCCTCAGTTCCGGGCACTGATCCCGCTGGGTTGAGAGGTCAGCGGGAGCAGGGCAGCTGATCGCACTGCACCGGGAAACCCGCGCCGGATAACACGAAGACCCCGCAGCCGGGCTGCGGGGTCTTCGTGCGGGCGGCTTCCCGCACTCAGCCGTTCTGCGCAGCTCGAATGGCGCTCTCCAGCACGTCGAGCCCGTCGGTGAGCAGGTCGTCGGAGATGACGAGTGGCGGCAGCAGGCGGATCACGTTGCCGTACGTTCCACACGTCAGGATGATCACACCCTGGCGCAGGCATTCCGCCGTGATCGCCTTCGTGGCCTCCGCATTGGGTGCCTTGCTGCCCGGTTGCACGAGTTCGATCGCCAGCATGGCCCCGCGGCCCCGGACCTCACCGATGATGCCGTGCTCTCCCAGCTCGGCCTGCAGCTCCGACAGTCGTGCGGTCACCAGAGCCTCGATGTTCCTCGCCCGGCCCACGAGATCCTGGTCCTTCATGGTCCTGATGGCTCCCAGCGCGGCGGCACAGGCGACGGGGTTACCTCCGTAGGTCCCGCCGAGGCCACCTGCGTGGACCGAGTCGAGCAGATCCGCCCGCCCGGTGATCGCCGAGAGCGGCAAACCACCGGCAATACCCTTGGCCATCGTGATGATGTCGGGCACCACGCCCTCATGGTCCACCGCGAACCACTCACCGGTGCGGCAGAACCCGGACTGCACCTCGTCGGCGATGAACACCACGCCGTTGGTCTTCGCCCATGCGGCGAGGGCCGGGAGGAAACCGGGCGCCGGCACGATGAACCCGCCCTCCCCCTGCATCGGTTCGATGATGATCGCGGCCACCGTCTCGGCCCCGATCTGCTTCTCGATCATCGTGATGGCGCGCTGCGCCGCTTCGGCACCCGTGATGTCCGGATTCTCCTCGCGGAAGGGGTAGCTCATGGGTACCCGGTAGATCTCGGGAGCGAACGGGCCGAAGTTCGTCTTGTACGGCATGGACTTGGCGGTGAGCGCCATGGTGAGGTTGGTGCGCCCGTGATAGGCGTGATCGAAGGCGACGACGGCGTTGCGCCCGGTGGCCAGGCGTGCCACCTTCACCGCGTTCTCCACGGCTTCGGCTCCCGAGTTGAACAGGACGGTCCGCTTGTCGAAGTCTCCCGGTGTCAGTTCGGCCAGCTGCTCGGCGACAGCGATGTACCCCTCGTAGGGCGTCACCATGAAGCAGGTGTGCGTGAAATGCTCCACCTGCTCCCTGACGGCGTCGACGACCGCCGGATCCGAGGCGCCCACGCTGGTCACGGCGATACCGGCACCGAGGTCGATGAACGAGTTGCCGTCGACATCCCTGACGATGCCGCCGTCGGCGTCCGCGGCGTAGACGGGAACGCCCGAGACGGCGCCCTTGGCGACCGACTGCGCCCGGCGTGCCGCCAGAGCGACGGACTTCGGGCCGGGGAAGTCGCCGATGATGCTGCGCTTCTGCTCGAGTCTGTGACCCGACGTGGTGGCCTCCGGGGTGGTTGCGTAGGTGGTCATGCGAGTTCCTTTCCTCGTGAAGGTATCGGGTAGCCTGCACGCCGACCCTGTGACCGCTGCGGGTGCAGGCGAGCGGTGCCATTCCTGAGGTCACCGTAGCTGGGCAGCAGACCCGTCGCCACAGCTACGTGCACAGGAACGGATTGTACTGGTGGTGCAGGAGCACAAGCCTCTCCTACGCTGGTGTCATGGCCCTCACGCTTCTGGATCTCCTCTCCGACCCGGTCCTCGCACTGGTCCCCGAGGGCCGCTCCCCGGCATCGATGCTTCCCGTCCAGTGGGTCGCCGTGACGGAACTCGAGGACCCACGCCCCTTCCTCACCGGCGCCGAGGTGGTCCTGACCACGGGGGTCCGCCTGCGCACGGTCTCCACCCAGCGCTCGTTCGTCCGTTCGACCCACGCCGCGGGCGCCCTCGCCATCGGGTTCGGCATCGGCTTCGCGCACGAGCGGACTCCGCCTGCCCTGCTCGCGGAGGCCGACGCCGTGGGCCTGCCGGTCTTCAGGGTCCCCTACGACGTCCCGTTCATCGCCATCGGCAAGAAGGTATCCGATTCGCTCTCCGCCGATCACTACGCGGGCCTGGAGGACCTGCTCGAGGGACACGCCGTCCTGGCCTCGGCTCTCCTGGGTGCCGGTGGGCTCGGTGCCCTCCTCGACCGGCTGGCGCGCATGCTCGGCACCGATGTCGCGCTCTTCCAGTACGGCGCACGGATTGCCGGTGCCGGCACGGCTCCGCGCGAGCTGCCGGCCACCGGTGATACCGCCGTCGGGGATCGGCTCACTCCCGGAACCAGGTGGCACCGGGTTCCCATCGCCACGGGGCTGAAGGACCGGTGCACGCTGGCGATCGGCGAGCCCTACGCCCACTCCGGGGTCGTGGACTATGCACAGAGCCTCATCTCCGTCGAACTCACCAATCAGGCACGCAACCGCAAGGGTGCGCGGAGAGCGCTCGGCCAATTGCTGGAGGACGTGGTGCGCGGCACGCTTGCCGGCCCCGACGGCGCGGCCAGACTCGCGAGCTCGGGCATCGACGCGACACAGCGCCACAGCGTGCTCATCATCGATGTGGCCGCGAACCACCGCAGGACCCTGGGCACGCTCCCCCTGCCGGACGGATGGAGCGAGGCCCGCTCGGGCATGGTCGACGATCGCCTCGTACTCGTCCTGCCGACGTCGGGCACACCCGACCCGGCCCGGCTCACCGGCTACCTCGACGGCGCCGGACTGACCTCGCGGATCGGTGTGGGGGGCGCCTACACGCACCCGAACGGGCTGCGCTGGAGCTACTTCGAGGCCCGCGAGGCACTCCTGCGCGGGCAGAGCCTGAATCGTGCCGACCGGCTCAGTCTCACCTCACTGCTGATGTCCAGCGCCGATGTGCCCCTGGCCGATCTCGCCGCTGAGACCCTGGGCCCGCTGGAGGCCTTCGACGACACCCACGGCGCCGGCCTCACGATGACACTGCAGCGCTATCTCGAGCTCGACGGTTCCGTGGCCGCAGTGGCCGCGGAACTCGACGTGCATCGCAACACCGTCCGGTACCGGCTCCAGCAGGTGATCGCCCTGTGCGGGTACGACCCGTCCGTGACCGCGGACCGGGTCCATCTCTACCTCGCTCTGCGCGTCCGGGCCCTGGAGAAGGGGAATCTCTGAGACGACGCCGGCAGCGACCCGACCGGTACGGCTAGGGCAGGGCCGGGCGGCCGAGGAAGGCCTCGATGTCGGAGTACACCTCACGTGCTTCGGGCAGGCGGGGGAAGGCCGGGAACACATGGAACCCTCCCGGGTAGACCCGCATGGTGACATCCGCACCCGCTGCTGCGGCGCGATCCCTGAACACCGTCGCATCCGCCATACAGATGTCGCGTGTGCCCTGGTAGATCCGCGTCGTGGGCACCCTCGCCAGCATCTCGTCGGGTGCACGTGCCGGGCTCACCAGTGGCGTCCGCGGATCCTCTCCGCCCGCCCACCACAGTCCTGCCTGGACCCCGCCTGCCACGGAGAGCATGGGATCCACGGCGTCGTACGCCGGGATCCCAGGGTTGGTTCCCGTCACGTCGAGCCACGGCGAGAAGACGACGATCCTGCCGGGAGCGGGCAGCCCGGCAGCACTGAACGCCCACGGCTGGGCGATGGCAAGACCACCGCCGGCCGAATCACCCATCAGGGTCACCTCCTCGGGGCCCGTCGCGCGGAGGACCTCGCGATAGACGGACACCAGGTAGCCGAACGCCTCGCGGTAGGTGCTCTCGGGGGCGAGCCGATAGAGAGGAACCGTGACGGTCGCCCCGGTCCGCCGGGTGAGTTCCGCGATGATCCACCAGTGCGGGCGCCCCAGTTCATTCAGATAGATGCCGCCGTGCGTGTAGATGATGTGCGAGCGCGTGGCACCGAGGATCGGCCGGACCGTGATGGTGCGCACGCCGTCGATCCTGGTCTCCTGGATGGTGTGCTTCTGCTTGACGGTCCACGGGATCGCAGCCATCGACGGATAGGTCCGCCCAATGTAGGTCTCCCTCACCCACTCGGGGCTGGCAAGATGCTTCTTCGTGGGCAGGAAGCCGATCAGCCAGGAGGCCACTCGCATCGCCAGGGAGCCGTCCTGTGCGCTCGGTGGATCACTGTGCGGGCCCGGCATGGAACCATTCGTCATCGGCCCAGCCTAGTGCGCGATCCTTCCTCGCCACGGCCTCTGTCATGCTGGACTGGGCCGCACTGCCCTGGCCCTGCGAGGTGGCTCACCGCCGACCGCAGCATCCTGCATGCCGAAGGAAGACATGGATACCGCGTCACAGATCGCCCTCGCCGCCGACCTCCTCGGTGTCCTCTTCTTCGCCGTGTCCGGCTCGCTGCTGGCGGCGCGCAAGAGCTTCGATCTGGTCGGCTCCCTCCTGCTCGCGGCCCTCGCCTCGCTCGGTGGTGGCGTGCTGCGGGACGTCATCCTCGATGTTCCGCCGGCGGCCTTCAACAACCCTGCCTACCTCGTTCCACCCCTGCTCGCCACCGGGCTGGTCTACTTCGTGTTCTCCGGCGTCGAGAGAGTACGACAGGTCCTGGTGCTCTTCGATGCGGCCGGCCTGGCGCTGTTCTGCATCACCGGGACCGTCAAGGCCCTCGAACTGGGCCAGAATCCCGTGTCGGCCGTCCTGCTCGGAGTCGCCACGGCGGTGGGCGGCGGTCTGCTGCGCGACGTCGTCGCGAACGAGATACCGCAGCTGTTCGATCCGCGCGACATCTACGCACTACCGGCCATGCTCGGTGCCAGTATGGTCACCGTCCTGTATCTGACGGGGACCTTCACGATCATCACGGGGATCATCGCCGCATCGCTGGCCTTCTCCCTGCGCATCCTCGCCTGGCGGTACAGCTGGCATGCACCGCTGGCGGCGAAGCTCCGCGATGCGCGTTCGTAGGCGGGAAGGAGTGCACGGCCCGCTCCGGGTACAGCGGATAGGATGGAAGGTCCCGCCACCTCTCCTGGAGTACCTGTGACCGAGCTGTTCTTCGACAAATTCCGCAACCTCGTGCCCCGGTACTTCGAGGACGAGTGGGTCGAGGAGGACGGGCTGTCCGAGCTCGAACTCGCAGAGCTGCTGGAGGGCAAGGAGCTCGAACTGCCCCTGGCCCTGTGGGAGTTCTACCGTGCGGTGGGCGCCACCGAGGACATCATGGAAGCGTTCCACTTCTTCTGGGACCCTGACGAGCTCGAGGTCGAGGACGGTTTCCTGCTCTTCCTGGAGGACGAGGACGAGCAGTACACCTGGGGCATGAGGGCCGACCAGCTCGACGTTCCCGACCCCATCGTGTGGCGGCGCAACAATGCCCGCGGCGAGTGGCAGAGCGAGGAAGGCACCTTCAGCGAGTACGTCCTGGACCTCTTCGAGTGGGTCTTCGATGAGGAGGAGGAGGACTGATGAAGTTCACCCATCACGCCCCCGTCGGGTACCAGTGCCCGTTCTGTGATCTGGCGCGCGGAGATTTCAGCAACCCGAAGAACCTGTGCCGCCCCGGAGACCTCATCTACTCCGACGATCTCGCGCTGGCGTTCATCGCCTCGCATGGTTTCGAACCGCATCCGGGGCACGTGCTCATCACGCCCCGCGAGCACGTGGAACTGCTGTACGAACTGCCCGACGACGTCGCGGCCCGGATCATGACGCTCACGCGGGACACCGCGATCGCGATCAAGCGTGCCTGGGGCCCGGACGGCGTCTCCACCCGCCAGCACAACGAGCCCGCGGGAAGCCAGCACGTCTGGCACTACCACCAGCATGTACTGCCCCGCTGGGAGAACGACGGCTTCTACTTCACCCCGAAGCGGCCCATCGTCGACCCGGCCATCCGGGCGCGCAAGGCCGACGAACTCAGGTCCTTCCTGCCACCACAGTGACCCGTCGGTCGCGGACGACCGGCTGGATTCCGGGCGCCGGCGGCGTGTGTTACACGTCCCGTCTGACCACGGCCTGCGCGAAGCTCGTGAGCGCCTGCTTGACCACGCTGTCCGGCAACGGAGCGAGGGCTGCGACGGCGTCGTCCGCCCACTGCCGGGCCACGTTCCACGCCTCCTGCGTCTGCGGGTGGGAGCGCAGGGCTGCCACGGCGTCCGCGAGCGCCTCGTCCGAGGTCAGGTCGCCGTCGACGAGCTCCAGCACGTCTGCTGCCGACCGGTCCCCCGCCGTCGCGGCGCGACGCAGCAGGATGACGGGCAGGGTGGGCACCGCCTCGCGAAGATCCGTCCCCGGAGCCTTGCCGGACTTCACCTTCAGGCCCGTGACGTCGATGACGTCGTCGGCCAGCTGGAAGGCCACGCCCACCTTCTCGCCGTAGGAGACCATGATGTCCACCACATCGCGCGGGGTATCGGCGAAAATGGCTCCCAACTGGCCCGAGGCAGCGACGAGGGACCCGGTCTTGTCGGCGATCACCGAGAGATAGTGCTCGAGATCGTCCTGGTCCTCGCGGGGCCCGACGGTCTCGTGCAGCTGGCCCAGGCACAGGCGCTCGAAGGTGCGGGCCTGGATCCCGAGCGCCTCGCCGCCCAGCTCCGAGACGAGGATCGAGGCGCGGGCGAAGATCAGGTCCCCGGTGAGGATGGCCACGGAGTTCCCCCACACCTCATGGGCGGTGGGACCGCCGCGGCGATAGGGCGCGGAGTCCATGACGTCGTCGTGGTAGAGGGTGGCCAGATGGGTCAGTTCGACGACGACGGCAGCCTGGACGACCTTCCTGCTGGCGGGATTGCCGAGATGCGAGGCGAGGATGGTCAGCAGGGGCCGGATGCGTTTGCCGCCCGCCTCGACGAGGTGCCGGCTGGTGGCATCGGCGAGGGGATCGGAGTGGGAGATGGCATTGCGGAGCTGGGTCTCGACCTCGGCGAGACACGACGACACCGAGGGACCGAGCTCCGGATCCTCCGCGATGAGGGCGAACCCCGGAGGCAGATGCAACGCATCGGCGTCCTGGGGATCCGCCGTGTCCAGGGCGCCGCTCAGACCCGCGTTGGTCCACCCGGGGTTGAAGGAGTGCGTCACGGTCTAAGCCTAACCACGAGCACCCACGCCCTGCGCACGCAGCAGCGACGTCGCCGATGGCTGGTTGGTGGTGGCGGGCACGAGGGATTCGAGCAGGCGGATGACACGGTCCTCGAAACCCTTGCCTCCGGCATCGGTGAGATTCGCGAGCATACGCACCACGAAACGCATGAGCAGCGGGATCGGCATACCGGTGCGTAGCGCCAGGGACATCACGGCGGGCTTGCCGATCAGCTGCGCGAAGATCCGTCCGAGCGTGAAGTGACTGCCCCAGCGATTGCGCACGTAGGGAGCGTAGCCCGACATGACCTGATCACGACCCAGCGGGGAGGCAATACCCTGCGCCCGCTCGATGAACTCGGCTGCGTAGCGCGCGGACTCCATGGCATAGGAGATTCCTTCGCCGTTGAACGGGGAGACCATACCGCCGGCGTCCCCGAGGAGCAGCAGGCCCGGACTGTAGTGCGGCGTCCTGTTGAACCCCATGGGCAGGGCAGCTCCGCGGATCTCGCCGACCTGGTTCTCCGGGGTGAAACCCCACTCCCCCGGCATGGCACCGGTCCAGTCGCGGAGCACCTGCTTGTAGTCGAGTCTGCCGAACTCCGCGGACGAATTGAGGATCCCGAGCCCTACGTTGGACGTGCCGTCGCCGACGCCGAAGACCCAGCCGTAGCCGGGCAGCGGCTTCCCTGCGGCGTCGGGAAGTTCGAGCCAGCCCTCCATCCACTCGTCGTGCGTCCGCGGGCTGGTGAAGTAGGTGCGGACGGCGACGCCGAGGGGCCGGTCGTCGCGCTTCTGCATCCCGAGGCTGACGGCCGTGCGGGTGGAATTGCCGTCGGCTGCCAGTACGACGTCGGCGGTGAACGAGCGCGTCTCACCTGTCTTGCGGCCGTCGGCGTCGAGCAGATTCACCGTGACGCCGCTGACGCGCCCGGTCTCGTCCCGGACGGCGGAGGAGACCGAATGGCCCTGGAGGATGGTGGCTCCTGCGTCGCGGGCATGCAGTGCGAGGGCCTCGTCGAAGCCGACCCGCGTACGGACCAGCCCGTAGTCCGGGAAGTCGCTGAGCTCGGGCCAGGGCACCTCGACGGTGCGCCTGCCCGCGATGAGACGCAGACCCTTGTTCCGGCGCCACCCCTCGCTCTCGTCGTGCGGCAGGCCGAGCAGCTGCACTTCCCGCGTCGCGCGCGGGGTCAGGCCGTCCCCGCACACCTTCTCGCGGGGGAAGTGCGTCTTCTCGAGGACCGTGACCTCGATCCCGGCGCTCGCGAGGTAGTAGGCGGCGGTGGACCCGGCCGGTCCGGCGCCGACGATGAGGACCGACACCTAGAGTGCCGTCGTCCGACGGCTCAGCAGGACCTGCCCGGGCCGCAATGCTTCCCCGGCGGATGCGGCAGGGGCCTTGAACGCGCGGTGCACCGCGACGATCCCCCCGTTCAGATTGCGGTACTCGACATCCTCCCAGCCGCTCTCGCCGATCCAGGCCGCGAGGGAGTCCTGGTCCGGCCAGGCGCGGATGGACTCGGCGAGGTAGACGTAGGCATCGGGGTTCGAGCTTGCCCTGCGCGCGATGACAGGCAGCGCGCGCATGAGGTACTCGGTGTAGACGGTGCGCCAGAGCGGGGCGACAGGCTGCGAGAACTCGGCGATGACCAGCCGGCCATCGGGCCGGGTGACGCGCAACAGCTCCTCGAGCGCCTTCTTCGGCTGAGCGACGTTACGGAGCCCGAAGGAGATGGTCGCGGCGTCGAACGAATTGTCGGCGAACGGCAGATCGGTGGCATCTCCGGCGACGAAGTCGATGTCCGGCCGTCGGCGCTTGCCCACCGTGAGCATGCCGAGCGAGAAATCGCAGGCGACGACGTCGACGCCGGCATCGGCGTACGGTTCACTCGAAGTACCGGTTCCGGCCGCCAGATCCAGGACGCGTTCGCCCGGTACCGCGTCGACGGCGTCCACGACGATGCGCCGCCAGCGGCGTGCCTGGCCCATGGACAGGACATCGTTGACGACGTCGTACTTGGGTGCCACGTCGTCGAACATGGCGGCTACTTCGTCGGGGCGCTTTTCCAGCGATGCTCGGTTCACCTGTCCATCATCTCAAACAAAATCTCCAGGACGCGCGGAACGCCGGAGTAGGCTGGGAAATCATGAGCACCGAGTCCCTCACCGCGCTGACACCTGCGCCCGGACAGTCCCGCGCACTCCGCAGCATCACGGTGGCTCACGGCGGGCTGGACCCCCGTTCCGGCCTCCTGGACTATCTGGTGCGCAACGACGCCCACACCTGGATCCGGCACAACGGAGGCATGGTGGGCTACGGCGAGACGAAGCGCTTCACGGTGACCGGGCCGGACCGTTTCACCCGTGGGCAGGACTGGTGGCGTCGGGAACTGGCCGGCGCCCACGTGGTCGACGAGCTCGGCGTCCCGGGGTCAGGGCTGATCGCCTTCGGGTCCTTCGCCTTCTCCAAGACCTCGGCACACGAGTCACGCCTGATCGTGCCCGAGGTCGTGGTGGGCTGCACGGACGGCCGGGGGTGGCTGACATATATCACCGATGACCCCGAGGCAGAGCTCACTGCCGAGGCCGCGGAAACCGCTCTGGCCGCCTATCTCCTCGAGCCCGACGAGCAGTACCCCCCGAGCCCGGGAGACCGCCTTGCCCCCGGCGTCCTGAGCGAGGACGAGTACCAGGCGGTCGTCGCCGAAGGTGTCAGGCACGTCCACGACGGCGAGCTGAGCAAGCTCGTGCTCGCCCGCGACGTCGTCGCGGAGCTGGAGCGGCCGGTGTCCACCGCGCGGGTGCTGCGCGAGCTCGCCGTGCGGTACGAGGACTGCTGGACCTACGCCGTCGACGGCCTGATCGGTTCGACGCCCGAGATGCTGATCAAGGTGGAGAACAACACGGCCCAGGCGCGTGTCCTTGCCGGGACGCTCGATCGCGCCGGTGCGCCGGCAGCCGATCCCGGCTACGCCGAGCGGGTCCTCGCCGGTTCGGAGAAGCAGCTCCATGAGCATCAGATCGCGATCGACTCCCTGACCGGGACGCTGGAGCCGTTCACGAGCTCGATGACCTCGCACAGCGAGCCGTTCGTGCTGCAGTTGCCCAACGTGTGGCATCTCGCCTCGGACGTCACGGCGAATCTGACCCCGGACGGCGACGGACACGTACCGACGTCGCTGGCCCTGGTGCAGGCACTGCATCCCACCGCGGCGGTGTGCGGCACCCCGACCACCGTTGCCGGCGCGCTCATCCGCGAGCTCGAGCACCTCCAGCGCGGACCCTACGCGGGGCCCGTGGGCTGGATCGACGCGGCCGGCAACGGAGAGTGGGGGATCGCCCTCCGCGGCGCCGTCGTCGAGACTCCGACAAGGGTCCGGCTCTACGCCGGGTGCGGCATCGTGGAGGGTTCCCGGCCCGAGGCGGAACTGGCGGAGACGTGGAGCAAGTTCCGCCCCATGATGGAAGCCCTCGGCATCAGCCGCTGACGCAGCCCAGGGTTACCCATGGGCACTTCTTGTAACCTGTGACGCACATCTCTGTGTTCGTCGTTACAATCAGCAGGACATTTCTCTTCATCGCTCCCGTCCAAGTGAGGTCCTTCATGATTCGCAGGAACAGCGCACTGCTCGCGGCAGTAGCCGCCGGAACCCTTCTACTGAGTGCCTGCGGCGGAGGCTCCGACGACGCCGACACCGGCTCGGACGCGACGCCCGGCTCGGAGGCCGGCGGCCTCAACCTCGTCACACCCGGCTCGCTCACCGTCTGCTCGGACGTCCCCTACCCGCCCTTCGAGTTCGAGGAGGACGGGGAGTACACCGGCTTCGATCTGGACCTCATGCGGGAGATCGCCACAGGCATGGAGCTCGAGTTCACCGTGCAGGACGTCGGCTTCGACGGCCTCCAGAGCGGCGTCGCCTTCGGTGCGGGCACGTGCGATGTGGGCGCCAGTGCCATGACCATCACCGAGGAGCGCCAGCAGAGCCTCACCTTCTCGGACCCCTACTACGACTCGCTGCAGTCCCTCCTGGTCCCCGAGGGCTCCGACATCTCCTCGATCGAGGATCTGGGCGGCATGCGGGTCGGTGTGCAGCAGGGCACCACCGGCGAGAACTACGCGGGAGAGAACGCACCGGAGGATGCGGAGATCGTCTCCTTCCCGTCAGACGGCGAGATGTACGCCTCCATCCAGGCGGGTGGTGTGGACGCGCTCCTGCAGGATCTGCCCGTCAACATCGGCCACACCGAGGACGGCGCCTTCACCATCGCCGAGGAGTACGAGACGGACGAGCAGTACGGCTTCGCGATGTCCCAGGACGGCACCGAGGAACTCGTCGCCGCGGTGAACGAGCAGCTCGCCGCTCTGCGGGACAGCGGCAGGTACCAGGAGATCTACGACTCCTACTTCGCGGAGTAGACCTGCCCTGCCCGTGCGGCCGGATCGATGCCCGGCCGCGCGGGCGACCCCGCTGACGGAAGGTACATCCCGCGCGTGAAACGCTCAACCCGCAGATATCTGGTCCAGGGCACTCTCTACGTCGTGTTCGTCCTGGTGGTCCTCTTCGTCGTGTTGTCCGCCGACTGGGAGCGGATCCAGCCCTACTTCTTCAACCCCGAGATCGCCGCGTCGCTCTTTCCGGACATCGTGCTGACCGCCGCGAAGAACACCGTCATCTACACCCTGATCGCCTTCGTGGGCGGTGTGCTCCTCGGACTTGTGCTGGCCCTCATGAAGCTCTCTCCGGTGCTGCCGTACCGCTGGCTCGCCACCGGCTTCATCGAGCTGTTCCGTGGCCTGCCCGCCCTGCTGGTGATCTTCGCCTTCGCCTTCGCCGTCCCCATCGCTCTCGAATGGCGACCGCCCGGGGGCAGCACGGGCGCCGGTCTGATCGGGCTCATCATCGTGTCCTCCGCCTATATCGCGGAAACCATCCGCGCCGGCATCGAGGCCGTCCCCAAGGGCCAGACGGAGGCAGCACGCTCGCTCGGCCTGAACCCGCTGTGGACCATGATCACGGTGGTCCTCCCGCAGGCCTTCCGCATCATCACTCCGCCGCTGACGAACGAGCTCGTGATCATCATCAAGGACACCTCGCTGCTGTTCATCGTCGGGATGGCTCTGGACCAGCGGGAACTGACCACCTTCGCGCGCGACGCGCTCTCGAGCACGGCCAGCGCAACTCCGCTCGTGGTCGCGGCCCTGCTGTACCTGGTCATCACGTTGCCGCTCACCCAGCTGGTGGCGAAGCTCGAACGACACAACAAGAGAGGCCGGTGAGCCCCATGGCACATCCAGTGACGGGCAGCACGACAGCACCCGTGGCCGTCCCCGCCATCGAGGTGCGCGAGCTGTGCAAGACCTACGGCAGCAACGACGTGCTCAAGGGCATCGATTTCCACGTGGACCAGGGCGAGGTGGTCTGCGTCATCGGCCCCTCCGGGTCCGGCAAGTCGACGCTGCTGCGCTGCGTCAACCGGCTCGAGGAACCCACCAGCGGCGTCATCATGGTGGAGGGGATCGACATCACCGACAGCGAGACGGATCTCGATGCCATCCGGACGCGCATCGGCATCGTGTTCCAGCAGTTCAATCTGTTCCCGCATCTGACGGTCCTGCAGAATCTGACCCTCGCCCAGCGACGGGCGAAGAAGCGCGGCAAGCGCGAAGCGGCAGAGATCGCACGGCGGAACCTCGAGAAAGTGGGTCTCGCGGAGAAGGCGGACGCGTTCCCGGCGCAGCTCTCGGGCGGTCAGCAGCAGCGTGTTGCCATCGCGCGGGCGCTGTCGATGGATCCGGACATGATGCTCTTCGACGAGCCGACCAGCGCGCTCGACCCGGAGCTCGTGGGTGATGTCCTGGGGGTCATGAAGCAGCTCGCGAGCGAAGGGATGACCATGATGGTGGTCACGCACGAGATGGGTTTCGCACGCGAGGTGGGCGACCGCGTGGTCTTCATGGACGGCGGCGTGGTGGTGGAGCAGGGCGTGCCCGAGGACGTCCTGGGCGATCCGCAGCACGAGCGGACGCAGTCGTTCCTCTCCAAGGTGCTCTGACCTAGCTAGCCGACGGCGGCGGACACCGCCCGCCGGATGCGCGCGTGAAGCTCCCGCAGACCGCTGCGCCGGGTCTGCACCTCGAGGACGGAGCGCCCGACGACTGGCCGCACCAGCGCAGACCCCAGCTCCTCGAGCGTTCTCGCCCGCTCGTACCCGAGACCGTACGCAGCGGCCAGGGCGGCGACGTCGACGGCGTGCGGCGTGCCGAAGAGGCGCTCGACGGCGGACCCGTAGCGGTCCGTCGTCGTCTCGGCTCCATGTTCGAGCAGACCGAAGATCGCGCCGCCGCCGTCGTTGAGCACCACGATCTGCAGATCCGGCTGCACCTCACCGTTGCCGATCAGCAGCCCACCGACGTCGTGCAGGAAGGTGAGGTCCCCCAACAGGACACGTGTGGGGACACCGTTCGCAAGGGCGACGCCTGTCGCGGTCGAGATGGTGCCGTCGATGCCGGCGAGACCCCGATTGGCGAAGACCTCCAGCGGATGCCGGTCCGCGGACGCCATGAGATCCACGTCGCGAATGGGATTGGAGGAGCCGAGCACGAGATTGCCCTCCGTACCGGCCCATACCGCCTCGGCGACGTGCAGGCCGGTGAGCTCCACCTCGTCGTCGAGCAGTGCATGGATCGCGGCGTCCGCTCGTGCCCCGGCTTCCTGCCACGTGCGCAGCCACCCCTCCTCCCCGCGGGAGGCGAACGCGAGCAGCTCGGGTAGATCGACGATGATCCGCTCGGGTCGGCGGCCCTCCTCGAACCATGCGACGGGCTCGGGCAGGTACAGCGCGTGCTCGACGTCGGACCGCGCCAGGAGCGCCGTCACGGGCCGGGAGAGTGTGGGCCGACCGAACACGATTACACGGGTGATCCTCGGTCCGAGTTCATCGAGCAGCAGACGGTACGCAGTAATCGCATTTTTGCCGACACGCGCGTTCGACGACGGCTCGGCCAGCAAGGGGAGTTCGAGCTGCGCGGCGACGACGGCGGCGATGTCCCCGGCACCGTGTCCGGCGACGACCACCGTACGGCTGCCATGGCGCGGACCGGTGCGTGGACTCGGCGCCTGCCCTGCCGCGCTGAGAGCGGCCCTGTCCGACCGGGTAGTACCGGACGGAACCGGCACCGGCTCCACGGCCGCCGGAGGTGCGACCGCCTCCTGAGCATCATCGTGATTCGGCGAGCGGTCCCCCGTCGGCACGAGCGGGTCCCGGAACGCGAGATTCAGGTGCACGGGACCACGCGGGGTGTGACCCGCGTCGCCGCCGAGTGCGGCCCGGAGTGCCGCCGTGACGGGACCGGTCGGGTCGTCCCCGGCGGCGACGTCGAAGTCCGTGCGTACGTGCACGCCGAACAGCTGCGGCTGCACGGTGGTCTGGTTGGCCCCGGTCCCCCGCAGCTCGGCGGGCCGGTCGGCCGACACGACCACGAGGGGCACCGCCGCGTGGTTCGCCTCCATGACGGCGGGCAGGAGTTCTCCCACGGCTGTGCCCGACGTCGTCACGATGGCAACCGGACGGCCCGCACCCAGGGCCAGGCCCAGTGCCGTGAAGCCCCCGGAGCGTTCGTCGATGCGCACGTGCAGGCGCACGCGCCCTGCCGCCTCCGCGTCGGCGAGCGCGTAGGCCAGCGGCGCACTGCGGGACCCGGGGGCGACGACGACGTCGGTGACGCCGCCCGCGATGAGTGCTGCGACGGCTCGCGCTGCCGATGCGGCGGAATCGAGGGCAGGATCAGGATCGGTCGCGGATTCGGTCACGACCCCATCCTCACACCCGACAGGACGGCATGGGTGCGGCGGAGCCTCTCCAGCCACCACCGCGTGCGCTCCGGTGCGGCAGCGAAGCGCTCCAGCCGGGTCCGGGACACGGCGACGTCGCGCACCGGCAGGGATCCGGCGTCGGGCATCAGGGAGGACTGCGTCACGTCGCCGGCCATGAGCGAGACCGTGGCGAGTCCGCAGGCGTAGGGCAGCTCCGGCAGCGCGGCGGCGAGGGCCACGCCGGCGCGAATGCCCACGGAGGTGTCCAGTGCGGAGCTGACGACGGCAGGAAGCCCGGCCTGCGCGATGATCTCCAGCGCCCGGCGGACACCACCGAGGGGTGGCGCCTTGATGACGAGGAGATCGGCCGCATCCTCACGGGCCACGAGCAGCGGATCCTCCTGGCGCCGGACGCTCTCGTCCGCGGCGACGAGCACACCGTACCCGCGTCGCTGCACCTCCAGGCGAACAGTGCGTAGACCCGGGATGTCGGCCACGGGCTGCTCCACGTACTGCAGGTCGAAACGGGCCATGGCGTCGACGGCAGCGAGCGCCTCGTCCGTGCTCCAGCCACCATTGGCGTCGAGCTTGATACCGGCGTCGGGCAGCAGGCGGCGCACCTCCGCGACCCGGGCGACGTCGTCGGCGAGGCTCTGTCCCCGCTCGGCGACCTTGATCTTGACCGCGCCGACACGCCCGAAGCGGGTGAGGACCATTTCCACGCGACCCGGTTCGACGGCGGGGACCGTCGCATTGACCGGGATCGACGTGCGGACCGGTGCAGGGAAACCATGCCACGCCGCCTCGAGCGCGCAAGCGAGCCAGGGCGCGGACTCGACGTCGTCGTACTCCAGGAACGGGCAGAACTCTCCCCAGCCCACAGGCCCCTCGACCAGGAGGGCCTCGCGCTCGAGAACGCCGCGGAACTTCACCCGCATGGGGATGGAGACCACCCGTGCGGAGGAGATCACGTCGTGGAGGTCGGGCACGGGAAGCGGCCGGCCGCCCACGAAGGGATCCGGCGGAGGGTTGGACACAGCGCTCACACGCTCAGGCTACGGGAGCGTTGCCACGCAGCACTCCCGGAGCAGAAGCTCCGAGACGACGGGGCCCACGACCCTACGGAGCCGACGTGCATCGGGCAGACCTGTAACACCACCGGAATTCACAGGCGCATGTGGAAGCATTGACGCGATGCCTCAGCAGATGACCGGCCCCGCAGGGCGAGCACCGTGGCTGCCGATAGTCTTCGTCCTGGCGGCAGCAGGCTGTGCAGCAGCGCTCGGATGGACCTACTGGGCCTTCGTCCGGACCACACGGGGCCAGTTCGCCGACGAGTCGGCGCTGCGTCAGGCAGCTCTGCTGGCACCGGAGACGAAGGGCGCTTTCCTCAGCTTCCTCGACACCCTGCCGACCATCTCGCTGATCCTCACGGCAGCCGCCATCCTCCTCGTCGCGGTGCTGCGCAGACGATACCCGGCGGCCATCGTCGCGACCGGCGTCATCGCCGCCTCGAACCTCACGACGCAGCTGCTGAAGAACGTCGTCCTCGATCGCCCGGACCGGGGCGTGGAGACACTGAGCTTCAACTCGCTGCCGTCCGGGCACACGACCCTCGCAGCCTCCACGGCAGCCGCCGTCCTCCTGATCGTGGCGCCGCGGTGGCGTCCGTTCGCTGCGGCGATGGGTGGGGCGTACTCCGTCCTTGCAGGGGCTGCCACCTACGTCAATCTCTGGCACCGCCCGGCCGACGTCGTCGCGGCCCTGCTCGTCGTCGGCGGCTGGACACTGCTCGCCGGACCGGTGATCCTGCGGACGGACGGACAAGGAAGCACCCGGCGGGCAGCGGGCGCCGGGTGGGGATCCTCGCGTCGCTGGCTCGTGCTGTGCTGGACGCTGGGTGTCGGTGGCCTGGTGCTCTCGGCCCTGGTGTACCTCACGGTTCGGGCCGACCTCCCGTTCCCGGCTCCGGATGCCGGCCGCCCGCTGTTCTTCTGGTGGGGCCTGCTGTGGATCACCGGCGTAGGTTTCGTCCTGGCAGCCGCGACAGGCTCACTCCTCGCGGCGGCCCGGCTCACCGGCAGGGCGCTTGCCTGATCGCTCCGGCGCCCGCCCCGCCGGGAACGCCGACTACTCGTGGCGCAGGGGTTCGGCGGAGGTCTCGCGCGAGACGGCGACGGCGATCAGCGACACGACCGCTGCGGCGACGAGATACCAGGCAGGAGCCAGGTCGCTTCCCGATACGCCGATGAGGTAGGTCGCCACGAACGGCGCGGTGCCGCCGAAGATCGCGTTCGAGAGATTGAAGCTGACAGCGAAGCCGGTGTAGCGCACGCGGGTGGGGAACATCTCCGCGAGGAAGCACGGCAGCGTCCCGTCGTTGAGCGTGAGCATGGCGCCGAGGAGGATCTGGACCAGGACGATGACCAGGAAACTCCCCGTACCGAGCAGGGCGAATGCCGGCACGGTCAGCACGATGAACGTGATCGACGCCGAGATGAGCACCTTCTTCCGGCCGTAGCGGTCCGAGAGCGCCCCGGTCAGGAAGATGAAGCCGATGTAGGTGATCAGCGCGATGGTGGTGGCCAGGAAGGACTCCGTGGCACCGAGGCCCAGCTCCGCGGAGAGATACGTGGGCATGTAGCTGAGGATCACGTAGAAGCCGACGGCGTTGAGCAGCACGGCCCCGCCTGCCCGGAGCAGCAGACGCCAGTGGAGGCGGAAGAGGCTGGCGACCGGCGCCTTGATGGTCTCGTCCTCCTCCGCCAGCTCGCGGAACACCGGGGTGTCCTCGAGCTTGGTCCGGATGTAGCGCCCGATCAGGCCCATGGGGGCGGCGAGGAGGAAGGGCAGACGCCAGCCCCAGCTGCTCATGGCGTCGTCGTCGAGCAGGGTGGTCAGCAGGCCCGCGATGAGTGAGCCGAGCAGGAGCCCGGCCGCCGTGCTCGCCGGCACCACGGCCGCGTAGAGCCCGCGCTTCTTCTCGGGGGCGTACTCGACGAGGAACGCCGAGGCACCGGCGTACTCGCCGGAGGCGGAGAAGCCCTGGACCACGCGGAGGAGCAGGAGCAGGATCGGCGCCCAGATGCCGATGACGGCGTAGCTGGGGATGAGGGCGATGCAGAACGTCGCACCGGACATGATCAGGATCGAGAGGGACAGCGCGGTCCGCCGTCCCACCTTGTCGCCGATGTGCCCCCACACGAAGCCGCCGATCGGCCGCACCAGGAAGGAGATCGCGAAGAGCGCGAAGGTGAGCAGGAGGCCCGTCTGCGGATCGGACTCCGGGAAGAAGACCGCCGCGATCGTGACCGCCAGATATCCGTAGACGGCGTAGTCGAACCACTCGACGAAGTTGCCGATGAAGCTCGCCGCAATGACTCGCCTGCGGGTGCTGCTGTCCACCGTGATCGGTGCGAACGTCTCGTCCAGACCCACGGGAGATGCCCCCGTGGTAACGGAACTGCGGTTGTCCTCGTTCTCCGCCATGATCCACCTCTTCGTCGGAGTTGCATTCAATGCAACATGGTTGCACAAGACTATGAGTGCGCAACGTCACAGTCAAGGGTCGCCGCGATGTGTTTCAGCGGTGAGGTCCAGGACTGCGCTTCAAGGACGGACTCCGGGCACGAGAAAGCCGACCGGTGCTCCGGTCGGCTTCTCCTGTCGTGCTGATGACCGCGGTGCTGGAGACGGAACCCCTAGCGGAGGATCACGGTCCTGTTGCCGTGCAGTATCACGCGTCCCTCGCAGTGCCAGCGCACGGCGTTGCTCAACGCCTTGCACTCGGTGTCCCGGCCTGCGGCGACGAGGTCCTCCGGCCCGTAGGTATGGTCCACGTCCACCACCTGCTGGGAGATGATGGGTCCCTCGTCGAGCTCGCTGTTCACGTAGTGCGCGGTGGCACCGACGGTCTTCACACCGCGTGCATAGGCCTGGTGGTACGGCTTGGCACCCTTGAAGCTCGGCAGGAACGAGTGGTGGATGTTGATCGCCCGTCCGTCCAGCTTGCGGGTGAGCTCGTCGCTGAGGACCTGCATGTACCGGGCCAGTACCACGAGCTCAACCTCGAACTCGCCGACCAGCTCGAGCAGGCGCGCCTCCGCCGCCGGCTTGGTCTCCGGTGTGACGGGGACGTGGAAGAACGGGATGCCGTGCCACTCGACGAGCGCCTGATGGTCTCGGTGGTTCGACACCACGGCGACCACCTCCACGTTCAGTTCCCCGTTCCTCGTGCGGTAGAGCAGGTCATTGAGGCAGTGACCGAACCTGGACACCATGATCAGCACGCGCCGCCGGGATCTGTGCGCCTCGAGCCGCCAGCGCATCCCGTACCGGTCCGCAACGTCACCGAAGGCCTCGCGGAGGGCCCCGGCTGTGGTGCCGGCGTCGGACCGGAAGTGCAATCGCATGAAGAAGTGCTGTTCGGAGCGCTCCCCGAACTGCTTGCTGTCGATGATGTCGCACCTGTGCTCCAGCAGGAATCCGGAGACGGCGTGGACGAGCCCCGGGACATCGGGGCAGTCCAGTGTCAGGACGTACTCGTGTGCCACCTCGGCACTCTCTGCCACCTCAGCACTCAATGACGTTCACGGCGAGGCCACCCCTGGAGGTCTCCTTGTACTTGGACTTCATATCGGCTCCGGTCTCCCTCATGGTCTTGATCGCCTTGTCCAGAGACACCTTATGACTACCGTCGCCATGAAGGGCCAGCCGCGCCGCATTGATCGCCTTCACGCTCGCGATCGCATTGCGCTCGATGCACGGGATCTGTACCAGACCGCCGACGGGATCGCAGGTCAGGCCCAGATTGTGTTCGATGCCCACCTCTGCGGCGTTCTCGACCTGCGCCGGTGTTCCGCCGATCACCTCGCACAGGCCGGCAGCGGCCATGGAGCAGGCCGAACCCACCTCACCCTGGCAGCCCACCTCCGCTCCGGAGATCGAGGCGTTGAGCTTGAACAGGATGCCCACCGCGGCAGCCGTGAGCAGGAACCGGACCACGCCGTCGTCGTCGGCACCCGGAACGAACTTCGTGTAGTAGTGCAGCACCGCCGGGATGATCCCCGCCGCGCCGTTGGTCGGTGCGGTGACGATCCGCCCGCCCGCCGCGTTCTCCTCGTTCACGGCGAGCGCGAACAGGTTCACCCACTCCATGGCGCGCAGCGGATCACTGATCTCGAGGTCCGCACTCAGGGTCCGGAACAACGACGGCGCCCGGCGTTTGACCTTCAGGCCTCCCGGAAGAATTCCCTCGGCGGCGCACCCGTTGTCCACGCACTCGCGCATCACGGCCCAGAGGCCGAGCAGTTGCTCGCGCAACTCGGCCTCGGTCCGCCATACGCGTTCGTTGGCGAGCATCACTTCCGGAATGGTCATCCCCTCACGCTCGCACATCTCCAGGAGTTCATCGGCGGACGTGAAGGGGTAGGGCAGGACGGTCGAATCGGCCACCACGCGATCGGCCGCATCTGCGTCGCCGTCCACGACGAAGCCACCACCGATCGAGTAGTAGCTGCGTTCTCTGAGGACGTCGCCCGCGTGGTCCAGGGCGCGGAAGGTCATCCCGTTGGGATGGGCCGGCAGTGCCTGGCGCCGGTGCAGCACCACGTCCTCGTCCCAGTTGAAGTCCACGCGCCGTGTGCCGCCCACCCACAGTTCGGCGTCGAGGGCAGCGGCGGCCACGAGGTCATCGGCAGCCGCCGTGTCCACGGTCTCGGGATCGAGTCCCTTGAAGCCGAGCACCACCGCCTTGTCGGAGCCATGACCCCGACCGGTGGCGCCCAGCGAGCCGAACAGCTCGGCCTGGACCCGCGTGGTGGAAGCCAGGACCCCGTCCTCCTCGAGACCATCCGCGAACAGCTTCGCTGCACGCATGGGTCCCACGGTGTGCGAGGAGGACGGCCCGATACCGACGGAGAAGAGGTCGAGGACGCTCAGTGCCATTCAGGGAACCTCGGGTGAGGCGTACTCGCGCATCGCGTCCAGGAGCCAGCGGCCCAGAAAGTCCGCGAACGAGGCCCGCGGGAAGATGCGGTAACTCTCCTCGCCCGTCTTCCACAGGATCACCGGGATCTGGCCGATCTCGGTGGAGAACGCCGTTCCGACGCCGAAGACCCGGGGGTGAAGATCGAGCGAACACCCCTTCTCCAGAACGGCCCGGGCCCGGGACCCCGTCAGTTCGAAGGTGGTGCGGTTGGCGGAGAGATCCACCACCTGACCCTCTCCGTCCCCGAGGGCGTCCAGCAGCGACCGGATCAGATCCCCGCCGAGGGCCTCGTGGGCTTCCATGGGCGCGACGACCAGAAATTCGGTGGGACCGAGCCAGAGTACCGACGTGCCCTCGTTCCCGCTGACACCACCCGAACCCTCGGGAAGGCCCCCGGTCACGGCAGCGATACGCTCACCGACCTCCGTGCCGCGCTTCACCCGCAGCCCGACCATGGTCAGGAAGGGCTCCTCGCGGAGTTCGGCGACACCGGCGACGGAGCCGGCCTCGAATGCCTCCGCGAGCGGGGCGGCCGGGCTGGTTCTGCGGGAGAGATCGTTGTCCTGTGTTGCGTGAGCTGTTGTCCTAGCCATCTTTGCGGGTCCCTTCGGGGTCGAATAGCACGGTTTCTGCGACGACGACGTCGACGATCCGGTCGCCGGTCACAGCAGTCATGGTCTCGCCGATGCGCTCGCGACCGTTCTTGATGAGCGCCAGGGCGAAGGACCGGCCCAGCGCGGCACTGTGGTAGCTGGAGGTGACGAACCCCTCCATCTCGACCTTGCCCTCGATGGGGTCGATGGATCGGTCCTTCTCCACGAGCTGGGATCCCTCCGGCAACCGGTAGCTGCCGTCGACCGGCAGTACGCTCACCAGATGCTTGCGGTCCGCCCGCTGGGCATCCGCGCGGGCGTAGGAGCGCTTGCCGACGAAGGACTTGACCTTGGAGACCACCCATTCCATGCCCGCGTCCTGCGGGGTGACGGTTCCGTCGGTGTCCTGGCCGACGATCGGGTAGCCCTTCTCGGCGCGCAGCACGTGCATGGTCTCCGTACCGTACGGCGTGATGCCGAACTCGGCGCCGGCCGCGGCGACCGACTCCCAGGTGTTCAGCCCGTACCAGGACGGCACGTTGATCTCGTACGCCAGCTCACCGGAGAAGGAGATGCGGCAGACCCTCGCCCGGACGCCCGAGGCGAGTGTGGTCTCGCGGAACGTCATGAACGGGAAGGCCTCCGCTTCGAGCCCGCCGTCCTCCGCGAGCTCCGGGGCCACCTTCTCGAGCACCGCCCGCGATTTCGGCCCGACGACGGCGATGGTGGTCCACTGTTCGGTCACCGACGTGCACTGCACGTCCAGGTCCGGCCACTCGGTCTGGAGCCATTCCTCGAGCCAGTCGAGAATCCTCGCCGCTCCTCCGGTGGTCGTGGTCATGAAGTAGCGGTCCTCGTCGAGGCGCAGTGTCACGCCGTCGTCGAGGATCATGCCGTCCGCCATGCACATCACGCCGTAGCGGGCCGAGCCGGGCTTGAGCTTCTTGAACGCGTTGGTGTAGATCCGGTTGAGGAACTCGCCGGCGTCCTTGCCCCGGATCTCGATCTTGCCCAGCGTGGTCGCGTCCATGAACCCCACGGAGTCGCGGGTGGCGGCGCATTCGCGCAGCACTGCCGCGTCCATGTCCTCGCCGTCCTGCGGGTAGTACCAGGGACGCTTCCACTGTCCGACGTCCTCGAACAGGGCGCCGTGGGCCTCGTGCCACGGCTGGATGGACGTCTTGCGGGCAGGGTCGAACAACTCGCCGCGCTGGCGACCTGCGAGCGCCGCAAAGGCCACGGGAGTGAACGGCGCACGATAGGTGGTCGTCCCGATGTCACCGATGCCCCGCGAAGCCTCTCCTGCCGTGCGGAGCGCTGCGGCGATGACGCCGATCGCGTTCACGCCGGAGGTCTTGCCCTGGTCGTTCGCCGTGCTGATCGAGGTGTAGCGCTTGATGTGCTCCACGGACCGCATCCCGGCCCCGGTCGAACGCAGCACGTCGGCCACGGTCTGGTCGCGCTGGAAGTCGACGAAGTGCTGGTACCACTCGTCGGGCGTCCCGGTCTGACCGGGGACCAGCCAGAGCTGACGCGTCGGCGCCGCCGGCTCGGGTTCGGGCAGCTCCCCGGGCTGTTCCGCATCACTGAAACCGACGGCGATGGCTGCGGCCGTCCCTGCAGAACGGCCCTCGACGAGGCAGTCCTCGAGTGCGAAGCTGCCCCGGCCGGAACCGACGGACTGCTGGTCGGGGACCACGGTGCTCGGCACGAAGGCCGCCAGCTCGTCGTCCCAGCGCAGTTTGCCCTGGCGCTGGGAATGCAGGTGCACCACGGGGCTCCAGCCGCCGGAGACGGCCAGCAGATCACAGGGGATCTCCTCGCTGCTGTCCGTGAGCTCGCCGTGGTCGTTGATGCCGCGGACCGTGACACCTGCAAGTGCCCCGTCGTCGTCGGCGGTGGTGTCGGCCACCGCGCTGCTGCTCATGACCCGCGTGCCTGCTGCTGCCGCATCCTGGGCCACGGCCGAGAGTTCGGGGCGGGCGTCGACGACGGCGGCCACCTCGATGCCTGCGGCCCGGAGATCGGCCACGAGCGCGTAGGCGCTGTCGTTGGTGGTGCTGACGACGACCTGCCGGCCCGCCGCGACGGCGTACCGGTTGAGATAGGTGCGGACCGCGGAGGCCAGCATGATGCCCGGGCGATCGTTGTTCTCGAACACCAGCGGGCGCTCGTGGGCGCCGGGCGCAAGGATGACCTGCAGGGCGCGGATGTGCCAGATGCGCTGCCTGGACACACCGGGCGCGGCAGGGCTGGAGAGGTGATCGGTGCGGTTCTGGACGGCGATCACGTAGTTGGCGTCGTAGGCTCCGAAGGCTGTGGTGCGATTGAGCACCGTGGACTCCTCGCCGGAGACCAGTTCGGCCTCGACGTCGTTCACCCACTCCAGCGCCGGTTTGCCCTCGATGGTCTCGGTCAGTTCGGGTGCGGTGGAACCCGAGAGGAGGGACCCGCCCAGTTCCGCCTGGTCGTCGAGCAGCATGACGCGCGCACCCGAGCGCATGGCCTCCCGTGCTGCCATGAGCCCTGCCGGCCCGCCGCCGATGACCAGGATGTCCGTGTGGACGTACTTCTTGTCGTACTCGGCGCGGTCCTCCTCCGGGTCCAGGCGCCCGCGGCCGTTCAGCAGGTCCACCTTGAGGTTGTCCACGAGGGTGACCATGGTCGCCGGGAGCATGGATTCCGCGACATCACCGGGGAAACGCGGTGAGACACGCACCAGGGCGTTGGGCTCCTCCACACCGGCTGAGAGGATACCGCGTGGCCTGTTCTCGTAGAGCGACCTGCCTGCGACGTTCCTGCCGTTGGCCAGCATCGCCGAGGTGAGGGTGTCCCCGGGATGACCGGTGAGTTCCTCGCCGTCGACCGTGAAGCGCCAGGAGATGGTGCGATCGATGCGTCCGCCGTCGGCGAGACGCGAGTTCTGCGACGTCATTTCGTTGCTCCCTTCGGTGCGGTGGAGGCGTCGACCGGACCGAGGTCGGTACCCGAGATACTCGGGCCCGAGGACCCGGTGGTGGTGCTGTCGGCTGCCACGCTGGCCGTGCCGTACTCGTCATCCGGGTCGGGATCGACCGTCGGCTGGGGTGCACCCATCGGGTACACCGCCTGGATGTCGTAGGTGACGGTGTCGCGAAGCATGTTGAACCACTGGCGGCAGCCTGTGCTGTGCAGCCAGCGCTCCGCGAACGAGCCCCTGGTGTTGTCGCGGTAGAACAGGAACTCGGCCCATTCTCGGTCGGTCAGCTCGTCCGGGTTCTCCGGGTAGGGCACGTGGGCCTGTCCACCGTAGTGGAACTCGGTCTCGTCACGGGCGCCACAGTTGGGGCAGGAAATCAGCAGCATGTGCTTCTTCTTTCTGGGTGCAGCGGTCGCTGGGGGCTAGTGGGCCACGGCGGCGGCGCCGTGTTCGTCGATCAGGGCGCCGGTCTCGAAGCGTTCCAGCGCGAACGGCGCGTTGAGCTCGTGCGGTGTCCCGGTGGCGATGGTGTGGGCGAACGTGTAGCCCGCGGACGGGGTGCCCTTGAAGCCACCCGTACCCCAGCCACAGTTCACGAACATGTTCTCCACCGGGGTGGTTCCCACGATCGGCGACGCATCCAGGGTGGTGTCCACGACGCCGCCCCAGGTCCGGAGCACGTGTGCCCGGGCGAAGATGGGGAACAGCTCGACGGCGGCCGCCATCTGGTGCTCGATCACGTGGAAGGAACCACGCTGGCCGTAGCCGTTGTAGGCATCCACGCCGGCGCCCATGACGAGCTCGCCCTTGTGGGCCTGGGACACGTAGACGTGCACGTGGTTGGACATGACCACGGTGGGGTGCACCGGCTCGTGCAGTTCCGAGACCAGGGCCTGGAGGGGGTGGGACTGGATGGGGAGCCGGAAGCCCGCCATCTCCGCCAGCACCGAGCTGTGGCCGGCCGCGCAGAGTCCCACCTTCTCGGTGTTGATGGTCCCGCGATTGGTCCTGACGCCGGTCACCCTGTTGCCGTCCTTGACGAAGCCGGTGACCTCGCAGTTCTGGATGATGTCGACGCCCATTTCGTCGCACTTGCGCGCGAAGGCCCAGGCAACGTGGTCATGCTTGGCGATACCGGCACGGGGCTGGTACGTGGCGCCCATGACCGGGTACCTGATGTTGTCGCTGATGTTCAGGATGGGACACAGTTCCTTGACCTGCTCCGGATCCAGCCATTCGGCGTCGACCCCGTTGAGCTGGTTCGCGCCCACCCGGCGCATGCTCTCCCGCACGTCGCCGAGGGTGTGTGCCAGGTTCATGACACCGCGCTGGCTGAAGAGGAAGTCGTACTCCAGCTCCTCGGGCAGGGCCTCCCAGAGCTTCAGCGAATGCTCGTACATCGCGGCACTTTCGTCCCACAGGTAGTTCGAGCGGATGATCGTGGTGTTGCGCGCCATGTTCCCGCCGGCGAGCCAGCCCTTCTCCAGGACGGCGATGTTCGTCATCCCGTGGTTCTTCGCCAGGAAGTACGCGGTGGCCAGGCCATGACCGCCACCACCGACGATGATCGCATCGTAGGAGGGCTTGGGGTCCGGGTTGTGCCAGAGGAAGTCCGGGTGCTCCGGAAGCTTGTCGGCCATGGTCTTAGGCTCCGATCGGTGTTGAGAGTGGCGCGAGGTCGGGGTACAGCGGGTGTTCCTGGGCCAGGGCGAGGACACGGTCCCGCAGGTCGTCGAGGACGGCGGCGTCGGCCGGTCCCTGCTGCGTTCCGGCCACGAGGGTCAGGGCGATGATGTCCGCGACCTCCGCGAAGGCCTCCGTGCCGAAACCGCGCGTCGCGAGGGCCGGCGTGCCGATGCGCAGGCCCGAGGTGACCATCGGCGGACGCGGGTCGAACGGAACCGCGTTGCGGTTCACGGTGATGTCGATCGAGGCGAGTAGATCCTCTCCCTGCTGCCCGTCCAGCTCGGAGTTCCGCAGGTCCACGAGCACCAGGTGCACGTCGGTGCCTCCGGTCAGGACACTGATACCGCGCTCGGCGACGTCCTCGCGCCCCAGCCGTTCGGCCAGGATGCGCGCTCCTTCGAGGGTGCGCTCCTGCCGCTCCCGGAACTCGTCGGTCGCAGCGATCCTGAAGGCGACGGCCTTGCCCGCTATGACGTGCTCCAGCGGTCCGCCCTGCTGGCCCGGGAAAACGGCGGAGTTGATCTTCTTCGCGATGTCGGCGTCGTTGGACAGGATGATCCCGCCGCGTGGACCTGCGAGCGTCTTGTGCGTCGTCGAGGTCACCACGTGGGCGTGCGGCATCGGCGAGGGGTGCAGTCCGGCGGCGACGAGACCCGCGAAGTGTGCCATGTCCACCATGAGATAGGCACCGACCAGATCCGCGATGCGCCGGAACTCCGCGAAGTCCAGCCGGCGGGGATAGGCGGACCACCCGGCGATGATCAGCTTCGGCTGGTGCTCCAGTGCCAGCCGCTCGACCTCTGCCATGTCGACGAGATACGACTCCGGGTCCACCCCGTACGCGGCGACATCGTAGAGTCGGCCCGAGAAATTGATCTTCATGCCGTGGGTCAGGTGACCGCCGTGGGCCAGGTTGAGGCCGAGGATGGTGTCACCCGGCCTGATCAGAGCGTGCATCACGGAGGCGTTGGCCTGTGCCCCGGAGTGGGGCTGGACGTTGGCGAAGCCGGCACCGAAGAGATCCTTCACCCGGTCTATGGCCAGTTGCTCGATGACGTCGACGTGCTCGCAGCCGCCGTAGTACCGGCGTCCGGGGTAGCCCTCCGCGTACTTGTTCGTCAGGACCGATCCCTGGGCCTGCATGATCGCCTGCGCCGTGTGGTTCTCCGAGGCGATCATCTCGAGCCCCTCGCGCTGGCGGCCGAGCTCCGCGTCGATGCGTTCGGCGACCTCGGGGTCCAGCCGGGCGAGATCGGCAGTCAACGAGGCCGAGGCGATCTGCTCATGGGCGCCCTGCGACGCCGCTGCCCTGTCTGCCTCCGTCGTTCCGGGGCCGTCAGTGTGGTCCATTGTTCTCTGCGTCATCGAGCGCACCTGTCCTTTCCGTCGACAACTGATATATCAGTTGCGATTCACTGTAGGGCGGAAGTCCCGCTTCGTCAACGGATCTCCTGCGAACTGCCCGACCGCCACCTCGGAGCAGAGCGGAAGCGTTCGTGCGAGATCCGGCAGTTGCCCCTTGACTGTGATCCCCACCACTGTACGATCTGTGAAACAACGTTGCAATAGCCGCAACATCCGACCCGCGTCGATCCCGGTTCTGATCGAGCGCAATCTCCGCAGCCGACGACGTGCGGCCGCCCAATGAAAGGGATGCTGGCATGTCCATCCATGACCGATCGGATTCCGCCCGAGCGGCGACGCCGAACAATGGTGCTGCCACCGGCGGCAGCACGTCGATGTCGACGAAGGCCGAGCAAGGCGACGGCGCGAGGCCACCGCGCACGGTCGATCTGCCGCGCTTCCGCGGGCGTCTGATCCCCCCGGTCGACCGGGCGATCATCAAGATCCTTCCTCCCCTGCTCATCATCGGTCTCGTCATCGCCGTGACCGTCAATCCTGATGGAGCCGCGAATGTGATCAGCGAGCTGCGCACCTTCGTCACCTCCGGATTCACCTGGCTGTTCGTCATCTACTCGCTCATCGCCCTCGCCGTGTGTGCCTGGCTGGCCTTCAGCCGCGTCGGCAAGGTCCGGCTCGGCGGACCCCGGGCCAAGCCGGAGCACGGTAATTTCGCCTGGTACTCCATGCTGTTCGCCTGTGGTCAGGGCATCGGCCTGATCTTCTGGTCCGTGGCGGAGCCGATCATGTTGCGGGACGAGAGCCCGGTCATCGCTCCGCAGGCCGATGCGTCGGGAGGCGGGATCGTCTGGTCCTACTTCCACTGGGGCCTCACGGCCTGGGCCATGTACTGCGTCGTGGCCGTGTGCCTGGCGTATTCACACCACAACCTGGGGAAGACCCTGACCTTCAGGGAAGCCACGGTGGACATCCTGCCGAAGAAGACCCAGCGCGGCGCCGGCGTGATCGTCGAGCTGCTCGCGATCATCGCGACGGTGCTGGGGCTGGCGACGTCGTTCGGCTTCGCCGCCCTGCAGTTCACCTCCGGCCTGTCGTCCTTCACCGGCCTCGCAGCCGGTCCCGGGCTGTGGATCGCCGTCATCGTCGGCCTGGGAGGCCTGACGGCCATCTCCGCCTTCCTCGGTGTCAACAAGGGAATGAAGCGGATCAGTGAGGCGAATTCCATCCTGAGCATCGTCCTGATGGCTGCCGTCTTCGTCTTCGGACCGACCATCTACATCATCTCCAACATCTCGGAGACCTTCGGCTCGTTCTTCTACAACTTCATCCCGATGAGCTTCTGGACGGACGCGCCCGCATCGGCAGCTCCGATCGAGAGCTGGCAGGACAGCTGGAACGGCTGGTGGACGGTCTTCATCTGGTGCTGGGTCATCGCCTTCTCGCCCTTCGTCGCCGGCTTCATCGCCCGGATCTCGCGCGGCAGGACCATCCGTGAATTCGTGATCGGGGTGACCGTCATCCCTTCGCTGATCGTCATGATCTGGATCGGGATCCTCGGCTCGGCCGCCGTCTACTACGACGACCAGACGAACCGCTCCATCTCGGAGGACGTCGCCGCCGATACCTCGAGCGGATTGTTCGCGATGCTCGGCATGGTCCCCGTCGTCGGCGGCCTGCTCCTGGTCGTCGCGACCATCCTGGTGGCGACCTACTACGTCACGAGCCTCGATTCCGGCACCTATGCACTGGCGGAATTCGTCTCCGCCCCGAACAAGTCGGGCCCCTGGTTCAGGGTCATCCTGGTCGCCAGTATCGCCGCCGTGGCCCTGATCCTGCTCTCCATCGGCGGGACGGCCGTGGTGGACACGGTGCAGACCGGTACCATCATCGGCGCCTTCCCCTTCTCCTTCGTCATCCTGCTCATGATCGCCAATCTCATCCGGCGGCTACGCAAGCGCAACAAGGAGGTCAAGAGGCTCGAGAAGGAGGTCAACGACCCCGCGTACCGCCCGGAGGACGACCAGCTCGACGCCGACGGCCTGCCGGTGGCGCACCGCACGGAGCACTAGCTGCACTCAGCGCGCAGCGCCGTACCGCGGCGCTGCGCACCCCACCCACAGCCCCATGACCCACCCCAGGAGGCCCGCCATACACGCGGAAGCAGAAACAGAAGCAGAAGCAGACCAGGGCAGCGTCCAGCTGGCCGACATGGACGCCCACACCTTCAGGGACTGGCTGGCTCGCGATCCGGGGCCCGTTCTGGTTCCCGTCGGGGCCCTGGAACAGCACGGACCCCATCTGCCCATGGGTACCGATGCCTTCCTGTCCACCGCGATCGCCGGCTCGGTGGCCCGGCGGACAGGAGGGCTGGTGGCCCAGCCATTCACCTACGGCTACAAGTCGCAGCAGAAGTCGGGCGGTGGAGATCATCTACCCGGCACCACGAGCCTCGATGCTGCTGCGCTCATCCATCTGACGCGCAGCGTGACCGTTTCGCTGTTCCGGCAGGGTGTCCGCCGGATCGTCTTCGTCAACGGGCACTTCGAGAACTACCAGTTCCTCTACGAGGGCATCGATCTTGCGCTCGACGGGCTGGGTATCAGGAGCGGGGATGATCGCAGTGTGCTCCTCCTGTCCTACTGGGACTACGTTTCCGACGACACGCTCCGGAAGGTCTACCCCGACGGATTCCCGGGGTGGGCCATCGAACACGGTGGGGTTCTCGAGACTTCTCTCATGCTGCACCTCAGGCCATCGCTGGTCGGGCTGGATCGCGCTGTGGACCATCCACCGGCAGACCTTCCGCGTTTCGATCGGCTGCCCGTGGTCCCTGAGCGCACTCCCGAGTCGGGCTGCCTGTCAGCGCCGGCGGGCTCCGATGCCGTCAAGGGCAGGCTCCTGTTCGATCAGGTCGTGGAGGATCTCTCGACCGACATCCGTGTGGAGTTCGGCCTCGAGACGTCGAACCATACGGAAAAGGCTTGACTTTGCTCGTGTGACGTTCAATACTCCAAACAACAGTGTTGCAGCTCACGCAACATACCACCGAGCCGCATCTCCTGCGCCTCATGTGAACAACCCAGGAAGGGCCTCTCCCATGACAACCACCGATGACCAGAACGTCTCCGACGTCACGAAACTCGAGCGCCTCAAGACCCTGCACAACGGCGAGAAGGTCCCGCTCACCTTCTCCGACGCGGAGTTCGAGCGGCGACTGGGTGGACTCCGCCGCATCATGTCCGAGAAGGACCTGGACGCCGTGGTCCTGACCAGCTACCACTCGATCAAGTACTACTCCGACTTCCTCTTCACCTATTTCGGGCGCTCGTACGCGATGGTGGTCACGGCCGACGACACCGTGACCATCACGGCGAACATCGACGCCGGGATGCCCTGGCGACGCAGCTTCGGCGACAACCTCGTGTACACGGACTGGCGACGCGACAACTACATCCACGCGATCCAGGAATCACTGCGGACCCGGGGGGTGAACGTCCGCCGCCTCGGCGTCGAGGACGACACCCTGCCGCTGGACAGCCGGAACAAGATCCAGGCGGCTTTCGAGAATGCAACCCTCGTCGATGTGGCCCAGGCAGCCATGCGTCAGCGCATGATCAAGTCAGCGGAGGAGATCGAGGTCATCAAGCATGGCGCACGGATCGGCGACCTCGGCGGGGAAGCCATCCGTAACGCCATCACCGGTGGCATCAGCGAGTACGAGGTGGCGCTCATCGGCACCGAGGCCATGGTGCACGAGATCGCGCGGACCTTCCCGGACTCCGAGATCCGTGACACCTGGGTGTGGTTCCAGTCGGGCATCAACACCGACGGAGCACACAACTGGGCGACCACCCGGAAGATCCAGGAGCACGACATCCTGTCCCTGAACTGCTTCCCGATGACCTCCGGGTACTACACCGCCCTCGAGCGCACCCTGTTCTACGGGGAGCCGGACGCACGGTCGCTCGAGCTGTGGAACATCAACGTCGAGGTCCACAAGCGCGGTCTGGAGCTCATCAAGCCCGGCGCAGTCTGCAAGGACATCGCGGCCGAGCTCAACGAGATCTTCGTCGGTCACGGGCTGCTGGCGAACCGGACGTTCGGCTACGGACACTCGTTCGGCGTGCTCAGCCACTACTACGGTCGTGAGGCCGGTCTGGAGCTGCGCGAGGACATCGACACCGTCCTGGAGCCGGGAATGGTCGTTTCGATGGAGCCGATGATCACGGTACTCGACGGCCAGCCCGGGGCAGGCGGGTACCGTGAGCACGACATCCTGGTTGTCGGCGAGGACGGCTCGGAGAACATCACGAAGTTCCCGTTCGGACCCGAGCACAACATCGTCGGCGCCTGAGCACGGGCTGAGTGAGGGGGCACGGCATCGGAGGCCGTGGCCCCCTCACCCGTCCAGCGGGCTGCACCCGCTCCACCACACGGTAAGCTGAGGCCCACCGGTGGTCACGACTTCAGGCCTCGGACCAGTGGGACGCAACTATCGGTGACGGGACAATGAGCGGTACGAGCACGATGACGGGCGAGGACGTGTCGCTGGCCGAGCGCGCATACGGGATCCTGCGCGACCGGCTGATCATGCTGGACATCGCTCCGGGGGAACCCATCAACGAGGCCCGGGTGGCTGCGGAACTCGGGTTCGGCAGGACCCCCCTTCGCGAAGCGCTCAAACGGCTCGAGACGGACCATCTGGTCATTTCCTACCCGCGCAGGGGGACCTTCGCCACGATCGTGGACATCACCGATCTCGCCGCAATCTCGGAGGTACGCCAGGTACTGGAGCCATTGGCCGCGCGCAGGGCTGCGTCGAACGGCAATCCCGGCATCCGTGTCGAGCTGGAAGAGGTCGTGTCGGCGATCAAGTCGATGGACATCGGTCAGGACCGGAACGAGCTCATGAGGTACGACCTCGAGGTGCACCGCCTGATCTACCGCGCGGCCGGCAATCATCACCTCGAGGAGTCCCTGATCCGGCTGGACAATCTGGCAACCCGCATCTGGTGCCTGGTCCTGAATCGCCTGCCCTCCATCGCGGGGCATATCGCAGAGCACGTGGACCTGCTTCGCGCCATCCTCGCCGGCGACGCGGAGCAGGCCGCTGCCCTGGCCGCGAACCATGTCACACATTTCGAGCGGACAGTGCGAACCGTCCTCTGAGGCGTCCCGCATTTGCGATGATGGAGCACACATGACCTCAGTAGAACAGTCCGACGCCGCGGCCCGGGAGCCGAAAAGCGCCTCCGTCATCATCAACGCCATCGCAGTGCTGCGCACCTTCACCGCGGACGAGCCGCTTCTCGGAGTGACCGAGATCGCGAGCAGGGTAGGGCTGCACAAGAGTACGGTCTCGAGGATCCTGGCGACCTTCGAACAGGAACACCTCGTGGAACGCGACGCCGAGACACGCAGATTCCGCCTCGGGCTGGGCCTGATCGCTGTCGCCGGTCCGCTGCTGGCCGATCTGGAGGAACGGCAGGTGGCTCATCCCGTGCTGCGTGCACTGGCCGAGCAGACGGGAGAGACGAGCGCGCTCATGGTGTGGAGCGACGACCAGTCCATGTGCGTGGAGCAGATCCCGAGCCACCATCAGATCAAGCACAGCACGCCCCTGGGAACCAGATACAAGGATGCCATGAGCGCCTCGGTGCAGGTCTTCCTGTCGGCGGCACCCACGGAGGACGTCGTGTCCCTGCTGCGCAACGGGTCGATCACCTATCCGGAGCTCGACGACACCGCACTCGATGCCTATCTACTCCGCCTGGAGGAGAACCGCCTCCGGGGCTGGGCGAGCAACTACGGTGAGACCTCGACCGACGAAGTCGGTGTGGCGGCCCCGGTCCACGATCATCGCGGGCACCTCGTGGCAGCGGTCCTGATCCCGGCACCGCGCTTCCGTGTGGATCCTGACCGGCTGCAGGATCTCGGAGCTGCCTGTTCGGCTGCCGCGCAGCAGGTCACCGCACGCCTGGGCGGCAAGGCCCCCGGCGCTCCGCACATCGACGATCCGGAGATCGACCGCGTAAGAGGCCGATGACGGCGTCGCCGCCGCGCCATACGGCAGCACGCTGATGAGGGCTGGAGCAGGCGTTCACCGGGTTCCCGTGGCCTCGTACCGGCCGGATGCCGGAGCTGCCCGCGGAATCCAGTACCAGAGGATGGCTGCACCGAGGAAGCCGAGAACCGCCGTCGCCCAGATGCCCGCCGAGAGCGTGGCCACTGCGGTGACCACCGAGAGCAGCGCCGGTCCGCCCATAGTTCCTACGTCCGTGAGCAGGCGCCAGATTCCGAGGAACCGTGCCCTTCCGGGCGACGGCGAGAAATCCGCTCCGAGTGTCATGACGATGCCCGATCCGATGCCATTGCCCAGGCCGATGAGCAGTGCCACGAGCAGCAGGCCCACGGCATCCGCGGCGAACGGCAGGAGGATGAGCGCACTGGCCATGATGACCATGCACGGCACAGCAACCCAGCGGCGCCCCCTGGCATCCATGACCATGCCCGCCGGATAGAAGACGAGCATGTCGATGGCGCCGGAGACGCCGTAGATGAGCGCCGTTGCCGAGCCTTCCAGGCCGATGTTCTCCGCCCAGAGCGGCAGCACTGCCTGCCGCGTGGCCCGCACGGCTGCGATGAGCAGCACTCCTGCTCCGACGGTGAGGAAGACACGCGCATGAGAGCGCAAGAGAGACCGTACGGTGGGCGCGGCCGGAGCTGACAGCACTGCTCCGAGCGACGACGCCGCCGCTCGCCCCGGCATGCCGAGTTCGGGGACGCGCCGGCTGAGGGCTGCCGCAGCCAGGCCGGCCACTGCTCCCACCCAGTAGGCGCCGTGCAGCCCCAGCTCACGCATCGCGACTGCGGCCAGGAACGGACCCGCGAACACGCCGATCCGCGTCACGCCTCCGAGAGTCGACAGCGCCCGGGCACGGAACCGGTGCGGAACCGCCTCGGTGAGATAGCTCTGCCGGGCGAGGCCGAAGACCGCCCCTGCCATCCCGACCATGAAGACGGCGCCCGCGAAGACCGGCAGGCTCGGCGCGGCAAGCGCGAGGAACATCGCCGCGGACAACCACAGAGCCGCCCCGACGAGGGCCCGGCGCTCGCCGAACCGGATGGTGAGCACGGTAGCTGGGATGTTGGTGAGCAGGGATCCGACCCCCGAGAGCGCGACGACCAGGGCTGCCGTGGCGATGTCCGCGCCGAGGTCGCGTGCGGTGAGCGCGATCACCGGGAGGATGGCGCCGGTGGCGACCCCGTACAGCAGCGATGGCCCGTAGGCTCCCACCGCGATCGCTCGGAGGTCGAACGGTTCCTTCGGCACGGTTTCAGCGTAGTAGTACGACTCCGGCGCCGACCATCCTGTCTTCCTGCCCGTCAGAGCTGGGCGAGCAGCAGCCCGATCGTCAGCCCGAGCCCGGCCGTCAGGAGCGCAGCAAGAGCGGTTCCCGCGCCGGAGAGCAGGGCCGCGGAGACCCGACCTGCCTGGAGGAGGCGTACGGTCTCGGTGCTCGCGGTGCTGAACGTGGTGTAGCCACCGAGGAAACCCGTGCCGGCCACGAGCGTCCATGGCGCCGGCAGTGCAGCTATGAGAATGAAGCCGGTGACGATCCCGAGCAGGAACGAGCCGCTGATGTTGACGGCGATGGTGCCGACGTTGAGCTCGCTCGACGCGCGGGAGCCGACGGCGTCGTCGAGCACGAAGCGCACAACCGATCCGAGTCCACCCGCCACGCCGAGCACGAGCACCAGAGCCGGGCTCATGACGCCGTCCCCGTCGATGAGCCGGCCGTCGACCCCGGCTGCCTCCGCGCACGGCCACCGACGGCGATGCCTGCTGCGCTCGCTGCGAGACCCACGACCACCGTGCCGACCAGGTAGCCGATGCCCTCGAGCACGCGCCCGGTTCCCAGCAGCAGTACGGAATCGACCGCCAGAGCGCTGTACGTGGTGAAGCCACCGAGGAACCCGGTGCCGACCAGCAGCCGTACCGACCGACGCCGTCCCTCGTCCGGCCCCCGGTGCACGAGCGCCTCGACGAGAAGGCCCAGCAGGAAGGCGCCCGTGAGGTTGATCAGCAGGATTCCCAGTGGCAGACCCGTAGGCGTGGGCAGCAGCTCGGCAACGGCGAAGCGAGCAACGGTGCCGCCCGTGCCGCCGATGAACACCAGGAGGAGATCGACGCTCCTGCGGGAATCCGGCGCCCCCTCGGTCGACTGGACGTCCGGCGGCTCGCTCATCAACCTACATTTGCATGCCTGCCGGCGGCGCGCCAGAACGCTATGCCGATGCGATCACAAACCGGTAACAGGAAGGTAATATCGTGATCCGGAGCACAATGGCGTGGAGGAGCAACAATGAGTCATCAGTCCGGAGAAGTGGCGGCCGGAGGGAACGCGGTCCTCGAGGACGGCGGGTCTGCTCGTCCCGCCGGCAGGGTGTGGCTGCTGCGCGGGATCGGCGTCGTCGTCGCGCTGGGCGTCTACTTCCTTCTGGGCGGTTCCGACCTGTCCACCGATGGACGCGTCGTGGCGGCGATCGCGGCCCTCATGGCCGTCTGGTGGATGACGGAGGCGCTGCCACTGTCGGTCACCTCCCTGCTGCCGATCGTGCTGCTACCGATGCTCACTGCCATCCCGGTCGCGGATGCCACGGCACCGTACGCCAACCCGATCGTCTTCCTCTTCCTCGGTGGCTTCCTGATCGCCATCGCCATGCAGAAGTGGAATCTTCACCGGCGCATCGCACTGCTCACGCTCCGGCGTGTGGGGACGCACCCACGGCGCATCATCCTCGGGCTGATGATCTCCACCGCATTCCTGTCCATGTGGGTCTCCAATACGGCCACGACGCTGATGATGCTACCCATCGCGCTCAGTGTGCTCACGCTCGTGGTCGAGAACAGCCGCGGTGCCAACGCCGTGGAGGGGAAGACCGGCGCTGATCTCGCTGCGGGCAAGGCCATCAGCAATGTGGTGGACGACAAGCAGATCCGTGTCTTCGGTGTTGCACTCGTCCTGTCCGTCGCATGGGCTGCAACCATCGGCGGGCTCGGAACCCTCCTCGGTAGCCCCCCGAATGCCATCGTCGCCGGCTATATCAGTACCGAACTCGGGGAGGACATCGGCTTCGTCCAGTGGATGCTGCTCGGCGTTCCCATCGTGATCGTGTTCATCGGGCTTGCCTGGCTGCTCATCACGCGTGTCATTTTCAGGTTCTCGCTCGAGGAGATCCCGGGTGGCAAGGAACTGATCGACACGGAGATCAGCAAGCTCGGGCGAATGAGCCAGGGTGAGAAGACCGTCCTCGTGGTCTTCTGCAGCGCCGCGTTCCTCTGGATCGTTCCCGGACTCGTCTCCAACATCGGTGCGGTCAGCGAGACGCTTCCCTGGCTCGGTGAGTTCGACGACACCGTGATAGCCATCGGGGCAGGGATCGTTCTCTTCCTGCTTCCCGCGGACAGGGCCGGTAGCATGACGCTGATCTGGAAGGACGCCGAGGAGGGACTGCCCTGGGGTGTGCTCCTCCTGTTCGGTGGCGGCCTTTCGCTGGCCGGAGCCGTGGCGGCCACCGGTCTCGACGCCTGGTTCGGTGAGCGCGTGAGCGGGCTCGGCGCACTGCCGATCGTCCTGCTGCTCGCCGTCGTCGTCACGATTGTCCTGCTCCTGACCGAGATCACGAGCAACACGGCGACCGCTGCCACGTTCATCCCGATCCTCGGCGGCGTCGCGGTCGGCATCGGCCTGGACCCGCAGACACTCCTCATTCCCGCCGCACTGGCGGCAACCTGCGCCTTCATGCTTCCCGTCGGGACGCCGCCCAATGCCATCGTGTATGCGACCGGCAACGTGAAGATCTCGGAAATGGTGCGCGGCGGTATTGTCCTCAATATCGTCGGCGTCATCCTCATCACCATGTTCACCGTCCTGATCGGCCCGTTCGCCCTCGGACTGGTCATCTGAGGTTCGCCTCGCACTACGGACCGGAGGTACCGATGACGACGGCGGGCACAGTAGAGCACTCGGAGCCTGTACGGCACGTTCTCGAGCACTGCGAGATCTTCGATCATCATCAGTGGCTGGAAGTCGTCCTCAGTGCACACCACGACGTGACCGACAGGGACCTGAGTGTCTTCCGGTCCGGGCTGGATGCCGTGGCCGGCTGGCGATCGAAGCCGATGCTGATCCACATGCAATCCCTACGGGGTGTCAGCCTGGAAGGCCGGGAACGCATCGGTCGCTACAGACACCCGACCCCGATCGCCGTCGTGGGAACGGGGCCGGTGGATGAGATCATCGCGAGTTTCACCCTCCGCTCCCCCAGCTCCACCAGGTACTTCTCCGATCGCGTCGAGGCGCTTCTGTGGCTGGGTATCGCCGCTGCCTGAGAGCCCGGGCAGCCGTGGCACGCAGCAGATGACAATGGCAGGTATGAGGTTTTTCTCCGACCCGGTACTCCAGGCGATGGCAACCCGGCGCTCGGTGTCCAAGGTGGGTCCCGGGACCCCCACCGACGCCGAACTGCTCGAACTCCTGGCGGCAGTCACTCCTGTCGCGGATCACAAGGCGCTACGCCCCTGGCGGCTCATCGTCCTGCGCGGCGGTGATCGGAAGCGACTCGGGGAAGCACTGGACGAGGCGGCCGGGGTCGTGCGCGAGGAGGGGGACTACAACCGCAAGCCCTTCCGCGCAGAACTACTCATAGCTGTTGTTGCGAGTCCGAAGGAGCACCCGAAGGTTCCGGCGTGGGAGCAGCACGCGACCGCAGCAGGAGCGGCGCATCTGCTCGAGCTCGCACTGTGGCAGGCCGGGTGGGGCGTCATGTGGCGCACCGGTCTGCTGACGAACAGCCCGGCGGTTCGCTCAGTGCATGGCCTGGCGGCCCATGAGGAGCTGAAGGGCTGGCTGTATGTGGGTACCATCGACGAGTCCTTCCGTGCCCGCCTGCTCCGATCGAACCGACCGGCGCTGGACCCGCGTCAGTTCCTCGGCCACTTCCCGCAGGAGGACTCGATCGACTGACCAGCGGCCATCCCTCCGAGCGCCGACCAAGGGCCGGCACCTGGGCTGTCAAGTCAGGGGGAGCAGGAACATGACGAGCGGACCTGTGGCATGCGCCGGTTACGATAGTGGTTCGTGCCGGTCCTGGGGTGACCGCATCAAGTTCAGCAGCGAGCTTGTCCATTTTCTGGTCTCAGCAGACAGGACACGTTCTTGTGCTCAATTCCCTCGCGCCCGTCGACCCCGACCACACCACCTGCTCCGAGCACACCAGCTATCGGACGGTGGAATCCCAGCATCGGACGGAGTGTCCGTGGAAACGCACTCTGGACGACCTGAACCGCTTCCACTCCCGTCATGGACGCACTCCTACCTGGATCCGACCGGTATACCCCGGAGAGGACCGGCTGGCCAGGTGGTGGCACCGACAGCTCGCCGCTGCCTACGGGCACGAGCTCACGGCGGAGCAGGTCCGGCTCCTCGACACACTCTTCAGCGAGGACGAGACATAGATCCTCGGCACACCGTCACGGAGGATCCGCCCACTGAGTGGCTACGGTGAAGCTGTTCGCACGGTTCGCGGTGGTCGCGGTGAATGATGCGGCGGACAGGACCGATGCGCTGATCACCACGAGAACTGCCATGACAGCGATCGCGGCGAGAAACGTCAGCCCCGCCCAGAGCGCCAGCAGTGAGAGCCTCCCGGTGCCCAGCCACAGACCGGGCAGTCCGATCAGCGGGACGAGAAGCCTGCCCTGGCCCGTGATCTGCTCCCGTGTCAGCGGCGCACTGTCCACCTGGGGATTCGCGTCTCCCGAGGTGACGAATGTGCCATCCGCGTTGGCTGCGACAATCCTGTGGAGCCAGGTCGTCTCCTCCTCGCCCGGGGTGGCATGCGGGACCAGGAACTGCACCACACCGCCGACGGGGGCCGGCATGTCGGGCTCGAGTGCTTGGGCGAGAACGACATCATCACCCGCACTGATGTGCGGTTCCATGGATCCGCTCTGCACCACCGTCCCGTGCCACTCGGTCGGGTGACGGCGTGCCGACGAGTGGTGGTTGACGCAAGCACCTGAACCCTTTCGTTCATCTACACCAGCGCAGGCCACGCAGGTTCGGTCCAGGACGCCGACGGAGCCCCGTCATTCATCGGTCCGCATCTCCCACACCAGGTCGATACCGGTGCGGGCGCCCTGCAGTGCGTTCAGCTGCGCCGCATCCAGGCCTCCAGCGTTGAATTCCCACGTGATGCGGTAACTCCGCGTTGCGCTGCCCGAAGGTCTCCACGCAGAAGCTGATGAAAAACTGCGGAAATACTGGCGCGACCCGCAACGACGTCGCGAATTCCGCTCGGTTCGGGTCCACGAAAAAGGTCCCGTCCGGGGTGTACCCCGGACGGGACCTTCGTTTGCTACGTCGACCCGGCCAAGGGGGTCGGGCGAACAGGGGCCTGGATCAGGCGCGGGTGACCTCGCGGTCCCGCGTCTGGGTCTTGGCCACCGAGCGTGAGCCCGCGAGTCCGGTGAGCGAGGAGATGACCGCCCCGATCAGCAGCCCGAAGAAGGCCCACAGCGAGCCGGTAGCAGCGTTCTCAGCAACGTTCTCGGCCTGGGGAGCGGCGTCCTCCACGGCATCCTGGACGTCCGACGCGGCCTCTGAGGCCTGGTTCTGTACTGCGTCAGGGTCGATGCTCGGAACGGCCGATGCGGCCGTCTCGGGGTTCTGCGTGACGGCGTCCGTGACGGTGGACGTCGCCGATCCGAGCAGGCTTCCTGCCGCTCCGAGGATGTTGCTCGCGAGCAGGCCTGCCAGCACCAGGGCGGTGACGAGCGAGGTGGCCCACGTCAGGAACCCGTGGATGAGGCCTGCGCGACCTGCCAGCACACCCGCGACATATCCTGCGGCGGCCAGTGCGATCGCCAGGGTGACGATCGTGGAGATCCCTGTAGCGATGCCGACGCCTTCCCCTGGGTTGTTCGAGTCCAGATCAGCAAGGCCCAGTCCCAGGGTTGCCGTGATCAGGGAGAGCAGGATGGTCAGTGCCAGGAAGGTGACGACGCCGGCGATGACGGCGCCCCAGGAGATGTTCCTCACATCCCCCGTACGATTGTCGCCCACGACATCCCGCCGCACGGGCGGCTTCGAATCGTGGTGGTCATCGGGAGTGTGGCTACCGGTGTCGTAGTCGGTGGTCGTCGTCGTCTTGGGAACCCGAGCGCCCGCGGGCTGCCCGGGATTGTTGTTGGTCGACATTCTTGTCTCCTATTAGTTGATCTGCCTGGTTTGCTTTGCCTGCTTGGCTTCGCCCAGGAAGGCGAAAGGTGAACCGGATATCGATGCTGCTTCAGTACCTACGGTACAAGCAGTAGGTCATCCGTTCCCAGATCTCGCTGGATCTCACGTGGAGCCCGCATTCCGCCGCCACCACGGATCCAGGAGATGGAAAGTACCCTGAGTATCGAGCCTGCCCTATGACAGCCTCGCACGTCAAAGATCTTCTGGCGGCGAGGCACCGGTGGCAACGGGAGCAGAAAGATGCTGTGACGGCTCGATCGGTGCGGAAACAGTTCCATGCGTCATCGCATTCATGCCCTACTGGGGGGATGCAGCGCTGACGGTCTCGAGGTAGGACTGCTCCTGCCGTTGCTCTTGCTCGGTAACGAACCCATTGCGTTGGCCTGCAGGATGCCTGTGAACTTCGCGCTCAACTTGTTCCCGAACCATCAGTGCACTTACCGTTGAAGGGTACTACGCCGGATTTTTGTAGAACGAGGATCTCGGCGACCACCGATGGACCAGGAGGATCGCCATGAAGACACGCAATGGACACAACGTCCGATTGATGACGGCAGGAGTGTTCGCCGTCGCGGGGCTGGCACTTGCAGGCTGCAACACCGAGGGCCCCGAAGAGGGCGTCGATGTCGAGGACATCTCGGAGGGCGATGTCGCATCGTCGTCACCGGCCGCTGAGACGCCGATGGCTGGCGAAGGCTATTCCGGCCTCTATGACCAGAACTTCTACGACGAGGCCAGGGCCGATGCCTACGCCGGCCAGGAAGTCACCGTCTCCGCGGAAGTCACAGAGACACTTTCGGACGACACCTTCGTGATCGCCGGCACCGCGAACACGGCTGTCGATCCGCTGCTGATCGTCGAGGAGGAAGAGATTCCCCCGGTGGACGTGGGTCAGGTGGTCCAGGTGACCGGAACCGTCATGCAGGACTTCGACGTCGCGGCTGCGGAAGAGATGCTGGGTATCGACCTGGACGACGAGCTCTACGCCGACTTCATCGGGGAGCCCTACGTCTCCATCACCAGCGGCGAGGTCATCGAAGAGGACTAGCGAGGCAGCATCGGCGACGCTTCCGTGGAAGTGTCGTCGGCGCCTCCCTAGCCAACAGCAACGCCCTACCGGTCACTACCGGTAGGGCGTTGCTGCGTCGAGGAGAGCCTGGTTGTCCCTGTCACTGATCGAGCAGGACGTCCTCGCCGAGGAAAGTAGCGCGGAATCCGTCGTCGAGCACGCTGACGTCCTGCAGTACGAGACCGTCCGGGAGGCCCTGGACGTCCTGCTCGATGGTGACGGCCCCTCGCGCGATAGCCGCAAGAGCGTCGGAGAGGAATCCCGGCCCGCCGACATCGATGGACTGTGGTTCGACGACCAGCCGCCCGGCCTCGACCTGCACGGTACCGGAGGCGACGACACGCAGTTCACGGCCCAGCAGCTCGACGTTCCGGATCACCTCGGCCTCGCCGTCGTCGCCGGCCCGGACCGTCGACCCGCTGCCGAGCTGCTCGGCGACAAGATCGAAGGGCACGGTGGCATCGAGATCGAGTCGTGTCGCGACGACGCCGTCCGGCCCGGTCAGGACGCCCTGCCCGACGGCGTCGATGTCCCGCAGCGTGGCATCTGCGCTCACGAGGGTTCCCGCTTGCAGGACGACGTCGGACAACCAGACGTCGTCCTCCCCGAGGTCGGCCGGCGGCTCGTCGTCCCGCGTTCCATCACCGCGCGCCGACGGGAGTGGTCCCGACCCATCTCTCCCGGCAGGTTCGCTGATCACGAACCAGAAGATCACCAGCGCCACCACCAGCAGGATCAACAGGCCGAGCGCGCCGATGAGCCAGTCCTTCGCACGTGTCCACGTCATGCTCACAGTCTGAAGGATTGTCGGTGCCGGAGCGATTCCCCGCGCGAGCGGCGCCCCGGGGCTGCGTGCGTTGCGTCAGGGTGCAGGTGTCACAGTGGTGTGACATAGGCCCCGGCAATGCCTCCGTCGACGAGGAACTGGCTCGCGGTGATGAGCGGCTTCGCCTAGCAGACCCGGCATGCCGTGTCCTCGCCCAGCTGAGCTGACCACGCTTGTGTGCCATTGAGTAAGCTCCGAGGATGACGTGGTTCACGCGCAGTACGGCCTTCCACCCGATTCGCAGGACAGCGACAGCGCTTGCCGCAGGTTTCCTCCTCCTGCAGGGCGTGGTGATCGCCGTCCTGCTGATCACGGATGCGGTCAAGAAGAGGGGACGTGCCCTGCGGTCGGGATTCCCCCGGCCGGGAACCTTCCACAGCACCGTGGATGAGACGCAGACCACGACCTATACCTACGGGGCCGACCTGTACCGGGACATGCTCGCAGCGATCGACGGCGCCCGGACCCGCATCCTGCTGGAGACCTACCTCTGGAAGAGCGACGAGGTCGGTCGACAGATCCGGGATGCCCTGAACAACGCAGCAGCCCGCGGCGTCGAGGTCTACGTCATCTACGACCAGTTCGGCAATCTGGTGGTGCCGCGCTCCTTCTACCGGTTCCATCCCGATGTGCGGGTCCTCCGCTTCCCAGCGTTCGCTCCGTCCCTGCTGCTCAGTCCGCGCCGGGCAACAGGGCTGACCCACCGCAAGCTGCTCGTCGTCGACGAGGGCGTGGGCTTCGTGGGTGGCTACAACATCGGGTCCCTCTACGCGACCGAATGGCGTGACACACACCTGCGGCTGGAGGGGCCGACAGCGTTCGAGCTGGGGCACTCCTTCGCCCAGGTCTGGAACAGCCTCGCCACGCAGCACCCCGAGCTCTCACCGCTGAATCCGACGTCGTGGAATCCTCCCGTCCGGGCGATCAACAACATCCCGGTCAATCGTGTCTTCCCGATCCGCAGCGCCTACCTGGACGCCATCAGCCGCGCCCGGACGTACATCCACCTCACCACGGCCTACTTCATCCCCGACCAGCAGGTCCTCAATGCCCTCATCGATGCGGCGCGCCGCGGCGTGGACGTGCGCGTGATCATCCCGGAGGTCTCGAACCACATCCTGACGGACTGGCTGTCCCGCGGTTTCTACACCACGCTCCTGAGGGAGAACATCACCATCCTGCTGTACCGCAACGCGATGATCCACGCCAAGACGGCCAGCATCGACGGGCAGTGGTCCATCGTCGGCACTGCGAACATCGACCGCCTGAGCCTGGAGTTCAACTACGAGGTGGACCTGGAGATCCTCGACGAGGGTTTCGCCGCCGACATGGAGCGCATTTTCCTGGCCGACAGCGCGAACTGCCGCGTGGTCGACGCCGACGAGTGGCGCAGGCGTCACCCTGCGGCACGCGTGGCCGAAACCGTCCTGATCCCCCTGCGGCCCTACCTCTGAGCGCCCGCGCCGGGCCCCTTCAGTCGGCGGTCCCGTGCGCGGGTACGCCGTCGGCGGCGGTGGTGCGAGGTTCGACGACGACGGCATCAGTGCCAGCGACGGCGCCGGCGGCGGCTGTAGCTGACCTGCGCGGGCCCTCCGGTATACGGAACACCGGCAGCGCGAGATTGATCATCGGTCCGATCAGCAGGGCGAAGGCGACGGTTCCGAGACCGACGGTGCCTCCGAGCAGCCAGCCGAGCAGCAGTACCGTCCCCTCGATGAGGGTGCGGACGGCCCAGATGGGCCAGCCCAAGCGGTCGTGGAGCCCCGTCATGAGCCCGTCGCGCGGTCCGGGGCCCAGCCGGGCACCGATGTAGAGGCCACTGGCGATCGCCAGCAGGACCAGGCCGGCCGAGAACAGCAGGATCCTGGCCCACAGCTGGTCAGGCTCCCCCATGAGCGCGAGTCCTGCCTCTGCGCTGGGGCCTACCAGCAGGACGTTCAGGACGGTCCCGATTCCTGGCCGTTGCCTCAGCGGTATCCAGAGAAGGAGCACGATCACCCCGATGATGTTGGTCATGAAACCGAACGGGATACCGGTCTGCAGCGCACCGCCCTGGCCGAGAACGTCCCACGGCGCCACCCCGAGGGTAGCCCTGATCATCATGGCGAGGGAGAACCCGTAGAGGAACAGGCCGATGAGCAGCTGGAATCCGCGCCACGCGCCGAGGAACGTCATGATCCCAGTAGAACGTTCAATTGGCCTTTCATCAAGATGCCAATCATGGAATCGTGGCACCATGGTGACTCTCCCGGCACGCCGACTCACGATCGACCTCGGCTCCTGGCGTACCTCCGGTCCGGCCTACGCGGCCCTTGCGGACCGCATCCGGTTGCTGGCGCTCGACGGCCGCATTCCTCTGGGTACCCGGCTGCCGGCCGAGCGGGAGCTGGCAGCAGCGCTCGGCGTCAGCCGGACACTGGTCGCCGCGGCCTATGCACGCCTTCGCTCCGCCGGGTACGTCGAGAGCACGCGTGGCTCGGGCAGCGTGATCGCCACGCCCGGTCGTGGCGCACCCGCACAGGACGACGTCGACACGGCGGTAGCGCTCGACTTCAGCAAGGCAGCCCTCCCCGCCGCTCCGCAGGTGGGTGAGGCAGCAGCACGGGCCTCGCTGGAGCTTCCCGCCTATCTGAGCGGCAACGGCTATGACCCCCTCGGTCTGCCACGCTTGCGGCAGGCCCTCGCTGATCGCTATACGACGCGTGGGGTCCCCACCCATCCGGGTCAGGTCATGGTCACCCTCGGTGCACAGCACGCCATCTCCCTCCTCGCCCGTGCCCTGCTGACCCGCAGCGATACGGTTCTGGTGGAGGCCCCCAGCTATCCGCACGCCTACGAGGCCCTCCGTTCGGCGGGACGCCGGCTCGTCCCTGTCTCCGTGGACGCTCACCGCGGGTGGGACGACGACGGCCTGGTCCAGGCTCTGCGCCGGGCCGAACCCGCGCTGGCCTACGTCATGCCCGACTTCCACAATCCGACCGGAGCGGTGATGCCACTGCAGCAGCGCCGGCTCCTCATGGAAACAGCCGGCCGGCAGGACACCCTCGTGATCGCCGACGAGACGATGGCGGAATTGCGTATCGACGGTACGCCCGAGGCTCCGCTGGCTGCTTTCGGGCCGGCCGTGCTCATCGGATCCATGGGCAAGACCGTCTGGGGAGGACTCCGCATCGGCTGGATCCGGGCGGAGGAGACCCTGATCCACCGCCTCGTCCAGTCCCGCTACGCACAGGATCTCGGCACGCCCATCCTCGAACAGCTCATCGCGCTCGAGATGCTGGGGAACTACGACGAGTTGCTGCGGTTCCGCGCGCAGCAACTCGCCGAGGGCCGACACCACCTCGAATCCCTCCTGCACGATGCGCTGCCCGACTGGGAGGTACCGCACGTCGATGGCGGCCTGAGCACATGGGTCAATCTGGGGGCAGGCGTCAGCTCCCAGCTCGCCCTCGCCGCGCGCGATCGGGGACTGCTGCTGGGTGCCGGGCCACGCTTCGGCCTCGGCGGGGTCTTCGAGCGCTTCCTCCGGGTCCCCTTCAGCTATCCTGCCGAGGAGACCCACCGCGCCGTACAGGTCCTTGCCGACGCCTGGCACTCCCTCGACACCGTGGCACCCATGCAGGGCGACTTCGCGCCGGCGCTGGTGTAGGAACCGGCGCTGGTGCAGGAGGTGGCATCCCGGCTCAGCCGACCGGCACCCGCTGCGCGAGGTACTCGGCGAGATACGGCGCCGTGATGCTCGTTCCGCGGTCGAGGTCGGCGATCTGACGGGGAGTTCCGGTGGCGACGATGGTCCCGCCGGCCGAACCACCACCGGGGCCGAGATCGATCACCCAGTCCGCAGCGGCCACCACGGCCATGGTGTGCTCCACGACCACCACCGTGTTCCCCGCTGCCACGAGCTTGCGCAGCTGGGCGAGGAGCAGGACGACGTCGGCCGGGTGGAGCCCGGTGGTCGGTTCATCCAGGAGATAGAGGGTGTGGCCCCTGCGGGCTCGCTGGAGTTCGGTGGCCAGCTTGATGCGCTGTGCCTCTCCACCCGACAGCTCGGTGGCGGGCTGTCCCAGGCGCAGGTATCCCAGCCCCACCTCCCGGAGCGTCTCCAGTGACCGTGCAGCCGCCGGGATGTCGGCGAGGAAGGTCTCGGCGTCGTCCACCGTCATGCCGAGCACATCGGCAATGGTGCGTCCCTTCAGGGTCACGGTCAGTGTCTCGTCGTTGTACCGGGCTCCGTGGCAGGTGGGGCAGGGCCCGTAGCTGCCGGGCAGGAACAGGAGCTCCACCGAAACGAAGCCCTCGCCCTGGCAGGTCTCGCACCGTCCGCCCGGGACGTTGAAGGAGAAGCGGCCCATCCCGAACCCCTTGGCCCGGGCAGCCGGGGTGGCGGCGAAGGCTTTCCGGACGGCGTCGAACAGGCCCGTGTAGGTGGCCAGATTGGACCGTGGGGTGCGGCCGATGGGCTTCTGGTTCACGCTGACGAGGCGGTCGATGTGCTCGAGGCCCGTGATCTGGTCGACCACGGCGCCCGCCGGGGTGTCGTCGTCGTCCGCCGGCTCGAGATCGGCCGGGGTATCGTTGCGGACGTGCCGCCCCACGCCCTCGGCGAGGACCGAGCTGACGAGGGTGGATTTGCCCGAGCCGGACACCCCGGTCACTGCCGTGAGCACGCCCACGGGTATCTCGGCGTCGAGATCCACGAGATTGTGGCGGTGAATGCCGTTCAGGTGGAGCCAGCCCGAGGGTGTGCGGGGTTCGACGACGGCGGCATCGGGAGCGGCGGAAGGGCTCAGGAACGGCGCCGTCAGCGATTCGGGCACGTCCCTGAGCCCGTCGACCGGACCGCTGTAGACGATCGTGCCGCCACCCTGGCCTGCGAGCGGACCGACGTCCACGATCCACTCCGCCCGCCGCACCACGTCCATGTTGTGCTCCACCACGAAGACGGAGTTGCCAGCGTCCTTCAGTGCCTCGAGCACGCTCAGGAGGGGTTCCACATCTGCTGGGTGCAGCCCGGCGGAGGGCTCGTCGAGCACGTAGATCACACCGAACAGGCCCGAGCGAAGCTGCGTGGCGATGCGCAGGCGCTGCATCTCGCCGGGGGAGAGCGTGGGCGTTACCCGGCTGAGGCTCAGGTACCCCAGGCCGAGATCAACCAGCACCTCGAGTCGCTGGATCAGGTCCCGGCTGATGGTCACGGAGACCTCCGTCCCCTCCCCCGAGCTGAACGAGCGGTGGGCCGCCGTCGGATTCTCGACCGCGGCCGCCGGCGCGAGGTGCGCCGCAAGATCCGCGAGCGGCAGGGCGTTCGCCTCGGAGATCGGCAGCCCGGCGAAGGTCACCGCGAGCGCCTCCCGGCGCAGCCCTGTTCCCCCGCACAGCGGGCAGGGGCCAGAGACCATGAACGGCAGGACGCGGTCCCGCATCTGCTGGCTCTTGGAATCGTGCAGGGTGTGCAGGACATAGCTCTTCGCGCTCCAGAAGCGCCCCTTGTAGGGCTTCTCGACCCGGTCGCGCTGCGGGGTGACATTCACCACGGGCTGCTCGTCGGTGAAGAGCAACCACTCGCGTGCTTCCGCGGGGAGATCCCGCCAGGGGACGTCGATGTCGTACCCGAGCTCGCGGACGATATCGCGGAGATTCTTGCCTTGCCACGCTCCGGGCCATGCCGCAATGGCGCCCTCGCGGATGCTCAGCGACGGATCCGGGACGAGCGTCTCCTCCGTGACGTCCCGGGCTATGCCAAGTCCGTGGCAGCGCGGGCACGCGCCGGCGGCGGTGTTGGGTGAGAACGCATCCGAGTCGAGCCGCTCGTCGACTCCCTCGGGATAGGTTCCTGCGCGCGAGTAGAGCATGCGCAGCGAGTTCGAGATCGTGGTCAGCGTCCCGACGGTGGAGCGTGCACTCGGGGTTCCACGGCGTTGCTGCAGGGCGACGGCGGGCGGCAGGCCCGTGATCGATTCCACGTGCGGTGTATTGCCCTGCTGGATGAGGCGGCGGGCGTACGGCGCCACCGACTCCAGGTAGCGGCGCTGGGCTTCCGCATAGATGGTGCCGAACGCCAGGGACGACTTCCCGGACCCGGAGACCCCGGTGAAGGCGACGACGGCGTCGCGGGGGCAGTCGACGTCGACGTCTCGCAGATTGTTCTCACTGGCTCCGCGTACCTGGACGAAGCCTTCTCTGGTGCTTGCGGCTGGGGTGTCGATCGTCGTTTCACTCACCGTCCCCACCCTACGGTCATCCGATCGGCGGGGTGGACCGGTTCGGACCGGTTGGCAGGAGGAATTGAGTGGGGGTGATTGCGGTGAGTCCGGGAGCCGCGACCGCGATCACCGGCCCGGTATTGGTACTCAAAGGCGCGTCGACGAACTGCTGAACGCCGGCTCGGCCGAGGCTCAGCCGAGCCAGTCCGGGGGCCCTGCGAGGCCTGTACGGTAGCGCGCTGCGTCCTCGGAGGGGCTGAAGGGCCCGAGGGTCAGCTGGAAGGTCCGCAACTGCAGGCGGGTGCGCTGCAGACGGAAGCGGGCTGCAGGCGATCGGTCGTCGCGGCCGGGCACTCCGGCGAGGGGTGCCACGGACGGGGAGAGCACCAGGGCCCCGGCTCTGGCGAGGCCGTTGTAGAAGATCTTCTCGGCCCGATTCATCCCGTCCGGGGCGGCGAGGAAGGTGAGGAGCTCGGTGGGAACGGGTTCGAGGTCGGGCTCCACCGCGCGTAGGGCCTCGGTGAGTTCCCGGCGGCTGATCGGGAGGTCTTCGGCTCCGAGCGCCCGGGCGCTCCGGGACCAGTCGGCGATGTAGGTGTCGGCCCAGTCGCGGCCGAATCGCGGGGTCAGGTCGTGGCCGACGGCCTCCTGGGCAGCGAGGAAGGCGTCGGTGAAGGCCAGGTGCACCCAGCGCAGCAGGGCCGGATCGGACGCTGCGTAGGCCCGGCCGTCGTCGGTGGTGCCGCGGACCCGTGTGTGCATCCCGCGGACCCGCGCCGTCTCCCGCTCGGCGAGTTCTGCGGAGCCGAAGGTGCTCACGGTGAGCCAGCGCGCGGTCCCGGCCAGGCGGGCCCAGGGGTCGCTGCGGTAGGAGGAGTGCCGCGCGACGCCGGCCATCGCCAGCGGGTGCGCGCCCTGCCCGAGGAGGGCCGCGACCCCGCCGACGAGGGTGGAGAGGTCACCGTGGACCCGCCAGACGACGCCGTCGGGCTCGAACCAGCCCGGTCCCTCCCCGACCAGGGCGATGTCGCGCACCCAGTCCGGCGCCCCCGTGGGATCGCCGGAGACCCGGGCGCGGAACGCGTTCCGGACACGGTGGGCCAGGTCGGCGGGACGCGGTATCGGGCTCACGTGCTCAACTGTAGTCACCGCTACCCCCTGATCAGGCGGCTGACCCGGGCATCTCACCAACAACCGGTCGCAGTGGTCAGGGTCCGCAGGCCGCGCTGTCGCCTGCAGGTGATCGCCCAGCCGATACCGCCCGTGGTGATCAGGTCGCCCTCCCATCGTCAGAAGAGTGTCGGTGCTTGTCCGTCGATGCCGACGAGCAGGGGACGGATGACCGGGCCCCGGTTCAGATCCGGCAATCAGTGGACGCCGGGCCTTTGGTGACTTTCTCCCAGAACCGATCCGCTACTGCCCTGGCGCTGCCTCACAGCCCGCTCCCCCACGATGACGTCATCGGGCTGGCATGGGCCGCTGTGGGGTCTGGGCGCGCGTCCTGTTTGGCCGGTAGGCAAGGACGAGGCGTCCTTCGATGCAGACGGTGCCCCCGATGACCAGCACGGCCGCGGCGGTGACCGCGAGGTGTGCCCACCCTGTGGCGTCGACGGCGGCGACGACGACGAGCAGGCTGAGGAACCAGAGTCCGACGGCCAGGGCGCCGGCGGCCTGGTTGCGGACCCGCGGAGGCAGAGGCAGCAATAGCAGTGGGAGCCGGAAGATGGTGCGCACGAGCCGGTAGCTGTAGCGGATGCTCGCGGTGAGCAACCAGAAGATGATCCTGATCATCGTGTCCTCCTGGTGTCCTGGGGGTCGTCCGTGGCGAGTTCTGCGCGGATGGCAGCGAGTCTCGTGGCCCGGTACGGGTGGGTTCGCCCCAGCAGACACAGCCGCCGGCCCAGACGGGACCGGTGTTTTTCTGGTTTGTCGTCGTCCCACGCTGCAAAGAGGCTTTCTGCGCCTGCCGACTGCCCTTGCTGGTGTGCGGAGAACAGGTCAGCGCGGATCTCCTCGGCCCGATTGAACGCGAAGAAACCGAAGAAGCCTCTGACGGTGATGATCGCCCCGATACCCATGGTGACCCAGCCGGCTGCTGGGGTGGGGCCGAAGCCGGAAATGTCTGCGGTTGCGGCCATGATGAGTCCGCCGAAGAACATGATCGCTCCGAGTCCGATCCCCAGACCGTAGAGCCGGGCTCTCCGCGTCCACCACGCGTCGTTTGCATAATGCCCGAGTTCGTGGGCGAGCAGGAACTCGAGGGCGTCGGCCGGCAACTCCCGCACAGCGGTTTCGGTGACCTTGATCGTGGGAACACCACGAGGGGTCCTGAACCTGGCGTTGGCCGCCGGCGACCCGGGCCCCAGGGCCGGCACGACGATCACCCCCGGCACGGGCAGACCCGCGATGGCACTGATCCGCGCCACCTCGGCGCGGGCAACTTGGTGCAGGTCCTCGTCGTCGTTGCTGTCCTGCTCGTTGCCCGCAGCGGTCATTGCGCTGCCGTCCTGCTCAAGGCCCGGTACAAGGTCGTGCGGTCGACCGTGAACCGCCGGGCGACGACGGCCTTGGGCACTCCGGCGTCGATCAGCGCCCTGACCTCGGCCAGCTGGTCGTCGGTGAGCTTGCGCGCTCTGCCCCGATAGGCACCGCGTGCTTGAGCTGCTTTGATACCGTCGGCCTGCCGCTCCCTGGTGATCGCTCGCTCGAGCTGCGAGAAGGACGCCATGATGTTCAGCTGGAACTCCGCGAACGGGTCCGCACCCCCAGGGGCGAACGTGACCCGTTCCGCGATGAACTCCACCGACACGCCTTTGGCGGTCAGCTCGCCCACGATCTGATTGAGATCGACCACCGAACGCGCCAGCCTGTCCATCGAGGACACCACCACAGTGTCACCATCACGCGTGTACCCAATCAGCTCCGCAAGGGCGACGCGGCCGGCGCGCTGCGCGCCGGATTGCTTCTCCTCGAACAGGCGATCGACGGTTCCCAGGGAGTTCAACTGGCGGGCAAGGTTCTGATCAAGTGTCGAGACTCGGGCGTACCCGATACGCTGCACCTTGTGTTGCGTCATCTCTGGACTCTCCCACGATCGTGTTGCAAAAACGAAGAACCGGCTCTAAAACCACGCGACTAGAGCAACTTCGCACAGATGCGTTGGGGTGTACCCCAACGCAACAGTTTGCTTGGCTATACGGTCGATGTTGGGTGCGGCGCGCCCAAGCTCCAGTCGTCGTGCGGAAGTGGTATAAAATTGATGGATGAGTGGTATTCGTGAGGTGGTGCCCGGTATCACTGTCAGCACGAGCAAGATAATGCTGACGAACTCGATTATCCTCAGCTCCGAAGGGGAAGCGTTCCTGATTGATCCGGCGTGGATGCCGGATGAGCTGGAAGCGATCGGCGATTTCCTGCTGGAACAAGACCTGAAGGTCCTCGGCGGGTTCGCCACTCATGCCCATCACGATCATCTGCTCTGGCATCCCAGCTTCGGGAAGGCACCGCGCTGGGCGTCCGCGCTGACCGCCGAACTCGCTACGAACCACCGGGCAGGCCTCATCGCAGCTCTCGGCCCAGACTTCCCTGCTTCGCTGACGGATCTGATGGGCCGCGTTCATCAGGTCCCGGGCACCATCCCTGAGGAGTGCAAACCAGCAGGGATCGATATCGAGCAGATCGTGCACGATGGGCACTCGCCCGGTCACACTGCACTTTGGCTCCCACAGCAGCGAGTCCTCATCGCAGGAGACATGCTCAGCGACGTTGAACTCCCGCTGCCCTTGCACCCGGGCGGTCTGGTCGCCTACCAGCAAGGCCTTGAAGTACTGGCGCCGTTCGCCCGGAAAGCCGAGATCATCATCCCCGGGCACGGTCACATCGGGACAGATCCTGGTCAACGCCTCGACGCTGACCGGGCCTACCTGGATGAGTTTCTCCGCCACGGCACATCCGATGATCCACGGATCGGCAACCCAGGAATGGCGGAGGCCCACAAACGCCTACAAGAACAAACCCAGAACCCACGGGAATGGTAACCGGATAGAGGAAAACCATGCCATCAGTGATGGATCAGCGAGCTCACCAGGGACAGGCCACGCGGACCGAAGGCTTCCAGCGGAGGCAGGAGCAGGGTCGTGATGCCACTTTCCGTGGCTGCTCCGTCATGTGTGGAGCGATCGCCCACCATCAGAGTTCTACCTCTAGTCAGCGCCGATCGTTCAAGGGTGAGCTCGAAAATCCGCGGATCGGGTTTCTGCACGCCGTGTTCAAAGGACAGCACACAATCGTCAACGTACTGGCCGAGGCCCTGCGACACCAGCAATGGGCGGATGTCGAAATGAATGTCACTGAGAACGATGATCCTGCAACCGACAGAGGTGAGCCGCCCCAACGTCCGGGCGGCGTCGGGGTAGGCAGGCCGTGACTCCGTGTACTCGTCGAAGCGAAGCAACTCGGCTGCGAGGTCTTCGTCCAAGCCAGCCCGCTGGAAGTACAACAACTCGGCCGCATCGTATGCTGCACGGCTCGTATCAGCATCTACCTACGCGGCAACGATGTCAGGATCAGACTCGCATCGCTCAAGAGCAGCACAAACCCCATCGATCGCACCACGATCAGCACGACCGAGCCTAGCGAAAGTAGCCGCTACCCGATCGCGGAGTGGTGGATCATGAACGAGCGTCCCACTCCAGTCGAAAATCACCGCATCAAAGGTCCCCATGCTCGAAACCTACACCGGCTGCCGCCCCCTCCACTGGCGTTGAGAATCGCACAAAGGATTGAAGCTGATCACCTGGTCGTCGACGAGGCGCGCCTCCTGTCCAGCTGGGCACGGCACAAGCTCCCTACGCTCCGCTGCTTGTCCCGCACACACCTGGACAGCAGGGACCAAGGGACCGCCTGCACGCAGCCACCTACCTCACCAATATGGGAAGAGCTCACCTCGAGCGGACGGTGGATGTGCACAACCTCCTCATCGACGTGGTCGCGCACACCATGAGCTGGTCCTACCAGGACTAATAGAACTAATAGTGGCGATAAGGATCATTGCGGCGACGTCAGCTGTAGCCCCTGCCTAGACTCGGGTACATGCTTGATGAGGTTGGCAACGCATACTCACGTCGTGCAGCCGAGTACACCGAGATCCTCGGTTCGATGGACGCAGTGCACCCCTTGGACCGTCAGCTCGTGTCCTCCTGGGCTGATGCTATCGATGGCCGGATCATCGACGCGGGCTGCGGGCCAGGCCACTGGACGAACTTCCTTCATGAGCGCGGAGCTGCCGCACACGGTGTGGATCTGGTACCCGAATTCATCGACAGAGCCCACAGCGCATATCCCGATGTGCCGTTCAGTGTCGGCAGTCTCGAGACCCTTGATGCCGCACCAGGAACAGTGAGCGGGATCCTGTCGTGGTACTCACTCATCCACCACGAGCCCAGCACCATCGGCATCCCCCTTCTGGAGTTCGCCCGCGCGCTTCGCCCCGGCGGCACGCTGCTCCTCGGCTTCTTCGACAGCACCGCGGCTGAAGAGTTCGCCCACGCTGTGACCCCGGCCTACCGATGGCCGGTCAATGACCTCAGCGAAGAACTGACCTCGGCCGGCTTCGATGTCATCGAAACCCACAGGAGGACAATATCCGGTCAACGACCCCACGCAGCGATCATCGCGCAGCGCAAGGACCCCGGGTGATCGGTCCTCCTGCGGTTCACGCAGCAGTCAGAAAACGGTCATCGGCAACCAGCAACAGGCCGCGGTCAAGCTCAGCGAGCAACGGGCCGCAGCGGCCGCCTATTATCTCGAGGCCAGACGATTCATCGAGCTCGCGCGCCCACCCCGGCAGCCAGGTAAAAAACCCACGAAGCCGGCACCCGGACAAACCCCGGTCATGAGGCCCCCGACGAGGGAGCAGCAGTCAGGACACGGATTCGAACGCTGAAGATCTCCGGTTGCTGGCGCACGACCGATAGCGCCGAGACCTTCGCGGCCCTGCGCAGCTACGTCTCCACCGCTCGCAAGAACGGCGCCGGGGTCCTCGAGGCCCTCACCGACCTGCTCAGCGGCACCCCCCTGGCTACCAGCCACCAGCAACTGACCGCCCCAGGACCTAAGTAGTTACTCCAGATTTGACAATTCCTCACGACTTGGTAATCAATCACCATTGCGGCTGGAATTCAGGTGGTCTGCTTGGGCAGCACTGTCCTGATCACCGGATAGGCCGCCAGCATTGCCACTACGGTGATTAGGATCCGGGGAAGCGTGTCAAGGTCGGTGAGTGTGGCAATCCCAATGGTCACCAGAGCGCCGACGAGGATAAGAAAGAACGTGGTGAGGCCCTCACGGCGCCGCGTGACAGGGTCCATACGACGCTGGCTCTCGGTGGTGTCTTTGTGGATGCTCATGGGTTTTCCTCTGTCGATGGTTGTTGGCCCCGGGTTCTTGTTATTCTCCACGATCTCGCGGACCGGTGGTGCCGGACCACCGACTCAAGTCGATGATCTAGTCCCTTGCCTGCGGCTTTCGTTGATGCTGGGGAGGCTGCAATGAGTGAGGCATCTACCGCTCAGGGTTCGCGGTGGGTCAGTGCCCAAAATCCGGTTGAGACAGCCAGCAGGGCCCATATGATCAGGCCGGTGTATCCGACCACGAGCGGCCCCAGTGTCGTCTCCTGAAATGCGGTACCCGACACCGTCCTTAGATACAGGTCGAGAGGCAGGGCGTGGTTGACCCATTGGACTGCGGGCAGTCCCTCAGAGGTGATCACGCTACCGACCCGGGCGATCAGTGAAAGCCCGGGAAAGACGCCGAGATAGACGATCATCGAGAGGACGGTACTGCGGAGCAGCAGAGCCATCGGGGCGCTCAGCAGCGCTGGCAGCGTACCGGCGGTGACGCAGACCAGCCACGTCACTGGTAACCGCCAAACACCCTCCAGACCAGTGACGGCCAGGCCCACCACGGCCATGCCGAAGGACGTCTCCGAGACAATGACGACGGTAGCCAGGGCTTGGGCTGCGGTGCGGGCCAGTATCAGTCGGCGCCGGTTGGGGACCAGCCACAGCGAGATGACGAGCAGGCTCCTGAGGTCCAGGCTCGTGGAGTGGAGCAGAGTCAGGCCGATCACCACCGAGGTGACCGCGGTGGCCAAGATCATGGCCGTGGCTAGGTGTTCTTCCCACGGAGGTTGTGTGCAGCGTGGCGTGGTTGAGTGAGGTGAGGACCTCCGGTATCGATATGGGTTACCACACCTGATCGAGTTCACGGAGGTCCTCGTGTCTTACGTT
>NZ_SSWH01000007.1 GCF_004803505.1 Arthrobacter echini
GGTACGCCGAGAGATCAGATCATCGGTGCCATTACCGTTGAAATCCCCGGCATTGACGACCATCAACGACCTGTCAAGCACCACAGGAACCGGCTTCGGAACCACAGGAGGCTTCGGAACCACAGGAGGCTTCGGCACAACCGCCGTCGTCACCTTCGGAGTCACGGTGACTGTGGCACCTGCCGAGGTCACGGAGTCGATCCGGACCTTGGTCCCCGCGTGAGTAGTGAAGGTCTGACCCTGCTGCCAGGTGAGCGAGGTGTTCCCCCACCCGGAGATCCGGGAGTTGGGCGTCAGCGCTACCGAGGCGTTGTCGTCCCATCCGAGGATGTCCTTCTTGGTGATCTTCACGCCCCGGTTGCCGCCGACCGCCGTCGGGCCGTCATAGCCGACCGGGAGCCGCGCCTCGAGATAGTAGACGTCCTTGCTGACCGGATCGGTGAACTTGGCGGCGCGTCCTGCTGCGGTTCCCGCCCACGCCTTGAGATCGACCCGCGTCGACGCGGACGGCGTGCCGAGATTCCGGATCTCCTTCCCGTTGCCGAAGCCGCCGTATTCCCACATGAAGGCGTTGATGCGCGGTGAGCTCACCTGGGCGTACCCCATCAGGTCGGAGGTGTCGCTGTACTCCGCCGAGTAGCACTCCTTGTCCGTCCAGGTACCTCCGGCCTGCGGCACATCCGAGCGTCCGTTGCTGCAGGCGAGCGAATTCGCGTGATGCAGTCCGAGGACGTGGCCGAACTCGTGGGTGACCACGTTGTTGGTCAGCGCGGAAGGGTACGGCATGATGACGCGGCCGCTCGTGGCGCCGTCGGTGAAGCCGCCGCCGAGGATTCCCCAGGAGCCGTTGTAGTTCAGTTCTGCGTGGGGGACGAAGATGATCAGCGCTTCGTAGGGGCGGTACTGCCACTTCAGCTCGTCCGAGACAGTTTTCATGATGGTGCCGTAGGAGTCCGTGATCTTTGCTGCGGACTTGTGCCGGAACTCGTTCACCTTCGAGAGGGACAGCCGGCCGGCTGAGGAGGAGTTCCAGTACTGGCTGGCGCTCACAATGGAGTTGCGCGCCGCCGTCATGTTGATCGCATCGGTATCGGCAACCGTCTTCCCCGACAGTTGCACACTGACCAGTGTGACCTTGAACGTACCCGTTCGAGGCGCGAGCGCCGCTGTTCCTCCGCTTCCGTCAGGGCTCGACGGCGCTGCCGACGTCTTCGCGGGGGCGTCCACGTAGTGTTCGCCGTAGCGGGCATTGGAGTCGGGATCGTCGAGTGGGTTCCAGTCCAGATCCGGGACGAAGGAGGTGATCTCTTCCGCTGCAGGCTTGGGCTCGGCGGACTCTTTCGGTGCGGCTTGCGTCGGCACTGTTTGGGCCGGCACTGTTTGGGTCGGCGCCGTTCGGGTCGGCTGCGCCTCCGGCGTCGTCGGAACGTCCCCCGTGGCAGGTGCCGGCTGCGCCGGGTCGGCGGGGCCGGAAGGAGCGGGGGCGACCGGCGGTGCGGTCGGCGTCGCCGTCGTGGGTGAGGGAGTCGGGGTTGCATCGAGTGCTACTGCGGGGACCGCACTGCCTATGAGACCGAAGGACAGTAGAGCGGCGCACAGAAGCCGGGCAGGGGAGGGCAAGGTCACGGGTTTCTCCAGCAGAATCCGGGCGTCAGCCAGCTAATGAATCCCGTGCAGACTACATATCCGATATCTCCATAACGAGAGTTTCGTAAGAGAGACAGGAATGCTGGGTTAAACCTGCGAGTAACCGGCGACTCCCTTTGCGTGTCGCCCCTGTGGAGGACTACTTCGCGTCCGGAACGGTACTACTCACATATTCCGGTTTCCCTTCTCGGGCAGGACTGCTTTCAGTAGGGTGAAATCCGGTGTGAACCGCAGTGGTTCCGCTGGTACGCCGACGAGGGTGTCGGGCACGCGGGAGTAGTGATGGACGCAGTGCGCATGATCGAGGACGAGGTGCGGGAACTGATCCGCAGGCGCGGACTTGACCCTGCCCTGCAGGCTGCCGAGGTGCAGTTGCTCGTGAGCGACGTGGTGGCGGACTACGAGGACCGCTCGGTCCTCGGCGTGCTGCCGCCGATCGGCAGACTCGACACGGCGCGCAAGCAGATCTACGACGCGGTCGCCGGGTTCGGTGCGCTGCAGCCACTGCTGGACGACCCCTCCATCGAGGAGATCTGGATCAACGCCCCGTCCCAGGTCTATGTTGCACGCGATGGGGAGTCCGAGTTGACCGCGCTCTCCTTCAGCGATCAGCAGGTACGCGATCTGGTGGAGAAGATGCTGAAATCCTCGGGGCGTCGTCTCGATGTCTCCTCGCCTTTCGTCGACGCCTCTCTTCCGGACGGGTCCAGACTGCATGTGGTCATCCCCGAGGTCACCCGGAAGCACTGGTCCGTCAATATCAGGAAGTTCATCGCTCGTGCCTCGAGACTGGAACACCTCGTCGAGCTCGGTACCCTGTCTCCGCAGGCGGCGCGATTCCTCGGGGTCGCTGTTGCCAGTGGGCTCAACATCCTGGTGTCCGGCGCCACGCAGGCGGGCAAGACGACCATGCTCAATTGCCTCGGAGCGGCGATAGGCCCGAGGGAACGCGTCATCACGGTGGAGGAGATCTTCGAGCTGCAACTGCCGCTGCGCGACGTCGTGGGGCTCCAGTGTCGGCAGCCGAACCTCGAGGGACACGGCGAGATCCCGTTGCGGCGACTCGTCAAGGAGGCCCTGCGGATGCGCCCCGATCGTCTGATCGTCGGGGAGGTACGCGAGGCGGAGACCCTCGACATGCTGATCGCACTGAACAGCGGCCTACCGGGGATGTGCAGTGTCCACGCCAACAGTGCGCACGATGCGATCACGAAGATCTGCACCTTGCCCCTGCTCGCCGGCGACAACATCTCGAGCGGCTTCGTCGTACCGACAGTGGCATCCTGCATTGATCTCGTGGTGCACTGCGCCCGGCTGCCCGGTGGCCAGCGCCGGGTCATGGAGATCATGGCACTCGGTCGGCGCGTGGAGAACGGCGTGATCGAGTCCTCGGACGTCTTCAGTCGCAGGGACGGCGCGCTGCAGCTCGCAGCCAGCGCAATGCCCGCCGAGGACAAGTTCGCCGCAGCCGGCGTCGACATCGCTTCCCTGTTGGGCGCGGGCGCATGAGTACCGCACTGGGGGTCCTGCTCGGAATGGGCCTGGTGCTCATCTGGTGGTCGTTCTGGGAGCGTTCGAGTAGTCAGCGCGTCCGAAGGGCTCGACGCGCGCCCATCGCAGAGCTTCTGCTGCGTGCCGGGGTGGAGCGGGTCTCGCCGAGCGGGCTGCTCGCCTCCTGTGCGGCTGTGGGCGTCCTGGTCCTGCTGCTCGGTTTCGTCCTGACCGGATCAGCGCCCATCGCCCTGTGCTTCGGGCTCTTCGGCGCTCTCCTGCCCCTCTCGATCGTCAGATGGCGTGCTGCGCGACGCACGGCCTCGCTGCGCGAGCTGTGGCCGGAGGTCGTGGACCACCTCCGCTCAGCCATCCGCGCAGGGCTCTCGCTTCCGGAGGCACTCATCCAACTCGGGGAGAAGGGGCCGGTGGAGCTGCGACCCGCCTTCCAGGGGTTCGGTTCCGATTACAGGGCCGGCGGCCGCTTCGACGACGCACTCGGTCAGCTGAAGGAGCGTCTCGCAGATCCTGTGGCCGACCGCATCGTCGAAGCGCTCCGCCTCACGAGGGAAGTCGGTGGCTCGGACCTCGGGCGCCTGCTCGGCACTCTGTCGGAGTTCCTGCGCGACGCGGCCCGCACCCGCAGTGAGCTCGAGGCGCGGCAGTCGTGGACCGTCAACGCCGCCCGGCTGGCGGTCGCCGCTCCCTGGTTCGTGCTCCTGCTGCTCTCCACACGACCCGAAGCCGTCCGCGCGTACAACACGGCCGGCGGCGTGGCCGTGCTCCTGGGCGGACTGCTCATCTCGGTACTCTGCTATCGCGTCATGCTGCGCGTGGGAGCGCTGCCCGAGGACCAGCGGGTTCTGCGATGAGCCCCGTCCTGGCACTCGCGGCCCTCTGCGGGGTCGTTCTCGGATCAGGCCTGTGGATCGCCGTCGTGCGCCTGCCGATGATGCGATCGACATCCCTGACAACGCGCGTCTCACCGCAGCTTCGCGCCGTGGACGTGAGATCCCGGCTCCTGGCGGATAGTCCGGCGAATGTCACGCCGTTCGGGCCCCTGGAGCGCATCATCCGTCCGGTCCTCACGGACGCCGTCGCTTGGTCCCACCGCTTCAACCCGGCAACCGCAGCGCTCACCCGTCGGCTGGCACAGGCCGGGAGGAACCAGTCGACGACGGACTTCAGGGCACAGCAACTGCTCTGGGCCGCAGCAGCACTGGCGACCTCGACGCTCATCATGCTCCTCCTCGCAGCCTCGGGATCCGTCAGCGTTCCTTTCGCGGTCGTGATCATCGTCGTGTGTGCCGTCCTGGGCTTCGTGGGGAGGGACTATGTCCTCTCCGTGGACATCAAGCGGCGCGAGGCCCGCATGCTGGCACAATTTCCCAGCCTGGCGGAGCTTATGGCCCTGGCCGTGTCGGCGGGGGAGAGCACGACGGGGGCGCTCGAGCGGATCAGCAGAACGGCGAAGGGCGAACTCGCCGAGGAGTTCGTCCTGGTGCTGGCAGCCACCCGGGCGGGCACGCCCCTGGCGGAGGCTCTGCAGCACTTCTCCCACCGGACACGTCTGGCCCCGCTGGCACGGTTCGTCGACGGCATCACGGTCGCCGTGCAGCGAGGGACGCCCCTTGCGGATGTTCTCCGCGCCCAGGCGCAGGACGTGCGTGATCTCGCCAAGCGCGAGCTGATGGAATCCGCAGGGAAGAAGGAGATCGCCATGATGGTCCCACTGGTCTTCGGAGTGCTTCCCCTCACTGTTCTCTTCGCCGTGTACCCGGGTATCGCGCTGATCAATCTCGGTTTCTGATGTACACCTGCCACCTACCCACACCGACAACCGATCCGACACCAGGGGGTACCCTCATGAGAATACTGACCACCACCACTCGTAGCAGTCTGATGCTCCTGACAGCTGTGACCTCGGTCCTGGGCCGGCTGAGCGCCCTGACGGGCCCACAGCGAGGGACGGACGATCCCGAGCGTGGAGATGTGCCCGGCTGGGTGATGATCACGCTCATGTCCGCGGTACTCGTGGCCGCACTCCTGGCCATTGCCGGTCCGGCACTGGAGGGACTGTTCAATCAGGCGATCGACCAGGTCTCGCCCTAGCGTGGTCCGGCTCAGGCGGGCGGTGTCAGGGGGGCCGGACGAGCGCTCCGGGGACGCCGAGCGCGGCGCTGCCGTGGTCGACTTCGCCCTCGTCGGTGGGCTGCTGACGGTCATCTTCATCGCCGTCATCCAGCTGACCCTCGTCCTGCACGTGCGGAACACCCTCATCGACGCAGCCGCATCGGGAGCCCGCTACGGCACCCTGGCGGATCGCGATCCGGAGGACGCGATCGGCCGCGCCCGGGAACTCATCGAAGGCTCACTCGCCGACTCCTACGGCTCCGACGTCTCGGTGGGTGAGAGTACGGTCGCCGGTGTCAGAACCCTCGAAGTGGTGGTTCGTGCTCCGCTACCCGTCATCGGTCTGATCGGCCCCGCCGGGCTGCTGGAGGTCCGCGGTCATGCCGCGTTGGCATCCTGAGCGGACGCTGCTCCTCGGCGCGCTCGCGAGGCCGCATGTGCGGACACACGCACGAACACGCGCGCGGACGATCGCCCGGTCGGCGGGTCCGGGTCCATCGACGATCGGATCCCGCGCCGGCAGACACGAAGCAGACGACCGCGAGCGGGGCAGTGCCGTCGTGGAGTTCGTGTTCCTCGGCGTGCTGCTCCTGATTCCTGTCGTCTACCTGGTCCTCACGGTCGCCCAGCTCCAGGGCGGTTCCTTCGCCGTCGTCGGAGCTGCGGACCAGGCTGCCAAGGTCTACGTCGATGCGGCGACGCCGGCACAGGGGGAGGAACGAGCTCGGGAAGCGGTCCGTATCGCCCTGTCGGATTTCGGCTTCAGCCAGGATCAGGCTGCGATGGAGATTTCCTGCAGCGCCCAGTGCCTCGCGCCCGGTTCCCTCGTGAGCGTCGTCGTCCGGCTGGAGGTCCCGTTGCCCCTCATGCCCGCCACCGCCGGTTCCTCGCCGGCAGCAGCGACGGTGGACGCCGCCGCAACGCAGATCGTGGAGCGGTACGGGTGACGACGTCCTCGGAGCGGCAGAAGGCGACGCCTGGGACAGCTGCGCCGCCACCGCACGACGACGACGGGCAGGTGGCGGTCCTGGTCATCGGCTATCTGCTGATCTCGCTGCTCGTCGTCACGGTCGTCCTCGCGGTGACGAGCGTCTACATCGACCACAGGAAGCTGCTCTCGGTCGCCGATGGCGCAGCGCTGGCGGCCGCGGACGACTACAGCATCGACGTCGGAGGTGGGAGCGCGGCGGGAGGTGGCACGACGGCGCCCCTGCCGGTCCTCGAGGGCGCCGGCGTGGAACGATCCACGGCGGGCTATCTCGCCTCGACCGGGGCTGCCGCCCGGTTCGACCAGCTGTCGATCGACCCGGCCACCGGTGCTCCCGACGGCCGGACCGCGAGGGTGGTCCTGAGCGCCGTCGTCCATCCCCCGATCGTCAACTTCCTCGTCCCCGACGGCATCCCGATCCTTGCCCGGGCTGACGCCCGTGCCCAGCTGGTCCGGTGAGCCGCCTGCTCCTCGAGGCCCCTGTACGGCGATGACGTAGGCTGGAACCACCATGGCAACCACCGATTTTCCCGCGGAGATCCGCGCCCTCCGCGCCCAGTACCAGTCCATCGAGCAGGTCTCGGATGTCGAGGGGATCCGCAAGGACATCGAGGAGCTCAGCCAGGAAGCCGGTGCTCCCGACCTCTGGGACGACCCGGCCGCTGCGCAGAAGGTGACCTCGAAACTCTCGCACCGTCAGTCGGCACTGGAGCGGCTCGAGACCCTGGAGAGCCGGATCGACGACCTGGAGGTCCTCGTCGAACTCGGCGAGGACGAGGCGGACGAGGACTCCCTCGCCGAGGCGGAACGGGAACTCGTCACGCTCGGCAAGGCGCTCGACGAGCTCGAGATCGTGACGCTGCTGGCCGGCGAGTGGGACGAGCGCGAGGCCGTCGTCACCATCCGCTCGGGCGCCGGGGGAGTGGACGCCGCCGATTTCGCCGAGATGCTCCTGCGCATGTATCTCCGCTGGGCGGAACGCCACGGCTACCCCACCGCGATCCTCGACACCTCCTACGCCGAGGAGGCCGGCCTCAAGTCGGCGACGTTCGAGGTCAAGGCGCCGTACGCGTTCGGCACCCTCTCCGTGGAGGCGGGCACGCACCGACTCGTGCGGATCAGCCCCTTCGACAACCAGGGCCGTCGGCAGACCTCCTTCGCCGCCGTGGAAGTGATCCCGCTCATCGAGCAGACCGACGTCATCGAGGTGCCGGACAACGAGATCCGCGTCGACGTCTTCCGCTCCTCCGGACCCGGCGGACAGTCCGTCAACACCACCGACTCCGCCGTCAGGCTCACCCACCTGCCCACCGGCGTCGTGGTCTCCATGCAGAACGAGAAATCGCAGATCCAGAACCGGGCCGCGGCGATGCGCGTGCTGCAGTCCAGGCTCCTGCTCCTGAAGAAGGAACAGGAGGACGCCGAGAAGAAGGCGCTCGCGGGAGACGTGAAGGCGTCCTGGGGAGACCAGATGCGCTCCTACGTGCTCAACCCCTACCAAATGGTCAAGGACCTCCGGACGAACCACGAGGTGGGCAATACCTCGGCGGTCTTCGACGGCGAGATCGACGACTTCATCGACGCCGGCATCCGGTGGCGGACCGACAACCGCAACGACGCCGGGAACAGCTGAGCTCCGGCTTCGGCACTGCCGAGCGCTGCATCTCGGCAGGGACGACGCACACGAGCGTCCCACCTCCCTCCGGAGTCGGCAGGGAAGCACCCCCGAGGCGCTCCGCGTGCACCACGTCGTAGAATGGAGAGTACTGTCCTCCAGCGGTTCCCCCTCCGCAGCAGTAGTGAAGAAGGAGCTCCGCCGTGCCGAAGGAAAGTGGCCGGAAAGTGGTGGCCACGAATCGGAAGGCCTTCCACGACTACGCCGTGCTCGATACCTATGAGGCGGGTATAGCCCTGATGGGCACCGAGGTGAAGTCCCTGCGGGCCGGGCGTGCCTCGCTGATCGACGGCTATGCGGTCTTCTACAACGACGAGCTCTGGCTCGAGGGCATCCACATCTCCGAGTACTCACAGGGCAGTTGGACGAACCACGCCGCACGGCGGCGGCGCAAGCTGCTGCTGCACCGCGAGGAACTCACCAAGATCTCGCAGAAGATCAAGGAATCCGGCTTCACCCTCGTTCCGCTGCAGCTCTACTTCCTCAACGGTCGGGCGAAAGTGGAGCTCGCCGTGGCGCGGGGCAAGCGCGACTACGACAAGCGCCAGACCCTCCGGGAGAAGCAGGACAACCGGGAGGCACTGCGCGCCATGCGCGAGAAGAATCTCGGTGCGTGAGGGTTCTTCACCACGACGCGATGTGCGCTAGAATGGTACAGTCGACCTCGCGATACGCGCGGCGGCCCAGGTATCACTTGATAACTGAACATGGGGATGACAGGTTTCGACGATGTTGGTCGCGACAGGGGAAGCGTGCCGAGGATACAGGGTTATCTCGTAAACGCTCCTTGTAAAACAATAAGTGCCGAACAAAAGCGCACTGACTTCGCTCTCGCTGCCTAAGCAGCCTAGCTAGTCCGTCAGACCGGGTTTGCTCTCGCCCCGGACCCTGGCGTCATTCAGAGGGCCACTGCTCCCGATCCTCATTGTAGGGATCGGGGGGACTCTTATACAACTGGGCTCGGCAGCCACTCGTTCGCACGATGGCTGGAGCCGAGAAAAACCGACGCGAACTGCGCACGGAGAAGCCCTGACAACACTGCATCGGACGCGGGTTCAATTCCCGCCATCTCCACGAATCACCCGAAGCGCCTCACCGGTCCCCGGTGGGGCGCTTCGTTGTCGGTGACGAATCAGCCCCGGGGCGTCCTGCGCCGCGAACTACACTTGGCCCATGAGCTGGACAGACAGGCCGCCGTCGTGGCTCCCGCCGCTACCGCCACCGAAGCGCGGTCGCGCCCTGATCGTGCTCGGCTGGGTCCTGGTCGGCGGAACCTTCGTCTTCATCTTCGTCATGAGCTACCTCGGCGGCACCCACACCCTCTACACCCTGCTCCCGCTGCTGCTCGGACTGCTGTGCATCATCGTCGGGCTCCTGCGACGCGACAGCCGCCAGCGGTAAGCGGGTTCGGGCGTGCGCGACGTGTACTTCGTCAGGCTTCCTGCGTGAACGTGTCCCGATACAGGGACAACAGGGCGTCGATGCCGCCGTCGCGCAGTGCCCGGCGCTGGCGCTCGGATCCGGTACCGCGCTCGGCAACGGTCGCGAGTCCCGCCTGCACGCGATCGACGTCGCCCTCGGACTCGAGCGCCGGCCCCACATGGTCCAGGAACGTCCGGAGGAGGTGCCCGGCGGGAACGGGTTCCGCCGTCGCGAGGTCCACGAGATGGTGGTTCAGCCCGTCCCTGGCCGCCTGCCACAGCGCGGCATCCAGCAGTTCGGGATCCGGGTCCAGCAGTGGTGCATCCGCTTCGGCCTCGCGCAGAGCCGTGACCACGAGGGCACGGGTGAGTGCGCCGAGGAGCACGGCGTCCTGGGCCTGAAGCTGCACGTCGCAGGCACGGAGTTCGAGGGTGGGGAAGTTGTCCGAGAGGCGGGCCACCCAGGTGAGCACTCCGCGGTCCAGGATGGCACCGGTACCACTCAGTCTGGTGATCCGGCGTTCGTAGTCGGCCACGTCGGCGAACACCGGCGGGATCCCCTGGACGGCCCAGCGGCGGTAGTGGATCACACGCCAGCTGCCGAAGCCGCTGTCCCTGCCCATCCAGTAGGGCGAGTTCACGCTGAGGGCGGTCAGCAGCGGGATCCAGGGTCGGATCCGGTTCAGGGCCTGGATCCCGCTGTCCTGGTCCGGTATTCCCACGTGGACGTGCAGTCCGTTGACGAACTGGTCGCCGACGATGCCCGGTGCGCTCACCCGCAGGTCCTCGTAGCGCTGTTTGTCGGTCAGCTCCGGGTAGTCCTGACGGATCCAGGGAGCGGTGGCGGTCGCGGCGGCGATGCTCTGGACCCGGGACGCCGCGCGCTGGAGCGTGCGGCGGAAGTTGAGCAGTGCCGCCTGCGCGTCCGGCAGCGTCTCGCAGACCGGCGTCGCGGTCTCGATCTGGCAGGACAGCAGCTCCCGCTGGATCTCCTCCGGGGTGATTCCCGGTTCTGCCTCGAGCAGCTCCTGGACTTCCGCGGCATGGTGGGCCGGCAGTCCGGAGTCCGGTTCGAGGAGCAGGTACTCCTCCTCAAGGCCGAGAGAGGTCATGGGGATGGCTCCGGTTCCGGGGGACGGCGACAGTTGCAGCTACGGGCTCAGTCTAGGAGCGGATGCGTCAGCGACACGAGTCGGGCTGATCGAACCGCGCTCGGCTCGGCCATCCTCGACGGTGCAGCCGGGGTGGGGCGTGCTGCTCTCGATCCAGAGCGCGGCGGCGAGCATGCCGTCGATGGGCAGGGGAGTGGTTGCTGCTCCGACGTGCAGTTCCAGCGCGGATCCCGCGCCGCGCCGGCCGAGCAGGAGCTCGTCGTCGAGCGCGATCCCGTGCCGGTCGAGGAAGCGCAGGACGCCGGGATCGTCATCGCTCACACGGGCGAGCGTACCCGTGTGGCCCTCGTCCAGGGAATCGAGGCGGAGCGCCGCCGGGTAGTGGACGGTGCCCTCGCGGGTGGGGATCGGATCCCCGTGCGGGTCCCGTGACGGGTGGTCCAGCTTCGCTGCCAGGCGCTCGATGAACGCTGCGGAGACGGAGTGTTCGAGCAGTTCGGCCTCATCGTGGACCTCGTCCCAGCCGTAGCCGAGTTCCCGGACGAGGAAGGTCTCGATGAGCCGGTGCCGCCGGACCATGGCCAGCGCGAGCCTGAGCCCGGCGGGGGTCAGGCTGATCGGACCGTACTTGCGGTGATCGGCCAGCCCCAGCTCCACGAGCTTGGCCACCATACCCGTGACGGAGGAGTTCGCGACGGACAGGCGCGTGGCCAGATGGCTGGCGGTGATGGCCCCGCCGTGCCACTCGGTCGAGGTGTAGAGGACCTTCACGTAGTCCTGGACGCTCGTCGACTCGATGCTCAGCACATTGCCGCGCCGGGTCGCCATCATGCGTCCTGGGACAGGACGGCGTCGGCTGCGCTCCCGGTTCGTGCCGGGGCACCCTCGCGTCCGCCACGCGTCGAGCGTCGGCGTCGTGCGAGCTGCCAGAGCAGGCCGTCAGGGCGGGCCACGAGGTACACCACGGTGAACACGAGCGCCTGGCACAGGACCACCGCGGCGCCGGTGGAGATGTCGAGGTAGTAACTGGCGTAGATACCGGCCACGGACGCGATCACGGTGAGGGAGACCGACATGACGAGCATGCGATCGAAGCTGCGCGTGAGCAGGAACGCGGTGGCGCCGGGGGTGACGAGCATGGCGACGACCAGGATGATGCCCACCGCCTGGAGCCCGACGACGACGGTCAGTGCGAGGAGGCCGAGCAGGAGCGCCGAGAGGCGGCGCGTGTTGATCCCGATCACGTGCGCATGCGTGCGGTCGAAGGCCAGCAGCGTGAGATCGCGTCGCTTCAGCAGCAGGACGGCCAGCGTGAGCGCTCCGAGGACCAGCACCTGCCAGACCTCGCCCGTCGAGACGCCGAGGACGTTGCCGAAGAGGATGTGCATGAGATCGATCTGGGACGGCGTCGCCGAGACGATCGCCAGTCCGGAGGCGAAGAGGGCGGTGAAGACCACCCCGATCACGGTGTCCGCCTTCAGCCTGGTGGTCGAGCGGACCACCCCGATGAGAGCCACGGCCCCGGCGCCGAAGACGAAGGCACCGATGGAGAAGGGCAGCCCCACGATGTACGCGAGGGCGACCCCGGGCAGGACGGCGTGCGAGACGGCGTCGCCCATGAGGGAGAAGCCCATCAGGATGAGCCAGCAGGACAGCACGGCGGCCACGACGGCGGCGGCGACGGTGACGGCGAGCGCACGCGTGAGGAACCCGTACTGCAGGGGTTCCAGGAAAAAGGCCACGAGGTCCATGTCAGGAGTCTCCTTCGCCGGAGGTGGGTGCTACCGCCTGGCCGAAGGCCAGCGCGAGATTCTGCGGGGTCAGGACCTCCGTGGGATCGCCGTGGGCGAGCACGCTGCCGTGCAGCAGGATGGCCTCGTCGCTCAGCGCCGGCGCTCCCGCGAGGTCATGGGTGGAGACCAGGACGGAACGGCCCTCGTTCCGCAGGGTCTTGAGCAGGTCGATCATGGTGCTCTCACTCGTTCTGTCCACGCCGGCGAACGGTTCGTCGAGCAGGAGCAGCCGTGCGTCCTGGGCGATGCTCCGGGCGATGAACACGCGTTTGCGCTGGCCTCCCGAGAGCTGGCCGATCTGCCGACGACGCAGCTCGGCCAGACCGACCCGCTCGAGTGCGTCGTCGACGGCACTGCGGTCGGCGGCGCGCAGTCGTCGCGTGAGTCCCAGCCGTCCGTAGAGACCCATCGCGACGACGTCCGCCACCGAGACCGGGAAGGTCCAGTCGACGTCCTCGGTCTGCGGCATGTACGCCACGAGCTGGCGCTTCCGAGCCTGCGTGGTCGGCAGGCCGAACAGCGACACCTCGCCGGCGTCGGGTGCGACGAGTCCCATCAGTGCCTTGAAGAGGGTGGATTTCCCCGAGCCGTTCACGCCGATCAGTGCGCAGATCCTGCCGGGCGCCAGCGCGATGCTGACGTCGTCCAGTGCGCGGACGTGCCCGTAGGTGACGCCGAGGTGATCGACCTGAAGCACGGGAGCCGACTGTTGGGTGGACATCATGGTCACGCGGCGAGCCCTTCGGTGATGACGCGCAGGTCGTGGCGGATGAGGTCGAGGAAGCCCGGAACCGGTCCGTCCGCCTCGGAGAGGGAGTCGACGTAGAGCGTGCCGCCCAGGGTTGCCCCGGTGGCTTCGGCAACCTGTTCCTGGGCCGAGGGGTTGATGGTCGACTCGCAGAAGACGGTGGGTACCTCGTGCTCCATGACGAAGTCGATGACGCTCCTGATCTGGCGGGGGGTCCCCTCGGCGTCGGAGTTGACCGGCCAGATGAACGCCTCCTGGAGTCCGAGGTCCCGGGCCAGGTAGGAGAATGCGCCCTCGCAGGTGACCAGGGCGTTCGCTTCGGCCGCTGCCAGGTCGGCGTGGAAGCCCGTGGTGATGTCGTCGAGCTCGGCGTTCAGCCGGTCACCGTTCCGCTCGTAGTCCGCGGAGTGCCCGGGATCGAGGTCGGAGAGGGCTGCGACGATGTTGTCGACGTAGACCTGCGCGGCCACGGGTGACATCCAGGCGTGCGGGTTGGGCAGCCCCGAGTAGTCACCGGATCGGATGTCCACCGGCTCCACACCCTCGGACAGCACCACGTGCGGGGCGTCGACCGAGTTCAGGAATCGCTCGAACCAGCGTTCGAGTCCCAGCCCGTTGTCGAGGATCAGATCAGCGCCCTGGGCCCTGACGAGATCCGACGGCGTGGGCTCGTAGCCGTGGACCTCCGCCCCGACCTTCGTGATCGACTCGACGCGTACGTGTCCGCCGCCCACCTGATCGGCCAGATCGGCGAGGACCGAGAAGGTCGTCAGGACCAGCGGTCGATCATCCTGGTCCCCGGGTGGCGCGGGTGCTGCGCATCCCGGGACCAGTGCCAGGATGCCCAGGAGGCCCACGAGCAGCCGGAGGACTCGGCGTCGCGAATTTTTAGGCATGCCTAAATATAGCAACGTCTGGAGCGGCGACTCATGTCCTCGATGCGCGCCAGGCGTGGGTGTAGTAGGGGATGCTTACGGTGGCATCCGGCGCGAAGGCCAGGTACTCGGTGAGATACCACCAGAGATTTGCCTCCACCCTGGTCCGCAGGGCATCGGACGCCCGCCGGTAGTAGCTGCGGGAGCGGGCGAGCTCGACGACGTCGGGCACGGCCAGTTGCTGCCTCCAGCGGACCAGCAGCTCCTCCGTGCGTCCGAAACGTGGGCCGAAATCGGGCCGGTACTCCGGCGAAAAGACGTCGCCCGCGTGCATGATGCGCGAGAGCCGGTGGACCCAGTGGTGTGAGACGTCCAGCTGATTCCAGACCACGGCGAGCCGGCCACCCGGCCGCAGGACGCGTGCTGCCTCGGCGGCCGCAGCGGGCTGGTCGATCCAGTGCCAGGTCTGCGCGAGGGTGAGCAGGTCGGCGGAGGACTCGGGCAGGCAGGACTCCTCCGCAGTGCCGACGGTCACGGGCACCTCGGGGAGCCGGCGGGCGAGCACGCCCAGCATGTCCTGAGAGGGATCCACGGCGCTCACCTGCAGTCCACGCTCCACCAGGAGGTCCGTGAGGATTCCCGTACCGGCGCCGACATCGGCCGCATGCACGGCGCCGGCGGGGATCAGCCAGTCGACGATCCCGGCGGGATAGGAAGGGCGGACGCGGTCGTAGCGCTCGGCCCCGGACAGGTACGCCCGGGCCAGCGTACGACGGCGCTCGTCGTCGAGGCGGGGTCCGCTCACGCGTGCGGCCGGAAATGCGCGGGGGAGGAGCTAGAGCAGATCATCCACGTCGGGGTTGAGAGTCCGCAGCGCCTGGCTGTGGAGGGCGCCGTTGGTCGCGAGCGCATTGCCCCCGAAGGGACCGTCCTCGCCGTCGAGCGAGGTGAAGCGGCCCCCGGCCTCCGTGACGATGGGAACGAGCGCGGCCATGTCGTACAGATTCAGGTCCGGTTCGCACGCTATGTCCACGGCTCCTTCGGCCACGAGGCAGTAGGACCAGAAGTCGCCGTAGGCGCGCGTACGCCACACCTGGTCGGTCAGCGCCACGAAGCTCTCGAGGGCGCCGCGCTCCCGCCAGCCCGACAGGCTCGAGTACGACAGGGAGGCATCCGCGAGGCGGGAGATGTTCGAGACCCGCAGGCGCTGCGCGGCGGCGAGCGACTTGCCGGTGTAGGCGCCCGTTCCTTCGGCGGCCCACCAGCGCTTGCCGAGGGCGGGGGCGCTGACGAGTCCGACCACGGGTCGTCCGTCGTCGACCAACGAGATCAGCGTCGCCCAGACGGGCACACCCCGGATGAAGTTCTTGGTCCCGTCGATGGGATCGATCACCCACCGGCGCGAGCCCGCCCCGGTGCTGCCGAATTCCTCGCCGAGGACGGCGTCGCGGGGCCTGGCCCGCGAGAGCTGGCCCCGGATCGCGTTCTCGGCACTCTTGTCCGCATCGGTCACCGGACTCAGATCCGGTTTCGTCTCCACCCGCAGATCGAGCGACCTGAAGCGGGACATGGTCTGGTCGTCCACGGAGTCGGCCATGATGTGGGCGAGCCGGAGATCGTCGTTGTAGCCCTGCGTGTAACTCATAGCGATCAACCTATCGTCTCGACTCCCGCAACCTGCGCGTCGGCGCGGCGAGTCAGCACAGCAGGAAGCCACCGCGGGCTGACGCCGCACGGTGGCTTCCTGTCTTCTCCCCGATCGAGCGGGGAGAGGGGAGAACTAGAGAACGGTGATGTTCTCGGCCTGGGGACCCTTGGGGCCCTGGGTGGTCTCGAAGTCGACCTTCTGGTTCTCGTCGAGGGAACGGTAGCCGTTCGAGTTGATCGCCGAGAAGTGCGCGAACACGTCGGCGCCGCCGTCATCGGGAGCGATGAAGCCGAAGCCCTTTTCGGCGTTGAACCATTTCACTGTGCCAGTAGCCATGCTGTGTCTCCTTGCCTTGAGTGCCCCGACGTTCGGGGCACATCGTGAAGTTCGTTACCCGCTTATCGTCACAAGCTGTCGAACTCCAGGTGGAGGGTCAAGGCTCAGAATCATAATGCGCAAACAACAACGCTGTTCACTCTACCAGCGATCCGCCCGCCGGCGAGCCGGTGCTACTGGTGTCCGAGCTCCTTGGCCTCATGGGCCTGTCCGCGCAGCTCGGCGGTGCCGGCTCCGAGCAGTCTGCGCAGGCTCGCGAGGCGCACCAGCCCGGACTCGCCCGCGAGTCCCTCCTCCACGAAGCTGTCCAGCCCGCAATTGACGGCATTGACGTCATGGAGGCAGCCGCGCTCGCAGCGTTCCGTTCCCGGTTCCAGGTCCGGGAAGGCCTGCAGGATCCGGTCGGGGTCCACGTGAGCCAGTCCGAAACTCCTGATGCCCGGCGTGTCGATGATCCAGGTCCCGGGCGCGGCATCGGCAGCCTTCAGGGCCAGGGCCGACGACGATGTGTGGCGTCCCCTGCCCGTCACGGCGTTCACGCCTCCCGTGGCGCGCGTGGATCCTGTGAGCGCGTTGACCATGGTCGACTTCCCTACCCCCGAGTGGCCGAGCAGTACGCTCACCTGACCGTCCAGTTCGGCGCGCAGCGCGTCGACCGCCCCGTGGGACAGCCGTGCCGAGTCGCCGTCGTCGGAGGTGGTCTCGACCCCGGTGCCCTCGTCCGTCCTGCTGATGATCACGCGCAGATCCAGGTGCTCGTAGTTCGCGAGCAGCGGGGCAGGATCCCGCAGATCGGCCTTCGTGATGCACAGCAGCGGGTCGATCCCGGCGTCGTATGCTGCCACGAGTGCGCGGTCGATGAAACCGGTCCGCGGCTCGGGATTGGCGGCGGCGACGACGATCACCAGCTGGTCGGCGTTGGCCACGACCACGCGTTCCACCGGATCGGTGTCATCCGCGCTGCGGCGCAGCACGGTCCGTCGCTCCTGGATGCGCACGAGTCGCGCCAGCGAATCGGGCCCGCCGGTGAGATCACCCACGAGAGCCACCAGGTCACCGGCCACCACCGGCTCCCGGCGCAGCTCCCGTGCGCGGGCGGCGATCACGATCCGCTCCTGCGCGGTGTCCTCCTCGACGACCGCGGTGTACCGGCCGCGGTCCACCGTCACGATCCGCCCGGTGACCGCGTCCTCGTAGGCGGGCCGATTCTTGGTGCGGGGGCGCGAGCCCTTCTTGTTGGGACGGATACGGACGTCGGACTCGTCCCAGGACCGTGAGCCACGGCGATTGCCGACCTCACTCACAGCAGGCCGTCCGCACCCGACGAGGCGTTCTCCGCCTGACGTAGCGGGTGCGCCGTGCCGGTCACGGCGGCCCAGCGCCCGGGGAAGTCGGGCATGGTCTTGGCGGTGGTGCCGATGTTCTCCACCTCGACCCCCTCCACCACGAGCCCCAAAATGGCCCCGGCGGTCGCCATCCGGTGATCGTCGTAGGTATGGAAGACGCCTCCGTGCAGTGCTGCCGGCCGGATCAGCAGACCGTCGGCGGTCTCCTCGGCGTCGCCTCCGAGGCCGTTGATCTCCGCGACGAGTGCCGCGAGCCGATCGGTCTCGTGGCCACGCAGGTGGGCGATGCCGGTGAGCATCGACGGCGTCGTCGCCAGCGCGCACAGGGCCGCGAGGGTGGGTGCGAGTTCCGACGTATCGGCGAAGCTGCCGCCGCGCAGTGTCGGGCCACCCGAGACGGTGAGGACGTCGCCGTCGAGGTCCACCGAGGCTCCCAGCAGCGGCAGGATGCTCCGCCACCGGTCGCCCACCTGCGTGGTGGTGCCCGGCCAGTGACGCACCCTGACGGTTCCGCCGGTCACGACGGCGGCAGCGAGGAACGGTCCGGCGTTGGAGAGATCGGGCTCGACCGTGATGTCGAAGGGGTTGATCTTTCCGGGTGTGATTCGCCAGTGGTTCGGCACGGAGTCATCGACCGCCACACCCACGGCGCGCAGGACCTCGACGGTCATCCGGATGTGATCGAGGCTCGGAACGGGGGCACCGACGTGCTCGAGGTGCAGGCCGTCCGTGAAGCGTGCCCCCACGAGCAGAAGCGCGGAGACGAACTGGGAGGACGCCGAGGCGTCGATCGCGAGCCGCCCGCCGCGGATGCCACCGCCGCCCGTGATCGAGAAGGGGAGGCTGCCCGCTCCGGCGTCGTCGAGGTGCAGGCCGAGTTCGCGCAGCGCGGTGATGATGCTGTCCATGGGACGACGGCGCGCATGCGGATCGCCGTCGAAGACCGTGGTGCCCGGGACGAGCCCGGCCAGTGGCGGTACGAAGCGCATGACGGTGCCGGCGAGGCCGCAGTCGATGGTGCGGGGCGCAGGCCCGCTGTCCGGTGCCAGGGGATGCACGCGCAGATCCGGCACGGAGCCCGAATCAGCCGGCAGCTCCTCGACGACCGCGCCGAGGCTCCGTAGCGCATCGATCATCAGGGCGGTGTCCCGCGAGGCCAACGGCCTTCTGATGATGCTCGGACCATCGGCAAGCGCGGCGAGGATCAGGAACCGGTTCGTCAGTGACTTGGAGCCCGGGATCGAGACCTCCGCATCCACGGGACGAGTCAGGTGGGGGGCAGGCCAGAGATCCTGACCCCCACCTGATACTGCCGTCACGGAGCTAGGAACCGACGACGTCGGATGCAGTCTTCCGCACGGCCTTGTCGGCCTTCTTCAGCTGCTTGCGCGCGTCCTTGCGCACCCCTGCAACGTTCTTGCGGGCACCCGAGGCCAGGTGCCCGGCACGCCAGGCGACGCCCGGGCGACCGTTGGTGTCCACGGCAGCCAGCAGGACCGCGCCGACGAGGGAGAGATTCTTCAGCAACTGCGAACGCCGGGCCTTCTTGTCCTCGGGAGTCTTGGCGTCCGCCGCACGGTAGTCCACCATCGTGTTCACCGTCGCGGTGATGGTGAGCAGCAGCGCGGACAGGCGCGAGAAACGCCCGATGCCGAGCAGCAGGGCTGCCCCGACCTGGGTTGCCCCGAGCACCTGGCCCACGAGCTTCTCGTTGTCGGTGACTGCTCCGAGGGAGGGAACCACCTTGGTGGCCCCGGCGAGGACGGGCTTGAGCTGGGGCGCGGTGGTGCCGGCATTGCGGAGCCTCTCAACACCCGAGAGGACGAAGCTGCCGGCGATGAGGGGTCTGGCGAGTACACGGACAAGGGTCATAACTGCCTCCAGGTTCCCGGCGAGCTGCGCCGGGCTCGGTTGTGTTGTACGAAGCATGCCGACTCTAGTTTGGCACGACCGCTCATGCGGGGCGATCCTCGCTCCACGGGCCAGTGGTACCTGACCCGTGGTAGTACGGCCAGTAGGTGGCGGACCGGAATAAGCCAACTGCCACCGGGGTTGGAAAGGACAGGACGAACAGGTCGGCGGAGAGGTGACACAACGGATGACGGGTACACGTACCGAGACAATCGAGAGGTCGGACTTCCAGCTGTCAACGAGCCCTCAGCACGATCGGGCCACAGCCCGCGGGGAGCGTGGCCGAGTAGACTTCAGCTCGATGAATACAACAGCACCCGTGGGCAGCAATCCGGCGGAAGACGCCGAGCTCGACGTCTCGATGGAATCGGACGTCGATCGCAAGGCGAGGTTCGAGCGCGACGCGATGCAGTACGTCGACCAGCTCTACTCCGCAGCGATGCGGATGGCGAGGAACCCCAGTGACGCCGAGGATCTGGTGCAGGAGGCCTACACCAAGGCCTTCTCCGCCTTCCACCAGTACAAGCCGGGAACCAACCTCAAGGCATGGCTGTACCGGATCCTGACGAACACCTACATCAATCTGTATCGGAAGCGTCAGCGTGAGCCGTTGCAGTCGCACTCCGACACGATCGAGGACTGGCAGCTCGCCAAGGCCGCCGAACACACCTCCAGCGGCCTGCGCTCCGCCGAGGTCGAGGCGCTCGATCATCTCCCCGACTCGGACGTGAAGAGCGCGCTGCAGTCCATTCCGGAGGACTTCCGCCTCGCCGTGTATTTCTCCGACGTGGAGGGCTTCGCGTACAAGGAGATCGCGGAGATCATGAACACGCCCATCGGGACCGTGATGTCCCGCCTGCACCGCGGCCGCAAACTGCTGCGCGACAGCCTCTCCGAGTACGCACACGAGCGCGGACTCGGCGCTGCACGCGGTTCGGGCACCAGTACCAGCACAGGAAACGGAAATACTGCCCCTGCGAAGACAGCGGCGGCGTCGACGACCAAGGAACAGGAGACGACGAAATGAGCGACTGCCGGAATCTCGGCGACTGCGCCGACTCGAGGATCGAGCGACTCTACGAGTACCTCGACGGCGCGCTGTCGCAGCAGGATCTCGTGGACATCAAGCAGCACCTGGATGCGTGCCCGGCATGCGCCGAGGAATATGATCTCGAACGCGTGATCCGTTCCGTGGTGAAGCGCTCCTGCACCGAAGTGGCTCCTGACACGCTGAAGGCCGATATTCTCGGTCGCATCAATCACCTCAGGACCGTGAATCACTGAGAGCACGGAATGCCCGGGTGCTGACCGCCCCCGGGGTCCGCGAAGCCGGCATTGTCGCGGCGAGGACGCGGAACCAGGTCGGGCCTACCAAGAAGGACCTCCGAGACCCAAGGGTGTCGGAGGTCCTTCTCGTTCATGCTGCCTGGATCAGGCGTTGGGGCGCTTGCCGTGGTTCGCGCTGCTGCGCTTCCGGTCGCGGCGCTTGCGTGCTCGCTTGCTCATGGCTGTCTCCTTCTCCACATAGGCTCGGCTGGCAGGACTGCTCCTGAGTATCCCACACAGCCGGGCACGTCCGCCAAAGCGTGCGCTTAGGATGAGGAGCACCATTCGCCACCGAAGGAGCACACGTCTATGCGCGCGGTCTATGCTGCAACCCAGTCCGGAGACAATCCCCTGACCGGACTCACGGTCGGTGAACTCGAGGTACCCGAGGCTCCGGCGGACTTCCGACGGGTCCGGGTTGTCGCGTCGAGTCTGAATCACCACGATCTGTGGTCGCTGCAGGGTGTGGGACTGCCCGGGGAGCGCCTGCCGATGGTCCTCGGCTGTGATGCGGCCGGGGTCGACGACGACGGCAACGAGGTGATCGTCCACGGTGTGGTGTCCTCACCCGAGTGGCGCGGTGACGAGACGCTGGATCCCAGACGGTCGCTGTTGTCCGAGCGCTATCCGGGGACCATGGCCGAGTACGTCTGGGTACCGGAACGCAATCTCGTGCCCAAGCCACCGGAACTGTCTTTCGAGGAGGCGGCCTGCCTGCCGACCGCATGGCTCACCGCGTACCGCATGCTCTTCACGGTCTCACCGGCGATGCCGGGGTCCACGGTCCTCGTGCAGGGCGCAGGAGGCGGTGTGGCCTCCGCGGTGATCTCCCTGGCTGCCGCTGCCGGGTTCCGCGTCTGGGCCACGAGTCGCAGTGAGGCCAAGCGGCAGCGTGCCCTGGAACTCGGCGCGGACCAGGTGTTCGACGCCGGTGAGCGACTGCCCGACCGCGTGGACGTCGTGTTCGACTCGGTGGGGGAGGCCACCTGGGCCCATTCGCTCCGTTCCCTCGTGCCCGGTGGAGCGGTAGTGACCTGCGGTGCGACGAGCGGGCCCGCTCCTTCGGCTGATCTGAACCGGGTGTTCTTCCTCCAGCTGCGCGTGCTGGGGTCCACCATGGGCACCAGGGAGGAACTGCTCCGCCTCGCCCGTTTCCTGGTCATGACGGGCGTCCGTCCGGTCATCGACGACGTCCTTCCCCTCGACGACGCCGCCGCCGGCTTCCAGCGACTGCTCGACGGCGACGTCTTCGGAAAGATCGTGTTCCGCCACTGAGTCCCCCGTCACTCGGGCGGGCGGTTCCCGACGGTCGCGAACCGCCCCTACTCCTCGGAGCCGGCGGCTAGGATCACGGAGCGTTGCTCACGGCGCATGGACTGCTCTTGCGGATCGGGTACGGGCGCGGCGGCGAGCAGCCGTCGCGTGTAGGGATCCCGCGGATACTTCAGGACCTGTTCCGTGCTGCCCTGCTCCACCAGGCGCCCCTTGTTGAGCACGGCGATGTGACTGGCGAGGAGTTCGACCACGGCGAGGTCGTGGCTCACGAACAGGCATGCGAAACCCCGCTCCCGCTGCAGGTCCTGCAGCAGTTCGAGCACCTTGGCCTGCACCGAGACGTCCAGCGCGGAGGTCGGCTCGTCGGCGACGAGAAGATCCGGCCGGAGGGACAGGGCTCGGGCGATGCCCACGCGCTGCCGCTGCCCACCGGAGAGCTCGTGGGGATATCTGTTCCGGAAGGCGACCGGGAGCTGCACGTCCTCCAGCAGGCCGGCTACGCGGGTGTCCAGCTCCTCGCGGCCCAGCTTCTCGTGGAGCAGCAGGGGCTCGCCGATGCTGTCGCCGATGGACAGCCGCGGATTCAGGGAGGCTGCAGGATCCTGGAAGACGATCGCGAACTTCTTGCGTAGCGGCTTGAGCTTGCGTGCGCTGAGCGTAGTGATATCGGTGCCGCCGATCGTGATGCTGCCACCCGAGGTCCTGATCAGACCGGTGACGGCCCGGGCGATCGTGGACTTGCCCGACCCGGACTCGCCGACGAGGCCCATGACCTCACCCGGATTGATGGTGAGCGAGACTCCGCTGACGGCCTTGAAGGGCGGCTGACGGAAGCGGCCCGGGTACTCGATGTCGACGTCGACGAGTTCCAGCGCAGGCTCGACCCCCGAGGCATTCTGGCTCTCCTGGGCCACCCGTGCTTCCTCGGCATACTCCTCGTGGATCTGCAGGCGCCCGTCCACGACCTCGACATCGGTCAGCACACCGCCGACCTTCGACCCGAGGTGGGGCACCGCCCCGAGGAGCTGCTTCGTGTAGTCCTGGGTCGGGGAGGAGAACAACTGTGCGGTCGGAGCGGCCTCGACGATCCGGCCCTTCTCCATCACGACCACGTGATCGGCGAGGTCGGCGACGACCCCCATGTCGTGCGTGATGAGCAGCACGGCACTGTTGAGGCGTTTGTTCAGGGTGCGCAGCAGCTCCAGGACCTCGGCCTGCACCGTGACGTCGAGCGCCGTCGTCGGTTCGTCGGCGATGAGCAGCATCGGGTCGTTGGCCAGGGCGATGGCGATCATGGCGCGCTGGCGCTGGCCGCCCGAGAACTGGTGGGGGAAGGAGTCGTAGCGCCGCTCCGCCTCAGGGATCTCGACCATGAGCAGCAGCTCGATGGCCCGCTTCTTCGCGTCCGCTGGGGAGAGCTCGGTGTGCTGCTCGATGGCTTCGCGGATCTGCTCGCCCACGGTCAGGACGGGGTTCAGTGCCGTCATGGGCTCCTGGAAGATCATGGCGATGTCGTTGCCCCGTACCTTGCGCAGCGTGCTCTGCGGAGCGCCGATCAGCTCGTTGCCGAGCATCTTCGCGCTGCCCGTGCAGCGCCCGTTGCGGGGCAGCAGGCCGAGCAGGGCCAGCGAGGACATGCTCTTGCCAGATCCTGATTCCCCGACGATCGCGAGGATCTCGCCGGGCCGGATCTCGTAGGAGACGTCCTCGGCCGCCATGACCCATTCGTTGTCCACGTTGAACTCGACACCGAGTCCCGAGACCGCGAGGATGGGCCCGGTGCCGACCGGGGTCTGTTCGTCGGTGATGACGACGGTACTGGAGCTCATTACTGCTTCACCCTTGTCTGCTTGGGATCGAACGCATCGCGGAGACCGTCACCGATGAAGTTGACGGCCAGGGCGATACCGATGATGAAGGCGCCGGGCCACAGGAACAGCCATGGACGCACCGTGAGCGCGGAACGGTTGTCGTTGATGGCCTTGCCCAGCGAGGTGTCCGGAGCGGTCACCCCGAGCCCGAGATAGCTCAGCGCGGTCTCGAGCAGGATCGCGCCGGAGATCGCCAGCGTCGTCGAGACGATGATCACGCCCACCGTGTTGGGCAGGATGTGGCGGAAGATGATCCGGGCCGAACTGGCCCCCACGGATTTCGCGGACTCGACGAACTCCTTCTCGCGCAGTGACAGGAACTCGCCGCGGACCAGGCGCGCCAGACCGGTCCAGGTCACGACGCCGAGGAACAGGGCGAACGGGACGATACCCGCCCTGGCGACGATCCCGGCCACCGCAGCTGCGATGACCAGGGTGGGGATGGTGATGACGACGTCGGTGATGCGCATCAGGACCGCCTCTGTCCAGCCGCGGAAGTAGCCCGCGATCGCGCCGACCGTGGTGCCGATGACCATGGCCACGAGCCCGACGATGAAGGCGATGATCAGAGAGGTCTGCGTGCCGCGCATCGTCAGGGCGAAGTAGTCACGCCCGAGGACGTCCTGCCCGAAGGGATGCTCACCGAGGCTGAAGGGCCACAGCGTCAGGGTGGGCCTGCCCTCGTTGAAGCGGTCGGCCAGGACGTCGTACTCCTTGTCCCACCAGCCCGGGATCCCGGCGTACCCGATGGAACTGAACGCCAGGATGATGATCAGGATCAGCAGGGTGATGCCGGCCAGGGCGCCCTTGTGCCGGAAGAACCGCTCCCGGATCAGGCGTCCCTGGCTCTTGGCCTCGGTCTGGACGCGGTCCACCTGCTGCTGTGTGCGGGGTTCCGTCGCGATGTCGGAGTCCTGGGTCAGCAGGTTCAGCTCCGACAGTTCGACCGATGCGCGGGAGTCGTCCGGCTGCTTGTCGTTCGTACTCATGGGTCAGTCCTAGCTCAGGGTGATGCGTGGATCGAGGAAGGCGTAGGCGATGTCGGCCAGCATGTTGAAGAGCACTGCTGCTGTACCGACGACCAGGAAGAACGCCATGACCGGGCCGGGGTCCACCGCGTTGATGCCGTCGACGAAGAGCTTGCCCATGCCGTTCCAGCCGAAGACCTGCTCGGTGATGACGGCGCCGCCCAGCACTCCGGCGAAGTCGAAGGCCATGAGCGTGGTGATCGGGATCATCGCGTTGCGGAAGGCGTGCTTGACCAGGACCGTCCGTTCGCTCAGGCCCTTGGCCCTCGCGGTGCGGATGTAGTCCTGGTTCATGACGTCGAGCTGGCTGGCCCTCGTGTACCGGGTGTAGGTGGCGAAGGAGATCAGTGTCAGGGCGATCGTCGGCAGCACCAGGTGCAGCGCGTAGTCGAGATTGATCTCCCAGAAGGTGCCCTCCAGATTGGCGGACTGCGACCCCGTGGTGGGGATGGGACGCCCGCCGGCCTTGGCTGACAGGGTGGGATAGGCCTGGAGCAGGCGATCCAGGACGATCAGCAGGCTCACCGAGACCGCGATCACCGCGCCGATCCTTGCCGCCTGGGTCCGGAAGGGGCCCCCGATGACCCCGGCCACCACGTAGGAGATGACGGCCAGCAGGATCACCAGAGCCACGAGTACGAGCCAGTTCGGATCGTTCAGGAGCGGGACGGACGCGAGATAGCCCGCGAAGCTGACCGCTGCGGCAGCGAGCGCGGCATGGAGCACGCGACGACGTCGGAATCCTGCGAGCAGTGCCGTCCACAGCACGGCGATGCCGGCAGCGGAGACGAGCATGCCCACGACGCCGAGACCCGGCGTCACGAACCACCCGGTCACGAGCAGCAGGTAGAGCCCCACGGCCGTCACTGCGGCGGCGACGGCGAAGACGACGAGTCGTCGCCGGCGGTCACCGCCGACGACCACCGCCCAGATCACGCCGGCGACCACCCCTATCAGGGCGATCGTGAGATAGGAGAACTGTGGATTGTCCAGCCAGGTGTTCAGGTCGATCGCCAGGTACTGCTTGAGCAGGGTGGAGAGCCAGAAGAGCGGCAGGGAGAACAGCAGGAACGAGACGAAGGTGATCGAGTAGTCAAAGACGCTGTACTGGCGGATCGCGGTGACGATGCCGACGACGACGCCGAGCACCAGCGCGAGGACCGTGGCGACCACGACGAGGCGCAGCGTGGAGCCGATGGCGTTCTCGAGCTGCGGCAGGACGGCGGCACCGGTGCGGTCCTGCCCGAGCGTGCACGAGACCCCGCCGGGGACGAGACAGTGGCCGACATCCTGCAACCAGAGGAAGTAGCGGGGGATCGGCGCGACGTCCAGATTCATGGCTGCTGTCCGCGCGGCGATGGTGGCGGCCTTCTGCGGGCCGCTCGTCTCACCCAGATCCTCGAAGGGGTCGCCCGAGGAGATGGTGAGGAAGTACATCAGGGTGGTCGCCGCGAGCGTGATGAAGAACGAGATGATGGTGCGCTTGACGATGAAGTAGAACACGAAGGGGCTCCTAGGAGGCGCTGCAGACGGCGGCGGTAGCTGGCACGGGGACGGGCAGGCCCGCAGGCCTGCCCGTCCTCACGCGGTCATCCGTGGACCGCTGTCAGTTCTGCTTCGTCCAGGTGTAGGCATTCCAGGTGATGCCGGACTGCGTGGGATTCAGTTCGACACCCTGGAGGTCTGACGTGTACCCCGCGAGACTCGGGTTCGCGTAGAGCACCACGTTGTACTGGGTGTCGGCGAGTGCCTGTTCGAGCTCGGTCTTCAGCGGGACGACCTGCTCGGAGTCGGTGCTGGTCGCGATGTCGTCCCAGAGGCTGTCCACCTCGTCATTGGTGTAACCGCCGAAGTTCTGCTCCCCGTCGGTGACGTAGATGGACTGACCGGAGGCCACGAGGCCGCTGCCGGACCAGCCGAAGATCACGGCATCCCACGCTCCGGGCTGCGGGAGTTTGGCGCTCCACTCGGCTTCGGGCTGCGGCGTGATCTCGAAGCCGGCCTGGTCGCACGAGTTCTTCACGAGGGCCACCTGGTCGGCACGGAGCTGACTCGTGGAGGCGAACATCATGGAGACGGGCACGGGCTCGGTCTTGCCGGCCTCCTCGAGGAGGGACCTGGCCCTCTCGATGTCGGCGACGCCGTCGCCCTGCGCGGCGGGGGCGCCGTCGAGCACGGTCTGGTAGTCGTCATGGCTCGGCTGGTACTCACGAAGATTCAGGACGGAGCCCTCGGGGTCCACCGGGGTGACGAACTTGTCCACCATGTCGGCCTTCGGGATGCAGGCTGCGAAGGCCTGACGTACCCGCAGATCCTCGAAGACGGCGCCGGGACGCTGATCCAGGTCGATGTGCGAGAACGTGAAGGACTGACCGGTGTCCACGGTGACGGTATCGCCGATCTGCTCGAGCGCCGTCTTGGTGTCCACCGTGGGGCTGGAGGGATCGATGATGTCGACGTCGCCGTTCTGGAGTGCCTGCACGGCCTCCTCGTCCACGACCGTCCTGAAGACCATGGTCTCCGTCTGTCCGGCACGCTCCTCGCCCCAGTAGTCCTCGTTCCTGACCACCGTGAGGGTGCCGTTGACCGCGTTGTCCAGCTTGTAGGGACCCGAGGACGGCAGCAGGGCCGTATCCGGCAGGCTGGGCAGATCGGCCTCGTAGGCCCAGCCGGTGTTCCAGAACTCGGCCACAGGAGTGAGCGCGTCGCGGTCGTCGTTCTGAATGGCGTCGACCAGCGCGGCGCCGTCGCCGTCCGCCGAGAGTCCGCCCTGCTCGGCAGCGATGTGCGCCGGCATGAAGGTCCCGGTGGTGAACAGGGCCTCCCAGTCGGCGTAGGGCTTGTCGAAGACGACCTCGAACTCCTTGTCGCCGGGCTCGCCCTCGATCATCTGCATCTGCGAGAAGCCGTTGGTGGAGGAGGCCTGGAAGAGGTCGGCCTCCTCGCCGGTCTCCTCGTCCTCCTCGCCGGTCGGGTGCGTCCCTGACATGGCGGCCCAGCTCAGGAGCACGTCGTCGTAGTCGATCGGTGTTCCGTCGGACCAGACAGCATCGTCATTGATGGTGTACTCGATGGTCAGGGGATCGTCGCTGGTCTTCTCGTAGCTCCCGAAGTCGGTGTTCTGCTCGAGCGTCCCTGACGGGCTGTACGACACGAATGCACTCGACGTCAGATTGTCGACATATCCGTTGTAGACCGCGTTGGTGGCGGCGGTGTTGCCGTTGTAGGCCGTCGGTGCCTGGCTGATCGCGATGGTGATGGTCGAGGCCAGATTCTCGTCCGAGCCCGATGATGCGGCGGAGTCGGAGTCGGAGGTGCCGCCGGCCGAACCACAGGCGCTCAGCATGAGCGCTCCGATGGAGAGAGCGGCGAGCGACATGGTGCGCTTGTTACGCATTCGATAGTCCTTACTGTGCTGGGTGCGAGGAACACAGGAAGGTCCCCCGAAGCGAGAAGCCGCAGTGACGGCAATCACACGGGGACAGCATAGCGAACAATCGTTGCCTGCGTCACTCAGTGAGTGCCTGCCCGGCCATTCGTTATCCGCACGAGATCTTCGTACGGGAGCGGGCTCACGCACGGAACACGACGACGCCCCGGGGAGCGGAGGCTCCTCGGGGCGTCGTCGTGCACAGGTGGTTACTCGGGCGTCGGGATGTCCAGCCACTGGAACCAGCCCCGGTGCAGGACGAGCCAGGCCATGAGGCCGTATCCTGCCTGCCCCGGCAGGCCGCCATTGGCTGCCAGATCGGTACGCCACTGCTCGTGTGCCAGGAGGGGCTTGAAGGTATCGACGAAGACGTGCTTGCGCCGGGTCGTGACATCACCGAAGGCGGCCGAGAGATCGGCGAGCCGACGGTTCCGCTCCGCATCCAGACCGGGCGGAGGCCCGACCACGAGAGCCTTGACGCTCAGCTGGGATGCGCCGTCGAGGATATTCGCGAGATTCAGTCGGCTCCTCGCCGTGGAGAGGTCCAGATCGAGGTCACGCTCGGAGAGCCCGATCACCAACCGGTTCTCGTGACCCTCGGCGAACCGGCGGCCCGTCTCCTGCTGCCACCTGGCGGCCAGCGCCTCGGTGCCCTCACCGGGTGCGGCGAGGCTGTACGCCTCGACGACGGCGCTGTCGGCCCGGGTCCTGGCGAGCACCCGCCCGAACCAGCCCAGTGCCCGGGGATCACCGAGACCCGCGAGGAGTTCGTCACCCACTGCGGTGAGCCGGATTCTGCGTATGTCCACTGGTCCCTCGGTGTGCTGGTCTTGAGCGTGGTCCACGCCGGACGCCGGCCGGCCACTCGGGCTCGCCGGGTGGGAGGAACCCACCCGGCGTCGTGCTGGGGCGTCAGCGCCCGAAGACCTTCTTGACCAGGGCTTCCTGCTCCACGGCGTGGGTCTTCGCCGACCCCGTCGCGGTGGAGGCGGACGCCGGTCGAGAGGCCAGGCGTACCGGGCGGTCCAGCTCCGGGGGGAGATGCAGACCGATGAACGGCCACGGACCCTGGTTCGCCGGCTCGTCCTGCGCCCAGACGATCTCCGCCTTCGGGTAGGCGGCCAGCGCCTCCTTGATCTCCTCGAGCGGGAGGGGGTAGAGCTGCTCCACGCGGACGATCGCCGTCGTGCGGTCCTCGCTCTTCTCCCGTGATGCGAGCAGGTCGTAGTACAGCCTGCCGGAGACCAGGATCACGCGCTCGACGTCGTCGCCCGGAGTCTGCAGGGTATCCGGGATGACGGGTCGGAACGTGCCCTGCGTGAAGTCCTCGATCGAACTCGCCGCGGCCTTCAGGCGCAGCAACTGCTTGGGCGTGAACACGATCAGCGGTTTGTGCGGACGGCTGTAGGCGTGGCGGCGCAGCAGGTGGAAATGCGAGGCCGCGGAACTGGGGTTCGCCACCACCATGTTCTCCTCGGCGCACATCTGCAGGAACCGCTCGATCCGCGCGGAGGAGTGATCCGGGCCCTGACCCTCGTAGCCGTGGGGCAGCATCAGCACGAGGGAGGACCGCTGCCCCCACTTCTGCTCCGCCGAACTGATGAACTCGTCGATGATGGTCTGGGCGCCGTTGACGAAGTCACCGAACTGCGCCTCCCAGATCACGAGCGCGTCGGGACGCTCCACCGAGTAGCCGTACTCGAAGCCCATGGCGGCGTACTCGCTCAGCAGCGAGTCGTAGATCATGAACTTCGCCTGGTCCTCGGCGAGATCGTCGAGCGGCAACCATTCCTGGCCGGTGACGCGATCGTGGAAGACGGCATGGCGCTGCACGAAGGTGCCGCGACGCGAATCCTGACCCGCGAGCCGCACGGGCACACCCTCCATGAGCAGTGAGCCGAAGGCCGCCATCTCACCGAAGCCCCAGTCGATCCCGCCCTCGCGCGACATCTGCTCCCGCTTCTCGAGGAGCGACTTGAGTTTGGGGTGCACGGTGAATCCGTCCGGAATCGCGGTATGCGCCGCTCCGACACGCGCGAGCTGCTCCGCGCTGATCGCGGTGCGCGTCGCCTCGCGCTCCCCGTTTCCCGACTGCTGGGCGGAGGGTAGCTCGAGGTCCGCCACGGCGTGCAGATCATCCGTGACGATCGGCATGGGTGAGGTCTGCGCGGCATGCGTCTCGGCGAAGACCCGCTCGAGCCGCTCCTGGTAGTCACGCAGCGCCTGCTCGGCCTCCTCCTGCGTGATGTCGCCACGGCCGATGAGCGCCTCGGTGTACAGCTTGCGCACCGACCGCTTCGCCTCGATGAGGTTGTACATCATGGGCTGCGTCATCGAGGGATCGTCACCCTCGTTGTGGCCCCGGCGGCGGTAGCAGACCATGTCGATCACGACATCCTTCTTGAACCGCTGCCGGAACTGGTACGCCAGCTGTGCCACACGCACGACGGCCTCGGGATCGTCGCCGTTGACGTGGAAGACCGGCGCCTGCACCATCTTGGCCACATCCGTCGAGTACACCGAGGAACGCGAGGAGGTGGGGCTCGTGGTGAAGCCCACCTGGTTGTTCACGATCACGTGGACCGTGCCCCCCGTGCGGTAGCCGCGCAGCTGGGAGAGATTCAGGGTTTCGGCCACCACTCCCTGACCGGCGAAGGCGGCGTCACCGTGGATCAGCACCGGCAGGACGGGGAAGGACTCGCCCTGGTCGAGCAGATCCTGCTTCGCACGCACGATGCCCTCGAGGACGGAGTCCCCGGCCTCGAGGTGGGAGGGATTGGCCGCGAGGTAGACCTTCGTGCGGTTCCCGGCGTCGGAGGTGAAGGTCCCCTCGGTGCCGAGGTGGTACTTCACGTCGCCCGAGCCCTGCACCGAGCGGGGGTCCTGGGTGCCCTCGAACTCACGGAACACCTGGGCGTAGGTCTTGCCGGCGATGTTCGTCAGCACGTTGAGCCGACCGCGGTGCGCCATGCCGATGGCCACCTCGTCGAGGCCGTCGTCGGCCGCTCCGGAGAGCACGGCGTCGAGCAGGGGAATCAGGGACTCCCCGCCCTCGAGCGAGAAGCGCTTCTGCCCCACGAACTTGGTCTGGAGGAAGGTCTCGAAGGCCTCCGCCGAGTTCAGCTTCTCCAGGATGCGCAGCTGTACCTCGCGGTCCGGCTTCGAGTACGGATGCTCGAGCTCCTCCTGGAACCACTGCCGCTCCACCGGATCCTGCAGATGCATGTACTCGATACCCGTGGTACGGCAGTAGGCGTCGCGGAGCACACCGAGCATATGACGGAATTTCAGCATGGGCTTGCCGCCGAAGCCTCCCGTGGGCCACTCACGATCGAGATCCCACAGGGTCAGGCCATGCGTACGGATATCGAGGTCGGCGTGCTTGCGCTGGACGTACTCGAGCGGATTGGTGTCCGCCATGAGGTGCCCACGGACGCGATAGGCGTGGATGAGCTGCTGGATCCGGGCGACCTTGTTGATCTGCTCATCCGGATCCACCTGTATGTCGGCACTCCAGCGCACCGGCTCGTAGGGGATCCGGAGGGACTCGAAGATCTCGTCGTAGAAGTTCTGCTCACCGAGCAGCAACTGGTGGATGATGCGCAGGAACTCGCCGCTACCCGCGCCCTGGATGACACGGTGGTCGTAGGTGGAGGTCAGTGTGATGGTCTTGCTGATCGCGTGCTTGGCGAGGATCTTCTCGCTCGATCCCTGGAACTCCGCCGGGTACTCGAGGGCGCCGGCACCGATGATGCAGGCCTGGCCCTTGGACAGGCGCGGGACGGAGTGGACCGTGCCGATCCCGCCGGGATTGGTGAGGGAGACCGTGGTCCCGGCGTAGTCGTCCGCCCCGAGCTTGCCCGAGCGGGCCTTCTTCACGAGTTCCTCGTATGCGTTCCAGAACTCCGAGAAGTTCATGGTCTCGGCCTTCTTGATGTTCGGTACCACGAGCGAGCGCGTGCCGTCGGGCTTGGGCATGTCGATCGCGAGGCCGAAGTTCACGTGCGCGGGCTGCACGGACGACGGCTTGCCGTCGATGACGTCGTAGTACACGTTCTGGGACGGGAACTGCGCAAGTGCGCGGATGATCGCGTAGCCGATGAGATGCGTGAAGGAGACCTTGCCGCCACGGGCTCGTGCGAGGTTGCTGTTGATGACCACCCGGTTGTCGATCAGGAGCTTGGCCGGAATGGTCCGCACGCTCGTCGCGGTCGGGACGGTGAGGCTTGCCTCCATGTTGGTGGCGATCGCCTTGGCGGGGCCGCGGAGCACGCTGACCTTGTCCTCGTCCATCTGGTCGTTGCGGTCCGAGGCCGGCAGCTGGGCCGGGATGGGGGTGGCCTTCTTCTCTTCCTGGGCGTTCTCCTCGCCGGCTTTCTTCGCGGACTCCTTGGGTACCGGCGGCTTACCGCTCTGCTGGGTACGGGCCGGGCTCTCGCCCGAGGCCTTGGGCGCCTCTGCCTCGGTCTTCACGACCGGCAGTTCCCTGGTGGGCGGGTTCGACGTCGTGCGTCCGGCCTGGGCGCGGTCCGTCGCCGGTGCACCCGCCGATCCGTCAGAGGCTGCAGGGGCGACCACAGCAGCAGGTTCCGCGGCCGAGCCGACAGCGGCACGACCGCTCTCCGCGTCGTCCGAGGTATTCTTCGGCTGCGCTGCGGCCTTCGCATTCGCGTCGTCCGATTCCTTCGATGAGCCCTCTGCGTCGAAGGAATCGAAGAGTTCCCACCACTTCTTGTCGACCGAGTGGCGGTCCTTGCGGAATTGCTCGTACAGTTCGTCAACGAGCCACTCGTTCCCGCCGAAATCTTCAGGTAAACGGTGGCTGGTTTGTTCTGACACGTCGAATACGCCTCTTCCGTAAGTTGCCCTGAGCGCGAAGCGGTCAGCAGGATCGGCAGTTGCGCCTGGTCCGGACCCTGTCCAAGTGTAGTGACAGGATCGCGCAACAATCCAATCAGGTGCGCCACCGACTAGACTCCTTGCGGCTGTCCGACCGGCCCACGACAGGGAGAACCATGCGCTTCGTCAATCCGCCCACCACCGATCTCACCTACTCCGACGTGTTCCTCGTGCCGTCCGCCTCCGAGGTGATCTCCCGGTTCGACGTGGATCTTTCCTCCGATGACGGCACGGGGACCACGATCCCGCTCGTGGTCGCCAACATGACGGCGGTGACCGGCAGGCGCATGGTCGAGACGGTCGCGCGCCGCGGGGGCATCGGCGTCCTGCCGCAGGACGTACCGACGGAGGTCATCGCCGAGGTCACGCAGTGGGTCAAGGACCGTCACCCGATCTTCGAGACCCCGCTGAGTCTGGGGCCGAGTCATACCGTGATCGACGCGCTCCACCTCATGTCCAAGCGGGCGCACGGTGCCGTCCTGGTGGTCGACGACGCCGGCAGGTGCATCGGCCTGGTGGGGGCCGCCGACTGCGAGGGGGTGGACCGCTTCGCCTCGCTCGCGTCGGTGATGCGCCCGGCCCCGTCCGCGATCGAGGCCTCCGCGTTCGACGCGGACGGGCCAGCGGCCCTGCAGCGGGCGTTCGAGGAACTGGACCGTGGGCACGTCCCCCTGGCACCGGTGGTGCGCGACGGCGTCCTGGAGGGCGTCATCACCCGCACGGGCGCGCTGCGCTCCACCATCTACACCCCTGCCCTGGACGCGGCCGGCAAGCTCCGCGTAGCTGCAGCTGTCGGTATCAACGGCGATGTCGAGGCCAAAGCGACAGCCCTGCTCGACGCCGGCGTCGACGTCCTCGTCGTGGACACCGCGCACGGACACCAGCGCAAGATGCTCGATGCACTGGCAGTCGTGCGCGGGCTCGACCCGGACGTCCCGATCGTCGCCGGCAACGTGGTCAGCGCCGATGGCGTCCGTGATCTCGTCGCCGCCGGGGCCTCCATCGTGAAGGTCGGCGTCGGCCCGGGTGCCATGTGCACCACCCGCATGATGACCGCCGTCGGACGCCCGCAGTTCTCCGCCGTGCACGAGTGCGCGCAGGCCGCTGCCGAGCTCGGCGCCCACGTCTGGGCCGACGGCGGCGTACGCCACCCGCGCGACGTCGCCCTCGCGCTCGCTGCCGGTGCCTCCCAGGTGATGATCGGCTCCTGGTTCGCGGGAACGTTCGAGAGCCCGGGTGACCTCCATACGGACAATGACGGGCGGCGGTACAAGGAGAGCTTCGGGATGGCGTCCGCCCGCGCCGTGCAGAACCGCACACAGCACGACGACGTCTTCGCGCGGGCCCGGAAGGGTCTGTTCGAGGAAGGCATCTCCACCTCCCGGATGTACCTGGATCCTGCCCGCCCGGGCGTCGAGGACCTGCTGGACATGATCACGGCGGGCCTGCGCAGTTCCATGACCTACGCGGGAGCCACCTCGCTCGCCGAGTTCCGGGAGCGGGCCCTCGTCGGGATCCAGTCGACCGCCGGATACGAGGAGGGCCGCCCGCTGCAGCAGAGCTGGTGAGCGGGTCGGAACCGGTCCACTCCTGCGCCCGGGTACGCTACGAGCAGGATCTGTAGGGTTCCAGGCGTCGGAGCCGCTAAACTGGCCCTCTTATGGACAGCCCTTCTAGGAGCCGGCTCGACGCCGGCAATCCTTCCTCCCGTGCCCATGCGCTCGCTGCGTCCGACCCGGACCGGCCGTCCGGGACCGACCCGGTGACGGTCACGGCGATCCTCCCGACCGAATCCGCGGACCCTCTCGAACCCGGGCCGCTTCGCGTCCCAGGAAGTACTTCGGGGATGACCGCCTCCGGTACGGGAGGTCGGTAGCGGTGGAATGGATCTACCTGGCCGCGGGCCTGCTGCTCATCGCCGGTACCGGTTTCTTCGTCGCCGTCGAGTTCGCCCTCGTGGCACTCGACCAGACCTATGTCCAGCGGGCAGTGGACGATGGTGACACGCGGGCCGAGCCACTGCTGCGCTGTCTCAAGACGCTCTCCACGCAGCTTTCCAGCTGCCAGCTCGGCATCACCCTGACCACGCTGCTCACCGGGTACGTGATGGAGCCCTCCGTGGGCCGGCTGCTCGAGACCCCACTGGCGGCGCTCGGGCTGTCGGATGTGCTCATCGCCTCGACGTCGATCGTCATCGCCATGGTGCTGGCCACCCTGCTGTCCATGCTCCTGGGCGAGTTGGTGCCGAAGAATCTCTCGATCGCGCTGCCGTTCAGGGTCGGTCGCGCCCTGGCACGCCCGCAGCTGATGTTCACCTCCGTCTTCAAGCCCGCGATCATCGTGCTCAACGGTTTCTCGAACCGGGTCCTGAACATCTTCGGCCTGGAGGCCAAGGAGGAGATCTCGGGAGCCAGGACGGCATCGGAGCTCTCTTCCCTGGTTCGGCGGTCGGCGGAGATGGGCACGCTCGATCAGGGCACCGCGACCTTCCTGGCCAGGACCTTCAGCTTCTCGGAACAGACCGCGGCCGATGTCATGACACCGCGCATCAGGATGGAGGTCATCGACTCGGACCAGACGGTCGCCGACGTGGTCGAGGCGGCCCGCCGCACGGGCTTCTCGCGCTTCCCGCTGGTCGGTGACTCCGCCGACGACATCCGCGGCGTGGTCCACGTCAAGAAGGCCGTGGCCGTGCCACGGGACAAGCGCGCGGAGCTGCCGGCCGGCACGATCATCACCGATGTGCTGCGTGTGCCCGAGACCGTCCACCTGGACTCGCTGCTGAGTGAACTCCGCGAGGCGAATCTCCAGCTCGCCGTGGTGCTGGACGAATACGGGGGTACCGCCGGGGTGGTGACCCTCGAGGATCTCGTGGAGGAGATCGTCGGCGAAGTGGCGGACGAACACGATGCATCGAAGCCGGGTGTCCTGCAGAGCGCTGCGGGGGACTGGTTCTTCCCGGGTCTCATGCGCCCTGACGAGGTATCGGTGCAGATCCCGGGTATCGCCGTCCCGGACGAGGCCGGCTACGAGACGGTCGGTGGGTTCATGATGGCCGAACTGGGCCGCATCGCCGAGCCCGGTGATGTCGTTCAGCTCCCGTCCGGATCGTTGACGGTGGAGCGTATGGACGGCCGCCGTATCGACCGCATCCAGTTCCGTCCGGCGCCGCCTGCGGAGAACGACGACGCCGTCCTCCCCGAACACGAAGCGGTTCCGGCCGAAACTCCTGAGGAGCAGCGGCCGCGACCGGCCTTCGCGGGCAGTACGGGCAGCACGGCGATCAGGAGCGAGCGATGAGTGACTGGGTGGGAATCTTCTGGCTGGTCGTCCTGCTCCTCGGCAACGCCTTCTTCGTGGCCTCCGAGTTCGCGATCGTCTCCGCGCGGCGAAGCCAGATCGAGCCGCTTGCCGACGAGGGCTCGAAGCGCGCGAAGACGGCCCTGTTCGCCATGGAGCATGTCTCGCTGATGCTCGCCTGCTCCCAGCTCGGCATCACGGTGTGCTCGCTGCTGATCCTGCAGGTCGCCGAACCGGCCATCCACCATCTCTTCGTGGTGCCTCTCGAAGCGGTGGGCGTGCCTGTGGCGCTTGCCGGTGGCATCGCCTTCGCACTGGCCCTGGTACTGGTGACCTTCCTCCATGTGACCTTCGGCGAGATGGTGCCGAAGAACATCTCGGTGTCCGTGGCGGACAAGGCCGCCCTCGTCCTCGCGCCTCCGCTGGTGATGATCGCCCGCGTGGTGAACCCGGTCATCAGCTCGCTGAACTGGCTGGCGAACCACATCCTGCGCGCGCTGAAGGTGGAGCCCAAGAGCGAGCTGTCCTCGACCTACACGCTCGAGGAGGTGCAGTCGATCGTCGAGGAGTCCACCAGGAGCGGCCTGGTGGACGACGAATCGGGCCTCATCTCGGGCGCCCTCGAGTTCTCGGGCCAGACCGCGGAGACCACGATGGTCCCGTTCGACGAGCTGGTGACGGTGCGCACCGACGCCACTCCCGAGGATTTCGAGCGCGCGGTGGGCCGGACGGGTTTCTCCCGATTCGTCATGGTGGACGAGCACGGCAATCTGACCGGGTACATGCATCTGAAGGACGTCATGTCCCTCCCGCAGGCCGCGTACCGCAGGCCCATCACCGAGAACAGGGTGCGCACGCTCGCCAATCTGTCGGTGGACGACGAGATCGAGGACGCCCTGGCCGTCATGCAGGGCACGGGCTCCCACCTGGCGCGTGTGCTGGGCCCCGATGGTTCCACGCGCGGGGTCCTCTTCCTCGAGGACGTGATCGAACAGCTCGTCGGCGAGATCCGGGACGCGACCCAGAACCAGGGAGCGCGACGCAGCGGGAGTACGGCCCGCACGGAGAGCACGGAGGTGCGCGCCAGACGATGATCGCGGCATGACGCAGGGAACCACACGCCGACCGGGATGGGCTAAACTCGGTCCGTTATTGTAAACAGTTCTCATTAGCTCGATCGAGGTTCGAATGCCCATGTACCGCAGGTCGGCCCTGCCCGCGCTCCTCGCGGTGACCGTCCTCGCTCTCGTCAGCTGTGGCGGCGACGCAGGAAGTCCGGCCGTGCCGGACAGCGGCGACGACGCGATCTCCGTCGTGACCAGCACCGATGTCTTCGGCTACATCGCCGCGCGGGTGGGAGGACCGGAGGTGCAGGTGACGCCCATTGTCGACGGTCCCGGACAGGATCCGCACTCCTACGAACCCTCGGTGCAGGACAAGCTGACGGTGTCCAAGGCCGACCTCGTCGTCGACAACGGCGGTGGCTACGATCCCTTCCTCGGGCGGCTCGCGGAGGACACCGGCGTCGGACCCGTGCTGACCGCGGTGGAGCTGTCGGGGCTGGGACCGGAGGTTGCCAACGAGCACGTCTGGTACAGCCTTCCGGCCATGGAAGCCCTCGCCACTGCCATCGCAGAGGAACTCGCCCGTCTCGACGAGCCGAATGCGCAGGACTACCGCGCGCGCGCCGCCGCCTTCATCCAGGAGCTCTCTCCCATCAGGGACCGGCTCGATGATCTCGATGCGGACGGTCCCGGAGGCAGCGTCGGTGTCACAGAGCCCGTTCCGGTCTACCTCCTCGAGGCGGCCGGACTCGAGAACGTCACGCCCCCGGCCTTCACGGAGGCCATCGAGGAGGGCACCGATGTTCCGGTCGCCGCGATCGAGGAGATGACGACACTCGTCTCGAACGGCACGCTGGCCTTCCTCGCCTACAACGAGCAGACGGAGAGTCCGCAGACCGAGCTGGTGCGCTCGAGCGCGGACGAGGCCGGTCTTCCGGTGCTGGACTTCAGCGAGACCCTGCCCGAGGGCGAGGACTACGTGTCCTGGATGAGGGCCAACACCGAGAACATCGCAGCCGTCCTCGAACCATGAGGGGCGCACCACTCTCCTTCGCCCCCACGACAGACTGGAAGTCGCCCATGGCCTCGACGAACCCCGGACCGGCAGCACCGCCGAAGCAGGCCGCGGTCCGGCCGGCGGTCAGTCTGCGGGGAGCGGGGCTGTCCTTCGGCACTCGCACGCTCTGGCAGGGGCTCGACGTCGACATCATGCCCGGGGAGTTCCTCGCCGTCCTCGGGCCCAACGGGTCGGGCAAGACGAGCCTGCTGAAGGTGCTGCTGGGGCTGCAGGCGCTCGATGAGGGAACGGCCCTGCTCGACGGCCGGCCGGTGGCACGGGGATCACGGGCGCTGGGCTACATCCCGCAGCAGAAGTCCTTTCCCCCCGAGACCCCGCTCAGGGCACGCGATCTCGTGGGGCTCGGCGTCGACGGCCATCGCTGGGGGGTCCGCTGGAGGACGCAGGGCTACACCGAACGGGTGGATGCCCTCCTCGAGGACGTCGGGGCACGCTCCTACGCCGATACGCCGGTGGGACTCCTCTCCGGTGGCGAGCAGCAGCGACTCCGTGCCGCACAGGCGCTCGCGGCCGATCCCGCTGTTCTGCTCTGCGACGAGCCGCTGCTCTCCCTGGATCTGCACCACCAGCAGGCGGTCAGTGCGCTGATCAACCGGCAGTCCCACGAGAGGAACAGCGCCGTGGTCTTCGTGACCCACGAGATCAACCCCGTGATCGACTATGTCGACCGCGTCCTGTACCTGGCGGACGGCAGATTCCGGGTGGGAGCACCGTCCGAGGTCATGACGAGCGAGGTGCTCTCCGATCTCTACCGCAGCCCCGTCGAGGTCCTCGAGAGCAACGGCCGGATCGTCGTCGTCGGGCTGCCCGATGCCACGACCCACCATCACGAGGTCGTCTGAGGCGTGGACTTCCAGGAGGCCCTGGCGGCTGTCTTCACCTTCGACAACTACGCCGAGCTCCTGCCGCTCGTGCGCAACTCGCTGCTGGCAGGAGCCGTCCTCGGGCTCCTCGGCGGCCTGATCGGCGTCTTCGTGATGATGCGCGATCTCGCCTTCGCCGTCCACGGCATAGCGGAACTGTCCTTCGCCGGCGCCGCCTTCGCACTGCTCGTCGGGGCGAACGTGGTGGCAGGCTCCCTCGTCGGGTCGGTCCTCGCCGCCCTCGTCCTCGGGCTCATGGGTATCCGGGCCCGCGACAGGAACTCCATCATCGGGGTGGTGATGCCGTTCGGCCTCGGTCTGGGGATCCTCTTCCTCTCGCTCTACGAGGGCCGCGCTGCGAACAAGTTCGGGCTCCTCACCGGCCAGATCGTCTCGGTCGACGACGTGCAGCTGGGTCTGCTGGTGGGCAGCGCCGTCGTGGTGATCGTCGTCCTCGCGGCCATCTGGCGTCCGCTGACCTTCGCGAGCGCCGATGCGGATCTGGCCGAGGCACGCGGTGTTCCCGTTCGTGGTCTGTCGATCCTGTTCATGGTGCTGCTCGGCGTCGCCGTGGCCCTGTCCATCCAGGTGGTCGGTGCGCTGCTGGTGCTCTCGCTGCTCATCACGCCCGCTGCAGCGGCGCTGAAGCTCACCGCGGCTCCGGGGCGCGTCGTCGTCCTCAGCGTCGCGTTCGCCTGCGTCTCGGTGGTGGGCGGGATCCTGCTCGCCCTAGGCGGACGTGTCCCTATCAGCCCCTACGTCACCACGATCTCGTTCGCCATCTACCTGGCCTGCCGCCTGATCGCCTCACGCCGCGTCACCGGTACCGCCGGCCGCAGAACCGTCAGCGCCTCCGCCCGCGGCTCCGGGGTTTCCCCCACGCCGTCGACCTGAGCTGACAGCGCCGAGCGCTGAGCTGGTGTCGCCGCTCAGTCACCGGAGATCCCGGCAGCACTCAGGTGCGGTTCCGCAGCACCGTGCACTCGGGACACACGCCCTGGATCTCCACGGTGTGCGCGGCATCGGTGAAACCGTACTCGGCAGCGATGCGTCCGGCCCACTGCTCGACGGCGGGCGCCTCGATCTCCACGGCCCTGCCGCAGTACGTGCACAGGAGGTGATGATGGTGGTGCTCCACGGCGCACCGCCGGTAGACCGCCTCGTTGTCCGCATTGCGCAGGACGTCCACCAGGCCGTCGTCGGCCATGGACTGCAGGATGCGGTAGGCGGTGGGCAGCGAGACGGACGCTCCACGCTCGCGCAGCACCCGGTGCAGTTCCTGCGTGCTCACGAAGTCGTCGAGATCGTCGAGCGCGGCGCTGACCGCCCGACGCTGACGGGTCATGCGCTGTTCGGAGCCCCTGCGGACCGGGACCGGGGCGCCGGCGCCTGCCGCGACCGCACCGGGAACTGCTTCGGGCGTCATCTCACTTCCCTTCCGTGGGCCTGCCGGCGCCCTGCATGAGCTTCCAGATTATCAGCGGCGTCAGGGGTAGTGTGGGGCCATGCAGCTGACCAAGTTCTCCCATTCCTGCGTCCGGCTCGACCAGGACGGCTCCGTGCTCGTCGTCGACCCGGGTGGTTTCTCCGAGGTCGACGAGGCCCTCGATGGCGCCGACGTCATCCTGATCACCCACGAGCACCCGGACCACATCGACCAGGAGCGCGTGGTCGCGTTCCTGCAGGCGAACGCCGCCGTGGAGCTGTGGGCACCGGCCGGGGTGATCGACGCGCTCGGTGACGCACTCGACGGGGCCACCGACCGGCTGCACGCCGTGGGGGGCGGGGAGGAGTTCTCCGCCGCCGGGTTCGAGCTCAGGACCTTCGGGAACCAGCACGCGCTGATCCACCCGCTGATCCCCGTGGTCGGCAATGTCGGCTTCCTGATCAACGGCTCCCTCTACCACCCGGGCGACTCGTTCACCGTGCCGGACGGTGTGGAGGTCCGGACGCTCCTCGTGCCCGTGCACGCTCCGTGGTCGAAGCTCTCGGAGGTCGTCGATTTCGTCATCGCGGTCAGGGCACCGCGTGCCTTCCAGATCCATGAGGCGCTGCTCAGCAAGCCGGGTCTCGATCTCTTCGAGGGCAATCTGACGCGGCTCGCCGAGCCCTTCGGGACGGCCTTCAGGCATCTGGCACTCCGCGAGTCCGTCGACCTCTGACGGCGGTCTCAGCCGGGGTACGCGCCTGCTCCGTCCAGCGTCGGCGGCCAGGAACCGGTGGCGAAGAAGTCCTCGAGGACAGCCAGCGCACCCGTCGGGTCCAGGCCGCGGTTCGCCAGCCAGGCGTCGTCGTCGTACGTTGCCGCGTAGCGGTCCCCGGAGTCGCACATCAGCGACACGATGCTCCCGGTGCGTCCCTCGGACACCAGATCGGCCACCAGCTGCCAGACACCCCAGAGGTTCGTGCCGGTGGAGGGCCCGGCATGCAGACCGGTGAGCGTGCGCAGGTGCCGGGCGGCAGCGACCGACGCCGCGTCCGGGACCTGGATCATGGTGTCGATCACGCTCGGGACGAAGCTCGGCTCCAGGCGTGGCCTGCCGATCCCCTCGATGCGGGAGGGACGCCCGCTCGGCCGGGAGCCGGGGTTGGCCCACGCCGGGTAGAAGGCGGAGTTCTCCGGGTCGACGACGGCGAGCCGCGTGGGGTGCCGGTGGTAGCGCAGGTACCTCCCGATGGTGGCGCTCGTACCCCCTGTGCCGGCGCCGACGACGATCCAGGCAGGCAGCGGGTGCGGTTCGAGGCTCAGTTGGCCGAAGATCGATTCGGCGATGTTGTTGTTGCCGCGCCAGTCCGTGGCCCGCTCGGCGAACGTGAACTGGTCCATGTAATGACCCCCGGTCCGCCGGGCCACGGCTTCGGCCTCGGCGTAGACGTCCGAGGCGTGCTCGACGAAGCGGCACGTACCGCCGTACTGCTCGATCAGCGTGATCTTCTCGGGACTCGTGGTGGCCGTCATGACCGCGACGAACTCGAGGCCGAGCAGCTGTGCGAAATAGGCCTCGGAGACCGCGGTGGACCCGCTGGAGGCCTCCACGATGATGGACCCCTCCGTGATCCAGCCGTTGACGAGGCCGAACAGGAACAGCGAGCGGGCCAGGCGGTGCTTCAGGCTTCCCGTCTGGTGTGTCGACTCGTCCTTGAGGTAGACCTGCACGCCCCAGTGCTCCGGGAGCGGCACCGCGAACAGATGCGTATCGGCGGATCTGTTGCTGTCGGCCTCGATGCGCCGCACGGCGTCGTCGGCCCATGATCTGTCCGCGGAGCTGAACCGTGCCATCGGGCCAGCGTACAAGCCGCACCCCGATCCGGCGGACGCGGGCGGCGGACGAGCACCGATGGGTGCGGGCACAGATCGGCGCGGACACTTCTTGGTGCACGCCCGCCGGTGTGGTGGACTGGCGTGCATCAGGACCGGTACGCGAAGGACCTCGCGTGCCGGTCATCCGTTCCGACAGGAGATCTCGATGAAGACTCTGATGGATGTGCAGGAACTGCAGGACCGGATGACCTCCGGCGCGCAGCTGATCCTGCTCGACGTGCGCTGGGCCCTGGGCGATCCCCACGGCCATGAGAACTACCGTGAAGCCCACATCCCCGGTGCCGTGTACGTGGACCTGGAGACCCAGCTGTGTGCCCCGGGCGGCCCGGGTCTGGGGCGCCATCCGCTGCCGGACGCCGAGGCGTTCCAGGAATCGGCCCGGCAGTGGGGGCTCGACGACGACTCCACCGTGGTGGCGTACGACGACTCCGGCAATCTCGCGGCGGCCCGCCTCTGGTGGCTCCTGCGCGACGCCGGCTTCGGCTCCGTCAGCCTGCTCGACGGCGGCCTGAGCGCCTGGCGTGCTGCCGGCTTCGACGTGGAGGGCGGTCAGGAGCAGCACTGCGTGGGCTCCGTGACCCTCTCCAGCGGGCACATGCCCGTCGTGTCGATCCCGGATCTGCTCGATGACGCCTCGGTGGACGTCGTGCTCGACGCCCGCGCGGGTGACCGCTTCCGCGGCGAGCAGGAGCCCGTGGACCCGAAGGCCGGCCACATCCCGGGTGCCGTGAGCGCCCCCACCGCGGAGAATCTCGGCCCGGACAGGCGCTTCCGGTCCGCCGCGGACCTCCGCCGCCGGTTCAGTGCACTCGGCGCCGACCAGGGGAACGTGGCGGTGTACTGCGGCTCGGGGATCACCGCCGCACACGAGATCGCCGCACTGGAGATCGCCGGGATCAGCGCGTCGCTCTTCCCGGGGTCCTGGTCGCAGTGGTCCACCACCGAGGGGCTGCCCGTCGCTACCGGCGCCTGAGCGGGCAGTACGCCCCCGTGCCGGTCCGGCGGATCACCACTGGTCCGCCTGGTCCGGTCGCGGTAGCGTCGAGGGCATGCACCCAGGACGCCCCGCACCACCACCGCTGCGCGGCCGTGTGCGGCTGCCGGGCGGCTCCGACCGGAGCTCGCCGCCCACCGATACATCAGGAGCACCCATGGCGACCATGTTCACGAAGATCATCGACGGTGAGATCCCGGGGAGGTTCATCTGGCAGGACGACGACGTCGTCGCCTTCCTGACGATCGCACCCATCACCCCCGGCCATACCCTCGTGGTCCCGCGGCGGGAGATCGTGCACTGGCTGGAGGCCGAGCCGGAGCTGCTCTCCAAGGTGATGGCGGTCGCCCAGAGGATCGGCCAGGCGCAGGAGAAGGCCTTCGACGCGCGGCGCGTCGGTGTCCTCATGGAGGGCTACGAGGTGCCGCACTTCCACGTCCACGTATGGCCCACGCAGTCACCCGCGGACTTCGACGTCAAGCGTGTGGATCTCTCCCCGGATCCCGCGGCGCTGGACGAGGCGGCACAGAGACTGCGCGACGCCCTGCGTGACGCCGGCCAGGGGGAGTACGTCTCCGACTGACTCCTCACTGCGACCGGCTCCTCACCGGCCCCGGCGCTGAGCCGTCGGGGCCGGTGACGCCGTGCTATCGGCGCGCCTCGGCGAGAGCCTCGTTCAGCGCCGTCCGGATCCGCTTCTCCGACACCGAATAGGCCGTCCCGAGATCCTGGGCGAACAGACTGACCCGCAGTTCCTCGATCATCCACCGTATGCGCCTGAGAGAGGGCGGACGGTACCGGCCCGCGGCCAGGGATGCGGCGGCGTCGTCGTAGTCGTCCTCGAGGCGCTGGACGGTGGCCATCGAGAGGCCGTCGCGCTGCACGTTCGTGGGGAGCTTCTCGAGCCTGATCTCGATCGCCCGCAGGTAGCGGGGGAGCTGGGCGAGCTGCGCATAGCCTGTCGCGGCGACGAAACCCGGGTACACGAGGTGCTCCAGCTGACTCCGGATGTCGTTCAGCGCCGTGATCAGCGCCAGACTCGTGGTGCCCTTGAGCTGCTTCTGGATGCGCCGCGTACTGGAGAGCACCTTCTCCACCGTCGCCGTCACGGTGAACACCGTATCGATGAGCTCGGCGCGCACCATTTCGTAGAGTCGGTCGAAGGCGTCCTCGCTCCAGGGAAGCTCCGCGGGGACGAGCTTGTCGATGGCCGCCAGGGTGCAGTCGCCGATCAGCTCGGCCACGCTCCCGTGCGGGTTCTGGCTGAACGTGAGCTTCTCCGTGTTGCTCAGGTGCTCCAGTATGTACTTCGCCGGGCTCGGGATGCGCAACGCCAGGAGCCTGATGATCCCTGCGCGCATGACGGTGGCCTGTTCACTCGCCGTCGGGAGGACCCGCAGCCCCACCGAGGTGCCCTCGTCCACGATCGCGGGGAAGCCCGTCACCCGGTGGCCCGCGACGGAGCGCGAGATCTCACGCTCCACGGTGCCGAAGACCCAGGTCCTCTCGCCGGTGCGCTCGGCCACGGCAGGAGCCTCCGCGAGGGCGACGCCACCGCCTGAGCCGGCAGCGGGACTGGCGGCAGCGGACGCTGCGCGGCTCGCGTCCCTACCGGTGCCCTGCCCACCGCCGGTCTGCCTGCCAGCCGGTCCCGTTCCGGCGCGTGGCCGACCCGGTCCTCCACGGCCCGCTCTTCCACGCCCCGGTGTGGCCGCCGGACGCGTGCTGCCCGGCGTCGCTCCCAGGGATTGCGCGATGGCCCGGCTGACGGCGGGGGCGAGGGACTCCTTGAGTGCTTCCAGATCGCGGGACTCGTCCAGGACGCGCCCGTCGGCGTCAACCACCCGGAACCTCATCAGCAGGTGCTGCGGGACGGCGGACCAGTTCCAGGAACCCGGAGGGATGATCTGGCCGCGTGCACGGCGCAGGACGAGCTCCAGCGACGTCTCGAGGTCGTCGTGCGCGGGATCCGCATCCGCGGCCAGGGCCGCGACCGCGGTACGGGCGACGTCGGGAGCCGGGACGAAGTTCTTCCTTACCTGCTTGGGCAGCGATTTGATGAGGGCCGTGACGAGTTCCACGCGCTGGCCGGGGATCTGCCAGCGGAACGGCCCCGCGTCGAGCTGATTGAGGAACAGGACGGGGATGGTGACGGTCACGCCGTCGTGCGCCCCCGGTGTCAGCGGCGAGAACTCATAGGTCAGCGGGAGCTCGAACCCCCCCTGGTGCCATGTGGTCGGGAACGCCGTCTCGTCGAGCTCGGCGGCGTCGTCGCTGCGGAGCTGGTCAGGGTCGAAGTCGAGCAGGTCGGGACGATCGTGGCGTGCCTTCTTCCACCAGGAGTCGAAGTGCCGCTCCGAGACCACGTCGGGACCGATGCGCTGGTCGTAGAACTCGAACAGGGTCTCGTCGTCCACCCGCAGGTCCCGGCGGCGCAGGCGGTTCTCGAGCTCCTCCACCTCGGCCAGCCGTGCCTGGTTGCGGCTGAAGAAGGTGTGGTGCGTCTTCCAGTCGCCCTCCACGAGAGCATGGCGGATGAACAGTTCCCGGGCGAGCTCGGGATCGATCCGGCCGTAGTTGATGCGCCGCTGCGGGACGATCGGCACGCCGTAGAGCGTGACCTTCTCGTACGCCATGACCGAACCCATCTTCCGGGACCAGTGCGGTTCGCTGTAGGAGCGCTTCACCAGGTGCGGTGCCACCTGCTCGGCCCACAGCGGATCGATACGCGCCACCACGCGCGCCCACAGCCGCGAGGTCTCCACGAGCTCCGCGGCCATGACCCAGTCGGGGGACTTCTTGAACAGCGACGAACCCGGGAAGATCGCGAAGCGGGTACCACGCGCTCCGGCGTACTCCCGCTTGCGCTGGTCGTACAGGCCGATGTTGCTCAGCAGGCCCGCCAGGAGGCTGATGTGGATCGGCTCGTGCAGGCCCACAGGATCCACGGGGCCGGAGTCCAGCGTGATGCCCAGCGGTTTCGCGAGCTGGCGCAGCTGCTGGAACAGATCCTGCCACTCCCTCACGCGCAGATAGTTGATGAACTCCGCCCGGCAGAGTTTGCGGAACTGCGTGGAGGACAGTTCGTCCTGCTTCTGCTGCAGATACCGCCACAGATTCAGATAGGCCGTGAAGTCCGAGTTCTCGTCCACGAAGCGCTTGTGCTTCTCCGCGGCCTGCTGCTGCTTGGCGGGCTGGTCCGCCGAGGGTCGCTCCCGCGGATCCTGGATGGTCAGGGCGGCGGCGAGAACCATCACTTCCTTCACCGCCCCGCGCTCGCCCGCCTCGACGATCATGCGTCCGAGGCGTGGATCCACGGGCAACTGGGCGAGCTTGCGTCCCACGGGGGAGAGGCCGCCGTCGTCCTTCAGGGCTCCGAGCTCGCGCAGCAGGGTCACGCCGTCGTTGACGGCCTTCGACTCCGGAGGTTCCACGAACGGGAAGTCCGCGATGTCCTTCGGCCCGCGCGTGACGCCCAGCGCCGCCATCTGCAGGATGACTGCGGCGAGTGAGGTGCGCAGGATCTCGGGTTCGGTGAAGGGACGGCGGGCGGCGTAGTCCTCCTCCGAGTAGAGCCGGATGGCAATGCCGTCGGAGACGCGGCCGCTACGGCCCGAGCGCTGGTTCGCCGACGCCTGCGACACACGCTCGATCGGCAGGCGCTGCACCTTCGTACGGTGCGAGTAGCGGGAGATGCGCGCCGTCCCGGTGTCGATCACGTACTTGATGCCGGGCACGGTCAGGGAGGTCTCGGCCACGTTGGTCGCGAGCACGATCCGCCGGTGACTGCCCGTGGGGCGGAAGACGCGGTGCTGTTCCTCGAGCGAGAGCCGGGCGAACAGGGGCAGCACCTCCGTACCACGCAGGCGCGGGGTCGACTGGATCCTGGCGCGCAGCACCTCTGCGGCGTCGCGGATCTCGCGCTCGCCGGAGAAGAACACGAGGATGTCTCCCGGCGCCTCCAGCGAGAGCTCGTCGACGGCGTCGGCCACGGCGTCGAGCGGGTCGCGTTCCTCCTCCAGCTCACTGTCCGCGCCGCTCGCGGTATCGCCGTCGTCGAGCCCGCCCGGCGGCTGGTCGAGGGGCCGGTACCGGATCTCCACGGGGTAGGTGCGGCCGGAGACCTCGATGATCGGTGCCGGCGAGGTGACCTCGACGGCGGCGTCGGCCACGAAGTGCGCGGCGAAGCGCTCGGGGTCGATGGTGGCCGAGGTGATGATGACCTTCAGGTCCGGGCGCTGCGGCAGGATGCGCTTGAGATACCCGAGGATGAAGTCGATGTTCAGGCTGCGCTCGTGGGCCTCGTCGATGATGATGGTGCTGTACTTGCGCAGCAGCCTGTCGTGCTGGATCTCGGCCAGCAGGATGCCGTCGGTCATGAGCTTGAGCTTCGTCCTGCGGCCCACGGACCCGGTGAAGCGTACCTGGTAGCCCACCTCCTCGCCGAGGGTCACCTGCAGTTCCTCTGCGATGCGCTCGGCCACGGTGCGGGCGGCGAGCCGACGCGGCTGGGTGTGGCCGATCATGCCGTGCTCGGCAAGGCCCAGCTCGAGGCACATCTTGGGGATCTGGGTGGTCTTTCCCGAGCCGGTCTCCCCGGCGATGATGACGACCTGGTTCGCGGCGATCGCGGCCATGATGTCCGCGCGGCGTTCCGAGACGGGGAGATCGGCGGGGTAGGAGATTGTCAGTGCCATAGTTGCCTACCAGTCTAGTTCCCCGTCTCCTGCGTCATCGGGGCGTGCGTCCCACCAGCCACAGGGACCAGCCACTCACGGCCGCCACGCCCGCGATCACCACGGCGAGATTCGAGCCATCATCGTCGAGGAGCAGCGCGAGGACCGCGACGGGCTGCGCGACGGCCTGGATGCGCAGGTAGGACAGGGCCAGCTCCCGCAGTGCCAGGAGGCTGATCCAGCCGTGACGCGGCAGGGGCAGGAGCAGCAGATACAGCACGAAGAGCAGATGGAGGCCGGCGACGAAGACGGGAAGCCAGGGCCACCCGGACGGCGTACTGACGGCGTAGGGCACCACCAGCAGGAGCAGGGAGAGGCAGACGAGACCGGTGGAGGGCAGGACCGCCGCGACCACGGCCACGACGAGGGGGAGTGCGAGCCACGCGGAACCGCCCCACACCACTGCTCCGAGCAGGACAGCGACCAGGGCGGCGGTGCAGCGTACTGTCCAGAGGGGCAGGAGTCCTCCGCGATCGGGAACTGCGCGTACACCGGCGGGCTGCGCCGCGCGACGTGCCATCAGCGGATGCCCCGTGCCGTGCCGGGGGCAGCGGACAGGCCCGCACCCCTGCGGGACTGGCGTGCCAGCAGCCGAAGGCCGGTGTCGAGATCCGTCCCGGCGGCGTCCGGCAGCGGTGCGCCGTGCTCGCGCTCGGACTGCCGGCCGGGTTCATCCTGCACGGACCCGGACAGGACGGTGATCCCCTCGGTCTGCAGGTCCTCCAGCAGCAGCCGACGTCGCAGGAGGGTCAGGCGGACGGTCTGGTCCTGCGCCCTCGAGGACTCGGTACGCTGCAGCACGGGCACGCAGTCCACGCCGATCACCGGGTGGCCCTGCGCGTGCCAGAGACGCAGCAGCCGCGCAGGCTCCTCGTCGAGGAACGCGGAGAAGATGATCACCACCGCTCCCTGGGGTGGGACGGGATCGCGGCGGTGCCGGCGGCGCGGCACCACGGACATGCCCGCAAGACGGGTGCGGATCTGCTCGAGCTGTCGTGATCCCGCTGCCGAGCGCAGGGGTCGGCGCGTACCGGAGAGATCATCGAGCCCCACACGGTCTCCTGCAGCGAGATACGACGCCGCGACAGTGGCAGCCGCAGTCCTGGCAACATGCAGCGAGCCCTGCCCGAGGGTGGACGTGCCGGCCGCGAACCAGTCCTCGGTGGACGCCGGCAGATCGTTCGCCCGGTCGACGACCAGGACCACCGAGGCCTCGGCGTCGGCGAAGGTCCGCCGCACCATGAGCATGTCCTGGTCGGTGGAGCGGCGCGCCGTGGCACGCCAGTCGATGCGCCGCTGCTGGTCCCCCGGCTGCATCGGGGCGATGGATCTCAGCTCGCCGCCCTCACCCGGGCGTCTCGAGGTGTGGGATCCGCTGAGTCCGCTCAGACGTCTGGACACCGGCCGGGCGAGCGTAGGACCTACCTGCGGCAGCACGCTGACCCGGACCGGCGGCGCCTGCACGAAGTCCGTGGGTCTCACCACATCGGCGGAGACTCCGGCCGAGCCGTAGGACAGCACCGCGATCTCGCCGGAGACCGGGATGTCCGCGACCAGGGGGCACTCCTCGTCCGCCTGCAGGACCAGACCGTCGGCGGGACACCCGGGAGCGGCCAGGGTGATGGCCACGAGCGACGGCGCCGCCAATGTCTTCGTGGGCTCTTCCTTGGGCCGGGGCGTGAGCAGGAGCCGGAGGGTGCTGGTGCTGCGGGTCAGGTGCCGATCGGTGGAGATCAGGACCAGGGGCTCGGTCCCACTGCGTGCTCCGGTCCTGTGATCCCGGCCGGACAGGGCGAGGAGGGCGAAGGGGACGGCCAGGGCCACGGTCCCCGGACGCCCCGGGACGAGGCCGGCGACGACACAGATCAGCGTGAGGATCACCGCGAGCGCCCAGCCGGGGGAGCGGGTGGCGCCCCTGCCCCTGGCCGTGCTGCCCCTGGCCAAGCCCGGCCCTGTGTCCCTAGCCATGCTGTCCCTGGTCACGCGGCACGGTCGATGGCGTGGGAACCTCGGCCAGGACGTCCTGGACCACCCGCTCCGTCGAGACTCCCTGCGCCCAGGACGACGGCGTCAGGGTGAGTCTGTGGGCGAGGACGGCGACGGCGGACTCCTTCACGTCCTCCGGAAGCACGAAGGAGCGACCGTCCAGCACGGCGAGCGCCCGGCCCAGCAGAACCAGGGCCTGGGAACCGCGGGGGGAGGCGCCGACGTCGATCGCCGGGTGCGTACGCGTCGCGCCGGTGAGTCGCACGGCGTAGTCGATGACGTCGTCGTCCACGTCCACGGTCTCCACGGCGGCCTGCAGGGCCAGCAGTCCCTCGGCGGTGATGACGCTCTCCACGTCGGTGGCGTCCCGACGTCGCCCGATGCGGCGGGCGATGATGTCCTGTTCGCCGCCCGGGCCGGGGTAGCCGAAGCGCAGCCGGACCATGAAGCGGTCCAGTTGGGCCTCGGGCAGAGGGTAGGTGCCCTCGAACTCGATGGGATTCGAGGTCGCGAAGACGTGGAAGGGACGGCGGAGCAGCAGGGTGGTGCCCTCTGCCGAGACCTGACCCTCGGCCATGGCCTCCAGCAGGGCGGACTGGGTCTTCGGGGAGGTCCGGTTGATCTCGTCGGCCAGGAACAGACCCGCGAAGATCGGTCCGGGCCTGAACTCGAACTCCCGCGTGGCCGGATTGAAGATCGAGGAGCCCGTGACGTCCGAGGGCAGCAGATCCGGGGTGAACTGCAGACGCCGGAAGTCCAGGCCGAGGGCCTGCGCGAGGGTCTTGGCCGCGAGGGTCTTGCCGAGACCGGGCAGGTCCTCGAACAGGACGTGTCCACCGGCGAGCACTGCCGCGAGCGCGAGGCGCAGCGGCTGGGCCGCGCCCACGACGACGGTCCCCGTGGTCCCGAGCACCTCGCGTCCGATACGCGCCGCCTGAGCCGGTTCCATGACGGAAGCGGACGTCGAGTCGGTGCCATCGACCACCGTGCGGGTGCTCCCCGGATCAGGGTTCGTCATGGGTTCTCCTGGTGGGTACGGGCGGGTCGCGGTGCAGCATGACCTCTTCGAGGTCGTCGATGATGGTCCGGAGTTCGCGGTGCCCGAGTTCGGCGGGCACGGGGCCGGCGGCGAAGGCGGCGAGCGTGGTGGGCACAGGTGCCGACCCGCGCGCTGCGACGACTGCGCGGGCGATCGTGTGGGTCTCGAGGATCGCGCGCGTACCGGGTTCGCTCGCGGAGAGGGAGAACTCCAGGGCCTGCAGATCCGCCAGGCCGGTCACCGGACGGGGAAGGGGAGCCAGTGCCGGCCGCGGCGCGTCGACGGACTCCAGGACGCCGTTGGCGATCCCCGCGGTGAGACCTGCGCCGACGAGGACCACGGCGTGCGCGGGGTCGAGTCCGAAGAACCAGCCGGCCACGAGCCCGAGGACGGTCAGGACAGCGGTGATCACCCAGGCCGAGGGCTTCATCGGCGCACCGGACGGTCGCTCGGGACAGCGGCCGCCAGCAGCCGGATGCTCCGGAGTGCGATCTCGCGATCGGCGGCGCCGAGGGCATCACGCCCGTCGTGGTGGCTGCGCGCGAAGCGGGCACGCTGGTACAGGCGGTTGAGAGTGGTCAGTGGCTCCACGGGCAGGTCGAGGGCCGTTGCGGCCGCCGAGGCGAAGTCCGACGTCGTCTGGGTCGGGCGGCGCGGTAGCCCCGCCCGGGCGCACAGCCGCTCGAAGTCCAGCCAGCAGCGGATCACGGCGTCGGAGGCATCGGCGTCCTGTATCAGGAGCTGCTCGGCGGTGCGGGTCCAGGTGGGCAGGGCCTCGGCGACGGGATCGAGAGCACTTGGCGGGCGAACCTGTGCCTCGTCGAGACTCCCGCCCCTGATCGTCGGGCGGGACCTCAACCGCAGAAGATACCGCACCACCAGGGCCAGCAGGGAGACGGCCAGCAGGAGGAGGACCGCCATGGTCAGATCCGGGTCGATCACGATGCGGTCGCCGTCGTCGATCAGTGGTGCCGGGGTCCCCTCGGCGGAGGGCGTGGGAGTACTCACGGATTCCACCGGCTCCACGGTCCCATCGATGACCGGCCGCGCGGAGAACGTGCCCACGGACGCGGCCGCCAGGATGGCCAGGAGGAGTACGACGACGGTGAGAACATACGGTGCACGGGCAGGCCCTGTCCTCGGGCCGCCAGGACGCGCGGTGCGCTTCGTTCCCACGATCCCCCTGCCGGTGGTTGCTGTCCGGGCCCGGTGGGCCGCGTGCTGTGGAGCCTACCAAAGCTCTTGCACCGCTGGACCGGGGTCCGACGGCGGTCCGGGTCGCGGGTCCGGGTGCCTCTGGTCGGCGGTCGATCCCACGTGTGGCCTCGCTTCGGTGGGATCAACAGGTCCTTCCCTGACATCAGCGGCCAGCTGTGGGATCGGAGGGTGCATCCGCGCCGATCTCCCACTTTTCGGACGCCAGCTGTGGGATCGACCGGTCGACGGCGGTCGATCCCACTCTTCACGCAGCTTCCGCGGGGTTGGCTGCTCCTTCCCGGACGTCAGCGGCCAGCTGTGGGATCGGAGGGTGCATCCGCGCCGATCTCCCACATTCCGGAGACCGTGATGGCCCACTCCTGTCCTCACATGCCCGAGACCTTGACCGAGAGCTCTTCCTCGAGGTCGCGAGTGTCGAAGACATTCCGAACGGGTTCGTTCACGGGCCGGTACGCCAGGACGATCGCTCGAGTATCCACGGGTCTCGCCCTCACACGGCCACGATCACCCGGCCACGAGTTCCACCACCGAGTTGGGCCGCGAAAGCCTCCGGAACCCTGTCGAAACCCTCGAACACCGTGTGCAGACTGGTGACCGTACGATCACGAATCCACGAACCCACCTCCTGCTCGAAGGCCGCTCGCAGGTCCTCGTGCTCGGTGACGGTGAAGCCCCGCATCGTGAGCTCATGCGAGATCATCCGGAGGTAGTTGGACGGCCCCTGCGGCGAACTCTGCCCGTACTGGGACACTGCTCCGCAGATCACTACCCGTCCGTGCATCTGCAGCTGGTCCAATGCTGCTTCCAGGAGCGGTCCACCCACGTTGTCGAAGTAGAGCGTGATGCCGTCCGGGGCTGCGGCGCCCAGAAGCTGCGCCGGGTCGCCCTCGCGGTAGTTGATGCAGCTGTCCGCACCCAGCGCCTCGACCAGTGCGGCTTTCTCCGCGGAGCCCGCACTGCCGATCACACGGGCGCCCTTCGCTGCGGTGAACTGCACGACGCAACTGCCCACTCCGCCCGAGGCAGCGGAGACGAATACGACGTCCTCAGGCTCCACCTGACCCACCTGGGCCAGTCCTACCCAGCCGGTGAAGCCCACATGGCCGAGTACCGTGAGGTGGTACTCCAGCGGCAGATCCCTCACGTCGTCGCGGACCCTGCGCAGCTCGCTGGCGGGGACGACATCCTCGGTCCGCCAGGACGCCCACTGCTGCACCACCAGGTCTCCCGGGGAGAAACTCTCGGCCTTCGACTCGATGACCTCCATGACTGCATCACTCTGCGGGACTTCTCCCACAGCCATCTGCGTCCGGGTGCTCGGCCCGGAGCCACCCGAGATGCGATTCGCCAACCCTGCATTCAGACCGAAGCGCAGTGCCTTGACGAGCACCTGACCGTCCCCGAGCGCTGTGTCGATCTCGGTTTGCACTACCTCGAAATCGTCGGGCCGGAACTTCTCCTCGACGAAGCTCGCCAATCGGATCTCGTGAATCTTCCGCCGAGTCATGGTGCCTTCCTCCTAAGCATTCACGTCGGTGGTGCCTGTGCGTCCGTGGTTCCGCGAAGGCCACTGCTCCAATCCCTACCAGGTGGTTCTGGCAGCGGGAAACGATGACGGGCATTGCACGGTCTCCGACAGCTGACCGGCCGCGCCTCCTCATGCGCATCTCATATACCGAATGTACGCTGGGCTCGTCTCCATCAGCGTTGCCGATGCGCGCGCCCACCTTTCCGATGTCAGTGCCCGAGTGAAAGGTGCAGCAGTGGTCAGCGAGCGGCGTTCTCGAGCGGCGCAAACGACGAGTACCCGTCGTCGTGCGTGCTGGACAGTATGAGCGGAGGCTCGAGGCCTTTGAAGACGCCGACGACGTCAAGGCGTCTGCCGGGGCGATGGCCGAGGAACGCTCCAGTCCCACTGTTCGATGCGTTCGTACGGGATCGGCTGATCGATCCCACATTTCAGTCGTACGCAGTGGGATCGACCGGCGCGACGGCGACCGATCCCAGATATCAGCAGCCGGTGGTGGGATCCACCGGCTGATGTCCGGTGAATCCCACTCATCCCGTAGCGGCACGCCCGATGACGTAGACGAGCTCCCAGCCGTCGATGTCGTTCCGGGGCGACGGCTTCAGCTCCGCGTGTCCGACGACGGCGCCTCCGGCAACCACGGCCCACACGGCGACTTGTCCACGGGATACACATCGGAGAAGATGCGGTGGAACAGAGCGCGATCGGCGTCCTCGGTCTCCAGGCCGTCGCCGACCTAACGGACAACCTCAGGGTCCTGGAACAATGCGACGAACGACTCCTCGTCCGAGGTCGTGTACGGGCGTAACTCGACGGGATCGCTGCGGAGGATGGGGGAAGGACTCCCGGTACTGCTCATAGGAGCAAGTCTGCCCGTTCCACGGCGACCGGCTCACTCCCGCTCATCTCGACGTCGGTCAGGGTGCCATACCGGTTCCATTAACTTTGCCTCGAGAACCGCTTACTCTTGGCACAGGCAGGTTCCGCGGTGGCGAGTAGCAAGGTGTCGGGAGGACGCTGCTATGGGCACGATCCGAATCGGTGGGTACCAGGACGATCTCGTGTTCACGATGCCGGACAATCTGACGCGAAGCATGCAGGCGGTCATCATCATGACCTTTCGGGCCGGCAGGGGACTGTTCCTCAGATCCTCTGGAGCGGTGGACGGGCGGAGTGCTGCCATGAACGTCTGGCTGGCACCCTCCCAGCCCGTCCGGTTCGAGTACGAGGCCGACGAGGTGCCGGAGCCGCACGCGGGGCTGACCAAGGTTCTGCTCAAGTCCGTCGATGCACTGGGTGGGGTGATCCTGCCGACTCAAGGGGATCTCGACAGGGCAGCTGCGGGCCCGGAGGAGTCGGATGGCTAGTTTGAAGACGTCCGCTTCTGTGCGACGGCATTGAGCCACGATGGCTTCGAGCCCGAAAGTTCGTCCGTGCCGTCTACCTACGCCTCCGGCATGGTGTTGACGATGAGACCGATATGCGTGTAGAAGTTCATTGCTCCGAAGAGCAGGAACACAATTCCTGCCACGAGCCAGAGGATGCCGACGGTGCGGACAAGAGGCGTCAGCCTACCGAGGGATGAGAACGTCCTGAGCGCGAACGGGAACAGCACCGCGCCCAGACCGATGAGGGCGAACAGCCCGGAGATGAACACTGCTTCGATCATCGGGGAGCCAGCAAAGGACCCGGCGACGGGTTCCTCGGGAGGGGCCGCGAACAGTTGGAAGATGAGTCCCGCTGCGGCGATCCCGAACAGAGCCAGGCCCAGGCCGACGACGAAGACCCCAAGTGGACCTGCGACGCTCGCAGCTTCTGCAGCCCGATCCTCCGCCTCGGTGATCTGGTCGCCTCGCTTCCACAGGTACAGAGCGGTCGCCAGCAGCAGCACGCCGAAGGCGAGGCTGGTCTCGCCGAAGACGATGTTGTCGAAGGGGAAATACCGCGCGAACGGCCAGGTCAGGGTCATGTGCAGACCGGTGACTGTCAGCAGGAACCCGAGGACGCCGGCGGTGAGCGCCCAGCCCTCGGGTTTGAAACGTTCGCTGCGCGTCAGGGCGCGTCCGATCATCACCACGAAGATGAGACCAGCACCAGCAGCGACCGACATGATGGTGTTGTAGGTCGGCATCTGGGTCCAGTCGATGACGAGGCCCGAATCTCCTCCGGTAAAGAAGTCGTCCATCGAACACCTCTCCTTCTATGTCCTTCTCGTCGTGCCGCAGCGAACCACCAAGCGACACGTTCATCGGCTCCGGCCTCGTTCATACCGAGATCGGCGTCCGTCTCCCGCTGCGATGGCCTCTTCAATCTAATCGGGGGAGAGGTCCATGACCATCGGCGTACGACCCTTCACGAACGACCGGAAAGCGCGGTATGGAAGTTACAGGCCACTGAATCCCATTACCTCGGTCGGGCACTCTCCTGTGACGGCGAGCGTCTGGTTCGATCAGGAACCCAGCCGCAGGAGCCGGCTTGCTCCAAGTAGCCTCACGTGACGGGGTCTGCCGCTGAAGGCATCACTGCGCTCGGTGCTGGTCTGTCCACGACGCCGAGTCTGATGATGGCCCACGGCCCCAGCACTGTGCCTGAGAAAATGACGGCGCCGGCGACCAGGCAGGTGACGGGCCAGGGGGTGGAGTCGTACAGGATTCCCGCGATCGCTGCCCCGATCGCTGCTCCGAGGAGTGTCGAGGCGGTATAGATTCCCATCGCCGCTCCGATCTGGTGAGGATACTTTTCTGTCACGACTGCCTGTTCAATCGGTATCACCATCGCCCAGGCCACACCGCACAGAATCCACAGCGCCGCTATCACCACGGGCCCGGCCGCATAAGCCAGGGAGATGGCGAACAGGCCGCTGAGGGCCGAACCGGCGGCCATGGCCCTGCGGCGTCCTATTCGCAGGACGACCGCGTGCATGAGCGGTGGAAGGACTCCCAGGGCGATAGCTCCCGGGAGGAAGACATAGGCGATCCCAATAACACCAAGATCCAGTTCGCGCTGAAGATGCAGGAGCACCAGGATCCCGACCATGCTCTCGGCCAGGGATGTCACCACAGTGGCGACGAGCATCGGGCGCAGCGATTTCGCCATGGCACGGGCGCCGCGGGTGGTCGGCGATGCCGGGATCCGAGAACCGTCGTGGTCGCCGGCTGTCCCGTCCACCGGAAGTGCCGGATGTCCGTTCGGCGTGCCTGGGCTGAGGAACAGGATCAGTGCACCGATCAGGCATGCCCCGGCGCAGGCCAGGAAGACCAGTGGGAACGAGTCGAACTGACCCAGAAGCAGCAGGCCGGCGACGAATGCGATCCACACACCGGTCTCCTGCACCGACATCAAGCGGGCGAAGACCCCTGCGTCCGATCGGAGCTGCTCTCCGACCATGGCGCGGAGGGCCACCCACAGGAGTGCACCGCCGATGCCGCCCAGTATGGCTGCGGCATAGGCGAGGGCCAGCGACCCGGCCAGCGCATACCCCAGGCACGAGAGCCCGTAGAGGACGGCGCCGAGACCCGCGACGACCTCACGCTTCCGGGTGTCGGCCAGGTACCCGGCAACGGGACGGGCGAGGAAGGAGACGATGAGCTCGACGGAGACCAGGAAGCCCACGTTCGCCGGAGTGGCGTGCAGAGCGATACCCGCCCAGAGCGGGGTGAGGAAGTCGAGGAGCTCGATCGGCCCGTTCGTCAGTCCGGCTGCTGCCAGGGCGGAGCCCAGACGTGTGCGGCGTGGTGCTTCCCCCTGATGCATGAACCCGATGCTATCTGTCGGGTGATTTCGTGCGGTGGAGAATGCGCTGCGACACACTGCTCTTGTATGACCGATCTTGTATGACCAGGACTCGTCGAAGCCCGCAGCCCTGCCCGACATCGGCCAGCGAGGATACCGGGAACGACGTCGTGAAGCTGGTTGGATCGCACCATGACCAGCTTCGTTTCCCATACGTCCATCGACTGCGCCGATGCCTACGGGCTCTCCGAGTTCTGGAAGGGCGTGCTCTGCTACGTCGACGTCGACGACGACCCCAACGAGCCGGGTGACGAGGAGTGCATGATCCTCGATCAGGACGCCGGCCACCGCCTGTTGTTCATCGAGGTCGCGGAGGGCAAGACGGTGAAGAACCGCATGCACCTGGATCTGCGGCCGCGGACGGGCACCCGGGACGAGGAGGTTGCGCGGCTGCTCGTCCTCGGAGCCACTGAGCTCGCCGACCGTCGCGGGGTCCACGGCCCCGGAACCGGCTGGGTCGTTCTGGCCGACCCCGAGGGCAACGAGTTCTGCGTCCTGCGTTCCTACCGCCAGATACAAGCTTAGGCGGGAAGGCCGGTCCGACGTCGATCCCACTCTTCCGGTGGGTGTTATGGGAACGACAGCCCCTGCCCAGTCCTCGCCGCCGAGGACTGGGATCGACGAGGGTCCACAGTCGTAAAACAGGACCGCCGCCAGCCCTTGGGGCCGACGGCGGTGGACTCTACGCGAGTCGTTCTGTGCCCTCGATAGGATTCGAACCTACGACCTTCTGCTCCGGAGGCAGACGCTCTATCCCCTGAGCTACGAAGGCGGAAACGGGGTTGATCCCGTACCCGAATGGGACTCATCGAGCTTAGCAGGTGCGGTCGGGGTGGGAAAACGTCGGGCAGCGGGAAACGCCGTCCTCAGTACCCCAGGAAGGCATCGGTCCGCACACGCGAGACTCCCGCCACGCGCAGCTGAGCGCGGACCTCGCGGATGAAGTGCGGCGACCCGGAGACCAGGACCGTTCGCTCCGTCAGATCCGGCACGGCGGCCAGGAGCAGCTCGGCGGTCGGCTCCGCGCCCGCACGGGTCCAGCCCGGAGGAAGAGTCGACGCGTCAAAGCCCCCCGGGCTGAACAGCACCACGCGCGTGCCCAGCTCCTGCAACTCGTCCCGGAACGCGACGTCCTGGTCGTCCCGCACCACGTAGACCAGGACGACGTCGCGCTCCTCGCCGCGGGCGGCCACATCGCGGAGCTGGGAGATGAACGGCGTCACGCCGATGCCGCCGGCGACGAGCAGCAGGGGCGCGGCTGCATCCCGCGGCAGGAGGAAGTCGCCGCCGACCACCGTGCCCGTGATCCGGGCGCTCCCGGGCAGCGAGAGGAGTGCCTTCTTCAACGAGCTCCCGGACTCCGACGTCCGCAGAGCGAAGCTCACGGCGTCGGTCCGCTGGGGTGCGGAGGTGATGCTGAAGACCCTGCGGCTACCGCGGCTGTCGGTGCCCTGATGCGGCAGGTCCAGCTCCATGTACTGACCGGCCCTGAACCGTACCGGTCGTGCGGTGTCGAACACGAGTTCCGTGCTCGTCGGTGTGAGCTGCCGCGACCCGGAGAAGATCAGCCGTACGCCCCGGCGCTGGCCCAGGAGGAAGGCCACCACGTTGCCGATCACGAGGGCGAACTCCGGGCCGAGGAACACCGGCCCGATGGAGAGCTGCAGGGCGAACAGGGCCGCGACGAGTCCGGCATAGAGCCATTGCTGCCAGCGCAGCGGAGGCAGGGTCAGCGGCTCGGTGAGCATGAAGCCGAGCAGGAACAGGACCGGGTACGAGGTCACCACGAGCTGCAGGCCATCACCGAGCGCGAGACCGCCGAGAACTAGCTTCGTGACGAGGAGGCCCAGGGCGACGACGAGGAACACCGCTCCCATGGACATCTTCCGCATCCGGTACAGGATGAGGAAGGCTCCGAGGGCGACGACGGGCAGCAGGTAGGGGTTGGCGACCCACCAGGCGGCCGCTCCCACTCCGGACAGCGTTGCGACGACGGCGCCCATCGCCGCCGGATTGACGATATGGCGGCCCCGGAACGCCAGCAGGAACTTCGACGCGCCCGCTGCCACACCGGCCGCGAGGACTCCGCCCAGCCCGGCGGTGGTGTCCGAGGGGAACATGATGAGGAAGAGGATCAATCCCGTGATCAGGGATGAGTCCCCGTGGGGGCGCAGGCGCAGGATCAGCGCCATGAGGCGCGTGCCGATGAAGGTGCCGCCCACCGAGGCCACGAGACTGCCGGCGATCTCCGCCGGCGTATAGGCGAGCAGGCCGGTGACGGAGAGCAGAAGCGCCTCGGCCGCGAGGGCCAGGAGCAGGGCCAGCACCAGCCGGTACATGCTCACTCGGCCCAGCAGGGCGTCCAGTGCTGCGGTCATGGGAACAGGGCTCCTCGGAGTGGGTCGGAGAGACGGGCGCGTCCGTCCGAGTACACCAGCACGTAGTCGAACTCGAAGGACCGCGAGAGGTCGGCGGGGTCCGCGAAGAACAGTGCCGTACACAGTCCGTCGGCGGTCATCGCGTCAGCCGCCAGGACCCAGGTGGCGACGACGGTGTCCACGCAGCGCCCGGTCCGTGCGTCGATGATGTGGTGCAGCCCGTCGCCCCAGACACGCCGGTTCGACGCCGAGGCGCACAGCGCGCCGCTGCCCAGCTCCACAGTACCGATCGCCAGCGAGGCGTCGTAGGGATGCTCGAGGGCCACGGTGATCGAGCCGGGTCCGCTCCGGCGCATGTCACCACTCGCGTCGACGATCACGTCGTCGTGACCTTCGCTGAGAAGGTACTCGAGCATCAGATCCACGAGCTGGCCCTTGCCCGCGGCGCCGACGTCGAGCAGTGCCGGTTCCCGCACGGTGATCGTGTCCCCGCCCCACCGAAGGACGGCGTCCCAGACCCGGGCGGGGGAGGGCGCCGTCGTCGGGACGAAGGAGTACCCGGCATCGTACCCCTGTTCCGCGAGGCGCTCGCCGACGAGGGGAGACACCGCACCGTCCGTGAGATCGTGCAGCGAGCGCAGCAGGCGACCCAACGCCGTCCCGTGCGGTGGCAGGGGCAGTGAGCCTCCCGACGCCGAGAGCGCCGTGACGCCGGAGTCGGCGCGGAACCTGGAGTAGAGCGCGTCATAGTCCTCGGCGAGCCGCAGGAGTTCTGTCCGCTGCGCCGGGAGCAGGGGCATGCTGCTGTCCACGCGCCAGCTCGTGCCGATCGCCGCGAACTCGAACGACTGGGTCATGGGGACTGGAACCGTGCCTCGCTCCTGATCTTGTCGGCGGCATCGTTGAATCCGCCGCTGGTCAGGGAGGAACCTGCCACCTTGTCCACCGAGAGCTCGTCGAGCCTCCTGCCGACGATCGCCTCCGAGATGCCGCCTGCGAACCGCTCCTGGTAGACCGTGGTGGTCGGGTTGTCCGGCATGGGCTCCACCTCGACGGCGGTCACCACGTCCGTTTCGAGGGTGAGCGTCACGCCGATCTCCTCGGGCCCGGCAGGGGACTGGTAGCTCCCCGTCTCGCTGTACTCGCCGTCCTGGTAGACCTGCCCGTCCGGTCCGGCCCCGGCAGGCTGCTCGGCGGCCGCCGGGTCGCCGGACGGGGCCTCGGTCGTCGCAGCATCGCCGTCCGCCGAGGCGCCGGCGCACCCGGCGGCGCCGAGCATCGAGACGGTGGCCAGCATCGTGAGGGCTCGCCTGTGACGGTGTGAGCCGGGGCCGGAGTGAGGCGCCGACGGCGGGGTGGACTGCGGGGCGGACGATGCTGCGGGGCCGAGGGCGGTCGAGGGTGGTCTGGTCACGGGGTGCTCCTGATGCATCACACGGCGGGACCGGGCGGACGATGGTTCGCACGGCGTGGACGGCCAGGTACCTGTGCGGGCCATACCACCCTCCCATGCAATCATCCGTTCCTGACGGTGTCCCGGACGGCCGCCGGAGTCGCGTCACGCACTGCCGCACTCCGGCCCCGTGCAGCCACGCCGCTATGCTGGACGAGTGACTCCCGACGAACTCTCCTCCGCCATTTCCGCCTGCCTCCGGACCGCCGTCGAGGCCGGCGACTTCAGCGTCGAGCTGCCGTCGGAGGTACGGGTGGAGCGACCGAAGAATCGTGAGCACGGTGACTGGTCCACGAACATCGCCCTGCAGCTCGGCAAGAAGGCGGGGATGAATCCGCGGGACTTCGCGCAGCTGCTCAGCACCCGGCTGGCGGGGATCGACGGCGTCAAGAGCGTCGACATCGCCGGTCCCGGTTTCCTGAACATCACGCTCGACGTCGGAGCCGCCGGGGAGCTCGCCCGCACCATCGTCGACGCCGGACCCGCCTACGGGACGAACGACACTCTCGTGGGCCAGAAGATCAATCTGGAGTTCGTCTCCGCCAACCCCACCGGACCCATCCACATCGGTGGCACGCGCTGGGCCGCGGTGGGGGACGCGCTGGCCCGCATCCTCCAGTCGCAGGGTGCCAGTGTGACGCGGGAGTACTACTTCAACGACCACGGCGCCCAGACCGAACGGTTCGCGCGCTCGCTGTACGCATCGGCGACGGGGGAGGGAGCTCCGGAGGACGGCTACGCGGGCCAGTACATCGTGGACATCGCCCAGCGCGTCCTCGCGATGGAACCGGGCATTCTCGACCTCGAGCGGGACGAGGCGATCGAGCGTTTCCGCGCACTGGGCGTCGATGCGATGTTCGGTGACATCAAGACGTCGCTGCACGACTTCGGGGTCGACTTCGACGTCTACTTCCACGAGCACTCCCTGTTCCGGGACAATTTCGTCCAGGATCTGCTGGATCAGCTGAAGGCCTCGGGGAACCTGTATCTCGAGGACGGCGCCTGGTGGCTGAGGTCGACGGACTTCGGCGACGATCGCGACCGCGTGGTCATCAAGTCCGACGGCTCCCCGGCGTACATCGCGGGTGATATCGGGTACTTCGTCAACAAGCGCCGCCGCGGGTTCGACCTGAACATCATCATGCTGGGCGCGGACCACCACGGGTACGTGGCCAGGCTCAAGGCTGCCGCCGCGGCACTCGGGGACGACCCCGACGCCGTCGAGGTCCTGATCGGCCAGATGGTGAATCTGGTCAGGGACGGCGCGCCGGTCCGGATGTCGAAGCGTGCGGGAACCGTGGTGACGCTCGAGGACCTGGTCGACGCCGTCGGTGTGGACGCCGCCCGCTACACCCTGTCCCGCTTTTCGGCCGACTCGAACATCGACATCGACCTGGATCTGCTCACCCGCCACACCAACGAGAACCCCGTGTTCTACGTGCAGTACGCCCATGCGCGCACGCACGCCGTCGCCCGCAATGCCGTCTCGGCCGGGGTGGACACCAGCGCGTTCGACGCCGCGTCCCTGAGCCACCCCACGGAGGGCGAGCTGCTCGCGGCGCTCGGCCAGTTCCCCGGCGTCGTCGCACAGGCCGCCGCGTTCCGCGAACCGCACCGCGTGGCCCGCCACCTCGAGGTCGTCGCCGGCGCCTACCACCGCTGGTACGACGCCCGCCGGGTAGCCCCGCTCCGCGGCGAGGCCGTGGAGGACGTCCACCGCTCCCGGCTGTGGCTGAACAATGCGACGCAGCAGGTGCTCGTCAACGGACTGACACTGCTCGGCGTCTCGGCGCCGGAGCGGATGTGACGATGACGACGACGGATCAGGCGTCACCGCTCGCCCCCGACTGGCTCAGCGTCCCGCAGGACCAGGCACAACTCGAGGCGAAGCTGTGGGCCGAGGACGTGCGTCGTGACCAGGACGGCGTCCTCGAGATCGACGGCGTCAGCGTCACCGAGCTCGCCCGGCAGTACGGGACGCCGCTGTTCGTGGTCTCCGAGCGTGATTTCCGCGCCCGCGCCAGGAGCTTCCGTGCGGCGTTCGACGAGGCGTTCCGCGGGTTGGGCGACGGCGTGGACGTGTTCTACGCGGGCAAGTCCTTCCTGTGCACCGAGGTGGCGCACTGGGTCCGCGAGGAGGGCCTGGGACTCGACACGTGCTCCGGCGGCGAGCTCGCCGTCGCCCTGCGAGCCGGTCTGCCCGGCCACCGGCTCGGCCTGCACGGGAACAACAAGTCGGCGGCGGAGATCATCCGTGCCATCGATGCCGGGCTCGGGCGGATCGTGGTGGACAGTCTGCAGGAGGTCACCCTCGTGGGGGATCTGGCAGTGGAGCGCGGGCGGACCGCCAAGGTGATGCTCCGCCTCACCCCCGGTGTCCACGCTCACACGCACGAGTTCATCGCGACGGCCCACGAGGACCAGAAGTTCGGCCTGTCCATGGTGAGGGAGCCGGCAGCCGGGCGGGTCTCAGCTGCCGACGACGGCGTCTCGCCGGCCGATCTCGCCGTCGCCGAGGCACTTGCTCACCCGGGGATCGAGCTGCTCGGGGTGCACTGCCATATCGGGTCGCAGATCTTCGAGCCGGAGGGCTTCGAGCTCGCCGCGCGGCGGCTCCTGGCTTTCCTGGCCCGGCTGCGCGACACGCACGGCGTCGAGCTGCCCGAACTGGATCTGGGCGGCGGCTACGGCATCGCCTACACCGAGGCGGACGAGCCACGTCCGGCCACCGAGATCGCCCGCGCCATGGCCGCCGTCGTCGGTTCGACCTGCCGTGAGCTGGACCTGCGCGTTCCCCGCATCTCGATCGAGCCCGGACGGGCGATCGTTGGGCCCTCGACCTTCACGCTCTACACCGCGGGTACGACGAAGACGGTCCACGTCGATACCGGGGGAGCAGGCGGACGAGCCCAGGGCACCGCGGCCACAGAGCTCCGCCGCTACGTCTCGGTGGACGGCGGGATGAGCGACAACGCCCGTCCGGTGCTCTACGGGGCGGACTACTCGGCCGTACTGGCCTCCCGTACCCCCGAGGCCGCGCCCGTGCTCTCCCGCGTGGTCGGGAAGCACTGCGAGAGCGGCGACATCGTGGTGCGCGACGTCTACCTCCCCGGGGACACCGGTGCCGGTGACCTCCTGGCCGTCCCCGGAACCGGCGCCTACTGCTGGGTGCTGGCGAGCAACTACAACTACCTGGCGCGCCCGCCCGTGGTGGCGGTGGCCGACGGCGCAGCGCGGTTGATCGTCCGGGGTGAGACCGAGGAGGATCTGTTCCGCCGGGACGTCCAGCGCGAGCCCGCTACGACATCAGGAGACCCACGGACCGTATGAACACCTCGACGCCCCCCTCGCCCATCCGCATAGCCCTGCTCGGCTGCGGCACCGTCGGCTCGCAGGTGGCCCGCATCCTGCTCGCGGACGCCGAGGATCTCGGCAATCGTGCCGGTGCCCCGCTCGAGCTCGTCGGCGTCGCCGTCCGCACCCTCGACGCCCAGCGAGACGTCGAGCTTCCGGACGGTCTCCTCACCCTCGATGCCGAGTCGCTCGTGGCGAACGCGGACATCGTGATCGAGCTCATGGGCGGCATGGAGCCGGCGAAGTCGCTGATCCTCCGCGCGATCGACCACGGGGCCGCCGTGGTGAGCGGCAACAAGGCCCTGCTGGCCCAGGACGGCCCCGAGCTCTACGAGCAGGCCGACGCGGCGGGCGTGCAGTTGTCCTACGAGGCAGCCGTCGCCGGTGCCATCCCGATCCTGCGGCCCATCCGCGACAGCCTGTCCGGGGACCGGATCACGCGCGTGCTCGGGATCGTCAACGGGACCACGAACTACATCCTCGACCAGATGGATTCCACCGGAGCCCGGTTCGCCGACGCCCTGAAGACCGCTCAGGACCTCGGGTACGCGGAAGCCGATCCCACGGCGGACATCGAGGGGCACGACGCCGCCGCCAAGGCCGCGATCCTGGCGTCCCTGTCCTTCCACACGCGCTTCGCCCTCGAGAACGTGTTCTTCGAGGGCATCACCTCCGTCACGGCCCAGGACATCGCCTCCGCTGCGGAGGACGGGTACGTGGTCAAGCTCCTGGCCATCGCGGAACTGCTCGGGGACGCCTCGGGCGCGGACGGCGTCGGGGTCCGCGTCCACCCCACGCTGCTGCCGCGCTCCCACCCGCTGGCCGCCGTGCGCGGGGCGTTCAACGCCGTCTTCGTCGAGGCGGAGAACGCCGGCGAGCTCATGTTCTACGGTCAGGGCGCAGGCGGCACGCCCACGGCGTCGGCCGTGCTCGGCGACGTCGTGAGCGCCGCGCGCCGCATGGTGCTCGGCGGCCCGGGACGCACCGAGACGACCACCGGGCACGTTCCCGCGCTGGGCATCGACGCCGTGCGCACGAGCTACTGCATCGCCCTGCAGGTCGTGGACGAGCCGGGCGTGCTGGCTCAGATCAGCCGGCTCTTCGCCGCGAACGGGGTCTCCATCGAGACGATGCGCCAGCGCATCCGGCCAAGCGGACCCGACGGGAGCACCACCGCCGAGCTGCGCATCGTCACGCACCGGGCCCTGGAGGCATCCCTCGCAGCGACCGTGCGGCAGGTCGCCGAGCTCGAGGTCATCACCGCCGTCTCATCCGTTCTTCGAGTAGAGGGAATCTAAGTGGCCCACCAGTGGCGCGGAGTGATCCGCGAGTACGCCGAACGTCTGCCCGTCACGGAGGCCACCGAGGTGATCACGCTCGGCGAGGGAGGAACCCCCCTCGTGCCTGCCCGGCAGCTGTCGGAGCTGACCGGGTGCAGGGTGTATCTGAAGGTCGAGGGCATGAATCCGACCGGATCCTTCAAGGATCGGGGGATGACCATGGCCATGACCGCAGCCGTGGCCGCCGGTGCCAAGGCCGTGGTGTGTGCATCCACCGGCAACACCTCGGCGTCGGCCGCTGCCTACGCCACCCAGGCCGGTATCACCTGCGCGGTGCTCGTACCGGACGGCAAGATCTCGATGGGCAAGCTCAGCCAGGCGATCGCCCACGGCGCGCAACTCCTCCAGGTGGACGGCAACTTCGACAACTGCCTCGACGTGGCACGCAAACTCTCCGAGTCCTACCCCGTGTTCCTCGTGAACTCCGTGAACCCGGCACGGCTCGAGGGCCAGAAGACGGCGGCCTTCGAGGTGGTCGACACCCTCGGGGACGCGCCCGACTACCATCTGATGCCCGTCGGCAACGCCGGGAACATCAGCGCGTACTGGAAGGGATACAAGGAGTACGCGGCGCCGTACGCGTCGATGCATCACGGCGAACTCGCGCCGGTCGCCACGCGCACGCCGATCATGTGGGGCTTCCAGGCGGAAGGTGCGTCTCCGCTCGTCAAGGGTCACCCCGTCACGGAGCCGGATACCATCGCCACCGCGATCCGGATCGGCAATCCCGCCTCCTGGGACTTCGCCGTCGCCGCCCGGGACGAATCGGGCGGACTCATCGAAGCGGTCACCGACGAGGAGATCCTCGACGCGCACCGCTGGCTGTCCTCACGGGAGGGCGTGTTCGTGGAGCCCGCGTCCGCGGCCGGGGTCGCCGGTCTGCTCAAGAAGCACGCCGAGGGCAAGGTCCCGTCCGGCAAGACGATCGTCATCACCGTCACGGGCCACGGGCTCAAGGACCCGCAGTGGGCCCTGCGCACGGCGGACGGCGCGGACATCGAGCCCACGAAGGTGGAGTTCGACGTCGTGAGCGTCGCTGCAGCGCTCGGTCTCGAGGACTGAGATGGCGCGACTGCCGGCAGTGCCGGTGCTACCGGACCTCCTGGCGCTGCCGGCCGTGGAGAGCGATCAGGAGGTCACGGTCCGCGTCCCGGCCACGAGCGCCAATCTGGGCCCGGGCTTCGACGCCCTCGGTCTTGCCCTGACGCTCCACGACACGGTGCGGGTACGCACGACGACGTCGGGCGGTACCATAGTGCGCTCCACGGGCGAGGGTGTCGAGGCCCTGCCGACGGACGAGAGCCATCTCGTCGCCGCATCGCTGATCAGCACGCTCCAGCGGGCAGGCCATCGCGTGGCCGGGCTCGAGCTCGACACGATCAACGAGATCCCGCACGGCCGGGGGCTCGGATCATCGGCGGCGGCGATCGTCGCCGGTGTTCTCGCGGGCAATGCACTGCTCCCCGAGCAGGAGCGGTTCGATGCCGCGCAGCTGCTGCAGTGGGCCGCGTCGCTGGAGGGCCACCCCGACAATGTCGCTCCCGCCCTGATGGGTTCGCTCGCGATCTCCTGGGAGAGCGGCAGGGTCTATCACAGTACCCGCGTGGAGATATCGCCGGAGGTCGTCCCGATCGTCGTCGTGCCCGATTCCGCGCTCTCGACCGACAGCGCGAGAGCGCTGCTCCCGACATCGGTCTCCCACGGGAGCGCGGCTGCCAACGCAGGCCGTGCGGCCCTGCTCGTCCACGCGCTCGGCGTCGAGCCGTCGCTGCTGCTCGCCGCGACACAGGACGCGTTGCATCAGGAGTTCCGCGCGCAGGCGATGCTGCCGAGTGCAACGCTCATGCGGGGGCTTCGCGCAGCGGGATTCGCGAGCACCATCTCCGGAGCGGGCCCGAGCGTCCTGACGCTCGCGGTGGGAGACGCCGGCGCACGCGCAGCGGAGGAGGTCATCCGGCAGCTGCTGCGTGAGGGCGGGCAGGTGTCGAACCAGGGCGGGATACCGGCGAAATGGCGCATTCTCCGGCTCGCGGTGGAGCAGGAAGGTGCTAGTGTGGAAGTGCACCAAGGGTAGTGATCGTACCGGCACACAGCGTGTGCCCTCGGTATTGCCGTGTTTCCAGAGCTACTGCGTCGCACTGACGCTCTTCGTTCTCGAGGCACTGTGTGCTCCTGCTGATCCGGCCGTCCTCCTGATGGACGCCGCCGACACCGCAGTTCCCCTTCAGCAGTTGCGCACCCTCGGTGTAGCCTCCGATCTTTTCCTCGTGCAGGCGGCTCGACGCCGCTGCACCTGGACATCCGCAGGCTTCCAGCACGTCCAGCCGATGCCGGATCATCACCGGCCGCCCGGACCGCATCGCGGCACAGGCAAACCATCGCGGACCACCGATCAGATGGCCGCCCGACGAGGGGGAAGGATCCTTCGTGACTGAAACCACTGACCTGTTACCAGGTGTGGCCACCCAAGACGCTGCAGCAGCCGGCGCACCAGCTTCGAAGAGCAGCGGCCTTGCAGGCCTGAAGCTCGCTCAACTACAGGCCCTGGCCGGTCAGCTCGGCATCACCGGTGGGTCGAGGATGCGCAAGAGCGATCTCGTGTCCGCCATCTCCGACCATCAGCGCGGCGGCGCCGTCGCGGATCGCCAGCAGGCCACGCGCCCACGCAGCGCCGATGCAGAGAGCCCCGCAGCCGCGGCCGACGCTCCTGCCACCTCACCGGCCGCTGCCCCCGAGGGCGAGCAGTCCTCGACCCCACAGTCCGCGCCCGCCGAGCGCCAGCCCCGCACGCGCAACCGTAATCGGCGCGCAGTCAGCGACGGCGTCGTCTCCACCACCGCGGCCGAGACCGGCACCGCGTCCGAGACCGGCACCGCGGGCGAGGGTCCGGCCGAGACGACGGCGTCCCCGAATTCCTCGGCCCCGACCGACGAGCAGCAGGAGCGCGGTGATCGCGAAACCGGCAATCGGCAGTCGCGCAATCGCCGCAACCGCAGGGGTGAGGACCGCGCTGACGCTCAGTCCGAGCCGGGCGAGACCCAGGACGGCTCCGGGAGCCCGGCCCAGGAGAACGCCGGGGAGAACGCATCGACCGACACCCAGCCGGCACAGGGCGAGGGCCGCGGCGAGCGTCGGACCCGCTCGCGCAACAATCGCGACGACTCCTCGAACAACGGCTCGGGGAACACCTCCGCACCCGCCGACGGTCAGAGCAACGGCCAGGGCGACAAGCAGAGCAACGGCCAGAGCGACAACCGGAACGACGCGCGCAGCGACAAGCAGAACGAGAACCGCAGCGACAACCGGAGCGACGCGCGGAGCGACAACCGGAGCGACGCGCGGAGCGACAACCGGAATGAGAACCGCAGCGACAACCGGAATGAGAACCGCAGCGACAACCGGAATGAGAACCGCAGCGACAACCGGAACACCTCGAACGACGACGAGGGTCGCGGTCGCAACCGCCGTAACCGCTCCAATCGCGGCGGGAACTCCGGCGAGGACCGCAACAACAGGTTCCGCGACCGCAACGACCGCAACGACCGCAGGCGGGGGCGCAACCAGAACCCCGACGTCGACGACGTGGAGGTCACCGAGGACGACGTCCTGCTGCCCGTCGCAGGCATCCTCGACATCCTCGAGAGCTACGCGTTCGTGCGCACCTCGGGATACCTGCCCGGTCCCAACGACGTCTACGTCTCGCTCGCCCAGGTCAAGAAGCACGGGCTGCGCAAGGGCGACGCCGTCGTCGGGGCCATCCGCGCTCCGCGTGAGGGCGAGACCCAGGCGAGCACACGCCAGAAGTTCAACGCGCTCGTCCGCGTCACCTCGGTGAACGGCAAGCCGGCGGAGGAACTGACGGATCGCGTCGAGTTCGCCAAGCTCGTACCGCTCTATCCGTCGGACCGGCTGCGCCTCGAGACGGATCCGAAGAAGATCGGTCCGCGCGTGATCGATCTCGTGGCTCCGATCGGCAAGGGTCAGCGCGGGCTCATCGTGTCCCCGCCGAAGGCCGGCAAGACCCTCATCCTGCAGTCGATCGCCAATGCCATCACGATCAACAACCCTGAGGTGCACCTCATGATGGTCCTCGTGGACGAACGTCCCGAGGAAGTCACCGACATGCAGCGCACGGTCAAGGGCGAGGTCATCGCCTCGACCTTCGATCGGCCGGCCGACGACCACACCACCGTCGCGGAGCTCTCGATCGAGCGGGCCAAGCGCCTCGTGGAGATGGGCATGGACGTCGTCGTGCTGCTGGATTCGATGACACGCCTGGGACGCGCCTACAACCTGGCCGCTCCGGCGTCGGGCCGCATCCTCTCCGGCGGCGTCGACTCCGCGGCGCTCTACCCGCCCAAGCGTTTCTTCGGCGCCGCTCGCAACATCGAGAACGGTGGGTCGCTCACCATCCTCGCCACCGCTCTCGTGGAGACCGGGTCCAAGATGGACGAGGTCATCTTCGAGGAGTTCAAGGGCACCGGCAACATGGAGCTGCGGCTGTCGCGCAATCTCGCGGACAAGCGCATCTTCCCCGCCGTCGACGTCAACGCCTCCGGGACGCGCCGGGAGGAGAATCTGCTCTCGCCCGACGAGGTCAAGATCATGTGGAAGCTGCGCCGTGTGCTGTCGGGTCTCGAGACCCAGCAGGCCCTGGAGCTGCTCACCAACAAGATCCGGGAGACGCAGTCCAACGTGGAGTTCCTGATGCAGGTCCAGAAGACCACGCTGGGCTCCAAGGACTCCGACTAGCACCCTGGCCAGCCGTCCGGGACCCGCCAGTAGGCGGGTGTCCCGGGCGGCTGCTGCTGTTAAGCCGGTGGTTCCGGCGCCGAGATCGCACTCGTGACCGCTCCAGCCCCGATCGGGTGGTCATTTCTGCCGTCTCGTCCTTCATAGACTGGCTGCACACGCCGAAAGAGGTACACCCGATGTTCGAATCCATCCAGGGACTGCTCGACGAGCATTCCGAGCTGCAGGACCAGCTCGCCGATCCGGGGGTCCACGCGGACCAGGCGCTGGCGCGCAGGCTCGGACGCCGGTACGCCGAGCTCGGACGGATCGTCGACGCGCACAACCGGTGGAGGACGATCGGCGACGATCTCGAGGCAGCGCGGGAGATGGCGGCCGAGGACCCGGAGTTCGCCGCGGAGGTGCCCGACCTGGAGAACGAGCTCGCTGCGGCGCAGGAGAGGCTGCGCCGACTGCTGATCCCGAGGGACCCCAATGACGGCCGGAACGTGATCATCGAGGTCAAGGGCGGTGAGGGCGGCGACGAGGCCGCCCTGTTCGCGGGGGACCTGCTGCGCATGTACACCCGCTACGCCGAGTCCCGCGGATGGAAGACCGAGATCCTCTCCGCCACGGAGTCCGATCTCGGTGGCTACAAGGACGTCCAGATGGCCATCAAGGGCTCCTCCAACGATCCTGCCGAGGGCGTCTACGCCCGGCTGAAGTTCGAGGGCGGCGTGCACCGGGTGCAGCGCGTGCCCGTCACCGAGTCGCAGGGGCGCATCCACACCTCCGCCGCGGGCGTGCTCGTCCTGCCCGAGGTCGACGAGCCGGAGGAGGTCGAGATCAGCCAGAACGATCTGAAGATCGACGTCTACCGTTCCTCGGGTCCGGGCGGACAGTCCGTCAACACCACGGACTCGGCGGTCCGGATTACGCACCTCCCCACCGGGATCGTCGTGGCCATGCAGAACGAGAAGTCGCAGCTGCAGAACCGTGAGGCGGCCATGCGCGTGCTCCGCTCACGCATCCTGGCGCACGAGCAGGAGAAGATCGACGCCGCGAACTCGGACATCCGGAAGTCGCAGATCCGGACCATGGACCGCTCGGAGCGCATCCGCACGTACAACTACCCGGAGAACCGGGTGGCCGACCACCGCACAGGGTACAAGGCCTACAATCTGGACGCCGTGATGAACGGTGAGCTGGAGCCGGTGGTGCAGTCGGCGATCGAGCTGGACGAGCAGGCCCGTCTCGACGCCATCGGCGCGGACGAGTAGTCGTGGAGGACGCGCTACGTGCTGCCGAGCAGCAGCTCCGGGAAGCCGGCGTTCCCAGCCCACGCGTGGATGCCGAGTTGCTCGCCGCACACCTGCTGGGGGTCTCACGGGGTCGTCTGCAGGCGCTCGTGCTGACCGGGATCCCCGCTCCGGAGGGTTTCGAGGAGTTGGTAGGGGAACGGGCCGCGCGTGTACCGCTGCAGCATCTGACCGGCACGGCGTTCTTCCGCCGCGTCGAGCTCTCCGTCGGCCCGGGGGTCTTCGTGCCGCGGCCGGAGACGGAGTCGGTGGCGCAGCTCGCGATCGATCGGGCGCTGGGGATGGAGCGGCCGAGGATCGTCGATCTGGGCACGGGGTCAGGTGCGATCGCTGCAGCCATCGCGGACGAGGTCCCCGGAGCCGAGGTGCACGCCGTCGAGCTCAGCGAGCTCGCTCTCGCCTGGGCGGCACGCAATCTCGAACCGTTCGGGGTGCACCTGACGCAGGGAGACCTGGCGACGGCGCTGCCCGAGCAGGACGGCTCGTTCGACGTCGTGGTGTCCAACCCGCCGTACATCCCGGTCGGCGCGGTCCCGGTGGATCCCGAGGTCGCGGAGCACGATCCGGAGGAGGCACTCTACGGCGGGGGCATGGACGGGCTGGACCTGCCGCGTGCTGCCGCCACGACCGCCGCCAGGCTTCTCGGACCGGGCGGCTACTTCGTCATGGAGCACGCCGAGACGCAGGCCGCCGACGTCGCCGACTTCCTCGAGCGGATGGGCTCGTGGACCGCGGTGACCACACACCAGGACCTGACGGATCGTGACCGGGCGACGAGCGCGGTGCGCAACGGAGAGCGATCCGGCCGGATACCGACGACGCCGACGACGCCCACGACGGGCACGCGATGACGCGTGAGGCCGGAACCGGGCCCGACGGCGCGGCGTCGACGGACCCTGCTGTGCCGCCACCTGCCGTCGCCGTCGCCGCCGTGACCTACGACCGGCCCGGGGAGCTCGCCCTGCTCCTGGACAGGCTCGCGGCGCAGAGCGCGCCCATCCGGACGATCGCCCTCGTGGACTCGGGGACCACACCGGCCCGTGACGTCGTCGATGCCTTCGACGGCCCGCTGGACTACCTGCGCTCGGAGGCCAATCTCGGGGGAGCGGGCGGCTTCGCCTACGCGATCCTCGCCGCCGTCGCGAGCGGCGCCGAGTGGATCTGGCTGATGGACGACGACGGACACCCCGAGGACGAACGCTGCCTCGCCGAGCTGCTCAGCGCGGCGCAGGAGCACCGCCTCGACGTCGTCAGTCCGCTGGTCGTGGCGACCTCCGATCCCACCAGACTGTCCTTCAACTTCCGTATCAACGGACTGCTCACCAACGACCGCGCCACCCTGGAGGCCAGGGGCTATCTGCCGAACATGGTCCATTTCTTCAACGGTGCGCTCATCCGCGCGGAGGTCTTCTCGAGAATCGGCCTGCCGGACATGAAGTACTTCATCCGCGGGGACGAGGTGGATTTCCTCGCGCGGGTCAGAAGGGCCGGTCTGCGCTACGGGACGCTGACGAGCGTGGCCGTGCGTCATCCCGCGACGTGGTCCGAGATGAAGCCGATCTTCGGGGGCTTCCTCACCCCGGTGATCCCGGACGGCGACTTCAAGCGTTTCTCCTACTTCCGGAATCGCGCGTACCTGGCCCGCAAGTACCGCAATCCGCGGTGGTTCGGGGCCGACGTCATCGGGTTCCCCTACTACTTCCTCACGCAGCGCGACATCGGGGGACTGCGGGCCTGGTTCGCCGCCTATTCGGCCGGGCTGCGGGGCCGGGGCTTCGGCCCGCCGCCGTCCTCCTGAGGCAGTGCGCGGGAACCGGTCAGCACGGGTGCCGCCGATGTGCGTCGTCACGTTCGGCAGTGGAAGGATGACATGGTGATATCCAGCTACGACTGTTCCGATCCCGCCCAGCGAAGCCAGGGACTCTCTGCTGCCCACCAGGCCGTGGAGCTCAAGCAGTGCGTCGTCCTGCCGACGGACACCGTCTACGGGATCGGTGCGGACGCCTTCTCCCCACAGGCAGTGGCCACGCTGCTCGCCTCCAAGGGGCGGGGGCGCGCCATGCCACCTCCGGTCCTGATACCCCGGATCCAGACACTCGACGGACTCGCGGTAAACGTCCATCCTGATGCACGGGCGCTCGCCGAGGCATTCTGGCCAGGGGCACTCACCCTGATCTGCCACGCGCAGCCCTCACTGAGCTGGGACCTCGGCGACACCATGGGAACCGTCGCGCTTCGCGTGCCCGACGACGACGTCGCCCTCGAACTGCTCGCGCTCACGGGCCCGCTCGCGGTCTCGTCCGCGAACCGGACGGGCCGGCCGGCGGCCACGACCGCGGCCGAGGCTGCGGCCCAGCTCGCCGAGTCGGTGGCCGTCTATCTCGACGCGGGGCCACGGGCCGACGACGGTATCGCCGGCTCGACCATCGTCGACGCGACGGGCGAGGTGCTGCGGATCGTCCGGCAGGGGACGCTGTCGCTCGCCCGCCTCCGCGAGGTGGTGCCGGGTCTTGCCGGCAGCGAGGACGCCGAGGTGACGCCCGCTCCTGCGGGTACGGACGATGAAGTGGTGGGGCCGCCTGCCGCCGGGGCGTCAGCGGTGGATCGGTCGGCGCCCGGACCAGCGGCCGACGGATCGGCTGACGGATCGGCGGCGTCAGCCGGCACGTGAACCCCGGTTCCCGCCGACGTGGGCCAGGACGTCCTGCACCCGGGGCTGCGGGACCAGGCCCTGCGCCGCGGCCCACCCGGGAACCTGGTCCTGGCCGAACCACAGGAGCTCGGTGCGGCGCACCTGTGCATCGAGGCGTCCGCCCAGCAGGGACGAGACGACGAATCCGGTCCCGACGGCGATCCGGCACAGGACGGCCGGCAGCAGACGCGGTCGTCCGCCTGCGGCCTGGAGCGCGGAACGTACTGTGAGTCCTTCCCAGGGCTGCAGCACGATCCTCGGCACTTCGGAGCGGTGGCGACCGATCATCAGCACGAGATCGGCCAGGGCGTCGACGGAGGTGATGGGCGAGTGCGCCGTACCGGGAGCTGCGACCGAGGCGAACGGCGACGCGGCGAGCTTCCCGAGCGACGTCGTGGTGCCCCGGTCCGGGCCCTGCACCGAGGTGGCCCGCAGGATCACCACCGGCAACTGCGCGGTGTCCATGGCCGCCAGTGCCTGTTCGCCGAGCGCCTTGCTGCGCGAGTAGGCGGAGAACGGACGCACGGTGGCCGTCTCGTCGAGCACGTGGGTGCGTCCCTGGACGGAGGCGCTGCTGAGCTGGATGACGCGGCGTACCCCGGCTGCGGCCGCCGCTCGGGCGATCACCACGGGCAGCAGAGCATTCGCGCCGAGCAGCTCCGTGCCCGCAGGTGCCGACGGGGTGGCCAGCCCGGCGGCGTTGACGACGACGTCGTGACCTCGCAGCGCTGACTGCAGGGCGCCGTGATCGGTGCGGGCGGCCTCCGCCAGCAGTTCCGGCACCGTCTCGGCATCCGTGGCGAAGCGGGGTGCCACGACGGAGCAGGCCTCGATCCCCGCTGCATCGAGAGCGCGCAGCACGGCAGACCCGACGAACCCGCTGCCTCCGACGACCGCCCAGCTCACCGGGATGCTCCCGCCGCTCCGGAGCTTTCCGTCAGTGGGGGCTCAGGGCGCCAGGTCGGATCATGGAGGATGATTCGCGCGGCACGCCAGCCGCGCCACAGCGCGCCGAGTCCGGACAGGGAGCGCTCGACGGCGATCAGCCGGACGATCTCCTTGCCCGCCGACAGGGCGGTGCCGAGGCCGAATCCCACCCTGCTGAACCGGTCGTGCAGCTGGAGATAGTGCGCCAGATGACCGCGATTGCGCATCCCGCAGAAGCGTGAGAGATCACTCGAGTCGTTGAGGTGCCGCACGCCGAGATCGATCTGGCGTTGGGCGCGCGTCTTGCGCAGGACGAAGGAGTCCACGTACGCCACGGGGTACCGCTGCGAGATGAGCCAGCCGTACGTCGTGTCGTCCCCGTTGAGGAAGAACCTGGCGTCCGGCAGCCCGATCTCCCGGACCACGTCGGCGGAGACCAGCATCCCCTCGAAACAGCCCACATTCGTATGGAAGACCGGTGAGTCCACGAAGACGTCGCCGCGGACCGGTAGGTGGACCCCGAGAGTGTCGTTGAGGAGATGCTGCCAGAAGAACGGCTCTCCGGCGGCGTCGTACCGGCGACCGTGGATGCAGGAGTAACGCCGCATCCACGGCTGGAAGGATGCCAGCGCATCGGGGAGGGCGACGACGTCGTCGTCCATGAGCCAGAGCCACCGGGCCCCCTCGGCGAGAGCGCGCACCATGCCGGCGGCGAACCCGCCGGAGCCGCCGATGTTCTGCGGCAGCCGTTCGACCACGAGCGGGAAGGGCAGCTCGGCGGCGGCGAGGATCTCCGGCGTCTCATCGGTACTCGCGTTGTCCACCACGACGACGCCGTCCGGGCGCGGGTCGAGCAGCGCGATCGAGTGCAGGAGCTGCTGCAGATAGGAGGCCCGGTCGAAGGTCGTGATGATGATGAACACGCGCTCGGCGCCGACGTCGGGGACGTGCAACAGATTCCTTCCCGGCCGCGCCGAGGCGGTGCACAGCGATCAGGGCACACGCGGTGCAGTTGGTATTCTCTTCGTGGACGCAAGTCTATTACACCGTGCTCCGCCCCTGCCCGGAACGCTCCGGTACCACTGCTGCCGGACACGAGCCGTGCAGCACCGGGAACGCGGGTACGGTCTGGCACTGTTAGGACATATGGGACTCACGGAACACAGGGACGAGCACGGGGGCGCTTCCGGCACCCCGGGGTCCACCAGGGGGACGACATCCCCAGGTGACAAACCCGCGATCTGGCTGTGGTCGCAGTACCTGCTCGACGCCGTCGCGTGGATCGTGGCGATCCTGCTCGCCCTGATTCTCCGGTACGAGCTGCTGGTCAACGAGATCAACGTACCCGGCGTCGTCGTGTTCTGCGCCGTGGCGGTGATCTCCCAGCTCGGCGTGGGGCTGAGTTTCGCGCTCTACCGCGGCAGATACAGCTTCGGCAGCTTCCACGAGGCGAAGCTGCTGGTCATCGTGGCGGTCCTGGTCGGCGTCATCCTCGTGCTCGTCAGCGTCGCCTTCTTCCCGGTGCTCGCGGTGCCACGGAGCATCGGCGTCATCGCCTTCCCCTTCGCCTGCATGTTCCTGGCGGCCACGCGGTATCTCAAGCGCATGTACGTGGAGAGCAAGACGAAACCGGGTGAGGACGCCCAGCGCACGCTGATCTACGGAGCAGGCTTCCTCGGGAACTCGCTCGTGGACCGGATGATGAAGGATCCAGGATCCCCCTACTTCCCCGTGGGCCTCATCGACGACGACGCCTCGAAGAAGCATCTGAGGTTGTCCACCGTGCCGGTCCTCGGCTCGATCGACGACCTGCGCGAGATCGCCTCGCGCACTCGGGCGTCGGTCCTCGTCCTCGCGTTCGCCGACGTCGAGGCCGCGCAGGTCCGCCGGATCTCCGATCTGGTGGCCGGTCTCGGGATCCGGGTGCTCGTGCTGCCACCGCTGCGCGACATCCTCGGCGCGCCCGGCGCTGCCATCACCGACTTCCGCGAGGTGGCCGTCGAGGACCTCATCGGGAGGCGGCCGGTGGACATCCACCCCGACGAGGTGGCCGGGTACATCACCGGCAAACGCGTGCTCGTGACCGGCGCCGGGGGCTCGATCGGCTCCGAGCTCTGCCGGCAGCTGGACGGGTTCTCGCCCGCGGAGCTGATCATGCTGGACCGGGACGAGACGGGCCTGCAGACCACCCAGATCTCCCTCACCGGACGCGGACTGCTCACGGGCCGCGACACCGTCCTGGCAGACATCCGCGACGCCGACGCGCTCCTGGACATCTTCGAGGACCGCAGACCCCAGGTGGTCTTCCATGCGGCGGCCCTGAAGCATGTCTCCCTCCTGGAGCAGTACCCGGAGGAGGCCTGGAAGACCAACGTCCAGGGTTCGCTCAACGTCCTGCGAGCCTCGGCAGCGGTGGGCGTGACGAACTTCGTCAACATCTCGACGGACAAGGCGGCGGATCCCACCAGCGCCCTCGGTCACTCCAAGCGGGTGGCGGAGAAGCTCACTTCCTGGCATGCGGAGCGGACCGGCCAGCAGTACGTCTCGGTACGCTTCGGCAACGTGATCGGGAGCCGGGGCTCCATGCTTCCGCTCTTCACCGAGCAGATCCGCAACGGTGGGCCCCTCACCGTGACGGACCCCGAGGTGACCCGCTACTTCATGACCATTCCCGAAGCGTGCCAGCTCGTGGTCCAGGCCGGGGCCATCGGCAAGGGAGGCGAGGTGCTCATCCTCGACATGGGTGAGGCCGTGAAGATCCTCGATGTGGCTCAGCGCATGATCGCCATGTCCGGCAGGGACATCAGGATCGTCTTCACCGGTCTGCGGCCGGGGGAGAAGATGCACGAGGACCTCATGGGAATCGGGGAGAACGACTCCCGGCCGCTGCACCCCAAGATCTCGCACACCTCGGTGGCGGCGCTCGATCCCACCCGGCTGAGTCTGCAGCAGTGGAAGGCCGACGGCGGCTTCGGGCAGCGCAGTCTCGAGTCCGCCGGCAACGACCAGCGCACCCCGGACGTCGCGGAGCCGCTGTCATGAACCCGCTGCTCCTGGTCGTCGGCCTCGTCGCGCTGGGACTGTCCCTGCTCCTGCCGATCGTCGTGGCACCCCTGCTGCGCCGACTTGGTGTGCTCGACATCCCGAACGATCGTTCCTCGCACACGACGGTCGTGATCCGGGGGATGGGCGTCGCCGTCGCCGTCGCCGTCCTCGTCGCGCTGGCCCTCTCACTCGCCACGCGTCTCGTCGCCGTCGACCGCTCGCTGATCCTCATCATCTTCTGCATGGTCGCTGCCGCATCGGCCCTGGGCTGGATCGAGGACTTCCGGGGGCTGTCGATCAGGACCCGCGCCTCCGTGCAACTGGGCATCGGCGCGGTCGGTACGGCTGCCCTCGCGACGACGATCAACGAGAGCAGCTACTGGTGGGTCCCGGTCGGGGCCATCGCCGTGGCCACCTACACCAACGCGGCGAACTTCATGGACGGCATCAATGGGATCTCCGGCATGCACGGGATCGTCGTCGGTGGCTTCTACGCGTGGGCGGGAGTGCTGAGCGACCAGTTGTGGCTCACGGTCGCGGGTGTGGTGGTCGCCGCCGCATTCGCGGGATTCCTGCCCTGGAACCTCGGCCGCGGCTTCGTGTTCCTCGGCGACGTGGGCAGTTACCTGCTCGGCGCCTCGGTCGCCGCGATCGCCGTGACGGGATTGCTGGCCGGAGTGTTCCTCGAGTACCTGCTCTCGCCGGTACTGATCTATCTGGCGGATACCTTCGTCACGTTCCTGGGGCGGGTACGTCGCGGGGAGCGACTGTACGCAGCACACCGCCACCACGTGTACCAGCGGCTCACCGACACCGGGCTGACCCACGTCCAGGTGGCGATCTTCGTCAGTCTCATGTCGGCGCTGACCGGCGCCGCCGGATTCGTCGCCGCGACGGCTCCACCCGCACTCGCGGTCGGTGCCGCCGTGGCGACGGCCGTCGTCGTCGCGCTGTACCTGTACTCGCCGCGCTTCTTCCGTGCTCTCACCGGCTCCCGAACCTCCGGCAGGGCCGTGGGGAACTGAGCCCGTGCCGTCGTGGTGCGGTAGGCTGGTAGGCGCCGGATACGGACCGACCGAGGGCCGTATCAGTGAGGCTTCCCCGCCGCGGACCGGCCGGGAGCCGCCGGGAGACATCGACAGAGCGGACAACGCGTGCCACGACCGGATCATCCGATGACCGGAGCCGATCGACACCCCCTGATAGAGGTCTCCGCCCCCACAGCGTCCCCCTGGCTGAGGATCCTCGGCCGCAGCACCCTCGCCGGATCGGTGACAGCTCTCGTCCTGGCAACAGCGGCGCTCATCGCGACCTCGCCGGAGGCGGCGTCGAGCGTGCTGCTGGGTGCGGTCCTCGTCATCGTGTTCTTCGGCATCTCCCTGCTCATCGGACATGTCGCCGGGGCATCGAACCCATCGGGTGCCCTCGGCCTCTTCGTGCTCACCTATGCGATCAAGGTGGTCGGATTCGGGGCGGCCCTGTTCATCCTCGGCACGCCCGCGTGGCTGGATCCCACCTGGTTCTTCGTCAGTGCGCTCGTGACCGTGATCGTGTGGCAGATCGCGGAGATCAGGACGTTCTCACGCATCCGGACCCTCCGCTACGACGACGAGGCGCCGGCACTCACGCCGCTCACGGCGCCGAAGGACCCCTCGAGAGAAGGACGCTGACATGGCAGGCCGGACGGCACGAGCCCCTGAACCGGTGGAGCCGGTGGAACCCGTGCGCGCACGCGACGACGGACGGTATTCCAACGGTGGCTACAACGCCGGCATCGCGGTCTTCAGCTACATCGTTGGCGGGATCCTGGTGTGGAGTTTGATAGGCTGGGGCCTGGATTATGTCCTCGACACGCGCTTCCTGGTGCTGTTGGGAGCGTTCCTCGGTGCAGCAGGGGGTTTCTATCTCTCCCACATGCACAATCTCATCCGGCACCACTCCGATGATCCGCCCAGCGGGTCCGGGACGGCATCCGGATCCGGGACAGGAACGACATGACGTCCACAAGTTTCATGACTCGGACCAGTAATACGGTGGCCGAACACATCCTGCCCAACGATGGACACTGCAGAGAGGAAACGCGTTGATCGCGCTTGCGCTCCCGGCCACGACAACCGACGACGGCTTCATCGCCCCCACGATCGAGGACACCCACTACCCCAACATTCTTCCCTGGGGGGGCGAGTACGGTGTGATGTTCGAGGCCGGCTTCGGCAAGCAGATGGCGCTGATGATCCTCTCCGTGATCATCATCGCGACGTTCTTCCTCATCGCCTCACGACGTCGGCAGCTCGTGCCCGGCAAACTCCAGTTCCTCGGGGAGTCGGCCTACGGGTTCGTGCGCAACTCCATCGGCAAGGACATCATCGGCGGCCGGGACTTCATGAAGTACGTCCCCTGGCTGTTCACCGCGTTCTTCTTCGTCCTGGTGAACAACATCTTCGGCGCGATCCCGCTCCTGCAGATCCCCACGTTCTCGCACCCGGGCAGCGCCTACGCCATCGCCGCGATCTTCTTCGTGCTGTGGGTGGGCATCGGGCTCAAGAAGCACGGGCTCCGCTACCTGAAGCTGGCCGTGGTCCCCTCAGGGGTCCCCTGGCCCATCCTGATCATCGTGGTGCCGATCGAGATCATCTCGAACTTCATCGTCCGCCCGGTCACGCACTCGCTCCGACTGTTCGCGACCATGCTCGCCGGACACCTCATCGTGACGCTCGCCGGATCGGCCATCGCCTACATGGTGGGAAGCGGAAGCATCCTCCTGCAGGGGACCAGCGTGCTCGTGCTCCTCGGCTTCATCGCGATGTACATGCTCGAGGCACTGATCATGGTCCTCCAGGCCTACGTGTTCACGCTGCTCGCCGCGATCTACATCGAAGGCGCGCTGCACGCCGACGCCCACTGATTCACACATGTCTTCCCCGTCGGGGATGATCCCAAGCAACCTGTCGCACCCGTGCGGCATCTTGAAAGGAACACAATGGAAGTACAGGGTAGCCTCAACCTCGTTGGATACGGTCTCTCCGCGATCGGCGGTGGTATCGGTGTGGGTCTCGTGTTCGCGGCCTACATCAACGGTGTCTCCCGCCAGCCCGAGGCGCAGCGTGTCCTCCAGCCCATCGCCTTCCTCGGCCTGGCACTCACCGAGGCGCTCGCCATCCTCGGCCTCGTCTTCGCGTTCGTCATCGGCGCCTAGCGGCGTCCGCTCCCGGAAGATGGTCGACACGTTGAAGAAAGAGGGGTGACACATGCTCAGTACAGCGATCATGGCGGTAGAGACCACCGCCAATCCGCTGGTCCCGAACGTCTGGGAACTGCTGGTGACCGTGGTCGGCTTCGCGGTTCTGCTGTTCATCGTCGTCAAGTACGTCATGCCGGCGTTCGAGAAGACCTTTGCAGAGCGCACGGAGGCGATCGAGGGCGGTATCGCCAAGGCCGAGGCTGCCCAGGCCGAAGCCGATGCGGCTCTCAGCGAGTACAGGCAGCAGCTCACGGACGCCCGTACCGAAGCCAATCGCATCCGCGAGGAAGCGCGTGCCGAAGGCGCCCAGATCCTCGCCGATCTCAAGGCGAGGGCTGCCACGGAGTCCGCTCGGATCACCGAGCAGGCGCAGGTCCAGATCGACGCCGAGCGGCAGGCGGCCCTCGTCTCGCTCCGGTCCGAGGTCGGCATGCTCGCGACCGAGCTGGCAAGCCGGATCGTCGGCGAATCACTTGCGGACGACGCCCGCTCCTCGCGCGTGGTCGATCGGTTCCTGGCGGATCTGGAAGCCTCCTCGCAGAGCGCAGGTGCAGCACAGTAATGGCCGGTATCTCTAGCGTCTCCCTGGCCACGGTGCTCGAGGAGCTCGAGCCGACGCTCTCCGGGGCGAGCCTGGCGCTGGCCGAGGAGCTCTTCGGGGTTCTGTCGATCCTCGATTCCAGTGCAGGACTGCGCCGGGCGCTCACGGATCCGTCGCGCACCGGCGAGGACAAGGCGACCCTGGTCGACCAGCTGATCGCCGGGCGCGTCTCCGCGGAGGCCTCGGACGTGGTCCGGAGGCTGGTCGAGGAGCGCTGGGCAGGTGTCCGGGACCTGGGAGACGCTCTCGAGCAGGTCGCGGCGACCGTGGTGATCGCGGTGGCGGAGCAGGGCGAGGGTGCCCAGGGGCTGGATCGGCTGGAGAACGAGCTGTTCTCCTTCATCCAGGTCGTGGCCTCCGACCACGACCTGCAGAGGGCGCTGTCCCAGACGCAGGCGGCGGATGAGTCGAAGATCGAACTCGCGCTGAAGCTCGTCCCGGGGGCGGGGCCGGCCGGAGCCCTGCTGATCACGCAGGCGGTGCGAGCGCCCCGCGGGCTCAAGCCGGCGGCGCTCGTCGACCGGTTCCTTGAGCTGGTCGCAGCACGTCAGCAGCGCTGGATCGCGCACGTGAGCGTCACGCAACCACTTCAGGCCAACCAGTTCGAGCGGCTCGAGGCGGGCCTGAACGCGTTGTACGGCCGGGAGCTCAAGATCAACGTCACCGTCGATCCCTCGCTCATCGGCGGGGTCCGTGTCAGTGTCGGGGACGAGATGGTCGATTCGACGGTCGTCACGCGACTGTCGGAGCTGCGTCGGAAGCTGGCAGGGTAGGCGCATGCGCGCCGTCGGAGCCGAGTCACATCCACAGATACATCCACCGGTCGCCGGGCACGCCGCGGGGACCTACAACACAGGAGAGCAGGGACTGAGATGGCCGAATTGACCATCAACGCCGAAGACGTCCGCAGTGCGTTGAACGACTTCGCGGCGTCTTACGAGCCCGGTAATGCGGAGCGTGTCGAAGTAGGACGCGTGAGTACCGCAAGTGACGGAATTGCCCGTGTGGAGGGTCTGCCCTCCGTCATGGCCAACGAGCTGCTGCGATTCGAGGACGGCACGCTCGGACTCGCGCAGAACCTCGACACCCGCGAGATCGGCGTCGTGGTCCTCGGGGACTACACCGGGATCGAGCAGGGACAGGAAGTGCACCGTACGGGCGAGATCCTCTCGGTCCCGGTGGGCGATGCCTTCCTGGGCCGTGTCGTGGACCCGCTGGGCCAGCCCATCGACGATCTCGGGGAGATCGCGGCGGAGGGTCGCCGCGCGCTCGAGACGCAGGCTCCCGGGGTGACGCAGCGCAAGTCGGTGCACGAGCCGATGCAGACCGGACTCAAGGCCATCGACGCCATGATCCCGATCGGTCGCGGTCAGCGTCAGCTGATCATCGGTGACCGGCAGACCGGCAAGACCGCTATCGCCGTCGACACGATCATCAATCAGAAGGCCAACTGGGCCTCGGGGGACGTGGACAAGCAGGTTCGCTGCGTCTACGTGGCCATCGGCCAGAAGGCCTCGACCATCGCCGCCGTGCGTCAGACGCTGGAGGAGAAGGGTGCGCTGGAGTACACGACCATCGTCGCCTCCCCTGCGTCCGACCCGGCGGGCTTCAAGTACCTCGCTCCCTACGCGGGGTCCGCGATCGGTCAGCACTGGATGTATGCCGGCAAGCACGTCCTGATCGTCTTCGACGATCTGTCCAAGCAGGCCGAGGCGTACCGCGCCGTATCGTTGCTGCTTCGCCGTCCGCCGGGACGCGAGGCGTACCCGGGTGACGTGTTCTACCTGCACTCCCGTCTCCTCGAGCGTTGCGCCAAGCTCTCCGACGATCTGGGGGCGGGCTCCATGACGGGGCTGCCGATCATCGAGACGAAGGCGAACGACGTCTCTGCGTACATTCCGACCAACGTCATCTCGATCACGGACGGCCAGATCTTCCTGCAGTCCGACCTGTTCAACGCCAACCAGCGTCCTGCTGTCGACGTCGGGGTGTCGGTCTCGCGCGTCGGTGGCGCCGCACAGGTGAAGTCGATGAAGAAGGTCTCCGGAACGCTGAAGCTGGACCTCGCCCAGTACCGCGACATGCAGTCGTTCGCGATGTTCGCCTCGGACCTCGATGCGGCCTCACGCCAGCAGCTGACCCGCGGTGCTCGCCTGATGGAGCTGCTCAAGCAGGGACAGTACTCACCCATGCCCGTCGAACAGCAGGTGGTCTCCATCTGGGCCGGAACCAGCGGCTATCTCGACGACGTACCGGTGGAGGACATCAACCGCTTCGAGACGGAGTTCCTGGAGCATCTCGGCCACAGGTCGCAGATCCTCACCACCCTGGCCCAGACCGGGAAGATGGAGGACTCCACGACCGAGGAGCTGAAGAGTCAGATCATCGACTTCAAGCAGGGATTCTTCGGTCAGGGTGCCGACGGCTTCAGTGCCGGGCACGAGGAGCACGAGGCGATCGACGCCGACTCGGTCGAGCAGGAGAAGATCGTCAGGCAGAAGCGCTAGGGAACCGGCGGGGCCGGGAGGACAGGATCCTCCCGGCCCGCAGGACCCCGGCACGATCGCTTCCAGGACGGGAGCGAAAGAAAGGACACTCATGGCAGCCCAGATCCGGGTCTACCGCCAGAAGATCGCCTCGACCACGTCGACGCGGAAGATCTTCAAGGCGATGGAGCTGATCGCGACGTCTCGCATCGGCAAGGCACGCTCGCGTGTGTCGGCGGCCCTGCCGTACGCCAATGCGATCACCCGTGCGGTTTCAGCCGTATCCTCGCAGACGGAGGTCGATCATCCCCTGACGACGGAGCGCAGTGAGGTCAGGCGGGCCGCCGTTCTCGTCCTCACCTCGGATCGTGGTCTTGCCGGGTCCTACTCGGCGAGTGCCCTGAAGCAGGCCGAGGGCCTGTTCGAGGTACTGCGTGCGGACGGCAAGGAGATCCAGGCGTACGTCGTCGGACGCAAGGGCCAGCAGTACTTCGACTTCCGGCGTCGGGACTACGAGCGGGTGTGGACCGGAGGAACGGACGCTCCCGAATTCGAGACCGCGCGTGAGATCGGGGAAGCCCTGCTGTCCACCTTCCTGACGGACTTCGAGGAGGGCGGAGTGGACGAGATCCACGTCGTCTACACGAAGTTCCGTTCGATGGTGGTCCAGGAACCAGCCGTGATGCGTCTGCTCCCACTCGAAGTGGTCGAGGAACAGGTGCAGCAGCCCGGCGACCTGCTGCCGCTCTACGAGTACGAGCCGGCACCGGAGGAAGTCCTCGACGCCCTGCTGCCGCGCTACATCGAGTCCCGGATCTTCGCGGCGATGCTGCAGTCCGCGGCCAGCGAGCTCGCGGCGCGCCAGCGGGCCATGAAGTCGGCCGGCGACAACGCGACGGAGCTGATCAAGCAGTACACCAGGCTCCGCAACACCGCGCGCCAGGCGGAGATCACGCAGGAGCTCTCCGAGATCGTCGCCGGCGCAGACGCGCTCAGCGCGTCCTGACGTCCTCCCCGGAGTTCCCACGGACGCCGGGCGCACCATCAGCTAGATGCCCCACGCCAGCTACATGAATGAAGTGAGAGAGATGACTGCCAACACTGTCGAACGCGGTACGGACTCCGTCACCCCCGGCGCCACCGGCCGCATTGCACGCGTCATCGGCCCGGTTGTCGACGTCGAGTTCCCGGCCGATGCAATTCCCGAGATGTACAACGCCCTGACCACCGAGGTCACCCTGAACGGTGAGACCCGCAAGATCACGTTCGAGACCTCCCAGCACCTGGGTGACAGCCTCGTCCGCGCCATCTCACTGCAGGCGACCGACGGACTCGTCCGCGGCACCGTGGTCCAGGACACCGGAGCGGCGATCTCGGTGCCGGTCGGTGAGGGCGTGAAGGGCCACATCTTCAACGTCCTGGGTCAGCCCCTGGACGTCGAGGAGTCCGCGCTGGAGATCTCCGAGCGCTGGCCCATCCACCGCAGCGCTCCCAGCTTCGCCTCCCTCGAGGGCTCGACGGAGATGCTCGAGACCGGTATCAAGGTCATCGACCTGCTCACCCCGTACATCAAGGGTGGAAAGATCGGGCTCTTCGGCGGCGCCGGAGTGGGCAAGACCGTGCTCATCCAGGAGATGATCACGCGCGTCGCCCGCAACTTCGGTGGCACCTCCGTCTTCGCCGGTGTGGGCGAGCGGACGCGCGAGGGCAACGACCTCTGGGTCGAGATGGAGGAGGCGGGAGTGCTCAAGGACACCGCACTCGTCTTCGGCCAGATGGACGAGCCGCCGGGAACGCGTCTTCGCGTGGCACTGTCGGCCCTGACCATGGCGGAGTACTTCCGCGATGTGCAGAACCAGGACGTGCTCCTGTTCATCGACAACATCTTCCGGTTCACGCAGGCCGGTTCCGAGGTCTCGACGCTGCTGGGCCGCATGCCGTCCGCCGTGGGCTACCAGCCCAACCTGGCCGACGAGATGGGCCTGCTGCAGGAGCGCATCACCTCGACCAAGGGGCACTCGATCACCTCGATGCAGGCCATCTACGTCCCGGCCGACGACTACACCGATCCCGCTCCGGCCACCACGTTCGCGCACCTGGACGCCACGACGGAGCTCTCCCGGGAGATCGCCTCCCGTGGCCTGTACCCGGCCGTGGATCCGCTCACGTCGACCTCGCGCATCCTGGACCCGCAGTACATCGGTCAGGACCACTACAACACGGCGGTCCGGGTCAAGCAGATCCTGCAGAAGAACAAGGAACTGCAGGACATCATCGCGATCCTCGGCATCGACGAACTCAGCGAGGAGGACAAGGTGGTCGTGGCGCGGGCGCGCCGTATCCAGCAGTTCCTCTCGCAGAACACCTACACCGCCAAGCAGTTCACCGGGGTCGAGGGGTCCACGGTGTCCATCAAGGACACGATCGAGGGATTCGCCGCCATCGCCGACGGCGATCTGGACCACATCGCGGAACAGGCCTTCTTCAACATCGGCGGACTCGACGACGTCGAGCGCCAGTGGGCCAGGATCCAAGAGCAGAGCGGCAGCTAGCACCGATGGCATCCAACGGTGAACTGGAGGTCGAGATCGTGGCCGCCGACCACTTCGTGTGGTCGGGTGCCGCCCGCTCGGTCAGTGCCCGCACCTCCAACGGTGATATCGGGATCCTGCCCGGTCACACCCCGATCCTCGCGGTCCTCGAGGCGGGGGAGCTCGCCGTGGTACCGGTGAGCGGGGAGCGGATCGTGGTGGGGGTCGACGGCGGTTTCTTCTCCGTCGACTCGAACCGCGTGGTGATCGTCGCGGACAACGCGCAGGTCGGTGGTTCAGTGCCCTCGGAAGCGCCCTAAGGTCCCACGGTGGAGCCTCTGGGAGCGGCGTTCGGTGTCCTGGCGGTCGGGTTCGCCCTGCTCATCGGCGTGCTCGGTGCTTTCCTGCTCCGCCGGTACCACCTCGCGCGTGCACTGGGCACCGTCGACGCCTCCATCCGCCTTCCGCCCAGCGGCTGGCGGGTGGGGGTCTGTCGTTATACGGACCGGCATCTGGAGTGGCTCAGTCTGCTCTCGCTGAGTCCGATCCCCAGGTTCCGGTTCCTGCGCAGCTCCCTCTCCGTCGCCGGGTGGCGGACAGCCACGGACGCCGAGCGCACGCGGGTCCCGCCCGGCGCGATCATCGTGCAGCTCACCCACGACGGGGAGTCGTTCGACCTCGCCATGCAGTACGACGTCTACGCAGGTCTGTCCTCGTGGATCGAGGCCGGTCCGGTGATCGGTATCGGCACCTGGCGCTGACGCTCAGATGTGGTGGGCCGACCCGGCGCTGCCGGGCGCTCAGGCATCGAGTTCGAGCGGACGTACCCACACACCGTTGCGCAGCACGCCTCTGAGCTCGAGTCCGGGCGTGACGATCACGGCATCCGCCCGCAGTCCGAGCCCCAGGCAGCCGAGCTCGTCGGACACACCGAGGACGGCGGCGGGCACCGCCGTGGCCGAGCGGACGGCGTCGCGCAGATCCACTCCCGCTGCGACGGTGGTCCTGACCACGTCGAGCAGGGTGCCTGAACCGCCGGCCAGGGCGCCCGTCGCCGTGAGCACCGCCGTGCCGTCCACCAGGGTGATGTCGCTGCCGCCCAGTCGGTGGATCCCCGATTCGGTGCCCGTCGCTGCGTTGGAATCACTGACCAGGAGGATGTTCTCCGAGCCGGCGATGGTGAAGGCCATGCGGACCGTGTCGGCGTGCAGGTGCACGTTGTCGGCGATGAGCTCGACGGCGATCTCTCCCGCATGGGCGCGCTGCAGCAGCAGCGGTACCGGGCCCGGGGAGCGATGGTGGATCGCGGGCATCGCATTGAAGAGATGGGTGGCCGTGGGCCTGCCGCTGAAACCTGCGAAGCCCGTGGAGGCCAGTTCCTCGTTGATCAGATCCAGCGCCGCCCCGGTCTGCTCCGAGGAACTGTCCGTGTGCCCGATGGAGGGGATGACGCCGTGCATCACGAGCTCGTAGACGAGGACGTCGCTGCCGCGCAGCTCCGGGGCATAGGTCATGGAGGCAAGGTGTCCGCGACCCGCCGCGACGAGCCGCGCGACGTCGTCCTGGACGGGTAGCCGGAGAAACGCGGGATCGTGAGCGCCGCTGCGCTCCGGCGAGAGGAAGGGCCCCTCGGCGTGGATGCCTGCGAGCAGACCGGCGTCCGCTGCGTCGGCGAGCCGGGCGAAGGACCGCTCGAGGTCCGTCAGCGGTGCGGCGACGGTACTCGCGAGGACGGACGTCGAACCGCTGCGATGGAGGTGCCTGGTGGCCGTCTCGATGTCCGCGGCCGAGCCCGAGGTGAAGTCTCCTCCGGCGGCACCGTGGCAGTGCAGATCGATGAGCCCCGGGAGCACCAGATACCCCTCGGGAAGGCGCAGCACGGGTTCGGTGACCGGGTCGGATCCCGGAGACCCCTCCGGGGCCGGACCTACCTCGGTGATGCGGGTGCCGTCCCAGCGCAGGACGCCGTCCTCGACGATCCCCGCTTCGGTCACCAGGCGGCCGGAGAGGGCAGTGGGCGTTCCGTTCGACAGGACCATGGTCGCCAGTCTAGGCGGTCCCCTCACGGACCGGCCGGAAGCGGGAGCGGCGGGACCCGGACGATACTAGAACAGGCGGGAGGCGCTGTCGTCGACGCCGCGCATGGCATCGTAGTCGAGCGTGAGGCAGTCGATCCCGCGGTCCGCGGCCAGGACGCGGGCCTGCGGCTTGATCTGCTGGGCGGCGAAGACGCCGCGAACGGGTGCGAGGTTGGGGTCCCGCCCCAGCAGCTCCAGGTAACGTGTGAGCTGCTCCACGCCGTCGATGTCCCCGCGCCGCTTCAGCTCGATGGCCACGGTGCGTCCCTCGGGGTCGCGCGCCAGGATGTCCACCGGACCGATGGCCGTCATGTACTCGCGGCGGATGAGGGTGGAGCCGGCGCCCAGGAGATCGATCTGCTCCGCGAGGAGGCGTTGCAGATCGGCCTCGACGCCGTCCTTGACGAGTCCCGGATCCACACCGAGATCGTGCGAGGAGTCGTGGAGCTGCTCCCGGATGGCGATCACCAGCCGGTCATCCGTCTTGGCGTGCTGCACCGTCCAGATCTCGATGATCCCCTCGGCACGCTCGGCGTCGTCGGGCTCGGTGACCCGGAGGGAGGCCGGGGGGCTCATCCAGTTGAGCGGCTTGTAGGAGCCGCCGTCGGAGTGGACGAGGACGGAGCCGTCCGCCTTGACCAGGAGCAGCCGCGTGGCCAGAGGCAGATGAGCCCGGAGCCGGCCGATGTAGTCGACGGAGCAGCGGGCAATGACGAGACGCACGACGACGACTCTACCGTCCGGTGAACGGTACTGGTGGTGCTCGGGGTGCGAAGGGAGGGGGCGCCGAATGGCAAACTGGGGTGGTGCCCCGTTCCAATCGTCCGAAGCGACCCGTGGTGGCGCGGTCCAAGTGGACCGCGCCTGCAGAGATCGATCTCGAGCGTGCCCGCGCGGGGATACCGCAGCACGAGTCGGCGCCCGACGGGGAATGGGCGGTACGGCGCATCACGGAGCGCAATGCATCCAAGACCTATACCTGCCCGGGCTGCAACAGGTCGATCCTGCCCGGAACAGCCCACCTCGTCGTCTGGCGCGAGGACTCCTTCTTCGGTCACGAGGCCGCTCTGGCCGACCGCAGGCATTGGCACGTGCGCTGCTGGCAGACCCGGAGCTTCCGCTACTGATCAGGTCAGTGCCGGTGCAGGATAGAAGCGTCCCGCCGATTTACACTGGGGCCATGTCCAGTGAATCCCCCGAATACACGTTCACCACCGCCGACAAGGCCACCGAGATCCGCGCCTCGACCGTTCTTCCCGCGGATCGCCGCAACATCGAGCTGCGCACCGAGGATTCCCTGACGCTCGTCGGTGAGCTGGCCACACCTGCCGGACGTCCACCCGTGGCGACCCTGGTGATGCTGCACCCGCTGCCCACCCACGGTGGCTTCATGGATTCCCACGTCTACAGGAAGGCCTCCTTCCGCCTGCCGGCGCTGGCGGATCTGGCGATCCTGCGCTTCAACACGCGCGGAACGTGTTCGCCCAGGGGCTGCAGCGAGGGCACGTTCGACGGCGGCGACGGCGAACGACTGGACCTGCAGGCCGCCGTCGACTGGGCGCGGGCCGAGGGACTGCCGGACATCTGGCTCGTGGGCTGGTCCTTCGGGACCGAACTGTGCCTGAAGTACGGTGCCTCGGTGCCGATCGCGGAGCACATCAAGGGCGCCATTCTGCTCTCACCCCCGCTGCACCGCGCCGATGACACGGATCTGGACTCCTGGCGCGAGAGCGGGCTGCCCCTGAAGGTCCTCGTGCCCGAACTCGACGACTATCTGGTTCCGGCCGACGCCGTCGACAGATTCGCACGCGTACCGCAGGCCGAGGTGCTGGGAGTCGACGGCGCCAAGCACCTGTGGGTGGGCGAGAAGTTCGCGGGCCGGGTACTGAACGAGATCGTCGGCACGGTCAGGCCCGACGTCGAGCTTCCCCTGCCGACGCAGTGGACCGGCCCGGCCGCCGTCGCGCCGGCCCCGCTGCCCACGGGCTGACGGGCCGGGTCGCTACGGGAGCGCCTACAGATCGTCCTGGCGGGCGATGAAGACCTCCTTGAGCAGCAGCATCACGGCTGCCGCCGTGGGGATCGCGATCAGGGCACCGAGGACACCGAGCAGGCTGCCGCCCGCGATGACCGCGATCACGGCGACGGCTCCCGGCACGGCGACCGCTCTGTGCATGATGCGCGGCGAGATGAAATAGGCCTCGATCTGCAGGTAGGCGATGTAGGGGACGGCGAAGAGCAGCGCCGTCTCCCAGCCCACGGTGAGCGCGATCAGGCTCACCAGCACGGCGGCGATGGTCCCGCCGACGAGTGGGATGAACGCCAGCAGCGCGACGACGAAGCCGAGGAGGACGGAGAACGGAACGTCCACCACCGACATCAGGACGAAGGCGAAGGTACCGTTCAGGAGCGCCACGCATGCCTGACCGATCACGTACAGCCCGACGCTGCGCGTGATCTCCTCCGCGAGTGCCTCGACGCGCGGTCGGCGCGAGCGCGGGGCGAGGCGGTACGCCCACCTCTTCATGCCGGGAAGACTCGCCAGGAAGTAGAGGGTCAGCACGAGGACCACCAGGGTACCGAACAGGCTGCCCAGGATCACCGTGCCCACGCCGAGGACGCCGCCGAAGATACCGCCCACGGCGTCGCTGTTCGCGAGGAACCTGTCGATCTCCGCGGTGACGCGGTCCCGCACCTGGAACTGGTCGTCGAGCGTGACGAAGAACTCGGAGTTCAGGAAGTCCTCCGCGTATCCCGGTGCCCGGGCGAGGACCTGGGAGGTCTGGGTCACGATCGTGGGAATCAGCAGCGCGAAGAACAGGGCGACGACGCCGACGAGGATCGAGACCACCACCGCTATACCCGCGGGCCGGGGTACGTGGCTGAGCTCGAGCCGACGCACCACAGGGTCCAGACCCAGCGCGATGAACAGTGCGGCGCCGATCCAGACGAGGAGTTCGCCCACATTGGTGACGATGAAGAAGGCCAGCAGGGCGAGTCCCACACCGACACTCGTCATGAAACCGAAGTAGATGGGATGGTGGCGCACGCTCGCCCGATCATCGCCGCTTCCGACGGGACGCAGGAGCGGCTGATCGCTCGGGACGTCCTGGTGGTCTGTCAACGACGGGTTCTGCTTTCGGGTGAGCGGGGGCCTCTGTCGCGGTCTAGCGAAAACCCTAACAGCCACGGACCCACGGACGGCGGCCCCGGCGACCTGTTTCCCGAGCACCTCGGTCCAGGGCTCGGGCTACCCCTCGGCCCGAACGATCTTCGATAGCATCGTGGATACGATTGGGTATTCCTCAGCGGTTCCGGTCCGGCCGCGATCTCCCGGGCGACAGGGACCTGGTGGTCCGCAGCAACCGACGATAGGCGACGCGTGCGTGTGAAGGCGGCAGTACCCATCATCGTCGCGGGGCTCGTGCTGATGCTGGTCGGCATCGGGCTGCAGACTCTCTGGAAGCCTGCCGAAACGCTCACGTCCAGCACGACGCGGCAGACGACCTCGGCTCCCGTGACGGTGATCCTGCCCGAAGCCCGTGGTCGACAGAGCGCCGATGTCGAGGTCACCGTCGACGGCGAGGGTCCCTTCACCCTCGCGGTGGGCCGGGCGTCCGACGTCGAGGCCTGGGTCGGTGAGGCCGCACACCTCAGCGTGACCGGCATCGATGAGGACGTGCTCTCCACCGAGTACACTGAGGGCGAGGCCTCGGTGCCCGATCCCCGGGGTAGCGACCTGTGGATCAGCGAGGAAGCCGTGCAGGGCAGCACCAGCTACCGGTGGAGTGAGCCCGTCGAGGGGGAGTGGTCCATTCTCCTGGCGACCGGCGGCCGGACGACGGCACCGACGCAGATCTCGATCACCCGGCCCAACGACCAGTCGGCATCCCTTGCCCTGCCACTGATCATCGGTGGCGCACTCGTCGTCGTCCTCGGGATCGCACTGCTGTTCATCGCGCCGCGCGACCGCTCGGGGCAGGGCCGCCCGGACGCCCCCGGCCGCCGTCGTCCGCCCGGCCGCGCCCGGGCGGCCGACGGCGGCCGGGGCGGAGCGCCGTCGACCGCCGCGCCGTCGATCGCTGCTCCGCGCGTGATCCTGGTACTCGTCGGTCTGCTCGGCGCCGGATCCCTCCTGGCCCCGCTGCCCGCCCTGGCAGCGGTCCCGGTCGACGTCGAGCGGATACCGGACACGGCAACTCCGACAGCGACAGCCACTGCCATTGCCTCAGCCACCGGCGACCCTGAACCACCGCTGGCGACGGGCGCGCCGTCGCCCGGAAGCGTGGCCAGTGGCCCACCGGTGGTTCTCGAGGAACAGCTCGAGCGCATCCTCAGGGCCGTCGCCGGGACGGTGGCGGCTGCCGACGCCGCGTCCGATCCGGACCTCCTGGAACCCCGGGTGGACGGCGCGGCCCTCGAGACCCGGGCGGCCGCCTACGCTCTCGCTGCCGCGGATGCCGGGCTGCCCGCCCCGGCGCCCGTCGCTGCCGCTCCCGTCCTGCTCGACATGATCCCCACCGATGATCAATGGCCGCGTACGCTCGTGGCACTCACGCAGGGCACCGACGACCCGGTGCCCCAGGCCCTGCTCCTGGTCCAGGAATCCCCCCGGGAGAACTACCGGCTGGTCTCGGCCGTGCAGATGCTGCCCGGCAGCACGTTCCCCACGCCGCCGGTCCCGGGCGCCACCGGGCCCATCCCGCTCGACGAGGACGGCGCACTGAAGCTCGCTCCGCAGGAAGCGGTCAGGGCCATCGCCGATGTCCTCACCGAACCGGACGGCGACAACGAGCGGATCTTCGAGGAGAACTCCTTCGCCGAGGCGATCACCCGCTTCCAGGCGGAGGTCCGGGCCGATCCCGGCAACAGTGCGGCAACCATCTCCTTCACGCACCGGGCGCAGGAGGAGAGCACCCAGGCCCTGTCGACCGGTGACGGCGGGGCGATGGTCTTCGGCTACCTCAGGCACGCCTACTCCAGCGTTCCGGCCTCCGGCGACGACGCGATCGACCTCGGGGGAACCGTGTACGAAACACTGACCGGCGAAGCGGCCAGCGCCACGGGAATCGACATCAGCTACGGGGAAGCGGTGATGATGTACGTACCGCCTGCGGGCAGTAGTGACCAGGTCCGCGTCGTCGGGGCAGTCCAGCAGTTGTTGTCCGCTCAGCTGCGCTGACAGCGCTCCACGCGGACCATCCAGACCAGTAGCAGTTCCAGAGAGAGGTAGAGCATTGTCTACACCAGCACAGCGCGGCGGAATGCCGCCGTCGAGCATGAACCTTCGCGGAGCAGTGGACCTGTCCGCACTCAAGGCGCGGGCGGAGGCCGCCGCACGACCCGATGCGGGGAGGCAGGGCGCCGGTGCACCCAGCCCGTACATCGTGGAGGTGACGGAGCAGACCTTCCCACAGCTGGTCCAGCTCTCGGCGCAGGTGCCCATCATCATCAATCTCCGCTCCACCTACAGCGACCAGTCCAACCAGGTGACGGCGGTGCTCGAGGCCGCCACGATCGCGTTCGACGGACGGATCCTGCTCGCCCACGTGGATCTGCAGGCGCAGCCGCAGATCGCCCAGGCACTCCAGGCGCAGGGAGCGCCCACCGTGGTCGCCGTCGTGAAGGGGCAGCCGGTTCCCCTGTTCGAGGGATTGCTCCCCGCGGAGCAGATCCAGGCGTACCTCGACGAGCTGATGAAGGTCGCCGAGGCCAACGGCGTCACGGGCACGCTCAACGATGGCTCGCAGCCGGAGCCCACCGGAGCGGAGGAGCCACCCCTGCCGCCCCTGCACCAGGAGGCCTTCGACGCCATCGAGCAGGGCGACTTCCAGGCGGCCGCGTCCGCCTACCGGCGAGCGCTCGCGGAGCAGCCGGCCGATGCGGACGCGAAAGCCGGTCTCGCGCAGGTCGAACTGATGGGGCGCATGCAGGACGTCGACGCCGCCGAGGTACGCCGTCGTGGCGCCGACGAACCCGAGTCGCTCGAGGCGCAGCTCGCGGTGGCCGACGTCGATGTCACGGGCGGGCACGTGGAGGATGCGTTCAAGCGCCTCGTCGACTTCATCGCCCGCAGCAGCGGCGAGGACCGGGACACCGCGCGCAAGCGCCTGCTGGAGCTGTTCGACATCGTCGGTGCCGGTGATCCGCGCGTCACGGCAGCACGCAGCGCCTTGGCGCGGGCACTGTTCTGAGCAGCCGCGGCAGCGGCGTCCCGCGCTGCCGGTGCCGGCGCACCTCGGACGTGCGCCGGCACCGTGACACGGTCCCTCCTCCTCCGGGATGACGAGGGATCACCGGGCGCGTTGCTAGCCTGAGGCCATGAGTTCTCTCGTGCCACCGCCCTCGGACCAGGACAATCCGCACGCCCGGCCGGGAACGCCGGCACTGAGTATCCGCGGCCTGGCCAAGCGTTTCGGGGACAAGGTCGCCGTGAACGGGGTGAATCTCGAGGTGCCGTCGGGCTCCTTCTTCGGGCTCGTCGGTCCGAACGGGGCAGGCAAGACGACCACGCTGTCCATGGCGACCGGATTGCTGCGCCCGGAGCACGGTCAGGCACTCGTCCACGGCGTCGACGTGTGGCAGAACCCGCTCGAGGCGAAGAAGCTGATGGGGATCCTGCCCGACGGAGTGAGACTGTTCGACCGGCTCAGCGGCGAGCAGCTCGTCACGTATGCAGGTCTGCTGCGCGGGATGGACCGGGCCACAGTGGCCGAGCGGACCGGTGATCTGCTGAGGGCGCTGGACCTCACAAACGACGCCGGCACTCTGGTGGTCGACTACTCGGCCGGTATGACGAAGAAGATCGCCCTGGCCTCGGCGCTCATCCATGCTCCGAAGCTGCTCGTCCTCGACGAGCCCTTCGAGTCCGTGGATCCCGTCTCGGCGGCGAACATCCGCGACATCCTCACCGGCTACGTGCGCTCGGGTGGTTCGGTGATCGTCTCGAGCCACGTGATGGATCTGGTGCAGCGCATGTGTGACCACGTGGCCGTCATCGCCGCGGGTACCGTGCTCGCTGCCGGCACCATCGACGAGGTGCGCGGCGAAGGCACGCTCGAGGACCGCTTCGTGGAACTCGTCGGCGGTCGCAACACGACGGAAGGGCTGTCATGGTTGCGCACCTCCTGAGACTCAAGCTGACCCTGCTACGCAATTCGCTCAGACGCAGCACCGCTCAACTCGTCGGGGTGGTGCTCGGCGGGCTGTACGGGCTGGGGCTGCTGTCACTGATCGTGGTCGGCCTGATCCTGTTGGGCTCCCAGGACCTCGAGCTGATCCGCACCATCCTGGTGATCGGTGGATCCGCCACGGTGCTCGGGTGGATCGTGATCCCGATCGCCGTGTCCGGTATCGACATGACGCTCGATCCGGCACGCTTCGTGACCTTCACGATCCCGATGCGTCAGTTGCTGGCGGGCCTGGTGCTCGGCGGACTGGTCGGTGTCCCCGGGATCGTGACGCTCATCGCTGCACTGGCACAGGTGATCACCTGGATCCGGTATCCCGCTGCTGCTCTGATGGCGCTGGTCTGCGGGCTGCTCGCGGTTCTCCTCTGTGTCGTCGCCTCCAGGTTCGTGACGACGGCGGTCTCCTCGCTGACGGGGTCACGTCGGTTCAAGGACGTGAACGGAATTGTGGCATTCCTCCCGCTGTTCTTCCTCGGCCCGATCATCGCGGGCCTCGCGGCGGGTTTCCAGAGTGCACCGGGCTTCGCGGAACGACTCGCCGACGTGCTGGCGTGGACCCCCTTCGGAGCCCTGTGGGCGGCACCGGCCGACGTCGCCGCCGGTGACCCGGGACTCGCCGTCGTGCGTCTGCTCATCGGTGTCGCCACCCTGGTGGTGTTCCTGTTCCTCTGGGGTCGCAGTCTCAGCCACGCGCTGGTCACGCCGGCCTACAACGCCGTCACCAAGAAGGCAGCCGGGAACCTCGGCTGGTTCGACCGATTCCCGGCGACTCCTGCCGGTGCGGTGGCCGCGAGGGCGTTGACCTACTGGTTCCGGGATCCGCGGTACGCGGCCTCGCTCGTCCTGATCCCGCTGCTGGCCGTCCTGTTCTTCATCTCCGGAGGGGGTGTCGGAGGGGCCTTCGCGTTCGTGGGACCCATCGCGGCATTCCTGCTGGCGTTCTCCATCACGGCCGACATCTCCTACGACAACACGGCGTTCAGTCTGCACATCACCACGGGTGTGAGTGGGCGTGATGACCGGCTCGGCAGGGCTGCTGCGCTGCTGGTGTTCGCTCTTCCCGCGACACTGATTCTGACCGTGGTTCCACTGCTCCTGGCCGGGAGGCCGGAGGACGTCCCGGTGCTGCTCGGACTGGCTCTCGGCCTCCTGCTCAGCGGCACCGGGCTCTCGAGCTTCGTCTCCGCGCGGTACACCTACAATGTTCCGCTTCCCGGGGACAGTGCCTTCAAGACGCCTCCCGGCACGAACTTCTTCGCCTTCGCCGTTCAGTTCGGGGCGTTGTTCGTGACACTGCTGCTGGCGCTACCGGAGATCGTCCTCGCGATCGCCTACTTCGTCACCGGGAATGACTTCCTCGGCTGGCTGACACTGCTGGTCGGCGTGGCGCTCGGCGGAGTCCTGTTGGTGGTCGGTATCCGGGCGGGTGGCCGGTGGTACGACCGCAGGGCTCCTGAACTGCTGCTGGCGGTCTCGAACAATCGCTGACGGCGTTACCCGGACGGCGTTACCCGCACTGCGTGCACCGATGTGCGCTGCGTCTGCATGTTTCGCCTGCGTTTTTCGGGTCCGCACACTTCGGGCGACTGCACCTGTGTACAACCTGTCGAGGAATGGTCCTACCGGGTTATGCTGATGCGCATTCCGGCGGAGCAGGCGGTTGCGATCGGGGAGTCACATGGTGTGTGCAGAGGGTCGTCGACGGGCCGTTCCCCTACTGGTGGGTGCAGTGAGCATCCTGCTGCTGGCGGGCTGTACCGGGTCTGTGGATTCGTCGGACGGCCCGACATCCGACGTGAGCTCGTCGCAGGCCCCTTCTGCGGGTGCGACATCGTCGCCGACCGCGTCGGCTTCAGCCGCACCTGAGCCGTCTCCGGCATCATCGGCTGGCCCTGCTGTCAACATTCCTGTTCCTGTCAAGCCTGCCCTGGCTGACGAGAACTCGGCGGAGGGTCTGGAGGCCTTCACGGAGTACTGGTTCGAGCTGTTCTCCTATGGCTATGAGACCAACGACTGGGCACCGTTCGATGCGGTCACCGATCCCGGCTGTAGGACATGTGCAAAGACACGGGAAGTGGTTGCAGATTACTATGCCAACGGCGGCTGGATGGACGGTGGGAAATTCGAGCTACTCGATTTCGGTACTGATCTTCAGATGAATACGTCGGGGTCTTTTCAAGCGTACGCTGAGTATCGACAAGCTGACCTGATCTACTATGATCCAACCGGTAGTGCCACGCCTGCGGATGCTCCTGAATCTTCTGTGAATGCAATATTTGCATTATACGAAGATGACGCTTGGTACATGCTGGATTTTGGGAAACCTGAGGGTACATGATGCGTTATCTGCACTCTGTACTCATTCTGCTTGTTTTTTCACTTTTCATGCCGCCTGGTTTGCCGATAGCTGATGCAGCTGATGGTCCAACAGCTTTCGCTGAACAGAATGAATTTGGGGCAGTAAATTCTAAGCAGTCGAGAAAATCGATGCTTTCGGCACCGTCGGTGCGCACCGAGAATCTTCCCTCTCCTGCCCCACCCGCTCAACCTGCCGCCCTACCCGTGAACGACGGGATCGACTACACCTACGTCCGCGCGTGCACCGCAGGCCAGAGGAGCAACCTCGATCCCGCCACCTGTCCGACCATGAATGCCCAGTGCGACGCCCAGGACGATGGCGTACTGGTCAACTGGATCGAGGTGGACAGCAACGTCCAACCTGCAACCCGGACTCCGACCGGCCGGTCATCCTGCATGTATCCCGGCGAACCGCCCGTTGCACCCGTCGAGGGAGCCGCCGCAGAGGAGGAGGCACCCATCGTCATCACCCTCGAGGAGTTCCAGAAACAGCCCGTCCTCGCAGCGCTGATCGTGTCCCAGCCGTCGAACTTCGGACTGAAGAACGCTCACTCGAACATCTTCGCTCAGGCGCAGGAGCAGGAGTTTGCGTTCGAGTTCAGGGATGCGGCCATCGTGCTCAAGGCCAGACCTGTTTCCTATCAGTGGAACTACGGCGACGGAACCAGTGCCACAACCCTCGTGCCGGGTGGACCCGTGGACGGCAACTCCTTCGACGTCGAAACCCCGACGAGCCATCAGTACGCCGAGACGGGAGACTTCGAGCTGACCCTGACGACATTCTTCGCCGGGGACTACTCAGTGGACGGTGGGCCGTTCCAACCGGTGGCCGGTGAGGCTGCTGTCGTGTCCGAGCCCCACCTCATGAGCATCTGGCGCACGAAGGGTCACAGTGTGAGCCAGGACTGCATCGAGAACCCCACCGGTATCGGCTGTGAGCCCCCCGAGCGCTAGCTCAACCGGGCGGCGCCTCGACTCCGCACTCGTACACGGCGCCGGCCGGAGAGGTCGCCGTCAGCACTCCGCCGTCCTCCTGTTCGTAGTGCCAGATGCCCTCGCTCTTCAGCATGTGGTGCTTGCGGCACAGGTGAGCAAGATTGTCGTGGGAGGTAGGTCCGCCCTGGGACCATGGTCGGGTGTGATCCAGTTCGCAGCGGGACGCCGGAACGGAGCATCCCGGATGTCGGCAGGTTCTATCGCGGACCCGCAACCATTTCTTCAGATCGGCAGGTACCGCGTAGCTGGAGCGACCCACGCTGAGTACGGCTCCGGTCTCGGGGTGGGTGAGCAGGCGGGTGAATGACGGAGCATGCGCAGCCAGCCGACGCGCTATGTCTGCCGGGATAGGACCGTACCCCTCGAGATCGGCAGGAGCATCATCCACGGCAAGAAGCGTCAGGACAGGAACGGTGACGTTGATGTGGGCCCGAACCGGCGCGTGATACTCCGCGCCGACGCGACCAGGACCAGCAGCGTCGACAGCGTCGCCTTGGTCCGAAGTGTACGGTGCCCGGTCGGCCGACCACCCGGAGTCCTCGCTCGGGGCGTCGTCGAGCAGCAGATCGGTGAGGACGTCGGTGCGCAGCTGCGGAAGTGTGCGCCGTTCTTCGGGAGCCTCCAGGGTTCGCGCGAGGCGAGTCAGACGGGCATCGATCGCCGTTGCATCCGTGGCATCCAGGAGGACATGGAGCCATGCCATGGCGTCGTCGGCCGGTTCGAAGTCGACCCGCCTCCGCAGCGATGCAGCCCGCCGACGTCCCTCGAGTGCATCGGGATGCACCTCCGTCCTGAGCTTGCGTGCTCGGTACGCAAGACGTGACACGGTGGTGGTGACGGCAATGGGGAGCAGCCTGTCCTCGACGAGCGCGGCAGTGCCGTGGGGCAGGCCGGCGTATTCGTGCAGGAGTGCCGATGCGTGATTCCACGAGATCTCACCGCCCCGCAGCGCACTGAGTGTCCGAGGGTGATGATTGACCAGGAGCGCAGAATGCTGGACGAGGCGATGCGCGGCCCGCTCGGAGATACGCAGCAGACACGCGATCTCGGTGGCAGTCGTCGTGTCTGCAATATTCGTCTTCCGCCGTTCCTGGCGAATGCACTCTTCCTTCGCTCTGGATTCACTGGAATACATGGTGTCCAGCAAGCGCTCCTCGAAGAGCTCCCGCAATTGTTCGGTGGTGGCCGCGATCTCCGCGTCGATGCGGGCTTTCTCGGCGCTCAGCGAAACAAGTAGAGCGGAGATCCGCTCGAGTTCCACACATTGCTCCGCGTTCGTTGCCATGTCTTCATTGTCCCGCGCGCCACTGACATTTCCGCGTCCGCAGGACCCGAATGGAGCCTTTCCCGGTTATTTGTGGAAAAGTTTTCGGAGGGGCCCGGGAAGGACGGTGCGGACGATGGTGACAGGACAGTCCCGGACCCTTCTTCGGCCGGTGCATCGGACGATAGACTGGATCCATGACTATGCCTGCTGATCCCTTCGAGAACGACCCCCTGGAGTCCGGCACCGGTGGCTCCACCGCAACGATCGAACGCGAGGAACTCCGGCAGGAGGTGGAGCCCGGGGACGCGGAACGCTTTGCGCACTATGTCCGCAAGGAGAAGATCATGGAGTCCGCGTTCAGCGGAGAGCCCGTGATCGCTCTGTGCGGCAAGGTGTGGACCCCCGGCCGCGACCCCGAGAAGTTCCCGGTGTGCCCGGAGTGCAAGGAGATCTACAACGGTCTTCGACCGGGCAAGGACGACTCCGACAAGTAGCAGCCCCGCCTGGAGCGCACGAGTTCGGCCGCAGCCCGGGAGACCCACCAGAACACGACCAGGACAACCAGAACACCGGGTGCAATGAAGAACGTCAGGAACGACGCCGTCGGGGCAATGTCACCCGAGCTGCGACCCCTCACACTCGGGATCCTCGCCATCATCACCTGCGCCGCATTCGAGGCGATGGCGGTGGTGACGGCGATGCCCGTCGTAGCCCGGGAACTCTCCGGGGAGTCGAGCTACGGTCTGGCCTTCTCCATGTACCTGACGGCGTCGCTGCTCGGCACTGTCGTCGCCGGCTCGTGGTCCGATCGCAAGGGCCCCGGTCCGGCGCTCGGTGTCGGTATGGCACTGATGATCGCTGGACTCCTGGCGGCAGGTGCTGCCCCCGACTTCTGGCTCGTCACCGTCGGCCGCGCCGTGTCCGGCCTGGGCGGAGGGTTCATGATCGTGGCGGTGTACGTGGTCATCGGACGATCCTTCCCGCAACAGGTCCAGCCCGTGGTCTTCGGGTGGCTCGCCGCCGCCTGGGTTCTCCCGGCACTCGTCGGTCCCGTGATCGCGGGCTTCGTCACGGTACAGTTCGGCTGGCGGTGGGTCTTTCTCGGCGTGGCTCCGATCGTGCTCGCAGCCTTCCTCCTGGTCCGGCCCAGGACCCGGAGGATCGGCCCGCTGGAGGCATCGGACACAGGTCCTGCCAAGGCCCGGACCCTTCGTGGATTCGGGCTCGCCGGCGGAGTGTTCGCAGCGCAGTGGGCGGTGGTGCGACTGGCCGATACCGCCCGTTCGGACGCCGGTACCGTGTGGAGTCTGGCTGTCCTGGCAGCTGCGGGAGTCGTCGTCGTCCTCCTCGTGCTGCCGGCCCTGCTGCCCAGGGGCACGATGGTCCTGGCGCGTGGTCTGCCCAGCATCATCGCCACGCGCGGGTTCGTCAACGTCGCCTTCTTCGGCACCGAGGCGTTCATCCCGCTGATGCTCGTGACCTCGCGCGGCATCGACCCCGGTACGGCAGGTCTGACCCTGAGCGCCGGCGCGATCGGCTGGAGTGCCGGGTCCTTCGTGCAGGCGCGCGTGAGCTTCGACCGGAAGTGGCTGCTCGTGGCCGGTTCCTCGATCCTCTCGCTGTCGCTCGGTGGATTCGCCCTCGCGACGACGGCGGAGGCACCGCTCGGCGTCCTCGCCCTCGTGTGGGCCTTCTCGGGGTTTGCGATGGGCATGACGCTCTCGAGCACCTCCGTCCTGGTACTCAAGCTCTCGCAGCAGCACGAACAGGGACGGAACTCGGCAGCCCTGCAGATCTCGGACCAGCTGGGTGGAGTGGTCGGAACGGCTGGGGCCGGAGCCCTTTTCGCACTCCTGCGCGACGACGGGAATCCGGGACACCTGCCCACCTTCGTTGTGATCTGGCTGGCTCTGTGGGTGTTCACGGCAGCGGGTATAGTTTCGGGTCTGAGAGGGGCGAGCTCAGCTGAGGACGGCCCCGATCGCACACCCAGCAAGTCGATGGAAGGTACTGTCCCGGCGTGAGTAGTGACACCCTGTTCGGTGCCGGCGCGACCCTGCCGCCCGCGTATCCGGAGCGCGCTGCCTGGGGCACGGCGCCCAAGCTGCGCCAGTGGCAGAGCGAGGCGCTGGAGAAGTACTTCCGTGAATCCCCGCGTGATTTCCTGGCCGTCGCTACCCCCGGTGCGGGCAAGACGACCTTCGCGCTCCGGGTGGCCACGGAGCTCGTGGACCGCGGTGTCGTCAACCGCGTGACGATCGTCGCTCCCACCGATCACCTCAAGCGCCAGTGGGCCGACGCGGCTGCGCGGGTGGGGCTCGCGATCGACCCGAACTTCAGGAACGCCGACGGCCGCCACGGCGGGGCCTTCATCGGCGTCGCCGTGACCTACGCGCAGGTGGCCAGCAAGCCCATGCTGCACCGCGCCAAGACCGAGGCCGCCCGCACGCTCGTCATCCTCGACGAGATCCACCACGGGGGCGACGCGCTCTCCTGGGGGGAGGGCATCCGTGAGGCCTTCGATCCCGCCGTCCGCCGTCTCGCTCTCACGGGGACGCCCTTCCGGTCCGACACCGCGGCGATCCCGTTCGTGGAGTACGCCGAGGATCGCGACGGGATCCGCCGCTCGAAGGCCGACTTCACCTACGGCTACGGGCAGGCGCTTGGCGACCACGTGGTCCGGCCCGTCATGTTCATGGCCTATTCGGGGCAGATGCGCTGGCGGACCAGCGCGGGCGAGGAGATGGCAGCCTCGCTCGGTGAGTCGGCCGTGACCAAGGACGTCACCGCCCAGGCCTGGCGCACCGCACTGAACCCGACGGGGGAGTGGATCCCGTCCGTCCTCGCCGCGGCGGACAAGCGACTGACGGAGGTCCGCCGCACCGTCCACGACGCCGGCGGCATGGTCATCGCGACCGATCACGAGGACGCCCGTGCCTACGCCGGTCAGCTCAAGCGCATCACGGGCGAGTCGCCGACGGTCATCCTCTCCGACGACGCCAAGGCCTCCGCGAAGATCGAGGACTTCTCCTCGGGGGACAAGCGCTGGATGGTCGCCGTCCGCATGGTGTCCGAGGGCGTCGATGTCCCGCGCCTGGCCGTCGGTGTCTACGCCACCTCGACCGCGACACCCCTGTTCTTCGCCCAGGCCGTGGGACGCTACGTCCGCGCCCGACGCCGCGGTGAGACGGCGTCGATCTTCCTGCCCTCGGTGCCCAATCTCATGGCCCTGGCCAATCAGCTCGAGATGGAGCGCGACCACGCCCTCGACCGCCCCGGGAAGGACGACGAGGGATTGGGCCTCGAGGACGATCTGCTGGAGGCAGCGAACCGTGAGGACAAGGCTTCGGACTCCCTGACGAAGCAGAAGTTCGAGGCGCTCGAGTCGCAGGCGTCCTTCGACCGTGTCCTGTTCGACGGCGGTGAATTCGGCACGGGAGGCGAGATGGGCAGTGAGGAGGAACTGGACTTCCTCGGCATCCCCGGTCTGCTCGACGCCGATCAGGTGGGTCATCTGCTGCGCCAGCGCCAGCACGAGCAGCAGTCGAGGCGCAGCAGGGGGCCGGCTGCCGCACCGAAAGCAGAGCCGGCCGTGGTGGATCACCGACAGCTCACGGAACTCCGCGGGCAGCTGGCGAAGAACGTCTCCGCGTGGGCCGCACGCACCGGAATGCCGCACGGCCAGGTCCACACCGAGCTGCGGCGCCAGTGCGGCGGGCCGGCCGTGGCACAGGCGAACGAGGACCAGCTCCGGCGCAGACTGCAGAAGCTGCAGGACTGGTTCATCGGCAGGAAGTAGGGGAGACGTAGGAAGCAGGAAACGGGCCCGCTCAGCGCACCAGTTCGGCGCCCGCCGACTCCAGCTCCTCCAGGGTCTGCTCGGAGCGGTCCTCGTCGACACCACGGGTCAGTGCCGTGAGCACGGAGACCGAGTACCCGGCCTCCAGTGCGTCCAGAGCCGTGGCGCGGACGCAGTGGTCCGTCGCCAGGCCCACGACCGCAACCTCGTCGACGTCGTGGTCCCGCAACCAGTCGTCGAGCGTCAGCGGGTTCTCGGCCGGCTCCGCAGTGTCGCCGCCGAGCTTCTGATCGCCCGTCGGTACCTCGTCGTCCGGTGCCTTGACCCCCTCGAACCCGGAGTAGGCGGCCTCGAACTGGCCCTTGCGGAAGAAGGCGTCGACACTCTCGATGTCCAGATCCGGGTGGAAATCGGCGCCCTTCGTCGCGGCGACGCAATGAACCGGCCAGGAATCGACGAAGTCGGGCGACTCCGAGAAGTGTGCCCCCGGATCGATGTGCCAGTCCTGGGTCGCGACCACGTAGTCGTAGGTTCCGGCGTGTTCGTCGATGTGATCGCTGATCCCTGCTGCCGTCCGGGCTCCGCCGTCGACGGCGAGGGACCCGCCCTCACAGAAGTCGTTCTGGACATCGACGATGATCAGGGCTCGGGTCATGATGCTGGCTCCTCGTACTCGGTGGGGATGACGGGTTCGCCGCGCTGCAGGCGCCGGCATGCTCCCGGCAGTTCGACGACGGATCGGGCGTGCCGGTCCGCGGCGCGGGTGACGGCGGACGGACCGGTCCAGCCGTCGAGGACGACGCCGTCCCGGACGAACTGTTCCACGAGCGGACGGTCGTTGCCGTCCTCGGTCGGTTCGATACCGACCCCCACGACCTCCGCCTGCGCCACACCCTTGGCGTCGAGACGCCGTAGTGCATGCTTCAGTCCGCCCACGGAGGCCTTGTTCTTCGATGCCTTGGCGACCGCGACGAACACGCCGTCGTCGTCCTGGCGACTGACGAGCTTGTAGACCATGCCGGCCGTCGGCGCGCCGGAGCCGGTGACCAGCGAGGTGCCGACCCCGTAGGAGTCCACCGGAGCGGAGGCGAGGAGTCCGATGGCGAACTCGTCGAGATCGGAGGTGACCACGATCCGCGTGCTGCTGTTGCCGAGGTCGTCCAGGAGCTGGCGCACCCAGCGTGCCTGGGCCACGAGGTCGCCCGAGTCCAGCCGGACGGCCCCGAGCTCGGCTCCCGCGACCTCGACGGCGGTCCGCACGCCCTGCTCGACGTCGTAGGTGTCCACGAGCAGCGAGGTGCCGCGACCCAGTGACGCCACCTGCGCCTCGAAGGCCGCCCGCTCGGAGTCGTGCAGGAGGGTGAAGGAGTGCGCCGCCGTTCCCACCGTGGGAATGCCGTACCGGCGGCCCGCCTCCAGATTGGACGAGCTGGCGAAGCCGCCGATGATCGAGGCCCGGGCCGCGGCAACCGCGGCCTCCTCGTGCGTGCGGCGTGAGCCCATCTCGATGCAGGGCCGGCCGGCCGCGGCGCCGGTCATGCGTGAGGCAGCGGAGGCGATCGCGCTGTCGTGATTGAGGATCGACAGGATCAGGGTCTCGAGGATGCAGGCCTCGGCGAACGTGGACTCGACGGTCAGGATGGGGGAGTGCGGGAAGTAGACCTCGCCCTCGGCGTAGCCCGAGATGGAGCCGGTGAAGCGGAAGTCGGCGAGCCACGCCAGCGTCGAGTCGTCGACGACGCGGTGGTCGCTGAGGAAGGACAGCTGCGGATCGTCGAAGCTGAAGGAGGCGAGCTCCTCCAGGAGCCGGCCCGTTCCGGCCACCACGCCATAGCGCCGGCCTGTGGGCAGGCGGCGCGCGAAGGCTTCGAAGACCGAACGGCGGTGGGCGGCGCCCGAGTGCAGCGCCGCCTGGAGCATCGTGAGTTCGTACTGGTCGGTGAAGAGGGCACTGTTCGGTGTCCTCGCGGTGCCCGGCGGAAGGCTCTGGGCGGCAGGCGAGACTGTGGTCTGCTGGTCGGTCACTGTCAAAACGATAGCCGGGCCTGCGCTGTGTGCGTAGCCGAACCCGGGTGCGGCCCGATGCGATGCCGATGCGAACTAGAATCGATCCCATGACAGTAGGCTTTGCAACCGGCACCGACACGCAGGAAGCGGTACGGACGGCCGGGAACACCGACCTCGATCAGCCCTGGGTCGTGGTGGTCTGGAACGACCCGGTGAATCTGATGAGCTACGTGAGCTACGTGTTCCAGAACTACTTCGGGTACAGCGAGGCCAAGGCCCGCTCCCTCATGCTCGAGGTCCACGAGGAGGGCCGGTCCGCGGTCGCCTCGGGCACCCGCGAGAAAGTGGAACAGGACACCGTCGCGCTCCACTCCTACGGACTGTGGGCCACCTTCGAGAAAGCCGGAAGCGAGTAGCCGATCCATGGCAAAACCGTTCAAGTCCACCCGACGCGGGATCACCGGAGCGCTGGAACCGGGTGAGGCACGCCTGCTCGGCGCGCTGCTCGACGACGTCGTCTCCATGCTCGAGCCCGAGACGGCGCCCAGTGAGGATCCGCTCGCAGCACTGGTGGGGATGTCCGACGCCGACGCCGCGGCGACCGCCCCCGACGACTCCGCGGTCCACAGGCTCCTGCCCGACGCCGTCCGCGGGGACGACGACGAGGCGCTGGCGTTCCGCCGCCTGACCGAGCGCTCCCTGCGGGAGCAGAAGATCGGCGCGCTGCGCGGAAGTGCGCTGCTGATCGAGTCGAATCCGATGACCCTCAATCACGACCAGGCCCGGCTGCTCGCGCAGGCTCTCAACGACGTCCGGCTCGTGCTCGCGGACCGCCTGAGCATCGAATCGGAGGAGGACGCCGAACGCCTCCACGAGATCGCCGATTCCAAGGACGTCGAGAACGTGGAGTCGTATCTGGCTCTCGTCTACAACTTCATCACCTGGCTGCAGGAGTCGCTCGTGCAGGCCCTGCTCAAGGCCTCCAAACTGCAGCGCTGATCCTCACGCCCGCCGGGGGCAGGTCCGCGTGTGATCAAGGCCACGGGTGCTCGAATAGTTTTCGTCAGCAGCACGCCCTAGTGTCAGTGGTCATGAGTTCCATGCCAGCGAAGGCGGACCGCAGCGAAGCGCCCATCGGGATCTTCGACTCCGGCGTCGGAGGGCTGACGGTCGCTCGCTCCGTCATAGACCAGCTGCCCCACGAATCGACCATGTACGTCGGGGACACCGCGAACGGCCCCTACGGGCCCCTGCCGATAGCCCGCGTTCGTGCCTACGCGCTCGGTGTCATGGACGAGCTCGTCGATTCCGGCGTGAAGCTCCTGGTGATCGCCTGCAACTCGGCGTCGGCCGCAGTGCTGCGCGATGCCCGGGAACGGTACACCGCGCGCTACGGGATCCCGGTGATCGAGGTGATCCAGCCCGCAGTACGCCGCGCGGTGGCCGCCACCCGCTCGGGCCGCGTGGGGGTGATCGGCACGACGGCGACCATCGGTTCCCGGGCCTACGACGACACCTTCGCCGCGGCCACGCATCTTCAGCTCACGTCGGTGGCGTGCCCGGCGTTCGTCGAGTTCGTCGAGGCGGGCATCACGGGAGGCGCGGAGCTGCTGCGTACGGCCGAGGAGTACCTTGCACCGCTGAAGGCCGCGGACGTGGACACGCTCGTGCTCGGCTGTACCCACTACCCCCTGCTCACCGGGGTCATCTCCTACGTCATGGGCAACGGCGTCACGCTCGTCTCGAGCGCCGAGGAGACGGCGAAGGACGTCTACCGCGCCCTCGTCTCCCACCAGCTCGAGCGTTCCGGGTCCGATCCGGGGGCGCATCGGTTCGTCGCCACGGGAGACGCGGCGAGTTTCGAGGTCCTCGCCCGGCGCTTCCTCGGCCCGGAGGTCCTCAGCGTGCAGCACCTGGACCACGTCGCCGCGCAGTACCCCACCGGCAGCCTCGCGCGCATCACGCCGGACATGGCCGCCGCAGCGGGAGCGCAGCGATCATGAAGCTCACGATCGTCGGCTGCAGCGGATCCTTCCCCGGCCCCCAGTCACCGGCGTCCTGCTATCTCCTCAGCGCCGAGTGGGAGGGCCGCACCTGGCGGATCCTGCTCGACCTGGGCAACGGCTCGCTCGGTGCCCTGCAGCGCTACACCGATCTGCGGGGGATCGACGCCATCTTCCTGTCGCATCTCCATCCGGACCACTGCATGGATCTGTGCGGGCTGCACGTCGCTGTCCGGTGGGATCCTGCGGGCTGGGAGAGGTCCCGCATCCCCGTCTACGGGCCCGCGGCGACGGCCGACCGGATGGCCAGCGCCTACGGCCTCGAGCTCGATCCGGGGATGCACGAGGACTTCGACTTCCGCTCCTGGGCCGATCGCTCAGCGGTCTCCGTGGGTCCGTTCACCGTCACGCCGTACCAGGTGGTCCATCCCGTCGAGGAGGCCTACGCCCTGCGGGTCGAGGCGCCCATGACGGGCCTGGACGGTGATGTCACCTCGCGGGTGCTCGCCTACTCCGGCGACACCGACACCTGTGAGGGTGTCCTGGACGCTGCGCGCGACGCCGACTTCTTCCTGTGCGAGGCTGCCTTCCACGAGGGACGCGACGATGCCATCACCGGTGTGCACCTGACCGGCCGGCGCGCCGGTGAGATCGCGACCCGGGCCGCCGTGAAGCGGCTGCTCCTGACCCATCTGCCCATCTGGAACGACGCGAACGTCTCCATCGGGGAGGCGCGGGAGAGCTACGACGGTCAGCTGGCCGTGGCCGTCGCCGGTGTGTCCTACCAGGTCTGAGACCGGAGGCAGGACAGCCCGGTCCTGAACGGGGTCCCGCGCCGGGCCCCGTCTAGACTGGAAATCATGACCTCCGCGAACTCCTCACCGGCAACCGATCCCGGCACTGCATCCCAGCCACCGCGCGCGGACGGCAGGACGCCGGACGAACTGCGCCCCATCAGCATCACGCGGGGCTGGTCGAAGCAGGCCGAGGGCTCCGCCCTGATCGAGTTCGGTGACACCCGGGTCCTGTGCACGGCGTCGTTCACGGCCGGTGTGCCCCGCTGGCTCAAGGGTGAGGGAACTGGCTGGGTGACCGCCGAGTACGCCATGCTGCCCCGCGCGACGAACACGCGCTCGGCGCGCGAGTCGGTCAAGGGCAGGATCGGGGGTAGGACCCACGAGATCTCCCGCCTGATCGGCCGGTCGCTGCGCTCGGTCATCGACACCAAGGCTCTCGGGGAGAACACCATCGTCCTCGACTGCGATGTCCTCCAGGCCGACGGCGGCACCCGGACCGCCGCGATCACGGGCGCCTATGTGGCCCTCGCGGACGCCATCGCCCACGCGAAGGAGAAGAAGCTGATCCCGGCCTCGGCATCGCCGCTGACCGACACCGTCGCCGCGATCAGCGTGGGCATCATCGACGGCGTCCCCATGCTCGATCTTCCCTATGTCGAGGACGTCCGCGCCGAGACGGACATGAACGTCGTCGTCACCGGCTCGGGGGCGTTCGTCGAGGTGCAGGGCACGGCCGAGGGTGCACCCTTCGACCGTGCCGAGCTCGATGCCCTGCTGGACCTGGCACTGCAGGGGACATCCCGGCTCGCCGAGATCCAGCAGGATGCCCTCGGGGACTCCCGGAATGGCTGATGCCGCGCAGCCCCGCCTCGTGCTGGCCACCCGGAACGCCGGCAAGCTGCGTGAGCTGCGCGACCTGCTGCGCGGCACGGTGCCCGGGCTCGACGTCGACACCCAGGTGATCGATGCAGCGGCCGCCGGCGCTCCCGACGTCGTGGAGAGCGGCGTGAGTTTCCAGGAGAACGCGCTGCTCAAGGCCGAACAGACCGCCCGGGCCACCGGGCTCGTCGCCGTCGCCGACGACTCGGGCCTTGCCGTGGACGTCCTCGGGGGCGCACCCGGCATCTTCTCCGCCCGGTGGGCCGGTACCCATGGTGACGACACCGCGAATCTCGAGCTCCTGCTCGCCCAGCTCGCCGATATCCCCGCAGAGTATCGGGGAGCCGGCTTCGTCTGCGCTGCGGCGCTGGCTCATCCGCCCGACGCCGCAGGCAGCAGCCACGTCGAGAGCGGCCGGCTCGACGGGCGCCTGCTGGGTGCTCCGCGGGGGACCGCAGGCTTCGGCTACGACCCGATCCTCGTCCCGAAAGGGCTCGACCGCAGCTGCGCCGAACTCTCCCCCGAGGAGAAGAACGCGATCAGCCATCGTGGCATCGCCTTCAGGGCCCTGCTGCCCCACCTGGTCCGCGCGCTCGCCTGAGCGTCAGCCAACCCCTCTGACACCACCACCCGTCAGGGTCCACCGCAAGCCGGCCGTCGCACAGGACGCCCGAAGAGGAAGACACATCGTGAGTTTCACCCAGGCAGTCGGCACATTCCAGGTCGCCACCACGACGACGTCGGACGGCTCCTCCCTCGGCGGCGTCGCGGACTGGGCCGTCGGTCTGATGGAGACCATCGGCGCGCCCGGCGCAGGGCTGGCCATCGCCCTCGAGAATCTCTTCCCGCCGCTACCGAGCGAGGTGATCCTTCCCCTGGCCGGGTTCACCGCGAGCCGCGGGAACTTCTCCCTCGTCGAGGCGATCATCTGGACCACGCTGGGCTCGGTCGTCGGAGCCCTCGCGCTCTACGCCATCGGTGCCTGGCTGGGACGGGACCGCATGCGCCGCCTCGTCTCGAAGGTACCGCTGGTGGACCTGGAGGACGTCGACCGGGTGGAGGCGTGGTTCGACCGGCACGGGTACCGCGCCGTCTTCTTCGGCAGGATGCTCCCGATCTTCCGGAGCCTGATCTCCATCCCGGCCGGTATCGAGCGCATGCCCGTGGCGAAGTTCCTGCTCCTCACCACTGCGGGCAGTCTGATCTGGAACTCGATCTTCGTCCTGGCGGGTTTCTACCTGGGCGAGAACTGGGGGGTCGTCGAGGAGTACGCCGGGATCTTCCAGTGGATCGTGATCATCGCCGTCGTCCTGTTCCTCGGCTACTTCGTGGTCTCGAAGATCCGCGCACACCGGCGGAAGCGGGCCCAGTGAGCGAACCGCACGAGTACTCCGGTGCACCGGAGTCGCTGATTCGGATCTGGCCGCTCTTCGGGCTGGTCATCACCACGCCGCGGCTCGTCCTGACCCCGGTACGCGACGAGCACCTGCCGGAGCTGATCGACGCGGCGCTGAAGGGCATCCACGATCCCGCCGAGATGCCCTTCAGCGTGCCCTGGACCGATGCGCCCCCGGATGCCCTCACCGCCGGGACCGCCGCGCACGTGTGGCGGACCAGGGCAGAGGTCGCAGCCCAGGCCTGGACGATCAGCTTCGCCGTCCTGCACGAGGGACGCGTGATCGGCCTCCAGGATCTGATGGCCCGCTCCTTCCCGCTGCTGCGCAGGGTGCACTCCGGCTCCTGGCTGACCAGGCAGGTCCAGGGCAGGGGACTGGGTACCGAGATGCGCGCCGCGGTGCTGCAGTTCGCGTTCGACCACCTGGGCGCGACGTCGGCCGTGTCCGAGGCGGCGGACTGGAACCGGGCCTCGCTCGGGGTCTCACGCCGCCTCGGGTACACCCCGAACGGCACCACGCTGATCGAGGCCCGCCCCGGAGAGACGGAAGTGCAGCAGCATCTCGTCCTGTCCCGCGAGGACTTCGTCCGGCCTCGCTGGGCGGCGGGCTACCGCGGCGTGGAGGCAGCGCGGGAACTGCTCACTGGTGGCGCGGTGTAAGCGCCGAGGATGAGGGAACCGGTCGGGAACCCGGTAAAGTAGGGGCGTGGGAATCACGTTCACGGCCATCGACTTCGAGACAGCGAACGGGTTCCGCGGCTCACCCTGCGCCGTCGGCCTGACCAAGGTCAGGGACGGGCGGATCGTGGAGGAAGCCTCCTGGCTCATGCGGCCACCTGCCGGCCACGATCATTTCGACTCCCGGAACATCGCGATCCACGGCATCACCGCGAGGATGGTCGAGGATGCCCCGCGCTTCGGTGAGCTCTTCCCCGAGATCGGCGGATTCATCGGCTCGGACGTCCTCGTGGCACACAATGCCGCCTTCGATCTCGGCGTCATCCGCTCCGCCCTCGAGGTGTCATCACTCCCCGGGCCGGCCTGGGACTACGCCTGCACCGTGCTCCTCTCCCGCCGGAGCTACTCCCTGCCGTCCTACTCGCTGCCCTTCGTCGCGGAAGCCGCCGGAGTGCCGCTGCTCAATCATCACGACGCCGTCGAGGACGCCCGCGCGTGTGCCGGCATCATGATGGACATCGCGGCCCGCTTCGACGCCGCATCCGTCGAGGAGGTGCTGGAGATCCACAGCCTCCCGCTGTCGCGGTCCGAGCAGTACGCTCCGGGGGTCGATGACGTCTCGAAGGCCACCCGGACCGCCCTGGGCCGTGCTGCGACGTCGACCGGCTGGTCGGGCTGGCCCGAGGAGGGCCTGAACCCGAGTCCCGACACGCAGGCGGACCCCCACCATCCGCTCTACGGCCAGACCGTGGTCTTCACCGGAACCCTCGGCATACCGCGTCCGCAGGCGAAGCAACGAGCCGCGCGGCTCGGCGCCCAGCCGGCCAGTTCGGTCACGCGACGCACCACGATGCTGGTGGTGGGCGACGGCTTCGTCGTCGCCGACCTGCGCCACGGACGGGTCACCGGAAAGGTCCGGCGTGTGCTGGAGCTGAAGGAGCGCGGCCACTCGATCGACGTCCTGTCGGAGGACCAGTTCCTGCAGCTGACCGGCGTATCCGCACCGTCGGGCGGACGATAGCCCGTTCTGCACTGACGCTCGAGATCCCCACAGGAACACTCAGAAGCGCAGCTCGATGCCGGTGAGACGCTCCGAGAGGTCGATGAGCCGGGACGCGGCGTTGCTGTCGCGGGCATGGCGCTTGACCGGGACCAGGGTGGGCCGGCCCTTCAGCTGGAACCAGCCGGCAGGCCCGCAGTAGGCGCCGTTGGGGATCGACCGGTCGGTCACCGCCCGCACCAGCGGCCAGGCGCCGTCGTCCTTGCCCTGGGCCACGGTCGACATGGCGCGCTGCTGCCACCCGGGCGCATCCTTGTGTGCCGCGACGCCGGGGCGGTCGGGGGTGAGCATACCCACGGCGAAACCGGGATGAGCCACCACGCTCGTGGCGCGGCTGCCGGTCAGTTCGAGCCTACGCGCGAGCTCGAGACCGAAGGCCGTGACAGCCAGTTTCGAGGTCGCATACGCCTGGGCGTTCCGGTACGACGACGGCTGCAGGGACGACGGCGTCAGCCTCGCCCAGCGGTGACTGATGCTCCCGAGGTGGGCTATGCGCGCACCTGCGGCGGAGAGGGCGGGCAGCAGCTGGGCGATCAGCGCATAGTGACCGAGGTGGTTGGTGCCGAACTGCAGTTCGAAACCGTCCGCCGTCGTCTGCCGCTCGGCAGAGCCCACCACGCCGGCGTTCGCCAGGAGCCCCGAAAGTGCCCCTCCCGCCGTGATCGAGCCCACGGCGGCCCGGATGGAGGAGAGGTCGGCGAGATCGAGCTCCTGGAAGGCGACATCGGCCTCCGGGTACCGCCCACGGATGGCACTGATGGCCCGCTCCGCCTTGTCCTGGCTGCGCGAGGCCATGACGACGCTCGCTCCGGCTGCGGCGAGCTGCTCGCAGGCGAAGTAGCCCAGACCCGCGTTGCCGCCGGTGACGAGGATGCGCCGGCCTGAGAGGTCGGGGAGTTCGCGTGGATTCCACATGCTCCCCAGCCTAGAGGCACGCGGTCCGTCCCCGGTGCACTCAGGTGCCCGTCGTCGCGGCCAGAAGCTTCCGCGCCATCGTGCGGACGACCTCGGGTGTGCCGGGGGAGGAGAGGTACGCGGACGGCAGCGCCGCGGTTCCGTGGAGAGCACCCAGGACACCGCCGGTCAGCGATGCCGCTATGACAGGTGAGGCATCCGCGGCGCCGGGAGCGACGGCCCGGGCGAGCGCCGTCGCCATCTGCTCATCGGGAGAGTCCGTCGCCGCCGTGCCCTCCCGTACGGCCTGCAGGGCGGCAGCCAGCGTCCCGGCCGCTGTCGGTGCTGCCGCAGGTCCTGCGGGAGCGGCTGCATCGCGTGTCGGACCGGGACCGTCAGGGGCACGGTCACCGAGTGCTGCGGTGAGGGATCCGCCCTCGATGACGAGGGAACGGATGATGCCGCTGTAGGCCGCGGCGGGCTCCGTGGCCCCGGTGCCGCCGTGGGTGAGTGCTGCGGCGTCGAGCGTGAGCCGCTCGACCATGGTCGCGGGGATGCGCGGGACGAGGCCGAAGGGGGCCGAGCGCATCAGGGCCCCCGGTCCGGTCGACCCCGCATTCAGGGGCCGGGCCCGCGTGCCCATCTCGCCCGAGAGAAGTGCGCGGACCGTGTCCTGGTCCGGGTGCTCCGCAGGCGGCAGATCGGGCTGCAGGTCCAGCCACCGTGGCGGCGGCGCGGGAGCACTGGCCGGAGGATGTTCGCCCTGGTGGTCCAGCCAGCGCAGGTACGCGAGCCACAGGCAGGCCGTCTCGTCGGCGGCGACGCCGTCGTTGGCCCACTCGAGGGCCTCGATCAGGCCGTCGGTGCTGTAGAGCGTCAGGGAGGTGGCATCGGAGACCGCGAGCGGAGCCGGATCCACGAACGCAGCACGGGGATCACCGCCCGTGGTGTGGAGCAGCCCGTAGGCGTCTCCTGCCATGATCCCGAGGAGACATCCCAGGACCCGGTCCTCGTAGCTGGTCGGCGCCGGCTCGGCCGCGCCCTGATCGGTGGTGGCGGTGCTGTCCGCCCGGCTGTGGTTGGTCACCTCCTCAGTCTAGGGAGCCTGCCGGTCCCGGGGCCCTGGTTCCGCGAATGTCATGGAGCGGCGGTAGCGTGAAATGCATGAGGATCCTCCACACGTCGGACTGGCACCTGGGCCGCTCGTTCCACGGCACGGGCATGCTCGATGCGCAGCGGATCTTCATCGACAATCTGGAGAAGACGGTGCGCGAGGAGCAGGTCGACGTCGTTCTCGTGGCCGGGGACGTGTACGACCGCGCGCTGCCGGCCGTCGACGTCGTCGCCCTGTTCGATGACGCGCTGGAACGATTGACGGGTGCCGGCGCGCAGATCGTGATCAGCAGCGGCAACCACGACTCGGCCACACGACTCGGTTTCGGAGGGCGCATCCTCGCCCGGGGCGGAGTCCACCTGCGGACCCGCCTCGAGGATGCCGCACGCCCGGTGACGTTCCCGCTCGGCCCCGAGGCCGAACTGGCCGTCTACGGCGTGCCGTACCTGGAACCCCGTATGGTGGCCGGAACCCTGCAGGCCAAGAACCCGACGCATACCGCCGTCATCGGCGCCGCACTCGAGTCGGTCCGTACCGATGTGCGGTCCAGGGGCGGAGAGGGCCGAATCGTGTCGATCGTCATGGCGCATTGCTTCGCGGCCGGGGGAGCGGGCTCCGACAGCGAACGCGACCTGGCCATCGGCGGGCTGGGAGCTGTTCCCGTGGAGCTCTTCGACGGCTTCGACTACGCGGCCCTCGGCCATCTGCACGGTCGGCAGCAGCTCTCGGAGACGGTGCGCTATGCGGGTTCTCCCCTGGCCTATTCCTTCTCCGAGGTGCATCAGGACAAGGGAGGCTGGCTCCTCGACGTCGGGGCCGAGGGCATCACCGCGGTCCGCTCCGTGCACTGGCCGGCCGCGCGTGCCCTGGCGGTCCTGCGTGGAACACTGGCCGAGGTGCTGGTGCGCGAGGACCTGGAGTGGGCACGGAACGCGTACTGCCACATCACGCTGACCGACCCCGAGCGCCCGGCGCGTGCCATGGAGCGCCTGAGGGAACGCTTCCCCGATACCCTCGTGCTGGCGTTCGCGCCCGAGGGCGGCGCGGCTCCGGATGCCCGCAGCTACGGTCGGCGCATCGCCGATGCACGGGACGACGCCGAGATCTGCAGCGGTTTCCTGGAGCACGTGCGCGGCAGGAAGGCCTCCACCGAGGAAGTCGCCCTGATCCGCTCGACGGTCGACACCGCGCTGAGTCTGGCGCACGAGAGCCAGGTGATCCTCCCGTGAGACTCCACCACCTCGAGCTCCAGGCCTTCGGGCCGTTCGCCGACCGCCAGCAGGTGGACTTCGACGCGCTCTCGAGCCAGGGCCTGTTCCTCCTCAACGGTCCCACGGGCGCGGGGAAATCGAGCGTGCTCGACGCCGTCTGCTTCGCCCTGTACGGATCGGTACCCGGCGTGCGCCAGGGCGCCAAGCGGCTCAGGAGCGATCACGCTGCCGCGTCGGTCGCGCCCGAGGTCATGCTCGAGTTCTCCACCGCCGATCGTCGCTTCCGGGTGACCCGCTCACCCGCCTGGGAGCGGCCGTCACGGCGGGGGAGCGGCACGACCACGGAGCAGGCCCGGACGCTCCTCAGTGAACTCGTCGGGACCCGCTGGGTGGACAGATCCACCCGGAACGACGAGGCGGGACTTGCGCTGCAGTCGGTCCTGGGCATGGACAAGGAGCAGTTCACCAAGGTGGTGATGCTCCCCCAGGGAGAGTTCGCGGCCTTCCTGCGCGCCGACGCCACCTCCAGGAGGGAGCTGCTGCAGCGACTGTTCTCGACGACGCGCTTCGAGGACCTCGAGCGATTGTTCGCGGAGCAGAGTCTTCGGCTCTCACGTGACGTCGCAGAGCAGGAGGGCAGGCTGGATCGACTGCTGCAGCGCGCGGTCGACGAGGCAGAACGCCATGGTCTCGCAACCGATGCCGAAACGGTGTCCACGGACGTCGACTCGCCGACCGACCGGGCGGCGTCCATGGACGCCCTCGTGGCTGCGGTGCGGAGCCGACGGGACACCGTCGCCGAGGAGCACATGGCTCTCCAGGAACAGAGTGTGCTCGCCGACGGCGCTCTGGCCTCGCTTTGCGGCAGACGCACGCGCCACGGGTTGCTCAGCTCTCTTCGGCAGCAGCAGCGTGAGCAGGATCAGCAGGCGGCGGGGATCGCGACGATGAGTGAGGCCCTGCGCCGTCATGACAGGGCGCAGTCGCTCGCCGCTGATCTGCGCCTCGACGAGGAGATGAGAGCGGGCGTCGAGCATGCCGCTGCAGCACACGCTGCCGCCCTCGAACGGACCCGCGACAATGGCACTGCTCTGAAGTACCTCGAGGCGGATCCCGCTGGGCCGGGCGCCCCGGAGCTCTCCGGTGAAGCACTGACCGGGGCCTGTGCCGCCTCGGCTGCTGCGCTGGCCGTCCTGCGGGCGGCGCTTCCCGACGAGCAGCGGCTGCTCGGGATCCGCTCCGAGATCCGGACACTGGGTTCGAGTATCGATGATCTCGATGATCGGGTCCGGGACACCACCGAGGCGCTGGCCCTCGTCCAGCGCCGGCGCGCGAGCGATCTCGACAGTCTCGTCCCTCTCCGCAGGGCAGCCGAGGGCGTCCCTCGGCTGCGTGCCGAGCGGGACGCCGCAACCGCCGCCGAGCAGGCGGTACAGGACCATCGGTCGGCGCAACTACGCCGCACTGCAGCCGACGAGCGTTTCCGGGAGGCGTCCGAGCACTTCCTGACCCTCAAGCAGCACTGGCTGTCGATCCTCCAGCGCAGGCTCGAACAGGCAGCGGATGAACTGGCGGAGCACCTCGTGGACGGCGAGCCGTGTCCGGTCTGCGGCAGTCCGGACCACCCGGACCCCGTGTCCTCGTCCGGCGGGGAAAGGGTCACGCTGGATCAGGAGCAGTCCGCACGCAGGGATCAGGACGACGCGGAGGCCGCGATGCACGCGGCGCGGGACGTGCGCGAGTCCGTGCTGCTCCAGCTCGCGGAGTTCGGAGCGGCCATCGGCGAGCTCACCCCCGAGCAGGCGGCGGAGGCAACCCGGGCCGCGGAGCGGCGGCTGGACGAGGCCGAGGCCGCGGATGCCCGGTCCGCGGTGGTCGAGGAGAACGTGGAGCGGCTCACGCAGGAGGCCGAACAGCGGGCAGCCGAAGTCGAGGACCTGCGCGAGCGACGGAACGATGCAGGGTCACGCCGCTCCTCGCTGCAGGAGCTGGAGGCCGAACTGGAGCTACGCCGCGCCGGACTCCTGGCAGGTGCGCCTTCCCTGGCCCACCGGATCGAGGACGTCCAGGGCGCTTCGGAGGACCTGGCCGCGCTCCGGTACGCGGAGGAGACACTGAGCCGCGCCCGCGCCGATCACGCAGCCTCGCGCCGGCGGCTCGAGGAGGCCCTGCGCGAGACCCTGTTCGACTCCGTCGACGAGGCTCGCACCGCGCTTCTGGCGGTGGAGCACCGTGACCGGATCGAACGATCGATCAGGGAGCACGAGGTCACCGGGCACCGCCTCGACGCGGCATGGGACGACGACGCGGTGCGCGAGGCTCTCGCCGAGGAGCAGGCGGGTCTGCGGGCGCCGACCGACGAGGAGGAGAGAGTCGCCGCGGACAGCGCCGACGACCAGCGCGCACGGGCGCAGCAGGCCGGTATCAGTGCAGAGGTCCTGGCGCACTCGGTGACGCAGCTCGAGGCGTACTCGCGCCGGCTCGCAGACCTCGAACGGGCGGTCGGCCCCCTCCGCGAACGGGCCCGCCTCGTCAGTGCGGTGGCGGAGACAGCACGCGGCGCCGGGGAGAACGCCTACAGGATGCCGCTGGCGACCTACGTCCTCGCCTCACGCCTGGAGCAGGTGGCAGCGGCCGCCACCGAGCGGCTCGTGGAGATGTCGGACGGGCGCTACCAGCTCGTCCACAGCGACGCACGGGCGGGCAACAGGAGATCCGGTCTCGGGCTGAACGTGATCGACGGATGGACGGGCAGCAGGCGGGACACCTCCACGCTCTCGGGGGGAGAATCCTTCATGGCCTCCCTCGCCCTCGCCCTCGGGCTCGCCGACGTGGTGCAGCAGGAGGCGGGGGGCCTGGACATCGAGACGCTCTTCATCGACGAGGGTTTCGGGTCCCTCGACGAGCAGGCACTCGAGCAGGTCATGGATGCTCTCGAGGGTCTGCGCAGCGGCGGCCGGGTGGTGGGGCTGGTCAGCCACGTACCCGAGATGAAGCAGCGCATCGGTGCGCAACTGCAGGTCGTGAAGGGACGGCAGGGATCGGTTCTTCGTCTCGTGGACGAACCGGCCCGGGTGTAAACTTGGGATGCTACGGGTCGGGCGCATCGGGAGGAGGGACGATGCGCGTCGAATGGACCCGGAAAGCACATGTACAAGAATCCTTCACCAGTCTCCTCCGAGCACCCGACCCCTGATCCGAGGGGACGGGATACAGCACCTGTCCGGCGTTCGCGCCTCGGCAGGTTCGGCGTTCTGCCCCGACTCGCAGGGTCCTCCTTCCTCGTCATCGGCTTCTTCGCCAGGCTTCCGCTGGCGATGCTCACCGTCGGCGCTCTGACGCTGGTCACCACCGCCAGTGGCTCCTACGCCGCCGGTGGGTTCGCGGCCGGCGCCGTCGGCCTCGGCTCCGCGCTGGGAGCACCACTGCTCGGGTTCCTCGCCGACAGGCTGGGCCAGCGCAGCGTCCTGCTGGTCTCGGCAGTCCTGAACACGCTGGGTATCGCCGCCCTCGTGGTCGTGACCCTGCTGACCGAGGACTTCAGCTCCGGTGCGCTCGCTGTGGTCCTGGTCTCGGCGTTCGCGATGGGGTTCACCTGCCCGCAGATCGGCCCCCTGGCCCGGGTGCGCTGGATGGCCATGACGCGGCGCCGTCCACGCACCGTGCTGGACACCGCCCTGTCCTACGAGGGGACCGCGGATGAGCTCACTTTCGTCCTCGGGCCCGCGCTCGTGGGTCTGCTCGCGAGCCTGATAGCTCCGTGGCTGCCCCTCGCCGTCGCCGCGGTCCTCACGATCACCCTCGTGAGCGCCTTCGCCGTCCACCCCACGGTCCTGCACAGCGACGCGCGGTCGAGCCCGTCCCATGACGATGACACCGACGATCCCGAGGTTTCGAGCGCGGCGTCCAGGCGTGTCCGCACGGTGTTCGTGCTGCTGCCGGTGGCCGGCATGCTGGCGATGGGAACGTTCTTCGGTTCCACGCAGACGTTCCTCACAGCGTTCCTGGGGCAGTTCGACGCCGCCGAGTCCGCGGGCCTGGTCTACGCCACCCTGGCGCTGAGCTCGGCGTTCGCGGCGCTCTCGGTGGCGTACTGGCCCGAGAGGTTCGCCCACACGCGGCGCTGGATCGTCTCGGCCGTCGGGATGACCGCGGCGGCCTCGGCACTCGCCCTCCCGGGCGGGATCATCGGCATGATGGTGGTGCTGTTCGTCCTGGGGATCTTTGTCGGACCGACCATGGTCACGATCTTCTCGATCGGTTCGGTGGTCGCTCCGCCCACCGGACTGGGCACCGTCATGACGATGCTCGCGAGCGGGATCGTCGCCGGCACTGCCCTCGGCGCCGGTCTGGCGGGAGCGCTCGCCGAGACCTCCGGCGCCGCGGCCGCCTCGATCGTGCCACTCGGAGCAGCAGCAGCCCTGCTCCTGCTCGGCGGCGTGGCAGCCGTCGCGCTCAGGAAGGTCTCCCGCGACTGAGCTGAGCAGTGGCTGTCCATCCCCATGTCAGGAGCATAGGATCGATGCGGATTCACAGTGCAGAAGGACACGATGCGGGAGGCGACATGAGTACCGAAGGCACACAGCACCAGGGCGAGGACGACGCGGACAGGCCGGAGGGGAACGAGCCGGACGGGACGGGGCCCGAGGGCACCATCCCCGTCAGCGACGACGGCGTTGCCGCAGCCTCGAGCGACGAACCGAGCCACTTCAACCCCGAGGAGGACGAGGGCGGCTCCGAGCAGTAGTCGGCGGAGTCCGTCGTCGGGAACGTAGCCCGCTACGCGAGGAAGTCGAGCGCAGCGAGCTTGAAGGTCCTCGAGGTGATCGCGCTGGCGTGGGTCCTGCCCGGAAGGGTCATGATCCTGGCGTCCGGAGCCGACTGAACGAGGTCGTCCAGACCGAGAGCGTACGGGTCCTGGTCGCCGGCGACCAGGAGCACCGGCATCCCCGGCACGGCATGATGCGGGTCGAACGGCTCGGTCTTGATCGCCGAGACCATAGCCAGGAGCGAGGGCAGATCATTGTCCGGTCCCAGCCGGGCCATCCGCAGCAGATCCACGGTGATCCCGTCGTCGGGCTCGGGCCCCCCGGCAAGGAAGCGCTCGGCACCTGCCAGGTCGAACGTCGCGAGCGGGTCGCCCGCACCCGGCCCACCGAGCACCATGCGCCGGACGAACTCCGGTTGGGTGGCACCGAACTCCCAGGCAAGCCGCGAACCGAGCGAGTAGCCGATCACGTCCACGCCGGAGGACGGCTCGTTTTCACGAAGCGGTCGCACGCGCTCGTCGGCCAGCATCTGGAGGATGTCCGCGCGCATCCGGCTCGGCGTGTAGGCGCCGGCATCGGCGGGCGCCGCGCTGGCGCCGTGCGCCGGGAGATCGATCATGAGCACGTTCCGGCCCGCCTCGTTGAGGATCCGCACCCACCCCGTGTCCACCCAGTTCTGCTCCGACGACGACCCGAAGCCGTGCAGGAGCAGCACCGGTGGTGCCGGGAGAGCGTCGGGGGCGTCGCTGCGTGACATGGTCAGCTGGGGGTCGTTGCCCTCCACAGTGTGTACGGGGTGATGATCCATGCCCTCATCGTAGGGCCGGCGGGACGCCTCGCCCGCCTCGTGCCTGCACCATGTCGGAGCAGGACCCCGGCGTCGGTGCGCTGCCGGACACACTCACCCCGCCGGCTGCAGGGCCGCGTAGTCCACACCGGTCAGTTCGACGCTCCGGTTCCACAGCCGCACGGCGATGTCGCGATCGAGGACGCGCGTGGCCGGTGCCACCAGGCGCGGGGCGCCGCGCGTCTCACCGGGACCGGAGGGACCGTAGTAGTCTCCGCCGTGGACCTCCGGTGAGGTGGCCGCGTAGAGCGTCGGCAACGCCCCGGCGGCGTCGGACTGCGTCAACCGCTTGAAGAGGTTACCGACGACGTCGAACACGGCCGGAGTGTTCATGCCCGCGGTCAGATTCGTGTTGGCCACGCCAGGGTGTGCGGCCACGGAGGTCAGCTCCCATCCCGCGTCCCGCGCGCGCCGGTCGAGTTCGACCATGAAGTACAGATTGGCGATCTTGCTCTGCCCGTAGGCCTTCCAGCGCCGGTAGCCATGCTCCGACTGCAGATCGTCGAAGTCGATCCGGCCGCGCTTGTGGGCGAGGCTGGACAGCGTCACGACGCGCGCCGATCCGGCCTCCCGCAGGTGCTCGAGCAGGAGCCCGGTCAGAGCGAAGTGTCCCAGATGATTGGTGCCGAACTGCAGTTCGAAACCGTCGGAGGTCGTGCCCTTGGGTGTCGCCATGATGCCGGCGTTGTTCACCAGTACGTGGAGTGGTCCGCTGAAAGCGGCGGCGAACTCCCTGATGGATGCCAGGCTCGCCAGGTCGAGGATGCGCATCTCGACCTGATCGCTGCCGGTCCGGGCGCGCACGCGTTTCTCGGCCTCGCGTCCGCGCTGTTCGTCGCGGCAGGCAAGCACCACCTGCGCTCCGGCGCGGGCGAGCCCGATCGAGGTCTGGAGCCCGAGACCGCTGTTGGCGCCGGTGACCACCACCCGCATGCCGGTCAGGTCGCCGATCGCATCCGCTGTGAAGCCACTCATCGAATTCCTCTCGCCTGGCACGCCCTGCCCGGACGGGTGCTGCCCGCCCGACGTCGAGGAACGCCGCCCGTACCAGCATAGGGTCGGGCGGGGAGCCGCTGCACGTCGATCGTCACCGGCCCAGGCGCGCGCTGATCCTGTCGGTCAGCGACTTCAGTTCTTCCATCTCGCCGGCGTCCAGGATCGGACCCAGCACCTCCTGGATACGATGCACGTGGGCGGATCCGATGCGTCGCTGCAGTGCTCGTCCTTCATCCGTCAGGGCCACCTCGACCCCGCGCTGATCGCTCCGGGCCGGCCGCTTCTGCAGCAGGTTCTTGGCCTCCAGGCGATCGACCATCCTGCTCAGACTCGGCTGGCTGATCAGCAGGTGATTGTTCAGTTCGTTCAGGCGGGTCCAGCCGGCGGGACGGCGGGTCAGATTGAACAGGACGTCGTACTCGGCGATCGGAAGCTCACCGAACGCGGGGTCCTGCCGGATGCGGCGCATCAGGGACACCTGTGCCCTGAAGAGCGACTCCCAGGTCTCCGCCGACTGGCGCACCGACGGCGTACCGTCCTTCGGACTGTCCGGTTCAACCACCATGTCCGACATCCTCCTCCTTCGATCCGCTTCGTCAGGCCGCACCGGCGGCAGTGCGTCGCAGGGCACGGTCCTCGCGGCGGCCCTCCACGAGCCTGTAGAGCACCGGAACGAGGATCAGCGTCAGCGCCGTCGACGAGATGAGCCCCCCGATGACGACGACGGCCAGCGGCCGGGAGATGAATCCACCCTCACCGGTCAGTCCCAGTGCCATCGGGATGAGCGCGAAGATCGTGGCGAGGGCCGTCATCAGGATGGGGCGCAGCCTGCGCCGTGCTCCCTCGCGGATGGCCTCCGCGACCCGCAGTCCGGGGACACCGTCCCGCGGCAGCCGGTACTGGTTGATCAGGTCGATGAGCACGATCGCGTTGGTGACCACGATACCGACGAGCATCAGCATGCCGATCAGCGACGGAAGACCGAGCGGGATCCCCGTGATCAGCAGCAGTGCGATCGCACCCGTCGCGGCGAACGGGATGGACACCAGCAGGATCAGCGGCTGCACCAGGCTCTTGAAGGTCGCCACCATGATCACGTAGACAATGGCGATGGCAGCCCAGAGCGCGAGGAACAACTGCCCGAAGGACTCGGCCTGCTCGGCCGTCGCCCCGCCGACGGTGGCTTCGGCGCCGTCGGGCAGGTCGATGCCCTCGAGCCGGTCCGTCACGGCGGTCGACAGCGTGCCGAGGTCGTCGTCGACGGGAGTGATCGATACCCGTGCGGTGCGCTCACCGTCGGAGCTGGTGATCGTGAGCGGAACCTCGACCTCCTCGACCGAGGCGACATCCGTGAGGGGAATGGGCCCCTGGGCTGTAGGCAGCTGGAGCGTGCGCAACTGCTCCAGGCTCGTGATCTCCGTGCCCTCGCCGACCAGGACCGGGAAGTCGTCGGCGTTGAAGCGGACGCTCCCGGCCGGAATGGGGCTGATGCTCCCTCCGAGCAGTGCTGCGATCTGTCCCTCGGTCAGGCCGGCTTCGACGGCTGCCGCACGATCGACGTCGATCTGGACCTGGGGCTGGGCCGCCGAGAGGTTGCTCGTGATCTCTCCGGTGCCGTCGAGGCCTTCCATTCCCTCGAGGACGGCGGCATTGGCGGCGTCGAGGGAATCGGGGTCGGGGGCGGTGATGTCGATGTCGATGGTGCTCGCGATGCCCAGGCCGCCCTCCTGGCCCGCCACCGTGATCTCACCGGCTCCCTCGAGCTCGTCGAGTTCCGCGCGGATCGAGTCCTGCAGCGCTTCCTGGTCGGCCTCCTCGTCCGTGATGACGGTGAAGGATGCGACGGACGACCCGCTCGAGAACTGGGCGGCGAAACCACCCTGGGCGTTGCCGATGGTCAGCTGCACGTCCTGGACCTGCGGATCATCCGCCAGGATCTCCTCCGTCCGGCTCGCCGCCTCCTCCGTGGTCGCGAGACTGGATCCTGCCGGGAGTCGCTGCGTGATGGACAGGGAGTTCTGTCCGGACCCGCCCAGGAGGTTCGTCGGCAGGAACGGCACCATTGCTGCCGTGGCGCCGAGGACGATCAGTGCCGCGACCAGGGTGATGACGGGGTGGCGCTGGGTCGTGGTCAGGATCGGCAGATATCCGCGCTGGAGCACGGACGGCCGGTCCGCGGGCGCTGCCTCGTGGGCCCCGTCGTCCTGGGCGTCGGCGGAGTGGCGCCCATGATGCGAGGCCGATACCGCTGTCGCTGCGGCCGGTTCCGCCGATGCTGCGGGCGCTTCTGCAGGGGAGGAGGTCGACCGCGGGGAGGATGTCCGCGGCAGGATCCAGTACGCCAGTACCGGGATGATGGTCAGGGAGACCGCGAGCGAGGCCAGCAGTGCTATGCCCGTGGTCACCGCGAAGGGCCGGAAGAGCTCGCCGGCCAGGCCGCCCACGAAACCGATGGGCGCGAAGACGGCCACGGTGGTCAGCGTCGACGCGGTGATGGCGCCGGCGACCTCGCGGACCGCGGTGAGGATGGCCTGCCGCTTCTCCTCCCCGTATCCGAGGTGGCGCTTGATGTTCTCGATCACCACGATCGAGTCGTCGACGACACGGCCGATGGCGATGGTCAGCGCCCCGAGCGTGAGCAGATTCAGCGAATAGCCCGCGACGGAGAGCCCGATGAATGTGATGAGCAGGGACAGGGGGATCGAGATCGCGGTGACGATCGTGGAGCGTACCGAGAGCAGAAAGATGAGGATCACGAGCACGGCGAAACCGAGCCCGAGGATCCCCTCCGTCGTCAGGTCGTCGATGCTGCTCTCGATGAACGGCGCCTGGTCGAAGACCACCGTGATGTCGGCAGCGTTGCCGAGCTCCGCCTCGAGCTCGGGGACGAGGTCCGTGATCTGCTGGGAGATCTGCACGGTGTCGCCGTCGGGCACCTTCGTCACGGTCAGTGCGAGGGTCTCGACGCCGTTGGTACGCGTGATCGAGGTGGGGGCATCGTCGGCCAGCGACACGTCGGCGACCTCGCCGATCGTCACGATCGGTGCGGGCGCGGGTGCGGGCTCGGGATCTGCCGGGAGCTCGGGTACCCCGGACGGCGGCACCGCTGGGGAGTCCGGGGTACCCGTGTCGGGCGCGGCCGGCGGCGTGCCGGCGTCGCCGGAGGGACTCCCCGATTCCGCGGGCAGGACCGGCAGCGCCGCGATGTCCTCCAGCGACCCGATCCGGCTGCCCGCCTGGATGGTCAGGGAGCGGGGGTCGTCCTCGAGGGTACCTACCGGGAACAGAGCACCGTTGTCCTCGAGCGTGCTGGTGAGATCACCGACGGTCAGTCCCGCGTCCTCGAGGGCGCCGTCACGGGGCAGGATCGCGACGTGCTGGGTGCTGCCGCCGGAGATGTCCGCGGTTCTGACGCCCTCGATCTTCTGCAGGCGGGGGACCGTGAGCCGCGCGAGGTCGCCGTTGAGCTCGCTGAGGGACTCGTCCGAGGACACGGCCATGAAGACGATGGGCAGGTCGTTGACGCTGCCCGCCAGTGACTGGGGCTCGACGCCGTCGGGCAGTGCCGGCCGGACAGCCGAGATGGCCCGGTCCACCTGGGCGCGTGCCCGGTCCAGGTCCGTTCCGTACACGAAGACGAGATTGACCGTCGAGACGCTGGTGCGGGACGTCGACGTCGAGGATTCAAGACCCTCCACTCCGCTGAGCGCGGCCTCCAGCGGTTCGCTGACCTGCTGGTCGAGGTATTCCGGCGATGCTCCTGTCACGGTGGAGAGCACCGTGATCTGGGGGAACTCCAGTGAGGGGATGAGTTCCTGTTTGAGTGACCCGAGCGTGATGAACCCGAAGACCGACGCCAGGATCGTGATGAGCGCGATCAGGGCGCGATTGGCAAGGGATAGCTGAGCCAGACGGAACAAGAGGAACCTGCCTTAGGTGCTGACGGTGGCCTGGCCGGCTCCGCCGCGAGTTACTTGAGTTTGAGGACCGAATTGGTCAGCGACTGGACTTCTGCGGCCAGGCTCCGATTGTCGTTGAGTTTGACGCCGTACCCGGGCAGCATCTCCTTGAGCTTGGGCTCCCAGGCGGAGAAGTTGCGGGGGAAGCATCGCTTCAGGAGTTCCACCATGATCGGTGCGGCCGTGGAGGCTCCCGGCGAGGCGCCGAGCAGGGCGCCCACCGATCCGTCCGAGGAGGTGATGACCTCGGTGCCGAACTGCAGGATGCCGCCCTTCCCGGGCGCCTTCTTGATGACCTGTACACGCTGGCCGGCGGTGATCAGTTCCCACTCGTCGCCGTCCGCCGACGGGATGAACGCGTTGAGGGCCTCGTTCTTCGCGTCGCGGTTCTTGAGCACCTCGGTGACCAGGTACTTCGTGAGGGCCACATTGTCCTTGGCGACCGCGAGCATGGGGACGAGGTTCGACGGACGGATGGACCCGGGAAGATCGAGGTACGAGCCCTCCTTCAGGAACTTGGTGGAGAAACCGGCGTAGGGGCCGAAGAGGAGGGAGCGCTCGCCGTTCACAAAGCGCGTGTCCAGGTGCGGTACGGACATCGGGGGAGCCCCGACGGACGCCTGCCCGTACACCTTCGCATCATGCTGATCGACGATCCCGGGATTCGTGCTGCGCAGGAACTGACCCGAGACGGGGAAGCCCGCGAATCCCTTGCCCTCCGGGATGCCACTGCGCTGCAACAGGTGGAGGGCGCCCCCACCGGCGCCGATGAAGAGGAACCTGGTGGTGACCGTGGTGGTCTCGCCCGAGGCCCTGTCCTTGACCTTCACGTCCCAGCGTCCGTCGGAGGCACGCTCGACGTCGAGCACGTCGAAGCCGAAGTGGAGATCGACGCCCGTCCCCTCCAGGTAGCTGGTGAGCTGGCGTGTGAGGGAGCCGAAGTCGACGTCGGTGCCGCCCTCCACACGGGAGGCCGCAACCGGCTGCGACGGGTTGCGTCCCTTCATCAGCAGCGGAGCCCACCCGGCGATGGTGTCCTGGTCCTCGCTGAACTCCATCGTGCTGAACAGCGGTTGCGGCTTGAGCGCCTCGTGGCGTCTGCGCAGGTAGTCCGCGTTCGCCTGACCCCAGACGAAGCTCATGTGGGGGACCTGGTTGATGAAGGTACGGGGATCGCCCACGTGTCCCTCGGACACCATGTGGCTCCAGAACTGGCGTGAGACCTGGAACTGCTCGTTGATGGCGACGGCCTTGGCGGGATCCACGGAGCCGTCCGGACCGGCGGGGGAGTAGTTCAGCTCACACAGTGCGGAGTGCCCGGTACCCGCGTTGTTCCAGGGGTCGGAGCTCTCGAGGCCGACGACGTCGAGCCGTTCGAACAGGGAGATGTCCCACTCGGGCTGGAGCTGACGGAGGAAGGACCCGAGTGTGGCGCTCATGATGCCGCCGCCGATCAGGACGACGTCGGTTGTCCTGGCGGGGGTGCCCTGCTTGTTCTTGATCAAGAGTCTCTCCAGTCACGAGGTACTAGCAGACAAAGCGTAGCCTCTGGCGGTGACCTTGTTTAAATCATCCCATGCACCCCGTGAGCAGGCCACGGAGCACAGCGGCGGGTCTCACCCGGAGGGCGCCGGTTCCGGTTCCACGTCGGCAAGATCGATCCTGTTGAAGACCTCGTGCATGACGGGACTCACGGGGTAGCTCAGAACGCGTGGACTCATCGCCAGAGCGGACACGGGCAGGGCCAGCGGTACGGCGGGAAGCCGGTCGGAGATCTGCGCGCTGATGTCGGCATAGGCATCCCGGCGCTCCTGGCCGGCAGGAAGACCGCGCGCGCGGGTGATCTTGCTCACCAGCTGTGGGTCGTCGTAGGCGAACTCGTCGCTGTAGGTGCCGAAGAGATCGCCGGTGAAGTTGTCCGGATCCTGATAGGTGCCACTCCAGCCCAGGAGGTGGAACGCCCGGTCGCCCGGCTGCTGGACGGCGTCGACGTACCCCTCGCCCCAGTCGATCGGCACCGGCCGGATGTTGAAGCCCGCCGCCACGAGCTGCCTGCTCAGCTCGGCGTATGCCTTCTCGGGCGAGGGCAGGTAGGGCCGGGAAACGGAGCGCGGGTAGTAGAAGGGAAGCTCCCTGCCGTCGTAACCGGCGTCGTCGAGCAGGTCCCTGGCGAGCTCGGGATCATAGGAGTAGTCGGTGACGGTCTCAGTGCTGATACCGAGCTTCTCGGGAAGGAACTGCGCGGTGCTCCTCGTCCCGTCGAGGAACCGGCCCTCGATGAGCGCCGGCTTGTCGATCGCGTGCGCCACGGCCTGGCGGAAGAGCGGGTCGTCCACACCGGGGAAGTCCTGGTTCATCCCGAGATACAGCACCGAGTAAGGATCCCGCTGGAGGAACTGGAAGCCGTTGCGGGCCAGGTCCACGGCGCTGTCGACGGAGATGAAGTCGTAGCCATCGATGCGCCCGGAGGTGAGGGCACGTGCGCGTGAGTTTGCATCGGGGATGGTGGTGAAGACCACGCGGTCCACCTCGCCGCGCTCGCCCCAGTAACCGTCGAAGGAGTCGAGTCGCACCTCACCGGGTTGCCAGGACACGAGTTCGAACGGTCCGGTGCCCACCGGCGCTGTGGCGAATCCCGAGGTGGGAACGCCGCTCCTGCTCGGGTTCAGCTCCCCCGTCCGGTTCGCGGTGAAGGCGGCGGGGGAGCCCATGGCGAAGCCAGGGGCAGCCAGCGCAGGGATCAACGAGGTCGTTCGGCGGGCGAGCTGGAGGGTGAGCGTGTACTGCGATGTCGCCGTGCACCCCTCGTAGAGGCTCAGCTCGGGCTGGTCCGAGAATGCCCTGAAGACTCTCTCGAAGGCCAGCAGCGGTCCATCCTGCCGGGCAGCAGGGGGCAGGGTGTACCAGCGATCGAAGTTCGCGCAGACGGCAGCTGCATCGAAGGGTTCTCCGTCCTGGAAGAGAACGTCCTCCCGGAGTGTGAACTCGTACGTCCGACCGCTGTCGCGCTCTTCCCATGACTCGGCGAGGAGGGGCGTGGGCTCGGAGGTGAGCGGGTCGACGCCGACCAGGCCCTCCATCAGCTGGCGTGTCACGCGGTACGACTCGGTGTCGTTCGCGAGCGCGGGATCGAGGGTGAACGGATCAGCGGCCGCACCGAACGTGAAGGTTCCCGGATCGCCTGCGGCCGAGCTGCTGGCGACCGGCTGCGGCGAGACCTCCGCCGCGGTGCACGACACGAGGGCGAGGGAGGCAACCAGCGCGGCTCCGGTCAGGACCCGGCCCGGGGAACGCCCCGCACGGTGCCCGGGACAGCGCGCGGCAGCAGTGTTCACGGGCGGATTCTCCGATGGGCATGGTGGCTGAAGACCCCAGTGTAGGTGATGGCTCTGATCATTCAGCCCTGCGACGCAGGGGTCCGTCCGACGACGAACCCCCTCTTCGCGCGGATGAGGGGGTTCGTCATACATCCCTGGACCGCGTTAGAGGTTCGGACCAGGGAAACCGGTGGACTAGCTCGTGGGGGGCATCAGAACCGCGTCGATGAGGTAGACGACGGCATTGGAGGTCTGGACGCCTCCGCAGACGACACTGGCATCATTGACCATGAGCTCGTCCCCGGAACCGCTGACCTCGACATCCTCGCCCTGGAGTGTGGTCTGGGTGGTTCCCTCTATGTCGGCGGGCTGGATCATGCCCTCGACGACGTGGTACGTCAGGATGTTGTTCAGGCCCTCGGTGTCGGTCTCCAGTTCCGTGACGGTCTCTTCCGGCAGTGCCTCGAAGGCCGAGTCGACCGGAGCGAAGACCGTGAACTCGCCGCTGTTGAGGGTGTCGACGAGATCGACATCGGGATTGATGCCACCGGAGATGGCGGCCGTGAGCTGGCTGAGGATCGGATTGTTGGACGCTGCATCGGCGACGGGAGCGAGTGCCATCCCGTCAACGGAGGCATCACCTTCCGGATTCTCGGCTGCATAGTCATCGCAGCCCGGGCCCACGAGGTTCGCTGCGGGATCCATCATGGCGTCGGCGGAGGCCGACGGCTCCATGCCGGCCATCCCGGTCTCCGTTGGCATGCTGCTCTCGGGAGCCATGGAGGTCTCCGGAGCCATGCTGGTCTCGCTGGCCATGCTGGTCTCGGCGGCATCGGATGCCGTGTCGTCCCCACCGCAGCCTGCAAGGCCGAGCATCGAGATTGCGGCGATTCCGAGGATCGAGAGATTCCTGCGCTGTGTGGTTGCCATGTTCATTTCCTCCATAGATGCGACCCGGCGGCTGCCGGCGGCCCGTGACGTGCGGTGGAACACATCGTGACGATGTCTCACAGCTCATTCGGGTGATCGACGCCGGCGGATGGGTTCAGGAACGCAGAAAGAGAAAAATCGTCGGAGCACGTGGTGCCGACGAGGAACAGGTAGTCACTACTCATGCAGGAGGCATCGTCGCGGATCTACTGTGCGTTCATGACGTACTCGGAGCACAAATGCCAATGCTGTGGCGAGGAATCGGACGCCGTGTTCTGCGAGGAGTGCCGGGCGGACCACGCGGACTGCTGACCCGGGAGCGGGGAAGCGGACGGGAGCGACGCCGGTGATCGTGATCCGGCTCGAGCGGACGCGCCGCCGCACTCGGCAGCAGCGGGTGCACTACTTGACGGATCCAGCGGTGAGTCCTCCGATGAGTCTCTTCTCGATGAGGGCGAACAGGATGATCACCGGGACGATCGCGACGATCGACAGCCCGAAGACGTACTGCCAGCTCGTCGCGTACTGGCCGATGAACTTGGTGAGGGCGACGGAGAGCGGCTGGTTCTCCGCGGTCGACATGATGACCAGGCTGGCGGCGAATTCATTCCACGAGGCCACGAAGGTGAAGATGATGGCGGTGACGATGCCCGGCCAGACGAGCGGCAGATTGATCCGGAAGAGCACGCTCAGTCGGCTCGCCCCGTCGAGCTGGGCTGCCTCGTCGACTTCCTTCGGGATCCCGGCGAAGAAACTGTGCATGATCCACAGCGCGAAGGACAGGTTGAAGGCCGCATTGATCAGGATCATGGCGAGCCAGGTGTCGTTGAGGTCGAGCACGAGCATCTGCCGGAAGAGCCCTGCCGTGAGAACGGCCGGCTGGAGCATCTGCGTCACGATGACGAGGAACAGGAACGCCCACTTGCCGGGGAAACTGAAGCGAGCAGTGTAGTAGGCCGCGGGTGTGGCGACGAGCAGGACGAGCAGGGTCGCGAACACCGCGATGATCACCGTGGAGATGAAGTTGTACGGCAGCGGGGTCTCGGGGGTCGACCACATGGTGAGGTAATTGCCGACCTGCAGTCCGTCCTGCGGGAGGTAGCGGGGAGGCACGGCGAGGATCTCCGATCGGGTCTTCAGCGACCCGACGAGCATGATGAGGTACGGGACGAGGAAGACGACGATGATCAGTATCCCCACGACGACGCGCGTCACCATCCACTTCCGGGTGACGCCGTCGGCGCCGTACTTCCGGGCGCGGCTGGTCGAGGGTGCCGACGCAGGAACCTCCGGTGGTGCTGCAATGGCCATCTCAGTCCTCTTTCATCGGTTTGACGATCTTCACGTACGCCGCGACTATGACGATCACGATGGCGAAGTTGAGCACACTCAGTGCGCTTGCGAGGTCCAGACGCCGGTCGAACTGGAGGACCTTGAAGATGTAGGTCATCAGGGTGTCGGCGTCGTAGCCGGGGATCGACCCGGTCATGATGCGCAGGATCGGCAGATTGTTGAAGACATTGATGACATTGATGAGTACCGCCACCGCAAGCGCACTGCGCAGTTGCGGCAGGATCACCAGGAAGTACGTGCGCACCCTGCCTGCGCCGTCCATCTTCGCCGCTTCGAGGATATCCGCCGGGACCGCCTGCAGACCCGCGAGCAGCGTGTAGGTGGTGAAGGGGATGGAGACGAAGATGCCGACGACGATCGCCGCGCCCAGGGCCGCCGTGACGTTCTTCGTGAAGCCGTAGGGGCTGTCGAGTATCCCGATGTCGACGAGGAAGGTGTTCATGATGCCGTAGTCACGGTCCAGCCCGTAGTAGAACACCGTGGTCGTCATGACCACACTCGCGGCCCAGGGGACCACGACCGCCATCCTCACCAGCGTCCGGCCGGGAAAGGGCTTGTTGAGGAAACTGGCGAGCGCGAGCGAGAGGATGACGGTGAGGGTCACGACCACCGTGACCCATACGACCGTGTTCAGCAGGATCCGGGGGAGGTTGGGATCGGCAAGTACCCGGCTGAAGTTCGCGAACCCCACGCCTTCGATGTTCGTTCCCGCCTGGCTGATCCGCCGGGTGGAGTTGTAGATCATGTAGGCGGCAGGGAACACGACGACGCCGAAGATCAGGATCAGTACCGGCCCGATCCACGGAAGCGCTGCGACGAAGCTCTCCCGGTTCCGGACACGCGCCCTCCGGATACGCGTGATGGGGGGCTGCTCGAAGGTACTCATGGGTACTGACCGTTCTTTCCGGGCGGGAGGGGAACCGACGAGGACGAGCCGGTGCCCCCGGCTCCGATGCCTCAGCTCGCGGCGTCGGCCCTCGCCTGGATCTGCTCGAGGACGGAAGCGGGGTCCTGTGTCTCCAGCAGGCCCATCAGTGACTTGAAGGCACCGTCGGTTGCGTTCCACGCCGGGTTGGACGTCGGGTAGAACTCCGCGGCCGGCAGCATCTCGAGGAACGGCTGCAGCGTCTCGTCCGATGCCATGGCCTCGGCCCCTGATTTCGTGGTCGGGAGGAAGCCCTCGGTCTGCACCCAGTCGACATACTGGTCATCGGCGAAGAAGAAGTCCATGAAGGAGGTGATGGCTTCCTGCTTGCTCTCGTCGTTCCTGAAGGCCATGAGGCGGTCTGCCACGCCGAGGGTGGCCGGCTCCCCGGTATTCGTGGGCACATTCGCGATCCCGTAGTTCAGGTCGGGGTTGGCCTCCTCGATCTGGCCGACCGTCTGCGGAAGGGCGTAGACCATCCCGATCCTGCCCTGCAGGAAGACGTTGAGCATCGGCGTACGCTGTGTCGCGCCGGGGTCGGGCTGCGTGAGTCCGTCCGTGATCATCTGCTTCATGAACTCGGCCGCCTCGAGGTTCTCCGGGGTGTCGACCGTGATCGTGGACTCGTCTCCGAAACCACCGCCGTTGCCGGCGAACCAGATGAGAGCCTCGCCCTGCGCTTCCTCGGAACCGAGCGGCATGCCGTAGCCGGGAGTGCCCGTCGCCGTGATCTTCTCGGCGGCGTCGTGCATTTCCTCCCACGTCGTGGGTGGGGCCTCGACGCCCGCGGCGTCGAACAGATCCTGGTTGTAGAACAGGGCGCGGGCAGAAGCCAGAAGAGGCAGTGCGTACTGGGTTCCCTCGAAGCTCTCGTTCACGGCGAAGGACTCCTGGAAGTCGTCCAGGGTGTCCGCGGATGCGACGTCCTCGGCGGGATAGAGCAGGCCTTCCGAGGCGAAGGCCGAGAATGCGCCGCCGTTGTAGATCTCCGGGGCCTCGCCCGCCTGGATCTTCGTCTGCAGCACTGATTCGAGGTTCTCCCAGGATTCGATCTGCAGATCGACCGTGACACCCTCATTGGCTGCCTCGAAATCCTCGATCACACCCTCCCACAGGGCCCTGGTGTCGTCGGAGTAGCTGGGGACCAGCATGTCGATCGTGGTGTCCCCCTCCGATCCGGCGGACGTGTCACCACCGAAACCGCAGGAGGAAACAGCAAGCGTGCCGATGGCAGCCATCGCCATCATCGTCGTCCTCGTCGTGCTTTTCATTGCTGGATTCCTTCTCGAGATGGTCCCGGAACAGGGATGGGCCAGGAGCGAAGAGGTCGTCAACCCCAACAACTGCTGAATCAATGTGATCGGAGCAAGGCCCCAGAAGTCAGTTGCGAGCATCCATTTTCCACAGCATGCCGTGACGCAGGTCTCAGGTCAAGTGTTTCGTGAGGCACTGTGATCCGGCCGTGTCGACACCGGGAGAGTGTCCTCCGAGGAGAATCCGATCAGGCGTTGCACTGTGCGCAAGAGGGGACTTGAACCCCTACGTCCGAAGACACTGGAACCTAAATCCAGCGCGTCTACCAATTCCGCCACTCGCGCGAGGGATGCCGCTCCGGCGAGGGCACCCGTTCCCTGCCACTCTAGCGTTCGATCCGTGGCACCGCAGGACCTACTGATCGATCCCGAGATCCCGTCGCAGCTTGGCCACATGACCGGTGGCCCGCACGTTGTACTGCGCGAGCGAGACCTTCCCCGTCGCATCGATCGCCACCGTCGACCGGATGAGCCCCTCGTAGGTCCTGCCGTAATTCTTCTTCTCCCCCCAGGCCCCGTAGGCTCCCGCGACGCGATGATCCTCGTCCGAGAGCAGCGGGAACGTGAGGGACTCCTTCTCGGCGAACGCCTCGAGCTTCCCTACCGGATCCGGTGAGATCCCGAGGACGGTGAATCCGGCAGCGCCGAGCGAGGCCAGGTTGTCACGGAAGTCGCACGCCTGCGTGGTGCACCCCGGTGTCGCGGCTGCGGGATAGAAGTACACGATGACCTCGCTGCCCCTGAAGGAGGACAGGGTCACGCTTCCGCCCTCCTGGTCGGGAAGGGTGAAGTCCGGCGCGGGTGTACCCGGGACCAACTGCTGCGTCATGCTGACTCCTCGACGATGATGGACCACCAGCAGCGGGATCGCCCTCCGGTGCAGACGGGAACTGTGACGAACCTCCCGAGCATCCAGCCTAGCTATCATGGAGCTGAGATCAGGCACCTGGCGCGGCGGGTGAGCGAGCACGAGGAAGGTTCCATGCGCAATCTGGACCACTGGTCCACGAGTCGCCTGCTCACGACGGCGGCACGCCTCGTGGAGCACGCATGGACGGAGCGGCTGAACAGCATCGGGGTCACACATGCCGGTGTCATCGCTCTCGGCGTCCTCTCGGAACAGGGCGCGATGACCCAGGCGAGGCTCGCCGAGCATGTCCGGGTGCAGGCACAGACCATGGGGAAGACTCTTTCCCACCTGGAATCGAGGGGGTGCGTTCTCCGGGAGCCGCACGATGCGGATCGGCGATCGCAGCTCCTGTCCATCTCCGCCGTCGGTCGCCAGGTGCTCGATGCGACCGATGACATCGAGCCGACCCTCGTGACCGACGGCAGCCTGGCGTCCGAGGAATTCCGGGGCCGGCTGGCGGCGATCATCACCGAGCTGGGGGCGTCGCGGTGGACGTGGACCACCTCCGCCGATGCAGCCGGTACCGAGCCTGATACCGAGGACCCGACGGGATCGGGATCCACTGCCGGTCTGCCGTCCTTATAGCTCCTGGGGATGGATAAGGGAAGGTGGTGGAGCGAAGTGGCGCCATGCACGAGGACGGTTGCATAGTTCTCCATCGCCTGTTCTGTTGGAACGTGTGAATGCTCATCCGACGACGACGACCGGCCTTCCGGGTCCGGCCACGTTCCTGGTACCGACGGCGGACCAACCGGTGACACCCTCGCGTGCCCTCCTGCTGGTGCTGTCGTGACACGGTCGGGGGCGCGGCTGGCCGCAGCGCTGCAGGACGACATCGTGCTGCGCCACCTGGGCCTTGCCGAGTCCGTCGCGCGCTCCTTCGCCCTGTCCGGTCCGGAGGCCGCCGATATCCGCCAAGTCGCCTACCTCGGCCTCGTCAAGGCGGTCCAGCGTTTCGATCCGGCTCGTGGCGTGCCCTTCACGTCCTTCGCCGTTCCGACGATCACCGGCGAGGTCAAGCGGTACCTGCGCGATTCCTGCTGGGTGATCCGGCCGCCGCGGCAGGTGCAGGACCTGCGGACCGAGATCATCAGGACCGCACCGGCACTGGCCCAGCGGCTCGGACGCGAGGCGACCGCGCGGGAACTGGGGCGCGAACTCGGCTGGTCCGAAGCGAGGATCCTCGAGGCGCAGGCATCCCACTCCAGCCTCCGCCCCGAGTCCCTGGATGCTCCCTCCGATGGTCTGGGCTGGGCCGAGACCCTCGCGGCCGGATCGAGTCAGCTGGAACGCAGCGACGACATGATCTCGCTGCGTGGAGCCGTGAACGATCTCGGGCCGGACGAGAAGGAGCTGCTGTACCGCCGCTACTTCATGGAGCAGACCCAGCAGACCATCGCCGACGCGCTGGGGATGTCGCAGATGCAGGTCTCACGGGCCCTCGCGCGGATCCTCGTGCAGCTGCAGAAGACTCTGCTCGCATCGCCGGTCCAGGACCTTCCGGTGCGGGGTGCAGCGGTCGCAGGAACTGGAACGCCCGGTGCGTGAGCGCTCCTGCCGGAGGTCGAGCCGGTGCCACAGCTATCCGACGCCGTGATCCGCCGCGGCCGCGAGTACCTGCTCCACGGTGACGGCCAGCAACGCAGGATCAGGAGCGGGCGAGAACGTCTCACCGCGGCGTACCGAGGCATCCGTCAGGACGGTATGCGGACCCGGTGGCGGACCCCACTCGGAGGCAGGTGCCGGTCCGAACAGCACGACCGAGGGCCGCGCATAGGCGGAGGCCAGGTGCGCGGCACCCGTATCAGCCGAGATGACGAGCGCTGCGCCGGCGATCAGCCCGGCGAACACATCGAGCGGCAGTTGCCCCGCGGCCACGGTGTCCTCGGGCAGGCCGGCGGCGTCGGCGACCGCGAGCGCGCGCGGGCGCTCCTTCCCGCTGCCGGTGAACAGGATCTGGTGTCCGGCGGCCGCGAGTCGCCGGGCCACCTGTGCGAACCGCTCGACGGGCCACAACCGACTCCCGTAGGCGGCCCCCACATGCACCACGACGGCGCCCGGCGCAGGGTTCGTGACCGCCGGGATGACCAGGCTGCAGTCCAGCGGGTCGGCCGGTGCGCCGTGCCAGGAGACCAGGGATGCCCAGCGCTCCCGCTCGTGGACGCCGTCCTGCCATTCGGGACCCTCCCAGCCGGGCGAGCGATGTCCCATCCGCACTCTCGCGCCGATCTCCTCGAGCCGCCCGCGGCTCTCCGGGCCGTTGCCGTGGAGATTGACGGCGATGTCGATCCGCCCGTGGTCGATGGGCAGGGGATCGTCCAGTCCGTGCGTCGGGAGGAGATCGTCGACCGCGTCGGTCAGACCGACGACGGGCCGGAGCCACTCCTGCGCGGCGTAGAGGATCCGGTGGTCCGGGAAGGCACGGCGCAGACCCTTGAGAGCGGGGACGGCGACGAGGAGGTCACCGAGCTTCAGGGCGCGCAGGGCCAGCAGCTCCGGGCGTCCGTCCGGTGCGGGGGTGGAGCCGGGGATCGTTGCCTCGGAAGTCATGCGGTTCATCCTGCCAGAGGTCCGGTCCGGCCCGGTGAGGCGCTGCCGGAGGAGAGATAGGGCCTCCGGAGGATCCGGCGAGGCGAAGAAGTTCGGTCCGGAGTGTTTAGCAGTGCTCCTTCGCGGGAACTGAACCAGTATGGATCTCTCACCCGGACGCCCGCGGACCGCTCCGCGGGCCGTCCTGTTCGATCGCGACGGAACCATCGTCAGGGACGTCCCCTACAACGGTGACCCCTCGCTGGTGGAGCCCATGCCCGGTGCCCGTACCGTGCTCGAGGACCTGCGCTCGCGCGGTGTCCGCGTGGGCGTGGTCACCAATCAGTCAGGGATCGCCCGCGGCCTCGTGACCCGGGAGCAGGTCGATGCCGTCAATGCGCGGGTCGAGGACCTGCTCGGCCCCTTCGACGTCTGGGAGGTCTGCCCCCACGGAACGGCGGACGGATGCGCGTGCCGCAAACCCCGCCCGGGCATGATCCTCTCGGCGAGTGATCGGCTGCAGCTCGATCCCGTCGACGTCGCGGTGATCGGCGACATCGGGGCGGACATGGGGGCTGCCGCGGCCGCCGGAGCGCGCGCGGTGCTCGTCCCGACGAGCGTCACCCTCGTGGAGGAGATCCAGGCGGCACCCGCCGCCGCCGGCACCCTCTCCGACGCCGTGGCCATGCTGTGGGAGGGCCGCGCATGAGGCGCCGCGTCCTCGTGGCCCGCCTGGACAGCGCCGGTGACGTGCTGCTCGCCGGCCCCGCGGTCCGGGCCATCGCTGCCGGCGACCACGGCGACTCGCCCACCGACGTCGTCCTGCTGTGCGGACCGCAGGGAGCCGCGGCCGGCCGGTTGCTGCCCGGCGTGAGAGAGGTCCTCACCTGGTCGGCTCCGTGGATCGTCGACCCCGCGCCGGAGCCGACGCCCGAACTGATCGGCGAGCTCCACGACGCCGTCGTGGCCCTCGCGATCGACGAGGCCGTGATCCTGACCTCCTTCCACCAGTCCCCGCTGCCGCTGGCCCTGCTGCTGCGCCTTGCCGGAGTGCGCCGCATCGCAGGGGCCTCGGTGGACTACGCGGGCTCGCTGCTGGACGTCCGCCTCCGGCCCGGGGAGGACTTCGACGAGGACCAGCCCGAGGCCGAGCGGGCCCTGGGGATCGCGGAGGCCGCGGGCTACGCGCTGCCGTCCGGCGACGACGGTGCCCTCCAGGTCACCGGACTTGCCGAGTCCGCGGAGCTGGCGGACCTCGTGGGCCACGAGCCCTACGTCGTGGTGCATCCGGGTGCGGCCGTACCCGCCAGGGCCTGGCCCCCCCTGCACCACGCAGCCGCGGTCGAACTCCTCACCGCAGCCGGGTTCCGGGTGGTGGTCACCGGCGGTCCCGGTGAGACCGGGCTGACAGCCACCGTTGCCGGCCCGGAGGCCCTCGACCTCGGTGGCAGGACGGACCTGGCCACCCTGGGTGCCGTGCTGGCGGGAGCGTCCGTCGTGATCACCGGCAACACCGGACCCGCACATCTGGCCGCTGCCGTGGGCACGCCGGTGGTGTCCCTGTTCTCGCCGGTGGTCCCGGCCGTCCGGTGGGCACCGTATCGTGTGCCTGTGGAACTGCTCGGGGACCAGGACGCCGCCTGCGCGCTCAGCAGGGCGAGGATCTGTCCCGTCCGGGGTCACCCGTGCCTGTCGAACGTCTCGCCCGAGGACGTCGTGGATGCCGTCCTGCGGCTCAGCTCCGGAATATCGTCACTCGGCTCACGCCGCAGTATCGGCCGTACGGACGGCCGCAGAACCACGAGGGGAAAGCGATGAGAATCCTGCTCTGGCATGTCCACGGAGGGTGGACCGATGCCTTCGTCAGGGGTGGACACACCTACGTGCTGCCCACGCGACCGGAGGGCGGTCCGTGGGGGCTCGGCAGGGCCGGACGCGACTGGCCCGGGACGGTCCTCGAGGTCCCGCCGGAGGAGCTGGCGGAGGCCGACATCGACGTCGTCGTCCTGCAGCGCGTGGAGGAGCTCGCCGAGTGCGAGCGGCTCCTGGGACGCACTCCGGGCCGTGATCTGCCCGCTGTGTTCGTCGAACACAACACCCCTCGCCGCGACACGGTGGGAACCATCCATGCCCTGGCGGACCAGAGGGACGTGCCGGTCATCCACGTGACCCACTTCAACGAGCTGTTCTGGGACAGCGGGAGGGCCAGGACCACGGTCATCGAGCACGGGATCGTGGATCCGGGGTATCTCTACACGGGGGAGCTGCAGCAGCTCGCCGCCGTCATCAACGAACCCGTCCGGCGGGGTCGGATCACCGGGACCGATCTGCTGTCCCGCTTCGCCGGCGTCGCGCCGCTGGAGGTGTTCGGCATGGGAACGGACGCACTCGGGGACGCGCTGGACCTCGATCCGACCGAACTGCGCATCGGAGGAGACCTGCCCACTGCCCGCCTGCACGCCAGGCTGGGACGCTCACGCGCCTACGTGCATCCGCTACGGTGGACCTCCCTGGGACTGTCCCTCCTGGAGGCGATGCACATCGGTCTGCCGGTGCTGGCGCTGGCGACCACGGAGGCATCCCGCGCGGTGCCGGACGGCGCCGGCGCCATCTCGACCAGGGTGGAGGATCTGCTCAGGATGGCGGCCCGCCTGATCGCGGACCCCGACGAGGCCCGCGCGCGGGGTCTCGCCGCACGCGAGGCGGCACTGGCGCACTACGGGCTCGGGCGGTTCCTCGCCGACTGGGACGATGTGCTGGACGCGGAATCCTCGCGGTTACGATCACCGGTCATGGAAGGCAGGGCGCAGTGAGAATATCAATGGTGTCCGAGCACGCGAGTCCACTCGCCGCGCTCGGCGGAGTCGACGCCGGCGGGCAGAACGTGCACGTGGCCGAACTCTCACTCGCCCTCGCGCGTCGCGGACACGACGTCACGGTCTACACGCGCCGCGATGATCCGGCACTACCGGCCCGGGTCCGCACCGATCCGGGGCTGGAGGTGGTCCACATCGACGCCGGCCCCGCGCGCGTGGTCTCCAAGGATCTCCTCCTGCCGTACATGGATGCGCTCGCCGACGGCATCGTCGCCGACTGGGGTGAGGACACACCGGATGTGGTCCACGGGCATTTCTGGATGTCCGGTCTCGCGGCACTGAACGCCGCACGCCAGGCCGAATGCTCAGGGCGCGTGGTGAAGGTCATCCAGACCTTCCACGCACTGGGAACGGTCAAGCGGCGGCATCAGGGCGCCGAGGACACGAGCCCGGCCGAGCGCCTCGCGCTCGAGGCGATGGTGGGTCGCAGCGCCGACCACGTGGTCGCGACCTGCTCGGACGAGGTGCTCGAGCTGGCGGCGATGGGAGTGCCGCAGGGCTCGGTGTCCATCGCCCCCTGCGGCGTCGACGTCGATCTCTTCACGCCCTCCGGTCCGGCGCAGGAACGCGGACGCGCCCACCGCATCATCAGCGTCGGCCGCCTCGTACCACGGAAGGGCATGGACCTCGCGATCCACGCCCTCGCCGAGCTGGACCGGAGCGACGTCGAGCTCGTGGTCGTCGGCGGGGCCGGGAACTCCAGCGACCTGCAGGGCGATCCCGAGGCGCAGCGGCTCCGCGCGCTGGCGGCGCAGCTCGGCGTCGCCGATCGGGTGATCCTGCTCGGTCAAGTCTCCCGAGCCCGCATGCCGGCGGTCCTCCGCAGCGCCGACGCCGTCGTCTGCGCACCCTGGTACGAACCCTTCGGCATCGTTCCGCTCGAGGCCATGGCCTGCGGCGTACCCGTCATCGCGGCCGCTGTGGGCGGCCTGCTGGACACCGTCGTCGACGGCACCACCGGGCTCCACACCCCACCGCAGAATGCGGGAGCCATCGCGGCTGCGATCGCCGCTGTCCTCGCCGACCCGGTCCGGGCCCGCGAGCTCGGGGAGAACGGCCACCGTCGGGTGCTGGCGCGCTACTCCTGGGACCGGATCGCCGCCGACACGGAAATGGCCTATCTCGCCGCGCTCGGGACGGCAGTACCAGGATCGGCCGGGGTTCGGCGCAGCGCCGCACGACCCCTCGAGAGCACAGGAGGACGGGTACTGTGACCACGGAACTGTCGGACACCGAAGCACGCGCGGGCGTCGGGGCGCCGGGCTCCGCCTGCGCGCTCGACGCGGAACTGGTGGATTCGGAGCAGCTCGTGCTGTCCCACCTGCAGGCGCTCACCCCGGCCATGGAATCGCTGGCGCTCAATGCCGGCACCCTCGCGGGCTGGGGACTGGAGCTGGCCACGCGGCTCATGGCGGGTCAGCGCCTGCTCGCTGCCGGCAACGGAGGCTCCGCCGCGGAGGCGCAGCACCTGACGGCCGAGCTCGTGGGGCGGTTCGACGGTGAACGCGAGCCGTTCTCCGCGATCTCGCTGCACGCCGAGAGCTCGGCGGTCACGGCGATCGCGAACGACTACGGCTTCGAGCGCGTGTTCGCCCGCCAGGTGAGCGCGCACGGCAGGGAGGGGGACATCCTCATGCTGTTCAGTACCAGTGGCAGGAGCCCCAATCTCCTGCACGCGGTGGACGCGGCGCGAGCCGCCGGGATCACCACCTGGGCGCTGACGGGGGCCGGCCCCAATCCGCTGACCGAGTGCGCCGATTCCTCCGTGGCCATCGACGCCGTCTCCGCCAGCGCCCAGGAGGGCCACCTGATAGCCCTGCACGCCATCTGCCGTGCGTTCGACGCCGCGGTGCGCCGTCGTCGTCAGGAGCAGCGATGCAGTCAGGAGCAGTGATGCCGGGCGGATCAGCCGTGTCCGGCGGAACAGCAGGACCGGGAGAAGCAACCATCCCGGGAGCAGCAGCACCATCGGAGGAACAGCAATGAGGATCGTCGTCGTCGGAGATGTGCTGCTCGACACGGATCTGTCCGGGGCAGCGGGCCGCCTGTCACCGGACGCGCCCGTCCCGGTCGTCGACATCGACACCGTGCGGCGGCGCGCCGGGGGCGCCGGGCTCGTAGCACGCATGGTGCAGGGTGAGGGACACGAGGCCGTTCTCGTCACGGTGCTCGGGGACGACGACGCCGCCGGGCTCCTGCGCGCTGAACTCGACGGCATCCAGGTCATCGAGGGCCACTCGGGTGCCCCTACCCCCGTCAAGACCCGCATCCGGGCCTCGGGCCAGGCCGTGGTCCGCTTCGACGAGGGGTGCGCGCCACCTCCCGTCCCCGACGTCACCGCCGGGATGCTGGGGGCCCTCACCGGAGCGGATGCCATCATCGCCGCCGACTACGGCCGCGGTCTCCTCGCCAACCCGCAGCTGCGGGAGCACCTGGAGTCCCTCGTCGGCTCCACTCCCGTCATCTGGGATCCGCACCCGCTGGGAGGGACACCCGTCGCGGGGGTGGCCGCCGTCACCCCGAATCTCGGTGAGGCGCTTCGCTTCGCGGAGGTGCGCGGCTCCGGCACGCAGGCCGCAGCGGCGTCCGCCGATACCCTGCTGTCGAGGTGGGGCAGTGCTGCCGTGATCGTCACGATGGGTGAGCACGGCGCCCTCGTCGCCGCTGCCGGTCTGCTGCCCCAGGTGGTACCCGCGCCGCGCGTGAGCGTGTCGGACCCCTGCGGCGCCGGTGACCGGTTCGCCGCCGCGCTCGCCGTCGGGCTCGCCGAGGGTGAGGCCATCGATACCGCCGTCCGCCGGGCGACCGGTGCCGCCGCGCAGTTCCTCGGACGCGGCGGCATCACGGCGATGGCCCCTGGCACCGAACCGGCGTTGCACCAGCTGCCCGTCGACGGATTCGATGCCCTGGACGTGGCGCGGCGGACGCGCGAGGCCGGTGGCACCGTCGTCGCCACCGGCGGGTGCTTCGACCTGCTGCATGCGGGGCATGCGCGGACGCTGGCGGCGGCACGTGCGCTCGGTGACTGCCTCATCGTGTGCCTGAACTCCGACGAGTCCGTCCGTGGGCTCAAGGGGGAGCACAGGCCCATCATCAGGCAGGACGACCGCGCCGAGCTGCTGTCGGCGCTGGAGTGCGTCGACGCCGTGCTCGTCTTCTCCGAGTCGACACCGGAGAACGTGCTCGCCCGCCTGCAGCCGGACATCTGGGTCAAGGGCGGGGACTACGCGGCCGAGGATCTCCCGGAGGCAGCACTGATGAGCAGCTGGGGCGGCAGGACCGTCACCGTGCCGTACATCCCCGCACGGTCCACCACGAAACTTGCAGCGGCGCTCGCCCGCGTCGGCTGACACCCCCGCACATCCTCGCCCGGGTCCTCCGGGCGTACGCAACGAAAGGAACAGCATGAGCGAGAACACCCAGGTCGAGAATCCTCCCGCGAACTCCTCCGGCAGCAGCTTCAACCCCGGACGCGTCCTGGTGACCGGCGGAGGCTCCGGCCTCGGCGCGGCGGTCGTCCAGGGAGTCATCGCTGCCGGCGGAACGCCCGTGGTGCTCGACCGCGACATCAGCCGCGTCAGCGGCGTGAAGGCCTTCGAGGTCGACGTCGCCGATCGTGGAGCCGTCGAGGAAGCGGTCCGGGCCGCCGCCGAGATGCTCGACGGGCTCGACGCCGTGGTCACCGCGGCCGGCATCGACCGCTGCGGTGCGCTGGACTCCGTGGCCGCCGACGAGTGGGAGAAGGTGATCGGCGTGAATCTCATGGGTACCGCCTCGACGGCGCGCGCGGCGCTGCCTCACCTCAAGCGGACCCACGGCCGCCTCATCACGGTCGCCTCGACACTCGGCATCAAGGCCGTAGGCGACGCGACGGCCTACTGCGCCTCGAAGTTCGGGGTCATGGGCTTCTCCCAGGCCCTGGCGGCCGAGACCGCAGGCCGGATCGGTGTCACGACCATCATTCCCGGCGGCATGAAGACCCGGTTCTTCGACGATCGGGACGAGCAGTACAAGCCGCAGGACGACTCGCGGCTGAACGATCCCGAGCGGGTGGCGGAGGCCATCCTCTTCGCTCTCGCTCAGCCGAAGAGCTGCGAGATCCGCGAGATGGTCATCGCCCACGCAGAAGAAGGCTCGTGGCCCTGAGTTCCGCCACGTCGGCGTAGACGGCGCCGGGCTGGACGGAGGCGACGAGTGAGTCATCGTGCTCGCAGCGTTCGGCCGTCCAGCCCACCTGGCGCAGATCGGCCCCGCACGTGGGGCAGTGCGTCACCCAGGAGAAGTGCAGGCGGTGGAGTGTGCGGCCCACCGGCCCCGCGTTGATCACGTTCCCGATCCAGAACACTCCGACCGTGGGTGTACCCAGGGCCTGTGCCAGGTGCCTGGGCCCGCTGTCGTTGCCGACCACCACGGTGCTGGCTCCGAGCACCCCCAGCAGCTCGCCGAGGTCCAGCCGGCCGGCCAGGGAGCGGACCGACGCGGTGGGCAGTTGCGCCAGGGCGAGGCGGACGATCTCCTCGGCGGCCGGGACGTCGGAGGCGTCCCCCACCACCACCACCTCGCAGCCGTCGGCTGCGGCGCGTACGGCGACCTCCGCGAACGACGACGACGGCCAGCGGCGCCTGGGATCCGTGGCACCGGGATGCAGTGCGATCACCGGTCCCGGTCCGAGCAGCTGACCCGCACGCTCGGCGTCGCGCGCGGTCAGGGACAGGCGCGCCTCGGGCTCGACGGGTGCGGCACCGGCCAGTCCCACGACTTCCAGGGCGCGGAACACCTCCTGCTGGTAGTAGACGTACGGAATGGTCCGCTCCAGTGCGACGGCGTCGTGCGTGCGTGTGCCGATGGTGTGACGCGCTTCGAGGCGCAGCAGGAACGGATTGGAGTTCCTCCCGCCACCGTGCAGCTGCACCGCGAGATCGAAGGATCCGCGTACGGTGTCGAAGAACTGTTCGACGGCGGCGGGGTCGCTCTCACCCGGTCGCACTCCGGGGTGGACCGGTAACTCCACGACCTCGCTGACGGACGCTTCCCTGCCCGTCAGGAGTGCGGCGTGAGCGGGCATGCCGAGGAGTGTGATCACCGCCTCCGGGTACCGGTTCTTCAGCGCCGCGATGGCGGGGAGGGCGAACATGAGATCTCCCAGGCCACCACCGCGCAGCACGGCGATGGTGCGGATGTCCTCGAACGGGGCGAGCAGGGGGCCGACGGATCTGCCCGGATCCTGCCGCCCGCCGAACGCCGCCGTCGTCTCTGGCTGCTGCATGTCGTACGTCCTTCGTTCGTGGTGCGGGTGCCCGGACGCCGTGCGCTGCCTGCTCCTCGAGGGGAGCACTTCGTCCTCAGCCACCATGCTAGGTGTTCGGGCCAGGGCGCCGGCAGCCCGCCGGATCGGTGGAAAATACCGCCCGGACTGTGTGAACGGCCCGATCCTGGGTATCTGACCAGTAGACGTGCGGCGCGAAGCGGCCGCTGCACGACCACCTGCACCATTGATCCATCCTCGAGGAGCGCAATGTCCATCGACGCCCAGGCACCCACCCGACGTGACGTGAGTGACGAGCATTCCATCACCATCCATGATCCGGCGGACGGGTCCGAAGTGGGCTCCGTATCCTTCGCCACGCGCGAGGACGTCCTCGCCGCGCTCGAGCAGGCGCGGGCCGTCCAGCCCGGTTGGGCGGCGACCAGCACCGCAGACCGCGGCGCGGCACTGCGTCGCGCGGCCGACGCGCTGCGCGGGTCGGCGCAGGACCTGGCGGAGCTGAACACCCGCGAGACGGGCAAGCCGATCGGCGATTCGCTCGGCGGTGTCGACGCCGCTGTCGCCACGCTCGAGCAGTACGCCGAGCTCGGCCCGGTGCACCGCGGACTCAGTCTGCGCGGCGCGGTCACCGCCACCGATTACACCGTGGCCGAACCGCGCGGCGTCGCCGTCCTCCTGACGCCCTGGAACGACCCGGTGGCTGTCGCCGCGGGCCTGATCGGAGCCGCACTGGTCACCGGGAACACCGTGATCCACAAGCCGAGCGAACGCTGCCCGCACGTGGGCGAGCTCCTCGGCGAGCTCCTGGCGCCCGCGTTCGGCGAGGGTGTCCTCACTACGCTGACCGGTGGTTCCGCGGTGGGGCAGCTGCTCACGGAGCAGACCGGCGTGGACGTCGTCGCGCACGTGGGATCGAGCGCGGCCGGGGCTGCGATAGCCCGCGCGGCCTCCGTGACCGGCGCGCACGTCATCCGGGAGAACGGCGGCAACGATCCGCTCATCGTCGACGCCGACGTCGATCCTGACTGGGCTGCGGCCCAGGCGGCCCTCGGCGCCTTCGCCAACGCGGGTCAGATCTGCACCTCCGTGGAACGCATCTACGTGCATCAGGACATCGCCGAACCCTTCCTCGCAGCCCTGGCGGGCCAGGCGCAGAGCCGCAGCGAGAGCGGTAGCTTCCCGCCGCTCGTCGACCGCCGCATGCGCGACGCCGTCGAGGCGCACGTCACCGAGGCCCTCCAGCTCGGTGCCCGGTGTCTGGCAGGTGGTGTCACGCCGACCGGACCCGGCTCCCACTACCCGCCCACCGTCCTGACGGAGTGCACCGAGGCCATGTCCGTGATGACCGAGGAGACCTTCGGTCCCGTCGCACCGGTGACCGTGGTCGGAAGCTTCGAGGAGGGCCTCCGGTTGGCGGCAGCAGGTCCCTACGGCCTGGCCGCCTCGGTGCTGACGGGAAGCATCGCCCACGCCCAGCAGGCCATCGCCGCGCTCGCCGTGGGTACCGTCAAGGTCAACGCCGTGTTCGGCGGCGCGCCCGGAGGCTCCGCGCAGCCGCGCGGGATCAGCGGCGCAGGCTTCGGCTACGGGCCCGAACTGCTCGACGAGTTCGCCCTCGTGAAGGTGGTCCACATCAGTTCTCCGCAGCAGGGCGCCTGATGACCGACAATCACGAGGTCGGTGTCACCGCGTCAGGCACACCGTCGGGTACGCCGACCGGCGAGCTGTCCGGGGTCCGTGGTCTCGCGGCCTGGGTGCCGGCCGCGATCGCTGCCGAGGCACCGCTCGTCACCGTGGTCGGCGACGCCATCCTCGACGGCTGGTGGAGCGGCACGATCGAGCGGCTGTGCCGTGAGGCGCCCGCGCCCGTCGTCGACATCCGACGGCGCGACTACGCCGCGGGCGGCGCCGCCAACACGGCGATGAATCTGGCCGCACTCGGGGCGAGGGTGCGCATGTGCGCGGTGATCGGGGCGGACGACGCCGGGGACCGGCTCCGCGGCATCCTCGAGGAGGCAGGGGTGTGCACCGCGGATCTGGTGCAGGACGAGCGCGTTGCCACCACCACCAAGTACCGCATCGTCGGCGCGGGCCAGGTCATGCTCAGGATCGACGACACGCACGAGAACCCCCCTGCGGCGGCCGTCCAGGTGCTGGCCGAACGGGTGGCCGGTGCGGTGGCCGGTGCCGACGCCGTCGTCGTCTGCGACTACGGCTCGGGCGCACTCGACGACGCGGTCCGCGACGCCCTCATCGACGCGACCGCGAGCGAACCGGACGCGCTCGTGGTCGTCGACGCGCACGACACCGCCGCCTGGTCCGCTCTGCGGCCGGACATCGTCACGCCCAACGCGCAGGAGGCGGCGGCGGTCCTGGATCTGCGTCTGGACCCGCGCTCGGACCGCGCAGCACGCGTGAGCACACGGCGTGACGACCTGCTGGACGCCACCGGTGCGGCCGCCGCCGTCGTGACCCTCGACCGCGACGGCACCGTCCTGCTCGGCCGTGACGGCGAGGACCACCGCACCTGGGCCAGGCCGGCCGACGAGAAGCAGGCCTCCGGCGCCGGGGACACCTTCGTGGCCAGCCTCACGGCGGCCCGGGCCGCGGGACTGCCGCTGTCCACGAGTCTCGATCTGGCGCAGGCGGCCGCCGACGTCGTCGTCCACCGGCCCGGCACCTCGGTGTGCACGACGGCGGATCTCACGCGCCATCTGCAGTCCTTCGCCGATACGGCGCTGACCACGGCCGAACTGCTGCGCAGGGTCGAGGAGGACCGCGCCGACGGCAAGCGGATCGTGCTCACCAACGGCTGCTTCGACGTGCTGCACCGCGGTCACACGCGCTACCTCAATCAGGCCAAGCAGCTCGGCGACGTCCTCGTGGTCGCGCTGAACGACGACGACGGCGTGCGCCGGCTCAAGGGCCCGGACCGGCCCATCAACTCCATCGCCGACCGCGCCGGGATCATCGCCTCCCTGAGCTGCGTGGACTACGTCAGCGTGTTCAGCACCGACACCCTGGTGCCCCTGATCGAGCTCCTGAAGCCGGACGTCTACGCCAAGGGTGGCGACTACACGGCCCAGATGCTGCTGGAGACCCCCAGCGTCGAGGCCAACGGCGGCACGGTCAGCATCCTCGACTACGTCCCCGAGCGCTCCACCGCTGCCGTGGTGAGCCGGATCCGCTCCCTGCCGGCGCCTCTGCCCACCGGCGATGATGCCCCGTGACACCCAGACCGTCGGGGCAGTGGGCTGCGGACACACCGGGGCGCGAGCCGCTCGTCGACGTCCTGATCCCATCCTTCGGACGGCCCGGCGAACTGGCCGTGACCCTGTCCGGCCTCGCGGCGCAGGAGGGGGTGCCCTTCCGCGTCATCGTGAGCGACCAGAGCGACGGCGACGCACTGCCCCTCGAGCAGTCGGCGGTCCAGGCCATGGTCCGGGTCCTTCGGGCACAGGGGCGCTCGGTGCAGCTCGAGCGGCACCTGCCGCGTCGCGGGCTCGCGGAGCACCGCAGCTTCCTCCTCTCCCTGACGAGGGCGCCGTCCGTGCTCTTCCTCGACAACGACGTCTGGCTCGAACCGGGATCGCTGGACCGGATGAGCCAGGCCCTGCGCAGGGCGGGCTGTGGTTTCATCGGCTCCGCCGTGCAGGGTCTGTCCTATCTCGACGACAGCAGGCCGGCCGAGCGGTCCACGCTGAGTCTGTGGCCCGATGATGCGGTGGAGCCGGAGCGCATCCGGCCCGGGACCGAGGGGTTCGAGCGCTGGCCGCTGCACAATGCCGCGAATCTGGCGCACGCCGCCGTCGAGCTCGCCATCCCTCCGGGCGAGTGGCGGCTCTACCGCGTCGCCTGGGTGGGCGGGTGTGTCCTGTTCGACCGGCAGAAGCTGCTCGACGTCGGCGGATTCGACTTCTGGGACCAGTTGCCGGCGGAGCACGCGGGGGAGGATGTCGCGGTCCAGTGGCGGGTCATGGAGCGTTTCGGGGGCGCCGGCATCATTCCGTCGGGGGCCGTGCACCTCGAGGCTCCTACCACGGTGACCGACCGTGGCACAGACGCTGCCCAGGTGGTCCTGGGTCAGTGACAGGAGTTCCCGTCCGGGGAGCGCCTGCAGCAGATGGAACCGACACGAAGGAGCAGCACATGGCAGATCCGAGCCCGATCGATCTTCAGAAGGCCCTCAAGGGCATGGACTACCCGGCGTCGAAGGACGATCTGGTGAAGCGCGCCGAGGACAACGGCGCCGACCCGTCGGTCATGGAGACCCTCCAGGGTCTCCCGGACCGCCAGTTCGACTCGCCGGCGGACGTGAACAAGGACGCCTCGAACTAGGAGTTCCTCCCTCCGGCGGTGGTGACTCCTTCCGCGAGCCACCACCGCCGATGGACCTGCGTTCCACGGTAACGAGCGAGGGCGGGTCAGCCACCGGCGACGAAGTCGCCGCCGACCACGCGGCGGAGCACCTCGGTGAGGAGGTCGACACCGGCGAGCATGTCCTCGTCCCGGGTCAGTTCCTTCTCGTTGTGGGAGATGCCGTCCACGCTCGGGACGAAGAGCATGATCGTGGGGACGATGTCTTTCATGTTCGTCGAGTCGTGGCCCGCCAGAGTGCGAACGGTGCCGTAGGTCAGACCGAGTTCCTCTGCCGCTGCGGCGGCCAGCGCCATGCCGGAGGCGTCATAGGCCTTCGACGCCCAGATGTGCTCGGCGCCGCGCTCGATCGACACGTCGGCGCGCTCCTCGATGGCTGCGACCCGCCGGTGCAGCTCGGCATCGGCCGCTGCCAGCACGTCGTGGTCGGTGCTGCGCAGATCGACGAGCAGGTCCACGCGGCTCGCCACCACGACGGGGGAGTTCGGGAACACCGTGAACTCGCCGCACGAGGTGATGACCGCGTGCTCGTCGGTGGAGAACTCGTCGGCGATCTCACGTGCAGCGGCCACCAGCAGCGATGCACCGAGCAGGGCATCATGACGGTCGGCGATGACGGTGGCGCCGGTGTGTGCCTGTTCGCCGTGCACGACGAACTCGTACTTGTTCGCGCCCCAGGTGGATTCCACCAGCCCGATGGAGAGCCCGTGGTCCTCCAGCGAGCGCCCCTGTTCGATGTGGATCTCCAGGTAGGCCGCGACCTCCAGACCGAAGTCGCCGACGGTGCCGATCGATTCCAGTGCCTCACGCACCGTGGTGCCGCGCGGATCGGTGGTCGCGAGGACCTGCTCGACCGGGAGCTTGCCCGTGAACACGGCACTGCCCATCATCGAGGGCTTGAAGCGGCACCCCTCCTCGTTGAACCAGTTGATGACGGCGATGTTGAACGCGGGGGCAGAGGCATCCGCCAGGGCCGCCCGGAGGCGGATGGCCGCATGTGCGGCAGCGAGCACTCCGTAGGCGCCGTCGAAGCGCCCGCCCAGCGGCTGGGAGTCCAGGTGGGAGCCCATCGCCACGTAGGGCACCCCGGGGACGAGTTCGAGCAGCGCGAACTGGTTGCCGACGGCGTCGTAGCGGACCTCGAAGCCGTGGCCCTCGACGAGCCCTCGGAACCAGTTCCGCGTCTGCCCGTCGGCCGCTGTGCCGGCCTGGCGGTCCACCCCTCCGCCGGTAGTGGCACCGAACGTGCTCATCGAGCGGAAGTCGGCGAGGAAGGCTCGGGCCGCCTCGTCACGTTCGGTGGAGTCCATGCCGTCGGGGGAGGCGGTGGTGGAATCGGTCGTGCTCATGCTGCGGCTCCGTTCGGCCTGGTGGATTCGGTGGGGACGCCGTCGAGGGTGGAGTGGGTGAATCGGCCGCCGACGAGCGTGGCCAGGACGTCGAGTGCGGCGATGTCCGGGGCGTCGAGCGGCGAACCGGAGAGGACCGCCAGATCGGCGAGCTTCCCGATACGCAGCGAGCCTTTCTCGGCCGCGGTACCGGTGGCGGCGGCACCCCAGGAGGTGTAGGCGCGCAGCGCCTCCTCCGGTGAGAGTCCCTCCACGGGGGCGCCGTCGTCGTCGGCACCCCCGAGGACACGGCCGGTGGAGGTGCGGCGGTCGACCCAGGCCTGCATGCCGCGGCGGACGTTGTTGTCGGACACCGGCAGGTCGGAGGAGCCGGCGAGCAGACCGCCGGCGTCGACGACGGAGCGGCCGCGGTAGAGCCAGCCCTCCCGGTCGGGGCCGACGAGGGCTGCCATCTGGTCGCCCAGCGGGCCGATGAAGGCGGCCTGTGGCGTGACGGCGATACCGTGGCGGGCAGCGAGGTCGACCTGGTCAGGTCGGGCGATCCCGAAGTGCTCGATCCTGTTGGGCAGCAGATTGGCGCCGTAGGCGTCCTGGCAGGTGACGATCAGGTCCAGGGCCAGGTCGATGGCGGCGTCGCCGATGGCATGCAGGGCGATCGGCCAGCCGGCCCGGTAGACAGCGGTGACCGCATCGCGGTAGGCGGTCTCGTCGTCGAGCAGGTAGCCGCGGGTGTGCGGGTGGCCGCAGAAGTCCTCGGTGACGGCGGCGGTGGTGCCGAGCAGGGAGCCGTCCAGGAAGACCTTCACCGGTCCGAGTGAGAGCCAGGCATCACCGAAGCCGGCCCTGATCCCCAGATCCAGCCCCCGGCCGGGGGACCCGTGCAGGTCCTCGGCGTGGGCGGCGATCTGGTGCAGGGCGTCGAGGGTGGGCATCAGCTGGGCGCGCGCGTGCAGGCGGCCGGTGCTGCGGGCGTGCTGGTAGGCGTCCACTTCCAGGGGGCTGTGCCCTATCCATCCGGCGGCGATGCCGGCCTCGGTGAAGCTGGTGATGCCTTCGGCGGCGTACCGGGAGGTGGCGGCGTCGAGCGCATCGACGATGGCGGCGCGCGAGTAGGGCAGCAGCAGGTCCTGCACGAGCCCCTGGGCGGCCTCCTCGACGACCCCGGTGGGTCGGCCCTGGCCGTCGCGGCGAACGGAACCACCCACCGGGTCCTCGAATCCCGGCTCCAGGGCACCGGCCAGCGCCAGGGTTGCCGTGTTGGTGATCGCCTGGTGGCCCGAGACGTGTCTCAGGTACAGCGGACGGTCGCCGGTGACGGCATCGAGCCGGGCGATGTCGGGGAAAGCGCCACCGTGGTGCTCGTGGTTGAATCCGGTGCCGTGCAGCCAGGCGCGGCCGGCTGCCCCGCCGTCGGGCTTCTCGTCCTCCTCCAGTCGTGCCGCCTCGGCCTCGAGCAGGGCGTAGAGCTCGTCGAGGCCGCGGGCGTGCTGCAGGTCCACCGACTCCAGCCCGAGGCCCCACCAGGTGGTGTGGCAGTGGGCGTCGATGAACCCGGGCACGATGGTTGCTCCGGCGAGGTCGATCTCACGGGTGGCGGTGCAGCCGGCGAGCTCGTCGTCGAAGCCTGCGATGCGCCCGTGCAGGATGCCGATGCTGCGCGCGCGGGGGCGCTCGTCCTCGAGGGTGATGATGTGGGCACCGCGCAGGATCAGGTCCAGGTTCATGCGCAATCCCTCCTAGTGCCGGAAGCCGGGCAGGTCCACGCTCATGCGCGGTGCGAGATACCCGGCGACGGCGGTGAACAGCGACAGGACGACGAGGATGGTGGCAGCAGGCCACCACTGCCTGTCCGCAGCCGCGGTGAGACTGACGGCCAGCAGCGGGATGAAGCCGGAGAGCATGCCGGCCACGTTCTGGGAGAATCCGACACCCGTGTAGCGGGTGGTCGCCGGGAACAGGCCGGTCATCACCGTGCCCGATGCCGCGTAGGGGAAGGACAGCGTCGCAACGGCCAGGACCACACCCAGGACCACCAGCACGTCGTTGCCGCTGGCAACCAGGAGGAACGCCGGCACGGCGACGACGGCGGAGAGCAGTCCGCCGTAGATGATCACCTTGCTGCCGCCGAAGCGTTCGCCCAGCCGTCCGCCGATGATCAGCACCGGAATCTCCACGACGGCGGCGACGATCGTGGCGAGCAGCATCAGCGAGGCGCTGTAGCCCAGCACCGTCGTGCCGTAGTAGACCATGAACGCGGTGACGAGGTAGAAGCCGCCCACACCGAGCAGCGCGGCGGCCATGCCGACGATGATGTGCTTCCAGCTCTGCTTGAGCACGGTGCGGATGGGTGCCTTCTCGGTGGCTCCGGCCTCCAGCAGCTCCGCGAAGACCGGGGACTCGTCCAGCCGCGAGCGGATGAACAGGGCCAGCAGCAGCATCGGGAAGGCGGCCAGGAACGGGATGCGCCAGCCGAAGGAGGTGAAGGACTCCTGCGAGAAGTACAGCGTGGCCAGGAAGAAGCCGCCGGAGGAGAGGATGGTGCCGATCGGGGAGCCGATCTGCGGCAGGGCGGCGTAGCGGGCGCGGCGCTTCAGCGGCGCGTTCTCCACGACGATCGTCATGGCCCCGGACCATTCACCGCCCACGAAGAGTCCCTGGAAGATGCGCAGCAGGACCAGCAGGATCGGTGCGGCGACCCCGATCGCCGAGTAGTCGGGCAGCAGTCCGATCAGCCCGGTCACCAGGCCGATGCCCACGATCGTGATCATCAGGGTCCTGCGACGGCCGATCCTGTCGCCCATGGCGCCGAAGAACATGCCCCCCAGGGGACGGGCCACCAGGCCCACGCCGAACGTGGCGAAGGAGGCCATCGCGGCCGCCGTGGGGTTCTCGTTGGTGAAGTAGTGGACGTTGAAGATGAGCGCTGCGGCGGCACTGAAGAGGAAGAAGTCGTACCACTCCATGGCGGTGCCGACCAGGGCTCCCATGGCGACCTTCGTGGCTTCCTTGTCGGTGACCTGGTGGGTCGCTCCCGCTTCGAGATTGGTCTGCTGGGTCATGTGTGCCTCCACACTGGTGCTCGGGGCGGGACGGCGGGACTGCCGCGCTGAGGGACTGCCACCAGTCTCGCAGCGTGAGGAGGCTCACTCCAAGGGACGTTCGGCACGGGTTCATCGGCGTTCCTCTCACGCGTGATGCGTTAGCCCCACCACGAGCACTCCCCGCTGCCGGCGCAGAACTCCGCCGTACCGGCGAGCAGTCCTTCGAAGCGCTGATCCGCAGCCTGCGCTGCACGCGCCCCTCGGGCGAGCCGGACGAGCTGCGGGACATCACGCTGGACATCGCCACCGACGTCGGGGTCTCCCGCGCCCGCGTCGACATCCCCGTCGACGCGGCAGGGACTGGTCGCATCGGTCTTCGGGGTGACCGCGGCATCACCGACCGTCGTCGAGCGGGCCGCCACCGCGGTTGGTCTAGTCGTGCTCGACACGGACGTGGTGATCGGGGTTGCCGACTTCATGCAGCGCTTCCACCCGCCTTCGTCCGCTACGGAACCCGACCAACTTCCGGCCGTGCCACGCTCCGCGACGTGTGTGCCCGACCACCGTAGCCGCATCGACGATCGACGATCGACGATCGACACACCGTGGTGCCATCATGGCACCACGAAGAGGATGAACTTGCGGGACGTTCCCGACGATGTGTACGCAGCGCTGGCGGCGCGGATCCTCGGCCGTGAGGTTGGAGGGCTGCGTCTGGCTTAATGGCGACAGCCTGCTAGAAGCGTCGCGCGACTGATTCAAGGTGGTCGCGGTACTGCCGCCACAACGTATCGTCCCCAACAGCCATGGTGTCGTTGCCTTTCCGACGATTGGCGCTTCCGTCGACAAGTTCACGTCGGCCTATTTCCACGTGATCGCATCGCGACCCTCCTGCAGATACCGGTGCAGGTTCGCCTTGAGATCATCATTCATGCGCGTCAGGCTGCCGCACTGTCATACTCCCGGCAAGCGCTCAGCGGACAGCTCCCGGTGAGGCGGCGCTGAAGTTGCATACCTCCCGGGCAGCACACGCGTATGATGGTCAGTCCTCGCCTCCCAGGGATCATCGACTGCACAAACAGCAGCCGGTAGGGTCGGCCGACTACGAGTCGGTCACAGAATGATCATGACCGACGATTGGAGTTCTGGGCAGTATGAAGACCTTGCGTACCTGGTGGAGTTGCGGGCGGTGCAACACATGAGCAACACGCTTCCGTTTCCATGCACTGGTGGGGCCGTCGCCGCACAGGTCAAGCAGCCGGCGGGTCTGAACAAGCGGGGAACCCTGATCTCCACGATCCTGGGTTCGAGCCTGGCGTTCGTCGTCGGATCGATCATCAACGTCGCTCTGCCGCAGATGCAGCAGGAATTCGAGGCCGGGGCAACCGGAGCGCAATGGATCGTCAATGCCTACCTGTTGCCGTTGGGTGCCCTGGTCCTGCTCGGTGGTGCTCTTGGTGACAAGTACGGGCGACGGCGGATCTTCCTGGCAGGACTCGTGATCTTCGCTGTCGCGTGTGTCCTGTGCGCGGTCGCATGGAGCTTCCCGGTGCTCTTGCTCGGGCGGGTCCTGGAAGGCGTCGGCGCCGCGATGCTGGCACCCACGTCCCTCGCAATTCTGGCCGACGGCTTCTCCGGGCGTGAACGAGGCGCTGCCATCGGTACCTGGACGGCTGCGAGCGCTGCTGCGGGGGCTGCAGCACCGCTCCTCGGCGGGGTGATCGTCGATGTCGCCGGCTGGCGCTGGGCATTCGTGCTGATGGTGCCGCTGTCCCTCATCGCTCTGGTGGTCGCCTTCCGCTCCGTGCGCGAGAGCCGGGCCGACGCCGAGGAGAGTGCGCCCCTGGACTGGGTCGGTGCAATCCTGTCCGGGGTGGGCCTGTTCGCCCTGATCTGGGCATTGATAGCACTGCCGGATCGTGGCCCGACAGGCGTGGTCTGGGGTGCGCTCGGGTTGGGGATCCTTCTGCTCGGCGCCTTCGTCCTCGTCGAGCATCGACTCGGGGATGCTGCGATGACCCCGCTCGTGCTCTTCACCATCCGTACCTTCTCCGGCCTGTCGATCCTGACGTTCTTCCTCTACGCCGCTCTCGGCGGGCTGATGGTCCTGCTGCCCTACGTCCTGATCGAGGAGATCGGATACTCCGCCACCGGAGCCGGCGCCGCGATCCTCCCCTTCCCGCTCCTGATGTTCCTTCTTTCCCGCTTCGTCGGTGGAACCCTGTCCGAGCGATTCGGCACCAGAACCCTGTTGACGGTCGGTTCCAGTCTGGTCGCTGCGGGCTTCCTCCTGTTGTCGGCCGTCCCCCCGATGGACGTGAGCTACTGGCGTCACATCCTCCCCGGGCTCGTCGTCCTCGCCTGCGGGATGGCCACCTCGGTGACCCCGCTGACCACTGCGGTGCTCAACAGTGTGGGGCAGCGCTACACGGGCGTTGCCTCAGGGGTGAACAACGCCATCTCGCGCATCGGCGGTCTGGTGGCAACGGGCCTGCTCGGGCTGGTCCTCATCGGTTCCGCCGACAACCTCCTGGAAGGGTTCGCCGCCGCAGCCTGGGTGGGAGCGGGGCTTGCATTGCTCAGCGCCGTCACGGCCTTCCTCCTCGTCCGCGATACTGCGGAATCGGCCGACTGACGGCGCCTCGCGACTGCTATGCATCCTGACCGCGGACGAGCCATCAGAATGATTCCCTGCGACGATGCATCCGCGTCTGCCGTTCCAGGGTAGCTGCGCGCCCTATCAAAGCCCAGAAGCCACCGACGACGACGATTCCAGGCAGACTCAGAACAAGCAACAGGGAAAAGACGATTTCCAGATTTGCGGATTCAGGGCTCGGTGGTGCGTCAAGTCTGCCCTGCATCATTACCAGGATGAACCACGCGATGACGGCAAGACCGACCACCCACAGGTATCGCACCCAAGCTCGCAGGTCGGGTTCTCTCCTGAGAACGAGGAACCCGACGACCAGAACGCCGATTGGCAACGCGGCGAAGCCAAGCATGAACCAGATGAGTTCCATGGGACTCATACTTGCGCATAGTTGCGTCGAAAGATCGCTCGACGGTTCTCCTGGTGTCCGTTGGCGGTCCCATCGCCGCCCTGTCGCTGCGCCTAGTATGGCGGTATGGGGACTGTCGTGGATGAGGAGCGACGGCATGTCGTTCCGATCGTGGTGGTAGGGGTATTGATGACCGCAGCGTATGCGTTGATCGGTGCGCTGCAGATCCTGGTGTGGAACCCGTTGGCGGCAGTTCCCGACATGAACCGTGACGAGATCAAAGCTGCGATGTCCGCCGCCGCAGACACCACCTCCTCTCCAACAGAACCTGATCGGTGAAAGAGGTCGTTGACGTTATCGACCACGAGCGGGTATGAGTGTGGGGCGGTGAAGGCCTTGCATGTGCGCGGTACTGCACGCCGCGTCAGGGCGGTGACGAGCCCCGACGCGATCCGATGGCTCCGGCGACGCTCTGCTCGAGGGAGTCGATCGTCGCATCGGGCAGGACGATCAGCCCGTCGAGCTCACGGCGTGCCCGGCGGTACGCGGCCTGCCGTTCGGCTGCGGTGGCGGCGTCGTCCACTGCCACGGTGACGAGCTTGCGTGCGGTCTCCAGGCGGGTGCGCTCGTCCACCGTGAAGCCGCTGGCCTTCACGCGGCGCGCCTCGGTCTCGGCGACCTGGAAGGCGACGTCGTAGGCGGTGACGGCGGACCGGTAGGCAGCGAGATCCTCGGGATCCACGTGCGCTGCGTTCGGGTGCTCGAGTCGGTACAGCTCCACCCTACGTCGGTGACGCTTTTCCGCAGCCTCCGACCAGCCCTCGAAGGCGAGCGCGGAGAGCGGGAGCACGAGCCACCAGTAGTCTCCGGCGACGGCGAGGAGTTCGTTCACGGGACCATCGTAGGCGTCCACCACTCGCACCGGCCGCGTCGGCACGACATTCCCGGACAGAACGATTCCCCGCCCCTCAGGCGGCGAGACCTGACGAGCGGGGAATCGAAGTGCACCCCTCGGGACTTGAACCCGAAACCCATTGATTAAGAGTCAATTGCTCTGCCAATTGAGCTAGAGGTGCGTGGCGTCTTCCTTCCCGGTTTGACCCGGTCCGGCGATCCGCAACAGCACTGAACATTACCAGCATCCGCGCTGAATCATGAAACCAGCGCACGTGGTCGGCTCTGATATACCGGCGGTGGGGTCGCAGTGCCGGACCCTGCCCGGGGATGCGCACACTAGGCTGACGGCATGACGACTCCCGTGCCGGACGCCGACCACCGACCAGTGCGCACCCTCAGCGTCCCGACAGCCGAGCTCAGGGATGCCCTCGCCGACGCCTCACCGCAGGTCGACGTGGTGCTCTGGGACTTCGACCACGCGCCCGACGGCGTGGATCCCGCCCATCTCGACGCCGTCGTCCTGCCGTACACGGGCGAGGCCGATCTGGCCGGAGCGCTCGCCGCGGCCACCAACCTGAAGCTCGTCCACACGCAATCGACCGGCTACGACGGCGTCGCGGGCCTCGTGGGACCGGACGTCGCGATCGCCACGGCAGCCGGCGTCCACGCCGCCGCCACGGCGGAACTGGCCGTCGGACTTGCCCTGGCATCGCTGCGCGGCATCGACGACGCCGTCCGGCAGCAGGCCGAGGGCGTGTGGCGCAGCGCACGCTATCCGGGCCTGGCCGATCGCAGGGTGCTGCTCGTAGGCGTCGGTGGCATCGGTCGTCAGATCCTCAGGCGGCTGGAGACCTTCGAGACCGAGATCACGCGGGTGGGCAGTGTCGCCCGCGACGACGAGCGTGGCCACGTCCACGGAAGCGACGAACTGGAGGAGCTCGCACCGCACCACGACGTCGTCATCGTCATCACGCCGCTGACCGACTCGACGCGCGGACTCATCGGGCGGCGGGTGCTGGCGGCGCTGCCCGACGGCGCGCTGGTGGTCAATGTGGCGCGCGGACCGGTCGTCGACACCGAGGCCCTGACCCGCGAGGTCATCGCCAGCCGGCTGCGAGCCGCGCTCGACGTCGTCGACCCGGAACCGCTGCCGTCGGGCCATCCGCTGTGGAGTGCGCCGGGAGCACTCATCACGCCGCACAACGGCGGCAACACGGGCGCTTTCCCACCGCGCATCCGCGCACTGCTCCACCGCCAGATCCGCGTCCTCGGAGAGGGTGGGGAACCGGACAATCTGGTCCGGCGGGGCCCCTGGCAGTGACCGTTCCGGCGCAGGGTGCCCGCGGTGCCTCAGGCCAGGGCGATGAATGCCTCCATGAAGGCGGTGAAGTCCACGAGGTCGTCGGTCTGTTCGAGGAGCATCGGTGTACCCGGGCCGATGTCGAGCACCGGTTCGGCCTCGAGGCCGAACCGGAAGACCCGCCCGGTGCTCGTGCCCACCTCGTAGCTGCCGTCCTCCCACTGGAGAGCGTGGGCCAGATTGGTCATGTTCACGTCGGAGGGCACGCCCGCGCTCGTGATGCCCGAGAGGTCCGTCGGGGCGATCATCAGTTCGGCGGGCTTCCAGCGGTAGCCGACGACGAATGCCGTTCCCGTGCCGTCCCCGATACTGGCACCGTGCCGGAAGGCGACCACCAGGTTGTAGTCACCGTAGTTCGGTATCTGCCGGTCGAAGACGCCTCGGAGCGCGTTCTTCAGTCCCTGCCCACCCTCGAGCGGTGAACCTGATCCGGAATCTTCGGAAGTCATATCACGCCGCTTCGCTAGGAGGCTGTCGGTCTGGTCCCGTCGGGGAACCGGTCGCGGTACATCCGTCCGCCGGGCTGGGAAGATCACCCTCCGAGCCAGCCTACCGGAGCCTGCAGCGGCTGTAACAGGACAGTCATACTGCCGAAGGCGACCCTTGCACACGCCTAGACTCTCCCCTATGAGTGTGGAGACGACCCCGGACATCAAGCCCAGAAGCCGTACTGTCACGGACGGTATCCATGCCGCCCCGGCCCGCGGCATGTTCCGGGCGGTCGGCATGGGGGACGACGATTTCGCCAAGCCGCAGATCGGCGTCGCAAGTTCCTGGAACGAGATCACGCCCTGCAATCTGTCCCTCAACCGCCTCGCCCAGGGCGCCAAGGAGGGTGTGCATGCCGGGGGAGGGTTCCCCATGCAGTTCGGCACCATCTCCGTGTCCGACGGCATCTCCATGGGACACCAGGGCATGCACTTCTCCCTCGTCTCCCGCGAGGTCATCGCCGATTCGGTGGAGACCGTGATGGAAGCCGAGCGGATCGACGGCTCGGTGCTCCTGGCAGGCTGCGACAAGTCCCTGCCGGGGATGCTGATGGCCGCCGCGCGCCTCGATCTGGCGTCCGTGTTCCTCTACGCCGGCACCATCATGCCGGGCTTCGCGAAGCTCGAGGACGGCACGGAGAAGGAGGTCACCCTGATCGACGCCTTCGAGGCCGTGGGTGCGTGTGCCGCCGGGACGATGAGCCGGAAGGATCTCGACAGTATCGAGCGCGCCATCTGCCCGGGCGAAGGAGCCTGCGGCGGCATGTACACCGCTAACACGATGGCGTGCATCGGTGAGGCGCTGGGGATGTCGCTCCCCGGGTCGGCGGCCCCTCCCTCGGCCGACCGCCGCCGTGACATGTTCGCCCGCAAGTCCGGCGAGGCCGTGGTGAATCTGCTGCGCCTCGGGATCACCGCCCGCGACATCCTGACCAAGAAGGCGTTCGAGAACGCCATCGCGGTGACCATGGCCTTCGGCGGATCCACGAACGCCGTCCTGCACCTGCTCGCCATCGCCCGCGAGGCGGAGGTGGACCTCACCCTCGAGGACTTCACGCGCATCGGGGACCGCATCCCGCACCTGGGGGATCTCAAGCCCTTCGGGCGCTACGTGATGTTCGACGTCGACAAGGTGGGCGGCGTCCCGGTGATCATGAAGGCACTGCTCGACGCCGGGCTGATCCACGGTGACTGCCTCACCGTCACCGGTAAGACTGTCGCCGAGAATCTCGCGGAGATCGACCCGCCGGATCTGGACGGCAAGATCCTGCGGGCGCTCGACAATCCCATGCACAAGACCGGGGGTATCACGATCCTCCACGGCTCGCTCGCTCCCGAGGGTGCCGTGGTCAAGAGTGCAGGCTTCGACGCCGACGTCTTCGAGGGGACCGCGCGCGTCTTCGAACGCGAGCAGGGTGCCCTCGACGCCCTCGACGCGGGGGGTATCCAGGCGGGCGACGTCGTCGTGATCCGCTACGAGGGACCCAAGGGCGGACCGGGCATGCGCGAGATGCTCGCCATCACCGGAGCCATCAAGGGCGCAGGCCTCGGCAAGGATGTCCTCCTGCTCACCGACGGGCGCTTCTCCGGCGGGACCACGGGACTGTGCATCGGGCACGTGGCGCCCGAGGCCGTGGACGGCGGACCGATCGCCTTCGTGCGCGACGGCGACCGGATCAGGGTGGACATCGCCGCGAAGAGCTTCGACCTGCTGGTGGACGGGTCCGAACTCGATCGGCGCAGGGTCGACTGGTCCCCGCTTCCCGCACGCTACACCAGGGGTGTGCTCGGCAAGTACGTGAAGCTCGTGCACTCGGCGTCGACCGGTGCCTACTGCAGTTGACCGAGGGGTCGCTGTCCACGCACTGGACGCGAATGTCCACGATGTGAGACGAGCAGGGGAACGTTTGACACGCTTTCCGGGGGCCGGGGACACTACAGGTATGCATTCCGCACCCGTAGTCGTCATTCTTACCCAGCGCGTGGTCTGAAGCCCGTTCGGTAGACGACTTCACCCACGCGTAACCCCTCGAAGAGCCCCACCGGGCTGAGGGGTTTTTTTGTTGACACGATCTGTCGACACAGTTCGCGCGGGAGAAGGTGCGTCCGCAGTCATAGCAGCAGCAAAGCAGTAACCGTTCCGAAGGAAGTTCCAGATGTCCAAGGGATCGCCCATCAGCCCAGCGCTGTTGGCAGCAAGGCCAGCACCGCAGGCAGCGCCTGTACGAAATGTGGCCCCGGAGCGTGACGCGGCGCCGGTCAGCGCCGTCCGTGGCCCGAACACCGTCGTCGCGCCCATCCCGATGCTCGGTTCCGCGGCGATCGTACGGTCCCTCGAGGAACTCGGGGTCGATGACATCTTCGGTCTGCCCGGAGGGGCGATCCTGCCCACCTACGACCCGCTGATGGCCTCCTCGAAGCTCCGCCACATCCTCGTGCGCCACGAGCAGGGCGCCGGGCACGCGGCCCAGGGCTATGCCATGGTCACGGGCCGGCCCGGGGTATGCATCGCGACCTCGGGTCCCGGCGCCACCAATCTCGTCACGGCGATCGCGGACGCCCACATGGACTCCGTACCCATGGTCGCGATCACAGGTCAGGTCTCCAGCGCGGTCATCGGCTCCGACGCGTTCCAGGAAGCCGACATCGTCGGCATCACCATGCCGATCACCAAGCACTCCTATCTCGTGACCGACGCCCAGGACATTCCCAGGGTGCTGGCCGAAGCCTTCCACATCGCCACCACGGGCCGTCCGGGACCGGTGCTCGTGGACATCGCCAAGGACGCCCAGCAGGGCGAGATGACCTTCTCCTGGCCGCCGAGGATCGAACTGCCCGGGTATCGTCCGGTACTCCGCGGGCACGCCAAGCAGGTCCGCGAGGCCGCCCGCCTCATCGCGGAGTCGCAGCGGCCGGTGTTCTATGTGGGAGGCGGCTGCATCAAGGCGCACGCCGCCGCGGAACTGCTGGAACTCGCGGAGCTGGTCGGCGCCCCCGTGGCGACCACCCTGATGGCGCGGGGAGTGTTCCCGGACTCGCACGAGCAGCACGTGGGGATGCCCGGGATGCACGGCGCGGTCTCGGCCGTGACCGCTCTCCAGCAGTCGGATCTGCTGATCACCCTCGGGGCACGCTTCGACGACCGCGTCACCGGTGTGCTCTCCAGCTTCGCCCCGAACGCGAAGGTCATCCACGCGGACATCGACCCCGCCGAGATCTCCAAGAACCGTCTGGCCGACGTGCCGATCGTGGGCTCGGTGAAGGAGATCATCCCCGAGCTGACAGCGGCGCTCCGTGGTGCCTTCGATGCGCAGGGCCGGCCTGACATCTCCGCCTGGTGGAAGACGCTGGACCGCCTGAGGGAGACCTACCCGGTGGGCTTCACGCAGCCCGACGACGGCCGTTCGGCACCGCAGCAGGTCATCAAGCGCATTGGCGAGCTCACCGGACCAGAGGGCGTCTTCGTCTCCGGTGTGGGGCAGCACCAGATGTGGGCCGCCCAGTTCATCCAGTACGAGCGCCCCCATTCCTGGCTCAACTCCGGGGGCCTGGGCACCATGGGGTACTCGGTGCCCGCGGCGATGGGGGCCAAGGTCGGCGATCCGGACCGCGTGGTGTGGGCCATCGACGGTGACGGCTGCTTCCAGATGACCAATCAGGAACTCGCCACCTGCGTGATCAACAACATCCCGATCAAGGTCGCGGTCATCAACAACTCCTCGCTCGGTATGGTGCGGCAGTGGCAGACCCTGTTCTACGAGGGCCGGTACTCCAACACCGATCTGAACACCGGTCACGACACCGTGCGCGTACCGGACTTCGTGAAGCTCGCCGACGCCTACGGGTGCGTGGGGCTGCGCTGCGAGCGGGACGAGGACATCGACGCGACCATCGAGCAGGCGCTGGCCATCAACGACCGCCCCGTGGTGATCGATTTCGTGGTCAGTCGGGACTCGATGGTGTGGCCCATGGTCCCGTCCGGCGTGAGCAACGATCTCATCCAGATAGCCCGCGGCATGACACCGACGTGGGAAGAGGAGGACTGACCATGGCACGCCACACCCTCTCCGTCCTCGTCGAGGACGTCCCCGGTGTCCTGACGCGCGTGGCGAGCCTGTTCGCACGTCGGGCATTCAACATCAACTCCCTCGCCGTCGGACCGACGGAGGTTGCGGGCATGTCCCGCATCACCGTGGTGGTCGAGGCCGAGGGTGACCTGCTGGAGCAGGTCACCAAGCAGCTGAACAAGCTCGTCAACGTCCTGAAGATCGTGGAGCTGACCACCGAGCAGTCGGTGCAGCGCGATCATGTCCTGATCAAGGTCAGGGCCGACGCCGCGACCCGTCTGCAGGTCACGCAGGCCGCCGACCTGTTCCGCGCATCCGTCGTCGACGTCGCGATCGACTCACTGATCATCGAGGCCACCGGGACCGCCGAGAAGCTCTCGGCGCTCCTGTCGGTCCTCGAGCCGTTCGGTGTCCGCGAGATCGTCCAGTCGGGCACCCTCGCGATCGGTCGCGGCGCGAAGTCGATGAGTGAGCGCGCGCTGCGCAGCGCCTAGCGCCGCACCGACAGTCCTTCCCAGTCCTACCCGATACCCCGACAGAGGAGAAACACCCGTGACCGAGATGTTCTATGACGACGATGCAGATCTGTCCATCATCCAGGGCCGCACGGTGGCCGTCATCGGCTACGGCAGCCAGGGCCACGCCCACGCGCTGAGCCTGCGTGACTCCGGCGTCGACGTGCGCGTGGGGCTCAAGGACGGATCCTCATCACGGGCCAAGGCCGAGGCCGAGGGCCTCCGGGTGCTGTCGGTGGCCGAGGCGACCGCCGAGGCGGATCTGATCATGGTGCTCACGCCCGACCAGGTGCAGCGCCACGTCTACAAGGAGGACATCGCCCCGAACCTTCAGGCGGGCGACGCGCTGTTCTTCGGCCACGGCTTCAACATCCGCTTCGGTTACATCGAGCCACCCGCTGACGTCGATGTGGCACTCGTGGCACCGAAGGGACCGGGTCACATCGTCCGCCGGGAGTTCGAGGCCGGCCGCGGTGTCCCCGATCTCATCGCCGTCGAGCAGAATCCCTCGGGTTCGGCCCGCGAACTCGCGCTCTCCTACGCGAAGGCGATCGGCGGCACGCGCGCCGGCGTCATCGAGACCACCTTCACCGAGGAGACCGAGACGGATCTCTTCGGTGAGCAGGCAGTGCTCTGCGGTGGCACCTCGCAGCTCGTGCAGTACGGCTTCGAGACGCTCACCGAGGCCGGCTACCAGCCCGAGGTGGCCTACTTCGAGGTACTCCACGAGCTCAAGCTGATCGTGGACCTCATGGTGGAGGGCGGCATCGCCAAGCAGCGCTGGAGCGTCTCGGACACCGCCGAGTACGGCGACTACGTCTCCGGCCCGCGGGTGATCACCCCGGACGTGAAGGAGAACATGAAGGCTGTCCTGGCGGACATCCAGAGCGGGGCCTTCGCGAAGCGGTTCATCGACGACCAGGACGCCGGAGCGCCCGAGTTCACCGCGCTGCGCAAGAAGGGTGAGGGCCACCCCATCGAGGCCACGGGACGAGAGCTCCGCAAACTCTTCTCGTGGATCAAGACGGACGACGACTACACCGAGGGGTCCGTCGCACGCTAGCGGCGCATCCATGTCCCGGCAGGGCACGTGCTCGACGGCGAGCAGGTGTCCTGCCGGAGCCATGTCCGGCCCCGCTCACGTTCCTGCCCTCCCGACCCCCTCAACGACTCCTGAAGGAAGCCCCGTGATACCCAAGCCCGTCGTCCTCATCGCCGAGGAACTCTCGCCCGCCACCATCGATGCCCTCGGCCCCGACTTCGAGATCCGCAGCACCGACGGAGCGGACCGCGGTCAGCTCCTGGCGGCCCTGGCCGACGTCGACGCCGTCCTCATCCGCTCCGCGACCCAGCTGGACGCAGAAGCCATCGGCGCCGCACCCAAGCTCAAGGTCATCGCCCGCGCGGGCGTCGGCCTGGACAACGTGGACATCAGGGCCGCCACCCAGGCAGGCGTCATGGTGGTCAATGCCCCGACGTCGAACATCATCTCCGCTGCCGAACTCACGGTGGGTCACATCCTCAGCCTCGCCCGGAACATCCCGCAGGCCAGTGCCGCCCTGAAGGCGGGGCAGTGGAAGCGCTCGCTGTTCTCGGGCAGCGAGCTCTACGAGAAGACGATCGGGATCATCGGGCTGGGACGCATCGGGGCGCTCGTGGCCGAGCGGCTGCAGGGCTTCGGCACCACCATCCTCGCCTACGACCCCTATGTGACCTCGGCGCGAGCGGCCCAGCTCAACGTGCAGCTGGTGTCCCTCGAGGAGCTGCTCCGCGCGTCGGACTTCGTGACCATCCACATGCCGAAGACCCCCGAGACCCTCGGCATGCTCGGCGCCGAGGCCTTCGACCTCATGAAGGACACCGCATACGTGGTCAACGTGGCGCGCGGCGGGCTCGTGGACGAGGTCGCGCTCCACTCCGCGCTCGAGGACGGCCGGCTCGCCGGCGCGGGCATCGACGTCTTCGTCGAGGAGCCGAGCACCGATCTGCCGTTCTTCACACATGATCGCGTGGTGGTGACTCCGCACCTGGGAGCGTCCACCGACGAGGCACAGGAGAAGGCGGGCGTCTCGGTCGCCAAGTCCGTGCGGCTCGCCCTCGCCGGGGAACTCGTGCCCGACGCCGTCAACGTGGCCGGCGGCGTCATAGATCCCGCGGTGCGCCCCGGCATCCCGCTCATGGAGAAGCTCGGACGTATCTTCACCGCGCTCACGCATGACTCCCTGACCCAGATCGAGATCGAGGTGGCCGGCGAGATCGCAGCCCTCGACGTGAAGGCGCTCGAGCTCGCAGCGCTGAAAGGTGTCTTCACGGACATCGTCTCCGAGCAGGTCTCCTACGTGAACGCGCCCGTCCTGGCGGAGCAGCGCGGCGTGGCGGTCCGCCTCGTCACCACCGCCGAATCCGAGGAGTACCGCAATGTGCTGGCCCTCCGTGGTGCGCTCTCGGACGGGTCGCAGATCTCGGTGGCCGGGACCCTGACCGGACCCAAGCAGGTGGAGAAGCTCGTGGGCGTGAACGGGTACGATCTCGAGATCCCCATCAGCGACCACCTGATCGTGCTGCTCTACGCGGACCGCCCCGGGGTGATCGGCACCCTCGGCCGCCTCCTGGGTGAGCACGACATCAATATCGCGGGCATGCAGGTGGCGCGGAGTCGCGAGGGCGATCAGGCGCTGTCCCTGCTCACGGTGGACAGTTCGGTACCTCAGCAGGTCCTGGAAACCATCCGGGCCGAGATCGGCGCGAGTGTCGCACGTGAAGTGGACCTGCAGGACTGACGCTTCAGAGCTCTCCGGGGTCACACTCGACGGGCGGGCCGGCAGGGCGGGTGACCTGTGCTATGCGCCAGGCAGTTCCGTCCCATTCCATCTGGTATCGATTCGTCCAGATGGAACACTCCTGGCCCTCGGGGCCGTCGGCGGCGGACTGCTCGGTACGTAGTTCCACATCAGCGAGGAGTACGTCCCCCTCACCGGTGACCTGCTCCAGCGTCAGCGTCCGCCAGTACGTCGTGAGAAGACCGCTCCGCCAGGTCTCGAGACCACCGAGCGACTCCTGGAGTTCCGGAGTGAACACCGCGAATGCTGTCTCGTAGGCGCCGTGGTTGATCGACTGGCCGTGGACGAGCAGGCTCTGGGCGATGTTCGTCGCCTGGTCATGGGTCGACTGCACATCGATGACGACGTCGGCGCTGGTGGATTCTTGTCCGCCGTCGCAGGTCTCGGGCGGAACGGGTACCGTGCGCTGCTGCCACTCGGTCGAGGCCTGGTAGGCGCGCGGCCCGGACACGGCGTAGGCCGTCCCCTCCGCGCTGAAGTCCTCTGCGGTCCCGGTCCCGAGCACCCAGGTTCGCTTCGCGCTCATTACTCCGGCGACCTCCCCGTCGATCGTGATCAACGGTCCACCACTGTTCCCCGGGTTCACGGCTGCATCTGTCTGGATGAGGGGCTGCGCGGTCCCGGAGGCGGTGGGGTCCACATTCAGGCCACTGACGGCACCACGGGTGAAGGTGAGATCGGCGCGCAAGGGGTAGCCGAGGGCCGCGACCTCCTCACCGACGGCGGGATCGGCGTCGGTGAACGAGAAGATATGGCCACTGAGGTCGGTGGTCGTTCTGAGCAGCGCGAGATCCGCCTCGGAATTGATACCGAGCACCTGCGCGCTCGTCACCTCACCGCCCACGGCGACGTTCAGTGCTGTGGCGCCCTCCACGACATGTGCGGCGGTGACGATAAGATCGTCGTCGACCAGGAATCCCGTGCCCTGCCCTGCGGCGTCGCATGTGGTGACCGTGAGACGGGCGACTCCCGATTGCACGGTTTCGACGGTCGCGGGCCAGGAAGGTGATGGAGGCGGAGGGAGTGAGGGCTCGGGGTCAGAAGGGACGGTGGTCTCGACGGGCGGTTGCGTCGTCGGCGGTGGAGCTGGTGTGGTCACCGGCGGCGGCGGCGGTGGTGGTGGTGGTGCCGTCGCCCCACCGGCCGGCGAAGGGCCGCCCGGCACGGTGATGCATGCACTGGTGGTGCCGAGGACCAGGAGCCACACGGCGCCCATCTGCAGTCGCGTTCTGCCAGCATGATCCTTCATGATGTCCTCGATTCCGGGCGCGGCCGACCACTTGTGATTACGGTCGCACCAAGAGGACACTGCCACAAGTGGTTCGACTACTCGCTTTCGGGTGAACCTGAGCCGTGGGTACAGGTACCGTACGGAAGAATGCCCTTCTCGAGCAGAAAGGATCCGTATGAGAACACACCAGCTTCCCGCCGAGCAGTCGACGGCGGTCCAGGTCCTCTCGCGGGACACCTCGCCCGTCCTGCGGGTGGAACCCGGGGACCGCGTCGTGGTCGAATCTCTGGACGCCTGGGGCCATCTGGAACGGCAGGTGGCACCGGGGGAGCCGGGCAGCTACCGGTTCCCGGACCGGATCGGGCACGCGCTCACGGGGCCCATCGAGGTGGCGGGAGCCGAGCCGGGGGACACCCTCGCCGTCCACTTCGAATCGCTCGAACCGTACGAGTGGGGGTGGACCGTCGCGAACCGGCAGGACGACGCCTTCCTGCGCGGTCTCGGGCTCGACGGCGCGGAACCGGCGTGGCTGCTCTGGGACCTCGACCGGAGGATGGGCTCGGGGACGAACCAGTTCGGACACAGTGTCCTGCTGTCCCCGTTCCTCGGCGTGGTGGGCCTGCCGCCGGCCGAGCCGGGGGAGCACTCCACGACGCCGCCCCGGACCGCCGGGGGCGGAAACATCGACTGCCGTGAGCTGACGGCGGGTTCCACGCTGTTCCTCCCGGTCACGGTGCCCGGCGCGCTGCTCCATCTCGGGGACGGGCATGCCGCTCAGGGCGACGGCGAGGTGGGCGGCACGGCGATCGAGTGCGGCATGACGACGACCTTCACCGTGGACCTCGTGCAGGATGCCCCGCTGGAGGTCATCCACGCCCTGACGCCCACCGCGCGCATCACCTTCGGCTTCGACGCCGACCTGAACCGCGCGACGTCGGAGGCACTCGGTGCGATGCTGACGTGGCTGCAGCAGCTGTACGGGCTGGAACGGAACACTGCGCTCGCCCTGGCGAGCTCCGTGGTGGATCTGCGCATCACGCAGATCGCCAACCGGACGTGGGGCGTGCATGCGGTTCTCGGGCTCGACGCCGTGCTGGAGAGCGGTGCCATCAACGCCGGCTGAGCGGCAGGCTTGGGCGAATGAGTGCCCACCGGGGTAATTTCGTAGGGTGACCTCCCCAGCCGAGACGAAGCCCCCGTACTACCTCACCACGTCGATCTCCTACCCCAACGGCGTCCCGCACATCGGGCACGCCTACGAGACGATCGCCGCGGACGCCCTGGCCCGCTTCAAGCGGCTCGACGGCTATGACGTGATGTACCTGACGGGTACCGACGAGCACGGCCTGAAGATGCAGCAGGCCGCCGATCGCGAGGGGATCCCCGTCCGTGAGCTGGCCGCACGCAACGCCCTGGCGTTCCGGAGGATGAACGACGTCGTCGGCACCTCCTACGACCGGTTCATCCGCACCACGGACGAGGACCACTACGCGGCCGCAACGCAGATCTGGAAGCGTATGGAAGCTGCCGGTGATCTCTACCTCGACACCTACGCCGGCTGGTACTCGGTGCGGGACGAGGCGTTCTGGCCCGAGGACGAGACCGAGGTCCGTGAGGACGGTGTGCGGTACGCGAGCCAGACCGACACCGAGGTCACCTGGACCGAGGAGGAGAGCTACTTCTTCCGGCTCTCCGCCTACCAGCAGAAGCTGCTGGACCTCTATGCGGCGGAGCCGGAATTCTGTGCCCCGCAGTCCCGCTTCAACGAGGTCATCTCCTTCGTGCAGCGCGGCCTCGAGGATCTCTCCGTCAGCCGCACCACGTTCGACTGGGGTGTGCCCGTACCGGGCAATGACAGGCACGTCATGTATGTGTGGGTGGACGCGCTCACCAACTACCTGACCGGTGTGGGTTTCCCCGACACGGACTCGGAGGCGTTCCGCAGGTTCTGGCCGGCCGATCTCCACGTGATCGGCAAGGACATCTCCCGCTTCCACGCCGTCTACTGGCCCGCCTTCCTGATGTCCGCCGGGCTCGAGCTCCCGGGACGCGTCATGATCCACGGACACCTGAACAACCGCGGCGTGAAGATGTCCAAGTCGCTCGGCAACACCGTGGCACCCGAGGACTGGGTGGAGCAGTACGGTCTGGACCAGACCCGCTTCTTCCTGCTCCGCGAGATCCCCTTCGGGGCGGACGGCTCCTACAGTCACGAGGCGATCGTGGGCCGCATGAATGCCGACCTCGCGAACAATTTCGGCAATCTCGCCCAGCGGTCGCTGTCGATGGTGGCCAAGAACTGCGACGGCGTCGTACCCGCACCCGGGGACCTGGAACCTGCGGACACGGGGATCCTCGAGAAGGCCCACGCCCTGCTGGAGACGAGCCGCGCCGCCTACGAGCGCCAGGAGTTCTCCCGGGCGCTGGAAGCCGTGTGGCTCGTGCTCGGGGACACCAACGCGTACTTCGCGGAACAGCAGCCCTGGGTGCTGCGCAAGACCGATCCCGAGCGGATGCGGACCGTGCTCTACGTGACCCTGGAGGTCCTGAGAGTCGTCGCGATCCTCTCACAGCCCGTCATGCCCACCGGCGCCGGCCGCATCCTCACACTGCTGGGTCAGGGGACAGGGGAGAATGCCGAGGCTCGATCCTTCGACGCCCTCGGTCGGCGGATCGAGCCGGGAACGCCCCTGCCCGCACCGAGCCCGGTGTTCCCGAAGTACGAGGAACCAGCCGAGGGCTGATCCGCTCCCGCGCAGCTGTGCCGACCGACCCTTGCCGACGTCGTTCTCAGCGCCGCCGGAAGCGATCGGCGGCAGTCGCCGTCATGATCCCTGCCACGAGCTCCTGCTGGCCCCGGCAGTCTGCGAGCGAGCGCTCGATCGCGGCATGACCCGGAACGCCCTCACCCGCCCGCGCCCAGTCCTCCAGCGGCACGGCGAGCAGGGTCAGCCACAGGGCCTCCTTGCCCTTGAGCACGGAGAGCAGTGATTCGAGTTCCAGCTGGGCTCCGCCGCTCGCCGTCCGTCGACGGGGATTGAGCGGATTGCGTGCGGAGACCAGCGCCATGACGCGCGCGAGAGACTGCTTGGGCAGGCTCGGCCGGTGTCCCAGCGCCTTGATGAGCCGCTTGAGCATCGCCCGCTCCTCACGGACGGTCATCCGCAGCCGGCCGAAGTCCGCCTCGTACTGTGTACCCGTCCACGAGCTGTGGGCGGCGTCGAAGAGGCGGATGCCGTTCGAGGCACCCATGAGGTGCAGATCGAGATACGGGTAGAGCGTCGAGGGGTCGAACCGTGCTGCTGGCGTGCGCTCCGTGTCCGGCGTCATCGCGGGTTCCTTCCGTTCGTACCCAGCGCCGGGGTCGGCGGGAACCCGCAACGATACCGGGCGGCCTCACTCGGTCGCCAGTCCCGCCACCGGCGAGAGCCTCGCAGCGCGTCGGGCGGGGAGCACGGAGGCGAGCAGACCCGCAGCGACGGCGACTCCGAGCACCGCGATGAGCTGGCCCACCGGCACCGACACGCTCACGTCCGCGATCCCGCCGAGTGCCGATCGTGTCCCGAGCCAACCGTAGAGAATGCCGAGAACGCTGCCCAGCAACGCCGCGACGCCGGCGATGAGCACGGCCTCGACGGCAAGCATCCCGCGGAGCTGACCGCGCGTGAGGCCGAGTGCGCGCAGCAGGGAGTTCTCCCGCCGCCGTTCCAGCACGGACAGCGACAGCGTGTTGGCAACCCCGATCAGTGCGATCAGCACCGCCACCGCGAGCAGGCCGGTCACGATCAGCAGCATGACGTCGATGATCTCGTTGAAGGCGACCCGCTCGAGGGCGGCTCCACTCACCTGGTACTCCGGGACACCGGTGACGTCCACGATCCGGGACTGCACATCCCTCACTGCTTCGGTGTCCATCCCGGCGTCGAGCCCGAGCCAGAAGGAGCTCCCGACGTACGACGCGAGGGTTTGTGCTGCTGGTTGCTGATCCTCCGGAACAGGACCCGCGAGGTACGTCGCCAGGGCATCAGGCGGGGCACCACCGAGGCGCTCGGCGGTCGCCCTGCTGATGATCGGCACGAAGAACGCGGCATCTGTCGTGACCACGGGGAGGGCCGAGGGGCCGTCGCCGCCGTCGAGCACCACCTCCTGGTCGGTCCAGCCCTCAGGTGCCAGGACCACGCCGTCGGTGAGCTCCTTCCCCTCCGAGCGCAGAACACCCTCGAGAGCTGCGGGATCGGTCGCGTAGACGAGTGACCCGCCGTCCTTCCTCGCGAGCATGACCGGCGTGAGTTCCACGACGCTCCGGACGCCGTCGATACCGAGCAGGACCGATGCCGTGTCCTCCGGTGAGGTGGTCGCAGCCGTCGTGCCCGGCATCACGACGGACGAGGCACCGATACCCGCGACCTCGAGATCGACGGTGTAGTTCCGGTCCAGTTCGGCGTCGAAGGTGGACCGCGCGCTCTGCCCGCCGACCATCACCATGGCCACGAGCGTGACACCGACCATCAGCGCCACCGACGACGCGGTGGTGCGGGCAGGGTTCCGTACGGCGTTGACGGCGGCCAGGGTACCGGGGACACCCAGCGGACGGGCGATCCGGCCGACAGCGGCGACACTCGCAGGCACGAAGAACGGTGCCAGCAGGACGACGCCGAGGAAGGACGACGCGCCGCCTGCGACCGCCGGGACCAGTGAGGCCCTGAGTGCCCCGACGGCGAGCAGTGCCACACCTGCGCCGAGGATCACCAGTCCTGTTGCGAGGCGGACCCGCCCACTCCTGCTCCGGACGGCCACGGGATCGCTGGGGCGCAGGGCGGCGAGCGGCGCCACGCGGGTAGCAGCGCGCGCCGGCAGGAGGGCGGCCAGGAGCGTGACGGACACCCCCACGGCCACTCCGACGAGGGCGGCGGCCGGAGGGACGGCCAGCACCGCGAAGGAACCGAACTCGGTCTGCCTGGCCAGCCCCACGAGCCCGGCCATGACACCGACGGCGAGAAGGACGCCGAGCACCGAGCCGACCAGACCCACCAGGGCCGCCTCGATGAGTACCGACGAGCGGATCTGCCGTCGGTCGGCGCCGACGCACCGCAGGAGGGCGAGCTCACGCGTGCGCTGGGCCACGAGGACCGAGAAGGTGTTCGAGATGACGAGACCGGCGACGAGGACGGCCACGGCGGCGAATGCGAGGAGGATCAGGGTCAGTGCATCGTCACCACCGGAGAGCTGCGCCACGTCGGCGAGTGTCTGCTCCTCCGCCGTGCGTACCACGAGGTCGGCAGTCCCAGCGGTGGAGGTGCCGGCCAGGACAGAGGAGATCTCCAGGGCCACCGCACCGGTGTCGGCGGCAGGGTCGAGGGCGAGCTGGACATTCTGCAGGATGGTCTCTCCGCCGTTCAGTGCGCGGATGACCGATTCGGCGGCGAGGATCTGCATGCCGCCGGCGAGTCGCGGATCGGCACTCGGCTCGATCAGCCCCGTCACCAGCAGATCCGACGACACCGTGTCGGACCCTGTAGCCCCGGCCATGCCGCCGCGATCGAGAGCTATCACATCGCCCGGTACCACCTCCAGGCGCGCTGCCGAGGCGGCATCGAGCGCCACCTCGTCGGGCTGCGACGGGTAGGAGCCACTCGTGACCACGGCGGGTTCGAGGCCGTCCGGAGCCGTGCCGGTCAGGACCGCGAAGGACGTCGTCGAGCCGGTGCTGATCCGGCCGTAGCCGCGCTCGAGACCGTGGACGCCCTCGACCCCGTCGACGGCGGCGAGTTCCTCGACCACCCCGGCGGGTACGTAGGGTGTGTCCTCACCGGTGACGACCAGGTCGGCTCTCGCGTACGAGGCGCCGATGCTCTGACCGAGGCTTGCGTTCGTGGTGGCACCGACCATGAGGGTGGCGGAGAGGAAGGCGACGCCGAGCATGACGGCGATGCCGACGGCGATGAAACGCCGGGCGTGCACCCGAACCTGTGCCAGTGCCAGCTGCAGCATCTCAGCTCCCCAGTTTCGCGAGCGCCTGCAGGATCGCCTCCGGGGAGGAACGCTCGAGTTCGCCGACGAGGGCTCCGTCCTTGAGCAGGACCACACGGTCCGCATATGCTGCGGCCACGGGATCATGGGTGACCATGACGATGCTGCGGCCCATCTCGCGGCAGCTGCGCCGCAGCAGCGAGAGCACCTCGGCGCCCGTCGCGGAATCCAGGTTGCCGGTGGGCTCGTCGCCGAAGATGACATCCGGTCGGGTCAGGAGTGCCCGGGCGACGGCGACGCGCTGCTGCTGGCCACCGGAGAGCTCGTGCGGGCGGTGTGAGAGCCGGTCGAGCAGCCCCAGCGAGGAGGAGATCTCCTGCAGCCAGCCCTCGTCGACCGCGGTGCCCGCGAGGGTGACGGGCAGCGTGATGTTCTGCTTCGCCGTCAGGGTTGGCACGAGATTGAAGGCCTGGAAGACGAAGCCCACCCGCTCGCGCCGCAGCCGGGTCAGCTCGGCGTCGGGCAGATCCGTGATCTCCGTACCGCCGATCCAGAGCCTGCCCGCATCGATGTTGTCCAGCCCCGCGAGGCAGTGCATGAGCGTGGACTTGCCCGAGCCGGAAGGGCCCATGATCGCGGTGAAGCGCGCCCGCTCGAAGTCGAGGGATATCTCGTGCAGGGCACGCACGGCGGTGTCGCCACGCCCGTAGCTCTTGGAGACGCCGCGGGCGGACAGAGCGGCCGAGGTGGCGTCGACCGGGAGCGGCTGCTGCGCTGGGCTGTTCGTGGAAGTGGTCATGGTCCCACGCTATGGCCGCCGGCCACTCCTGGAATCGGCGCAGGGACCCGGATCCAGGCCGGCTTTCCTCATCCCACGGAATGAGCGACGCCGGGCCCGGTATCCGTCGGTGGGACGGGTCCGCCCGGTGCTCAGGGGCGGACGACGCCGGTCTCGTACGCCATCACGACGGCCTGGACGCGATCACGGGCCCGAAGCTTCGCGAGGATATGGCTGACGTGCGTCTTCACGGTGGCCTCGGAGAGATACAGCCTCGTCGCGATCTCCGGATTGGACAGACCGCGGGCGATGAGTTCGAAGACCTCGTGCTCGCGGGAGGTCAGGCGCTCGACGGCCGCCTGGTGGGTGTCCTGGCCGGGGGAGGGACGGCGTAGCAGTGGCGCCACGTGGTCCAGGAGGCGGCGAGTGGTGGACGGCGCGATGACGGCGTCGCCCCGATGGACCGTCCTGATGGCCTCGAGCAGTTCCTCGGGTGGCGCGTCCTTGAGGAGGAATCCGCTGGCTCCTGCCTGGATGGCAGCCAGAGCGTACTCATCGAGGTCGAAGGTGGTCAGGACCACGATGCGCGGTGCGATGGCGGGCTGACCGCGGTCCGCCGACGTGTGGCTCGCGAGGATCTGCCGGGTGGCCTCGATGCCGTCCATGCCCGGCATGCGCACGTCCATCATGACGACGTCGGCGTGCGTCACGGTGAGCGCTTTCACCGCGTCCTGGCCGTCCGCGGCCTCACTGACCACCTCGAGATCGGGCTGGGAATTGATGAGCATCGCGAAGCCGCTGCGCACCAGGTGCTGATCGTCGACGATCGCCACCCGGATCGGGGGAGGTGTCGGGATGTGCTCGAGGTCCGGCGACAGCCCGGCGTCGGACTCATGCCGCCGAGCGGTGTTCCTGGTGCTGTCCACATCGGTCCGTTCTCTGAGGTGTGGTGCGTGCTCGGTGAGGGTCCGGGCAGCTATGTCGGGGTGTAGGGGATGAAGGCTTCCACACGGTAGCCGCCTCCGACGCGCGGTGCCGCCGTGACCACTCCGTCGTAGAGCCGGACGCGCTCACTCATTCCGGTGATGCCCTGCCCGGCGCCGGCCGTCCCGGGCAGCGGTGCTGCTCCGCGTCCGTCGTCGTCCACAGCCACGGTGAGGCCACGGCCGCCGTAGTCGAGGGAGACCTCGGTGGTCGAATTCTCGCCGGCATGCTTGAGTACGTTCGTCAGCGACTCCTGCACCACGCGGTAGGCGGTGAGTTCGGCGCCGAGGGGAAGCGGCCTGAGCGGGGTCCCGATGCGGCGACAGGAGACCCGCACACCTGCGCGGCGCACCGATTGGACGAGCGCGTCGATGTCGTCGAGCGTGGGTACGGGACGCGTCGAGGAGCGCTCGTCGCCGCGCAGCACGCCGAGGAGCCGGCGCATCTCCTGCAGCGAGCTTCGTCCCGTATCGGCGATGGTGGCGAGGGTCTGTACCGCGAGTTCCGGGGCGTGCGCGCTCGCGTACCGGGCGCCGTCGGCCTGCGTGATGATCACCGACAGCGAGTGGGCCACGACGTCGTGCATCTCGCGGGCTATGTGGCTGCGCTCGTCGGCCGCGGCGAGATCGCGCTCCTGCTGCCGTTCCACTTCCAGCCGCCGTGCCCGGTCCTCGAGGGCCTGGAGGGTCATCCTGCGGGAACGGGCGAGATCGCCGAGGGTCCAGGCGAGCAGGACGAGCGCTTCGACGAGGAAGAGCACCAGGAGGAACTGCGGGAGCGCACTCAGCACGGAACTGCGTGCGCCGAGGCCGAACAGATCGCCGTACTGCACGATGCCGACGGCCGTTCCCGTCATGGCCAGGATGAGGGCTCCCAGGCTCGCCCAGCGCGGGCCGTGGGCAGCCAGCGTGTACACCGTGACGAGGATGGCGAGCTGACCCGGCACCGGCTGTACTCCGATGAGGAGCTGCAGCACGCAGATGCCGGCGACGATGCCGGCGGACAGGAGTACCTGGGATCGTCGCCAGGCCAGCGGCAGGACAAGCGCCAGGGAGACGATCACGAGCTGCCAGTACCCCTCGAAGCCCATGTTCGAGAGAGGAAGACCGAAGGGGAGGACGAGCAGCAGGAAGAGTCCCACCGCGAGGCACGCGTCGATCGTTCCGGGGTGTGCGCGCAGCCAGCGTGCGAGCCGGAGGTGCAGATCCATGTGACCAATGTAGGTCGCAGCCATCACCGGCCACATCCGCCGACGGAATGAGCCGCGTCTCACCCAGCGGACCGACTGTTGCGGCCCGTGGCGCTTTCCTACGCTGGGGTCATGACTGCTGCCCCGCACCGACTCGACATCGCCGTGATCCCCGGAGACGGGATCGGGCCCGAGGTGACGCGGGAGGCGGTGAAGGTACTGCGCGCGGTGACCGGTGACGACGTCGACCTCGCTCTCACCGACTACGACCTCGGCGCCGACCACTGGCTGGCGACGGGCCAGACCCTGCCCGATGCGACGCTGGAGCAGCTGCGGACCCACGATGCCATCCTCTTCGGCGCGGTGGGCGCCGCTCCGGGGGACACCCGCATCCCCTCCGGACTCATCGAACGCGAGCTCCTGCTCAGGCTCCGCTTCTCCCTCGACCACTACGTCAATCTCCGGCCCTCCCGCCTCTACAGCGGCGTTCCGAGCCCGCTGGCCGATCCCGGCGTCATCGATTTCGTCGTCGTGCGGGAGGGAACGGAGGGGCCCTACACCGGCAACGGTGGAACCCTGCGCGGCGGTACACCGCACGAGGTGGCGACCGAGGTCTCGCTCAACACCGCGCACGGTGTGGAGCGCGTGGTCCGGGACGCCTTCGCCCGGGCAGCTGCGCGCCGCGGCAGGCTGACGCTGGTCCACAAGCACAACGTGCTGGTGTATGCCGGTCGGCTGTGGAAGCGCATCGTCGAGGCGGTCGCCGCTGAGTTTCCCGACGTCGTCCACGACTACCTGCATGTGGATGCCGCCATGATCTTCCTGGTCACGGATCCCTCCCGCTTCGACGTGATCGTGACGGACAACCTGTTCGGTGACATCGTGACCGATCTCGCTGCTGCGGTGACGGGCGGAATCGGACTCGCGGCGTCGGCGAACCTGAACATGGATGGAAGCGCGCCGTCCATGTTCGAGCCCGTCCATGGGTCTGCGCCCGACATCGCGGGCCGGCAGCTCGCCGACCCCACGGCCTCGATCCTCTCGGCGGCACTGCTGCTGCGGCACGTCGGTCTGGACGATCCGGCGGCGCGCATCGAGCGGTCCGTCGCGGAGGACATCGCCTCCAGAACCGGGAGCCGGAGTACGGCCGCCATCGGCGACGCCATCGCCGCCGCCGTGTCCTAAAGTGGTCATACATCCCCGGTGCCACGGCACTGACCACCCACGGGCGACGGCGGCCCTGCCGCGTTCGGCTCGTTCCAGCGCGGAGGAATCATGGTAGCCACCGATACCCACTTTGCCCAGCACCTCTCGACACAGCGGGTTCCGGCCGGGAAGCGGGAGGCCATCCTGGCTGATCCGGGCTTCGGCAACTACTTCACCGACCACACGGCGATCATCGACTTCAGCGCGGATACGTCCAACGTGGGGAACTGGCACGACGCGCGGGTGGAGCCCTACGGTCCGATCGCCCTGGACCCGGCAGCCGGTGTGCTGCACTACGGCCAGGAGATCTTCGAGGGCATGAAGGCCTACCGGCACGACGACGGATCCATCTGGACCTTCCGTGCCGACGCCAATGCCGCACGGCTCAATCGTTCGGCGATCCGACTCGCCCTGCCGCAATTGCCGGAGGAACTGTTCCTGGAGTCCTTGCGCCAGCTGGTGAGCGTCGATCAGGACTGGGTCCCCACGCGCGACGGCGACAGTCTGTACCTGCGGCCGTTCATGATCGCCACGGAGGCGTTCCTCGGCGTGCGCCCTGCACGCGAGGTGTCCTTCCGCGTGATCGCCTCCCCGGCCGGCAACTACTTCGGGGGTGAGGTGAAGCCCGTGGACATCTGGGTCTCGCGCACCTATGCGCGCGCGGGACGCGGCGGCACCGGTGCGGCCAAGGCGGGCGGCAACTACGCGTCGTCCCTGGTGGCGCAGATGGAGGCCGAGGCCCACGGCTGCAAGCAGGTCCTGTTCCTCGACCAGTTCAATCACAATGCGGTCGAGGAACTCGGAGGAATGAATGTCTTCTTCGTCTTCCGCGACGGTTCGATGGTCACACCGGCGCTCTCGGGGACCATCCTCGAGGGCATCACGCGCGCGTCCGTCATCCAGCTCGGCCGGGACCGGGGGCTCCACGTCACCGAGCGCACCATCACGCTCGACGAGTGGCGTGACGGCATCGCGTCCGGCGAGATCACGGAGGTCTTCGCGTGCGGTACGGCGGCCGTCATCACACCGATCGGGCAGCTGCGCGACGGCGACGAGCTGATCGGTGCAGCCGGTGCTCCGGCCGGCGAGGTGACCATGTCCATCCGCAGCCAGCTGCTGGGTATCCAGGCCGGACTCCTCGAGGACACGCACGGCTGGCTCACGCGCCTGGTGTAGTGGCCGGTGAGTGCAGGGCAGACGACTCAGCGCACGGCCGGGATCCCCGTGTCGTCGATCTCGTTGAGCTCGTCCATCTCGTCGCGCTCTCCCAGGTAACGGGTGGCACCGAGGAGTGCGCCCATCTCGTCCGCCGGCAGCGGCTTGCAGAAGTAGAAGCCCTGCCCGCTGTTGCACCGCATGGCCCTGAGCTGATCCGCCTGCTGACGCGTCTCGATGCCCTCGAACACCGCCTCGAGACCGGCGGCCGTGATCAGTTGCAGGATCGCTGCGACGAACTCGAGCTGACCCGGTCTGGTGTTCAGCTCGGTGAGCAGCGAACGGTCCACTTTGACCATGCTGACCGGCAGTTCGCGCAGATAGCTGATCGAGGAGTATCCGGTCCCGAAGTCGTCGATCTCGATGCCGACGCCGAGCTGTTTGAGGCTCAGCAGTGAGTACATCTCCACCTCGCCGCGAGTGACGATCGCGGTCTCGGTGATCTCGACGACGAGGCTGCTGGCGGGAAGATCGAGTTCACGCAACAGCGCCCGCACATGATCCACGAGGTCGAGCTGTTTGAGTTCGACGGCGGAGAGATTGACCCGGAGCTGGAAGTCGTCGTCGAGCGCCAGCTCCTTCTTCCATCGAGCGAGCTGTCGCAGGGAGGTGGACATCACCCAGCGGTCGAGATCGTGGATCACCCCGATCTCCTCCGCGAGCGGGATGAACGTGTCCGGTGGGATGAGGCCGCGCACCGGGTGCTGCCACCGGACGAGGACCTCGACTCCCAGGATCCGGTTCGTGGCGAGTTCGACGACCGGCTGATAGTGCAGCACGAGCTCGGTCGAGGCGATGGCGTCCCGCAGCTCGGCGGCCATCTGGCTGCGGAGCTGCCGTGAGTAGAGCATGACCGGCTGGAAGATCTTGATGATGTTGCGGCCCTCACGCTTGGCCGCGTACATGGCCGTGTCGGCGTCCAGCAGCAGCTCCTCAGCACTCTGGTTCGTTGTGCCGATGCGGATGCCGACGCTCGCGCGGCATTCGATATCGACCGCATCGACCCGGATCTTCTCCGCGAGCGCTTCAACGGCCCTGCGTGCCACCTGCAGGGCGATGTCCAGCGTTGCACCGGGAAGCAGGACGGCGAACTCGTCGCCGCCGAGGCGCGCCACGAGATCGCTCTCGCGCACCACCCTGTTGAGTCGGTGCGCGACCACCTGGAGCACGCGGTCGCCGGTGTCGTGACCGAAGCGATCATTGATGTTCTTGAAACTGTCCAGGTCGAGGAGCAGGAGAGCCGGGGGCAGGGCTCCCTCGGCGATCTGACCGAGGGCTTCCTCGATCCCGTCCATCAGGGCCACGCGATTGGCGAGTCCCGTGAGTGCGTCCGACATGGCCATCTTCATCATGTCGACATGGGCCTGGCGGAGCATGGCCGTGCGGCTCTCCACCCGTTTCTCGAACTGCTCGTAGACCTGCTGGAGCTCTTCGGCGAGGAGATTCACGCCGGTGATGACGGCGTCCACCTCGTCCCTGGCGCTGGAGGGCTCGAGACGACTGCTGAGCTCTCCCTTGGAGAGCCGGACGATGCTCTCGACCAGCATCGCGAGTCGGGGGTCCTTGTCAGCGCTCATCGGACCCAGCCTACCGTCAGGCAGAGATTCATCCGCAGCGGAATGGCCAGGTTAAGCGAGCGCGGGGAGGTGACGCCGGAAGATTTCAGCCACACCTATCGCTGCTGAAGATCGTCGATGAGTTGCCTCGCTGTCGCTGCCCGGTCCTGGGCGCCGGACTGCAGGAAGAGGTCCTCGCCGAGCTCGAGCTGAGTGATGGCATCCGCAGTGCTGCCACTTTCGGCCAGCGCCTGTCCGAGGAGGAGGTGGGCCTGGGCAGCGGTGTGTGATGCGACGAGGTCCTTATGGTCGATCACTGAGTGCAGCAGCTCAGTCGCTGTATCGAACTGACCCGTCAGGACAAGCCAGTGAGCGCGCGTGAGCTTGAGTTCCTCGCGGTCCCGGTCAGTGCCACCGATGATGAAGTTGGCCATTTCAGCCCGCTCGATGCACTCGAGAGTCTCAGACTCGACGACGCCTGCAGAGAGTCGAAGCGACGCCGATGCTCGGTTGAACCGGGACCAGAGATCGAGGTCGTTCATGGGAGAGATAGTTTTCGCAGCTAGCCGATGGTAGTAGACGCCCTCGTCAATCTGCTTCAGTAGGAACGCAACATTTCCCATGGCCCAGTAAGACTGACCTGCATAGGGGCTCTCAGGGTGGGACACCAATATCGCAGCAAGACTTTGGCTCTCCTGCCAGGCAGCCTCCCTTTGATCGCTATCGGCCAGAGCGGCAATGAGTGCATTTAGCGCCTCTACCAGTATATTTGGTTGCCCTATCTCACTCGACGCGATCTCGACGGCGTGTCGGCCGGCGGCGATCGCGGGTGCCAAGTCACCACTACCTTGCAGAGCGAAGGAAATCAAACTTGAGACCCTCGCGCTGAGTGCTTTCGAGCGCTGTGTCAGAGGATGGTCGGCGAGCCGCTCTGCTATCGCCGCTGATTCCCTCATCATTCCCTGCTTCCTCGCGCACTCGGATACGAGGAAAGTGGCGTTCCACCACGACAGATCGTCTCCATCGTGCTGCGCGGATGATGCGAGTTGTCTTGCAACATTTTTGGCGCCCGCGTAGTCGCGACGGTTCCATGCGTCGCGGGCCTGCAGTTCGAGCAGCAGCCGTGCACCGACCGCTTCGTCGTAGGCCATGACCCTCTTCAACTCTCCATCTGACATAAGGCTGTATCCCTCATTATTAGGGCTCTTCTTTGGTAGAGCGACCCAAGCTGGGGATTTATGAAGAATCTGTTCAAGGTTGTTACAAAAGTGACTGGTGTGGCTTACGATGAAAAGCGAGCCGCCCGTGGTACTACGCGCGATGCTCGCAACCACTGAAATCACTACATAAGGATGTCTTCATGAAGCGTTTTACCTCAGCCCTCGTTCTCGCCACCATGCTCGTCACCGGTTCTGCCGCAGTCGCAAATGCTGCTCCTGCGAAGGCCGGTTCCGACGTGCCGGTGTCATCCGTAGACCGTGTAAACAACTGGCCCTTCTAGGTCCCTATCGGCCGACCGGCGCCTTTCGTTAGGTACCGGGCCACATCGGTAGGCTGAGCAGACAAATACCGCGGGCGCCCTCCACTGGGGAGGGAGCGTCCGCGGTATCTGTTTAACCACGTATGACGAATCTTTACGGGCTACGCGATGCCGGGGGAGTGCAGAGGTCAGCACGCCGGGCACTAGGCTGGTTCAATGCGAATCGCACGCTTTGTCGTCCAGGATGACCCAATGTTCGGAGTGGTCGAGGGTGCCACCGGAAGTGAGGAGATCGCCGTCATCCAGGGCGATCCCTTCTACAACGGTATCGAGCCCACCGGTGCGCGCCACGCGCTCGAGGATGTGCGGCTGCTCGCCCCGGTGATCCCGCGCAGCAAGGTAGTGGGGGTCGGGCGCAACTACGCCGACCACATCCAGGAGATGAACAGCGAGACCCCGGCAGCTCCACTGCTGTTCCTCAAGCCCAACACCTCGGTGATCGGCCCGGGGGACCCCATCATGCTCCCCTCCTTCTCGGACCAGATCTCGTACGAGGCCGAGCTCGCCATCGTGATCGGGCGCATCTGCAAGGACGTGCCGCTGGAGCGCGTGGACGACGTCGTCTTCGGCTACACCTGCGCCAACGACGTGACGGCGCGCGACGTCCAGAAGACCGACGACCAGTGGGCGCGGGCCAAGGGCTTCGACACCTCGTGCCCCATCGGTCCGTGGATCGAGACGGATCTGAATCCCGACAACCTCAGGATCACCGGCGCGCTCGACGGCGATCTCCGCCAGGACGGCTCCACGAGCGAGATGGTCTGGGGCGCCCGCGAACTGGTGTCCTACGTCTCGCAGGCGTTCACGCTCCTTCCGGGTGATCTGATCCTCACCGGAACACCTGCCGGCGTCGGACTGATCACCGACGGCCAGCGGTACGACATCGACATCGAGGGCATCGGACGCCTGTCCAACATCGCGCGCCGCTGAGCGGCTGCCTCGTCGGGCCCGGCCGGTGGAACGAGCGGTACGGCGCGAGGAGCCATGATGGTCCCATTTAGACTGGGACCATCATGACTACTGCCGCCGAAGTACCGACCGTCACCGATACCACGCCCGTCAGGGTCCGGTTCTGCCCCTCACCCACGGGTACACCGCACGTGGGACTGATCAGAACCGCGCTCTTCAACTGGGCGTACGCGCGTCACACCGAGGGGAAGCTGATCTTCCGCATCGAGGACACCGATGCGGCCCGTGACAGCGAGGAGAGCTACCAGCAGCTCCTGGACGCCATGAACTGGCTCGGCATCGATTGGGACGAGGGAGTCGAGGTGGGCGGACCCCATGCACCCTACCGCCAGTCGCAGCGCGGTGAGCAGTACCGGGACGTCATCGACCGGCTCCTCGAGGCCGGTCATCTGTACGAGTCGTTCTCGACACCCGAGGAGGTCGAGGAGCGTCACCGGGCCGCCGGGCGCGACGTCAAGCTCGGCTACGACAATCACGACCGCGACCTCACGGCCGAGCAGAAGGAGTCCTTCCGCGACGCCGGCCGCACCGCCGTCCTGCGCCTGAGAATGCCCGACGAGGACATCACCTTCTCGGATCTCGTGCGAGGCGAGATCACCTTCCGTGCCGGCAGCGTGCCGGACTTCGCGGTCGTGCGCGCCAACGGCGCCCCGCTCTACACGCTCGTCAACCCGGTGGACGACGCCCTCATGGGCATCACGCACGTCCTCCGCGGCGAGGACCTGCTCTCCTCCACGCCTCGCCAGGTGGCGCTGTACCGGGCGCTGATCGACATCGGCGTGGCGCGCTACATCCCCCTGTTCGGTCATCTGCCGTACGTCATGGGCCAGGGCAACAAGAAGCTCTCCAAGCGCGACCCGGAATCCAATCTGTTCCTGCACCGCGAGCGCGGCTTCATCCGCGAGGGGCTGCTGAACTACCTCTCCCTGCTCGGCTGGAGTCTGTCGGCGGACCAGGACATCTTCTCCGTACAGCAGCTCGTCGAGAACTTCGACGTGCGTGATGTACTTCCCAATCCGGCGCGCTTCGATCTCAAGAAGGCGGAGGCGATCAACGGTACCCACGTCCGGTTGCTCGACCCCGCCGAGTTCCGCAGCAGGCTCCTTCCCTACCTCGTCGCAGCCGACGTCATCGGTGCGGCGCCCACCGAAGCCGAGCTGAGGACCGTGGCCGAAGCCGCCCCGCTCATCCAGGAGCGCATCACCCTGCTCGGTGAGGCCCCGGAGATGATCGGGTTCCTCTTCAAGGCCGACGACGCCGTCGACATCGCCGACGACGCCCGGAAGGGGCTGCCGGACAACGCCGGCGCGGTGCTCGATGCAGCCCTGACAGCACTCGAGGGCGTCGCGGCCTGGGAGACGGACGTGCTGCAGGCCGCGCTGCGCGAGGCGCTCGTGGACTCGATGGGGCTGAAGCCGCGCGTCGCCTTCGGGCCGGTCCGCACCGCGGTCTCGGGTCGCAGGATCTCCCCGCCGCTGTTCGAGTCGATGGTGATCCTCGGGCGGAAGTCCTCCCTGGCACGCCTTCGTGCCCTGCGCGCGACTCTCGGCTGACAGGCAGCAAGCAGGCGGGCGTTTTGCAGTTCCCGGCTCCGGTCCGGTAACGTTGTTTCTCGGCGCGGCGCGGAAACGTGGTCGGATCCCAGCAGGATTCGGGACTTCGAGGAACGCCCTTGGGGTATGGTGTAATTGGCAACACACTGGTTTCTGGTACCAACGTTCTAGGTTCGAGTCCTGGTACCCCAGCGCACTCCGGCTCGTTCCGGATGGCACAAGCAGGTCAACAGCAGTAGTAGCATGGAACAGTACTGGCCCCATCGTATAGCGGCCTAGTACGCTGCCCTCTCACGGCGGTAACGCGGGTTCGAATCCCGCTGGGGTCACAGATGTCCGAGAGGACACTGAAGGAAGTCCCGGACGCTCAGGCGTCCGGGACTTTCCTCGTCGAGGACGGCGTTTGCTGCCCCGCTCGAGCAGGCGCCCGCTTCCCGGAACCGTGTGCGGCGGCTGGCATGATGGAGCGATGAGCACACCTCCCGTCGCCGGCCAGGCCCAAGGGATCTCCCTTGCGCTGCAGGAGGTCGACGCCGGACTCGAGGGTCTGGTCTTTCCCCTCCACCTCGCGAGTTCGGCCGCGGGCCGGGCCTCCGCCACTGCGGCTCGCTCACAGCTGAACGACTACCTCCTGCCCCGGCTGGCCAGTCTCGACGCGCCGCTCGTCGCCGTGGTCGGCGGATCGACGGGTGCGGGGAAGTCCACGCTGGTGAACGCCCTCGCAGGACGTCCCGTAGCGACGACGGGAGCAGTGCGTCCCACGACGCGGCAGCCCCTGCTGCTCCATCATCCCGACGACGTCCACTGGTTCGACGACGCGCGCATCTTCCCCACCCTCGGCCGCGTCCGGCTCGCGGGCGACGACGACGGAACCACGCGCGGGTCCGGGGCGGCATCGGGGCTGACCCCGCCCCGGGGATCGCCCCCGCAGGGGTCCGTACCGGCCGGGGGGACGCTGCTGCTGCGACCCGAGCCGACGCTACCGCGGGGCCTCGCGCTGCTGGACGCACCCGACGTCGACTCGATCGCCGACGAGAACCGCAGGCTGGCCGCACAGCTGCTCGCAGCGGCGGATCTCTGGATCTTCGTCACGACCGCCAATCGCTACGCCGATGCCGTTCCATGGACGTTGCTGGCCGAGGCCGGGCGGCGGGACGTGCTGGTCGCCGTCGTGCTCGACCGGGTGCCGGACGGTGTGGAGGAGGAGATCAGGAGCGATCTGCTGAGCCTGCTCTCCGCCGAGAATCTGGGTCACGCACCGATCTTCGTGGTGCCCGAGGTGAAACTCGGGACGGACCGCATGCTCCCGGGGGACGTCGTCCAGCCGATCACGGACTGGCTACGGGCTCTGGCGGCGGACGCCGAGGGGCGACGTGAGATCTCACGACGCACGGTACGGGGAGCGATGAACGCCCTGGCGTCGCAGGTCGATGACGTCGCGGCCGCCGTCGCGCAGGAGCAGAGCGTGGGGGATGCACTGCGGACGGCGGTCGACGGCGCCTACCGGGACGCGCTCGACGGCGTCCTCGCTGCCACGGAGGACGGCCGCCTGCTCCGCGGGGAAGTGCTGGCCCGCTGGCAGGACTTCGTGGGGACCGGGGAGTTCATGCGTGCGCTCGAATCGAGGGTGGGGCGGGTACGGGAGCGCATCACCGGTTTCTTCACGGGCAGACCCGCTCCGGCTGACACAGTGGCCGAGGCCATCGGAAGCGGACTGCAGACCGTCATCGTCGAACAGGCGGCGCAGGCGGACGAGTCAGCACGACGCCGCTGGCGCACCGAGCAGGCCGGGGCCGTGCTTTTGGAGGACGTACCGCCCTGGCAGAGCGAGGCGTTCTCCTCGGACGTGGCGCGCGAGATCCGGGCGTGGCAGCAGGATCTGCTCGAACTCGTGCAGGCCGAGGGGGCAGGCAAGCGCTTCACCGCGCGCATGCTCTCCTTCGGCGTGAACGGCATAGCGGTGTCCCTCATGGTGGTGGTCTTCGCCTCGACCGGTGGACTGACCGGGGGCGAGATCGGCGTGGCCGGCGTCTCGGCCATCGCGGGCCAGAAGCTCCTCGAAGCGATCTTCGGCGATGATGCGGTACGGCGCCTGGCGGTGATCGCCCGGCGGAATCTGTCCCGTCGCGTGGACGGCCTGCTCCGCAGCGAGCGCGCCGCCTTCGACCGCTGCCTCGAACCACTGTCGCACCAGACCCCGGCGGAGACACTGCATGTGCTGGCCCGTCGGCTGCGGTCAGTGCTGCCCACGCAGGCCAGCGCCGAGGAGCCCGGGGCATGAGCGGGCAGGAGAGCGCCGTCGAGCACGCGATGGCCGCCACGGCGCTCACCGGGGTGCTCGGCGAGCTGCACCGGGCGCTGGAGCTCGGCCGGGGTCGCGTGCCCGGGGACGTCCTGGAGCACCTGGACGCCATGCTGGAGCGGGCCGATGACCGCCGGTCGCTGTCCTCGGAGCACACGGTGGTCGGGCTGTTCGGGCCGACCGGGAGCGGGAAGTCCTCCCTGAGCAATGCGCTCAGCGGCACCGCTGCTGCGCGGGTCGCCGCACGGCGTCCGACGACGTCGGAGCCGCTGGCGCTGGTCTGGAACAGGCAGGGAAGCGAGGAGCTGCTCGACTGGCTGGGTGTGGGCCGGCGCGTCGAGCTACCCGCCGGCGCGCCGCTCGTGGGCGGGCCGGGCAGCATCGGGCGGTCCGCCCCGGCGCCGGGCAGCTCTGCGCCGCAGGCAGCCGCTGACCGGTCGGAGGATCCTGCGGAAGTGACCGGCCGGCAGGGACGGGCGAAGGGCCTGCGCGGGCTGGTCCGGCAAATCGGCCGGGGCCGCCCGTCGCCGTCGGACACCGATGCCGGCGCGGCGCCGCCGCGGGAGGCAGCCGCTCCGGGCGCGGGTCTGATCCTGCTCGATCTGCCCGACTTCGATTCGATCACGCAGCAGCACCGGGAGGTGGTGCTGCGCCTCGCCGGACAGGTGGACGTGCTCATCTGGGTGGTCGATCCGCAGAAGTACGCCGATGCTGCCCTGCACCACGGATTCCTGCGCAACCTGGCGACGCACCAGGCCGTGACCCTGGTGGCGCTGAACCAGGCGGATCGGCTGGAGCAGGACGATCTGGCAGCCGTCCTGTCCTCGCTGCGCGGCATCCTCGCGGACGAGGGGCTGGAGGGGGTCCGGGTCATTCCCGTGTCCGCGCAGACCGGTCGGGGCGTGGACGAGCTGGCCTCCGCCGTCAGGGACTTCGCGCAGGGCCGGGCAGCAGCAGGGCTCAGACTCCGGGCGGATGCCGCCCGCGCCGCAGCACAGCTCGTGCCGTTCGTGGCGCACACCCGCGTGCCCGGTCCCACCGATCAGGCACGGGCCGTCCTGTCGGAAGAACTTGCCGGGGCAGCAGGTGTTCCACTCGTCGTCGACGCCGTCCGGAGCTCCTACCGACGCGATGCGCGCTCGGCCACCGGGTGGCCGGTGACCCGCTGGCTGGGCGGCTTCCGGCCGGATCCGCTGAGGCGGCTGAATCTCCGGCGGCAGGAGGTGGCTCCCGAGGTGAGCCGGTCCTCGATCGTACGCGCGCAGCCGGCGCAGCGGGCCGCGGTGGACCACGCCCTGCGCGTCTTCGGCGCGGCGGCGGCGGGCGACGTCGTCGAACCGTGGCAGACATCCATCCGCGACGCCGCGCGCGACACCGCGGGTCAGCTCCCGGACTCCCTCGACACCGCCGTCACGGGCACCGACCTGGAGACGGGCGGGCGGCCGTGGTGGTGGGTGATCCTCGGCGTCCTGCAGTGGATCGCCTTCGCGGCGCTCGTCGCGGGAGCCGGCTGGCTCGGCGTCCTGGCCGTACTCGGCTTCCTGCAGCTGCCCGCCATCGACATGCCGCGCGTGGAGGGCTTCCCGCTGCCCACGCTGCTGATCATCGGGGGAGTCGTGGCGGGACTCCTGTTCGCCGGTGTCGCAGCGGTGCTGGCACGCTGGGGTGCCCGGCGTCGGGCGGCGAGAGTACGCCGACGCCTGCTCCTTGCCTGTACGGCGGTGGCCGACGACGTGGTCCTGCGACCGGTGCTGGACGAGGTGCAGCGGTGCAACGAGTTCGGCGACGCCGTCCTGACGGTGACGGGCGAGCGCTGACAGCGCCGCGGCCGATGCGCCCGGCCGGCTGGCGTCCCCACCCGTGCCGGTGGCTCAGGACCGACGCCTGCGTATCAGGCGGCGCTCTTCGCGACGGCGAGCGTCAGCTGCTTGCCGGCGTCGGAGACGGCCTCGGCGTGGAGGCGCCCGGGCTGGCGCGTGAGCCGTTCCATCGGTCCGGAGATGGACACGGCGGCGATCACCCGACCGGTGGGGCCGCGCACCGGGGCGGACACCGAGGCGATACCTGCCTCGCGCTCGCCGAGACTCTGCGCCCAGCCACGACGCCGGACTCCGGCCAGCACGGTGGGCGTGAAGCGGGCCTGCTCCAGTCCCTCCAGCAGGCGGTCGTGGTCCTCCCAGGCCAGCAGGCACTGCGCTGCGGATCCGGCCCTCATGGAGAGCCGGGTGCCCACGGGAATGGTGTCGCGCAGGCCCACCGGTCGCTCCGCGGACGCCACGCAGACGCGCCACTCGCCCTGCCGGCGGAACACCTGGGCGCTCTCGCCGGTGGCGTCGCGGAGGCCGAGGAGTACCGGACCGGCTGCGGCGATGAGCCGGTCCTCCCCAGCGGCCGAGGCCAGCTCCACGAGCCGGCTGCCGAGGACGAAGCGGCCCTGCATGTCCCGCCCGATCAGCCGGTGGTGTGCCAAAGCGAGAGCCAGTCGGTGAACGGTCGGCCGGGCCAGCCCGGTCGAGGAGACGAGCTGGGCGAGCGTGCTCGGTCCCGCCTCGAGAGCGTCGAGGAGGGTGGCCGCCTTGTCGATCACTCCGACGCCGCTGGAGTTGTCCATAAGGTGATATTGCCGTCTCATAATCTGAGACGCAAGTAGTTGGAGTGGCACCTCGGCGCGGGCGGTGCTTGAGTTGGAGCACCGATAGCACAGCAGACGAGAACAGTGCGCGCCGCTTCCGATCGGGAGTGGCGCACAGGAGCGGAACAGGACGAAGGTCATGGGCAGGACACTGGCAGAGAAGGTCTGGGACGCACATGTGGTCCGCAAGGGCGAGGTCGTCGGCACCGAGGCGCAGCCGGACCTCCTCTACATCGATCTGCACCTGATCCACGAGGTCACCTCGCCGCAGGCCTTCGAGGGTCTCCGTCTGGCGAACCGTCCGCTGCGCCGACCCGATCTGACGATCGCCACCGAGGACCACAACACGCCCACGCTGGCGATCGACAAGCCCATCGCCGATCCCACCAGCCGGACGCAGATCGAGACACTCCGTGCGAACTGCCGGGAGTTCGGGGTCCGGCTCCATTCCCTCGGTGACGCCGAGCAGGGCATCGTCCACATCATCGGCCCGCAGCTCGGCCTGACACAGCCGGGTCTGACGGTCGTCTGCGGTGACTCGCACACCTCCACCCACGGCGCGTTCGGCGCCCTCGCCATGGGGATCGGGACCTCCGAGGTGGAGCACGTCATGGCCACCCAGACCCTCTCCCTCAAGCCCTTCAGGACCATGGGCATCACGGTGGAGGGCACCCTGAAGCCGGGCGTCACCTCCAAGGACATCATCCTGGCGATCATCGCGAAGATCGGTACCGGCGGCGGGCAGGGTTACGTGCTGGAGTACCGCGGTTCAGCCATCCGGGCTCTGTCGATGGAAGCACGCATGACCATCTGCAACATGTCCATCGAGGCCGGTGCCCGCGCAGGCATGGTGGCGCCCGACGAGACGACGTTCGAATACCTGAAGGGACGCCCGCACGCACCGCAGGGCGCTCAGTGGGACGCCGCCGTCGCCGACTGGCGTGAGCTGCGTACCGACGACGACGCCGTGTTCGACGCCGAGGTCTTCCTCGACGCCGACGACCTGGAGCCCTTCGTGACCTGGGGGACCAATCCGGGCCAGGGTGTCTCCCTCTCACAGGCCGTGCCGTCGCCGGACGACTTCGCGGACGAGAACGACAAGGCCGCCTGCACCCGCGCGCTGGACTACATGGCGCTGGAGGCCGGGACGCCCATGAAGGACATCCGGGTGGACACCGTGTTCCTCGGCTCGTGCACCAACAGCCGCATCGAGGATCTTCGGATCGCCGCCGACATCATCCGGGGCCGGAAGAAGGATCCGCAGATCCGCATGATGGTGGTGCCCGGGTCCGCGCGGGTCCGCCTCGAGGCGGAGGCCGAGGGCCTGGACCGGGTCTTCACCGACTTCGGTGCCGAGTGGCGCTTCGCGGGCTGTTCCATGTGCCTGGGGATGAATCCCGACCAGCTGGCACCGGGGGAGCGCTGCGCCTCGACGTCCAACCGCAACTTCGAGGGACGCCAGGGCAAGGGCGGACGCACGCATCTGGTCTCGCCCGTGGTCGCCGCCGCAACCGCCGTCCGTGGCACGCTCAGCTCACCGTCGGACCTGGACCCGCGACCCGGCACGGACGTGCACGCCGCCGGATCCACGATCACCGCAGCCTAGGAGCCTTCATGGAGAAGATCACCACCCACACCGGCATCGGTGTCCCGCTGCGCCAGAGCAACATCGACACCGACCAGATCATCCCCGCGCTCTATCTCAAGCGCATCACGCGGACCGGTTTCGAGGACGCGCTCTTCGCGCAGTGGCGGAAGGACGAGGACTTCATCCTCAACCGCGAACCCTACGCGCGCGGCTCCGTCCTCGTGGCCGGACCGGACTTCGGCACCGGGTCCTCACGCGAGCACGCCGTCTGGGCGCTGAAGGACTACGGGTTCCGGGCGGTGCTGTCCTCGCGCTTCGCCGACATCTTCCGCGGCAACTCCGGAAAGCAGGGACTGGTCGCGGCGCAGGTCGCCCAGGACGACATCGAGCTCATCTGGAAGATCCTCGAGAGAGAACCGGGCACCACCGTGACCGTGGATCTCGTCTCCCGCAGCGTGCAGTGCGGCTCCGTGAGCGCGCCGTTCCAGTTGGACGACTACACGCGGTGGCGGTTGCTCGAGGGACTCGACGACATCGGTCTGACGCTCCGGCAGGAAGCGCACATCACGCAGTTCGAGGCGCACCGCCCGGCCCACAAGCCGACGACGCTTCCTGTGCGTACCTGACGCTCACGGGGAAGCCGGCGAATCCCGTGCACTAGCATCTTTCGGTGGTACACGGCACGGATCGTGTCGATATTTCTGTCTGCTGGAGCATGCTCCTATGCTTGAACGGGCAACGTCCGGTCCGTGCGGACTTCACTTCTTCAGGAAATCAGGTATTCATGGGTAGCGTTCTGACCATTCGCGGCGGCATCCCTCTGAGAGGCAAGATCTCGGTCCGCGGTGCGAAGAACCTGGTCCCGAAGGCGATGGTGGCCTCCCTGCTGGGTAACACGCCGTCGATCCTGCGCAACGTCCCGGAGATCAAGGACGTCGACGTCGTCACGAGCCTCCTGCAGCTCCACGGTGTCGAGGTCACCAAGGATCCCGTCACCGGGGATCTCACCATGGACCCGGTCAACGCGAAGATGGCGCAGTCCAAGGACATCGACGCCCACGCCGGCGACTCGAGGATCCCGATCCTCTTCTGCGGACCACTCATGCACAGCATCGGTGAGGCCTTCATTCCGGACCTCGGTGGCTGCAAGATCGGCGACCGCCCCATCGACTACCACCTCGAGGTACTGCGGAACTTCGGCGCCATCGTCGAGAAGCGTCCCGGAGGGATCTCCATCTCCGCTCCCAAGGGACTCCATGGCGCGAAGGTGGCCCTGCCGTATCCCAGCGTCGGCGCCACCGAGCAGGTGCTCCTCACGGCCATCCGCGCGGACGGCATCACCGAACTCTCCAACGCCGCCGTGGAACCGGAGATCATGGATCTCATCGCCGTCCTGCAGAAGATGGGCGCCATCATCACGGTGCAGACGGATCGCGTCATCCGCATCGAGGGCGTAGCAGAGCTGACCGGGTACAACCACAAGGCCATCTCGGATCGCAACGAGACGGCGTCGTGGGCCAGTGCGGCGCTGGTCACCAAGGGCGACATCTACGTGGAGGGGGCACGCCAGCTCGATCTCACGGCCTTCCTCAACACCTACCGGAAGATCGGCGGCGCGTTCGACGTCGACGACGACGGCATCCGCTTCTACCACCCCGGCGGTGAGCTCTCGCCCCTGGTCCTCGAGACGGACGTGCACCCCGGGTTCATGACCGACTGGCAGCAGCCGCTCGTCGTCGCCCTGACACAGGCGGCCGGCGTGTCGATCGTGCACGAAACCGTCTACGAGAATCGCTTCGGTTTCACGGAGGCCCTGATCCGCATGGGTGCGAGCATCCAGGTGCATCGCGAATGCCTCGGCAGTGTGCCCTGCCGGTTCGGGCAGCGGAACTTCCTGCACTCGGCCGTCATCTCCGGGCCCACGAAGCTGCGGGGAACGGATATCGACATCCCCGACCTGCGTGGCGGCTTCAGTCACCTGATCGCTGCACTCGCCGCCGAGGGAGTCTCCCGTGTGACCGGGATCGAGCTGATCAATCGCGGCTACGAGCGCTTCCAGGACAAGCTCGAGGGCCTCGGCGCCGATTTCGACCTCACGGAGGACGCCCCGGCTGTCGCCGTGGCGCAGTCCTAGAGGTTCGAGCAGGTGGGGGAATCTCGCGGCTCGAGAGCCATGTTCACCTTCCTCGCCTCCTGGGTGAGACCGGCCATGAACGCGATGCTCGGCAAGGAGTGGCTCGGGCAGGACCGGCTGCCGCGGGGAACGGGCATCATCGTCTGCCCCAACCACGTCACCGAGATCGACCCGCTCGTGGTCGGCCACTTCCTGTACAGCCAGGGGATCATGCCGCACTTCCTGGCGAAGGCGTCCCTGTTCTCGCTGCCCGTCGTCGGAACCCTGCTGCGCACCATCAAGCAGATCCCGGTGGAGCGCAGCACCGCCGGGGCGAACCGCTCGCTCGAGGCGGCACGCGAGGCGCTGGCCGAGGACGGCGGGATCGTCATCTACCCGGAGGGCACCCTCACGCGCGATCCGCAGATGTGGCCCATGAAGGGCCGCTCGGGTGCTGCTCGACTGGCACTGCAGACGGGTGCACCGGTGGTGCCGATCGCGCAGTGGGGCGCCCAAGAGCTCTTCCCACGCTACGCCACACGGTTCCAGCTGTTCCCCCGCAAGCGCGTCCGCCTGCTCGTCGGGGAGCCCGTCGATCTGAGCGATCTGCAGGGCGCGCCCCTGACGAAGGGGACGCTCGACACCGCGACCGACCGGATCCTCGACGCGATCACCGAGCTGCTCGCCGAACTCCGCGGCGAGGACGCGCCGGCTGAGCGCTGGGATCCGATCGCGAAGCACCAGAAGCCCACCGGGCGCCGCTTCGAGGTGCACGACGACGGCGATTCCCCCGCCGGCCCCGTGACGGGGGACCAGCTGTGAGCGACGCATCGCCCCGGGCGGTCCCGGCGAAGATCGCCGTCCTCGGTTCGGGGAGCTGGGGCACCACCTTCGCCAAGGTGCTCGCCGACGCCTCGCCCGCCACGCACGTCGCCCTCTGGTCGCGACGCGCCGAGGTCGCGGTGGAGATCACGGAGCGGCACCGGAACTCCCGATATCTCGGTGACACCCGGCTACCGGGGAACGTCACGGCCTCCGACGACGTCGCAGCCGTCCTCGCGGACAGCGCCCTCGTGATCCTCGCCGTACCCGCCCAGACGCTGCGCGGGCAACTCCCCGCGTGGCGCGCGTCCATCCCGGAGAACGCCGTCGTCGTCTCGCTCATGAAGGGCCTCGAGGTGGGGACCGACGCCCGCATGAGTGAGGTCATCGCGGAGGAACTCGCACTTCCGGCCGATCGGATCGCCGTGCTCTCCGGACCCAATCTGGCCCTGGAGATCGCCCGCGAGGAGCCCACCGCATCCGTGGTGGCCTGCCCCGACCACGGGACCGCCGCGTGGATCGCCGCTGCCTGCACGGCGTCGTACTTCCGGCCGTACACCTCCACCGATGTGATCGGCGTGGAGATCGGCGGCATCGTGAAGAACGTGATCGCCCTGGCCGTGGGGATCTGCGAGGGACGCAGCATGGGGGACAACACCAAGGCGTCGGTGATCACCCGCGGACTGGCCGAGACCACGCGCCTGGCCGTGGCGCTCGGCGGCAGACCCGAGACGATGGCGGGACTGGCCGGGATGGGGGACCTGATCGCGACCTGTTCCTCGGCGCTCTCGCGCAATCACACGGCCGGGCGGTTGCTGGGTCAGGGGCTCACCCTCGACCAGGTGACGGTGCGGATGAACCAGACCGCCGAGGGGATCAAGTCGGCCCGGGCCGTCCTCGACTCCGCCACGAAGCTCGATGTGGACATGCCCATCACCGCGGCCGTCGTGGCCGTACTCCAGGGACAGCTGGCCGTCGACGACCTCGGCGCCCGTCTCCTGGCCCGCAATCTCAAGCCGGAAGGCGACCCCGCACAGTGACCAGCGTAGTTCCCGCACGCTCCCGCAAGCCCCGCGTGCTCGTCCTCTTCGGCGGGCGCTCGAGCGAGCACTCCGTCAGCTGCGTGACGGCGGCCGGCGTCCTGGAGGCCATCGACCGCACCAGGTACGACGTCGTGCCCGTGGGCATCACGCGGTCGGGCCAGTGGTCACTGGTCTCCGGGGACCCTTCCGCGTGGTCACTGCGCTCCGATGTGCTGCCGGAGGTGACCTCCAACGGGCAGACCGTGGTCATGGGAGCCGCCGTGGACGGCAGCGACGGTCAGGAACTGCTCGTCGCCGCCCCGGGAACGGTCCCGGAGAGCATCGGCGCGGTCGACGTCGTGCTCCCGCTGCTGCACGGCCCCTTCGGTGAGGACGGCACCCTGCAGGGGATGCTCGAGCTCGCCGACATGCGCTACGTGGGGTCCGGCGTCCTGGCCTCGGCGGTGGGCATGGACAAGCACTACATGAAGGTGGTCTTCGCCTCGGCCGGGCTCGAGGTGGGCCCCTACGAGGTGATCACCGACCGCCAGTGGCGCACCGACGCCGAGGCGTGTCTGGAGCGCGCGTCGAGGCTGGACTTCCCGCTCTTCGTGAAGCCGGCACGTGCCGGCTCCTCGCTGGGGATCACGCGCGTGGCGGATCCGGCAGGGCTCCGGAGCGCCGTCGACGCGGCACGGGTGTTCGATCCCAAGGTGGTCGTCGAGGCCGGTGTCGAGGGCCGCGAGATCGAGGTGGCCGTGCTCCAGGGTCACGGCCTCGAGGGCCCGCGCACCTCCCTGCCGGGGGAGATCGCGGTGCAGCCCGGGGGCGGCGCGTGGTACGACTTCGAGGCCAAGTACGTCGACGGCGCAGCGGCCGAGCTCACCTGCCCCGCGGAGCTGCCCGACGAGGTCACCGACCGCCTGCGGCGCCTGGCGGCCGAGGCGTTCGACGCCGTCGGCGGCGAGGGGCTGGCGCGCGTGGACTTCTTCTACACGCCCGACGGACGCCTGATCATCAACGAGATCAACACCATGCCCGGGTTCACCCCGATCAGCATGTATCCGCAGATGTGGGCCAAGTCCGGGCTGGGGTACACCGAGCTGATCGACGAGCTGATCGAGCTCGCGCTGGAGCGCGGCACGGGTCTGCGCTGAGCGGACGTCGTCATCCGTCCGGTCCGGCTCATGTCAGGGCCAGCACGCCGAGCAGGGAGATACCGGCCAGCAGCACCGTGGACAGCGCGCCGACGGCGGCGAAGCGGCCCCCGCTGTGCAGCAGGCGTCGGATGTCGATCCCCGCGCCCAGACCGAACATCCCGGCCGCCAGGAGGATGGTGGTCAGTGTCCGGCCGACGTCGAGCGCCGGCTCGGGCAGGACGCCGGTGGAGCGCAGGATCACCATGGCCAGGAATCCGAGCACGAACAGCGGGACCAGGGGGGTCCTGCTGCGCAGCTGCTGAACCCCGTCCGACGCCTCTTCCGTGGTTCCGTCGCGCAGAGAGCGTGCCGTGTGCCGGCGTTCACCGATACTCGCCAGGGCCGCGACCGGTGCGAGCATCAGCACCCGGCCGAGCTTCACCACGGTCGCTGACGCCAGCGCCGTCGCCCCGGCGGTACTGGCCACGGCCACCACCTGCGCCACCTCGTGGACGGCGAGCCCGGACCAGATGCCGAACTCGGCAGCGTCGAGGCCGACCAGCACGTTCAGCAGCGGGAGCGCGAGGATCATGAGTGAGCCGTAGAGGGTGACCATGGCGACGGCGGAGGCCACCTCGTCGTCGTCGGCGTCGGCGATGCCCTGCATACCCGCGATGGCCGACGCCCCGCAGATGGAGAACCCGGCGGCCATCAGGAGTGCGCCGGCCCGGCTCAGGCCGAGCCACCGGCCCAGCCAGGTGGTCGCGGCGAAGCTGATGGCCACGGTCGCCACGATCAGCAGGATCACCTGCGGACCCAGGGCCAGGATGTCCGGCAGCGCGAGCTGCAGACCAAGCAGCACGACGCCGGCGCGCAGCAGGCGCTTGGTGCCGCCGCTGATGCCGGGCCGGAGGGTCGCGGTGTAGAGACCGGTGTTGCCCAGGAGTATCCCGAGGATCAGGGCCAGGACCAGTGCTCCCAGGAGAGTCTGTACGCTGGCGAGCAGCATGGCGATGCCCACGCCGACGGCCATGACGAGAAGACCCGGGAGCCACGCGGAGAATGGGGCGCTACGGGTACGGGTTGTGCTGCTCATCGATGCTCATCGATCCTTCCGGCTGTCGGCGCCGGTCCCCATCCTGCCGCACCCGTCCCGAAACAGCAGAAATGACCGACGCGGAGGGTCTAGGTGGTCATTTCTGCTGTTTCGGCAGCTAGATGATGCTCTCCGTCAGGTGGTTCGGCGTCCCGAAGCGGTGTGCGGTGATGCTGACCGCCTGCTCGTGCAGGAAGGGCAGCATCTCCACCCGCCCGGACTCGGTGACGGGCTGCGCGTAGATCGCGACGTCGGGGCGTCCGCCTGTCGCCTCGCTGAGCGCCGTCGTGTCCTGACCGATCAGCCTGATCCGGCTCGCATCCAGCGTCGCTGCGCGTGCGAGCCAGGCGTCGTCGTCCTCGATGGTCAGGGACTCGGCCTGCGCTGCGATGGCCGATCGGAGTGCGCTCGGAAGGTCCACCCCGCTCGAGACCGTGACGGTGGCGCCGGCGGCACCGGCTGCGAGCAGTACGCGCACCAGATCGACGACGGGCGCAGCCGCGGCGAGCCGGACGGTCACCGGGTGGGGCAGGTAGCGGAAGAGATTGCGTTCGGCCGAGAGTGCCGAGGCGTCCTTCACCTGCCCGAACTCGCTGTTCCAGGCCGCGGCGTCCGAGGCGGCGGAGCGCTCCAGGCGGGCGACGTCGGCGTCGGGCAGACCGCTGGTGCGCGCGGCCTCGAGCAGGGGCCGGGCGGCGGGGAGGGGAGCATCCTGCGCCGTCGACTCCCTCGAGGACCAGGTCCCGAGACCCACGAGGTAGTTCGGGCCCCCTGCCTTGGTGCCGGCGCCGACGGCGGACTTCTTCCAGCCGCCGAACGGCTGCCGCTGGACGATCGCTCCCGTGATACCGCGGTTGACGTAGAGGTTGCCGGCCTGGACGCCGTCGAGCCAGGTGGCGATCTCGTCGCCGTCGAGTGAGTGGATACCGGAGGTCAGACCGTACGCGATGTCGTTCTGCAGCGCGATGGCCTCCTCCAAGGTCTCTGCCGTCATGATGCCGAGGACCGGGCCGAAGTACTCCGTCAGGTGATACGTGGAGCCGCGCCGCACACCGTAGCGGACACCCGGGCTCCACAGCCGCCCGGTCGCGTCGAGCTGCTGCGGCTCGATGATCCAGGCCTCACCCTCGCCGAGCGTGGTCAGCCCGTCGAGGAGTTTGCCCTGCGCCGGCTCCACCACCGGACCCATCTGCGTGGTGGGATCCTCGGGGTACCCGACCTTCAGGGAGGACACGGCGTCGACGAGCTGATTGCGGAAGCGCTGGGAGGACGCGACACTGCCCACGAGGATCACGAGCGAGGCCGCGGAACACTTCTGGCCGGCATGACCGAACGCCGACTGAGCAATGTCCTTCGCGGCAAGATCGAGATCGGCACTCGGGGTGACGATGATGGCGTTCTTGCCGGAGGTCTCCGCGAGCAGCGGCAGATCCGCGCGGAACGAGCGGAACAGCTCGGCCGTCTCGTAGCCGCCGGTGAGGATGACGCGGTCCACGCGCGGATCGGAGATGAGCTGCCGGCCGAGGTCGCGTTCCTCGAGGTGCGCCAGACGCAGTACCTCCCGCGGCACGCCGGCATCCCAGAGAGCCTGCACCATCACCGACCCGGAGCGACGCGCCTGGGCGGCGGGCTTGATGATGACGGCGGATCCGGCAGCCAGCGCCGCGAGCGTGGATCCCGCCGGGATCGCGACCGGGAAGTTCCACGGCGGCGTGACGACGGTGAGCTTCACGGGCGTGTAGGAGGCGCCGTCGACGTCGTCGAGCTCGCGGGCGCGCTCCGCGTAGTAGTGGGCGAAGTCCACCGCCTCGGAGACCTCGGGATCACCCTGATCGAGGGTCTTGCCCGTCTCGGCGCCCATCACCTCCATGAGCTCGGCCCGTCGTGCCTCGAGGGCGTCCCCTGCCCGGTGCAGGACGGCGGCGCGCTCGGCACCGCTCAGCGCTCCCCAGGGACCCGCGGCCGCGACCGCGCCGGCGATCGTCTCCTCGAGCTGGTCAGCGCGGCTGAGCATGGCTGTCTCCACGAGATCGTTGCCGAGGTCCGAGGTGGGAAGACGATCGAGGATGGCCCTGCCCCAGGCGCGGTTCTCGGGGAGGGAGGGATCGGTGTCGGGAGTGTTCGTGAAGCCGTCGCGCGGGTGGGAGTCCTCCGGCCCGGTACGATCCTGCCTGCGGCTCCGCGGCGGGATCGAGGTATCCAGTTCGGTGAGCGAGGCGAGGAAGCGCTCCTTCTCGCGCTCGAACAGGGCCTCGTTCTCGGAGAGCTCGAAGACCGCCGACATGAAGTTGTCCTGGCTCGCGCCCTCCTCGAGGCGGCGGATCAGGTAGGCGATGGCGACGTCGAACTCGCTCGGGTGGACCACAGGTGTGTAGAGCAGGAGGGAGCCGACGTCGCGCTTGACGGCCTCGGCCTGACCCTGCGCCATGCCCAGGAGCATCTCGAACTCGATGCCGTGGCGCACGCCGCGCTCGCCGGCCAGCAGCCAGGCGAAGGCCAGATCGAAGAGATTGTGGCCGGCGACGCCGATGCGCACGTTGTCGATGTGGGCCGGCTGCAGTGCGTAGTTGAGGATGCGCTTGTAGTGCGTGTCGGAGTCCTGCTTCGATCCCCACGTGGCCAGCGGCCAGTCGTGGAGCGAGGCCTCCACCTGCTCCATGGGCAGATTGGCTCCCTTGACCACGCGGACCTTGATGCTCGCACCGCCCGCCGACCGCCGTGCGGCGGCCCACTCCTGCAGGCGGATCATCGCTGCGAGGGAGTCGGGCAGATAGGCCTGGAGGACGATGCCGGCCTCCAGATCCTTGAACTCGGGCCGGTCGAGGATCGCCATGAAGACAGCGACCGTCAGGTCCAGGTCCTTGTACTCCTCCATGTCGAGGTTGATGAACTTCGGCGTCTCGGACCGGGCGGCGAGGGCATAGAGCGGTGCCAGCTTCTCGGCCACGTCGCTCACGGCCTCGTCGAACGCCCATGCGGGGTGCGGGGCCACGGTGGAGGAGACCTTGATGGAGACGTAGTCGACGTCGGGGCGCTCGAGCAGCTTCACGGTGCCCGCGAGCCGCCGGTCGGCCTCGTGCTCGCCGAGCACGGCCTCGCCGAGGAGATTGATGTTCAGCTGGACGTCGTCGCGCTTGATCCTGGCGATGGACCGGCCGAGGCGGGCATCGGAGGCGTCGATGATGAGGTGCCCCACCATCTCGCGCAGTACCCGCCGGGCGATCGGGATGACGATCTGCGGGAGGATCGGGGCGACGACGGCGCCCACCTTCACGGCGGAGCGCATGTACCAGGGGAGGAAGGCAGGAACCTTCGGGGCGATGACGCCGAGGTTGCGCGCGGCGACCGACAGATCCTCCGGCCGGATGACGCCGTCGACGAAGCCGACCGTGAAGGCCAGCCCGTCCGGATCCTTCAGCACACCGGCGAGCTGCTTGGCGGAGGTCTCCACAGGGATCTTCGAGGCCTCGGTGAGCCAGCGGCGTACGAGCGCGATCGATTCCTCCGGCAGCGTCGCCGGGATCTCCGCGGTGCCACCGGGGCCGGTGGAGAAGTGGGCAGCGGTCTCGGGGCCGGGGGTGTGGCCCGGCGTCGCTGCGTGTGATGCCCGGGTGGGGGCGGTGCCCTGGCGGGCCGGGAGCTGGGTTGTCATGGCAACGGCTTTCGGTCGGGCGGCTCGCACCGCGCGCAGAATGAAGCAGCTACTTCACCTTCAGTATCCGCCGACGCGTAGCATGGGGAAAAGCGATGAATGCCAAAGGGTATTGGTCGGTGAACCTGATGAATCGGGGCCTTACATGCTCGACCTGCGACGCCTGAGACTCCTTCGTGAATTGAAGATCCGGGGGACACTCGCCGACGTCGCCGCAGCACTGAACTACAGCCCGTCCTCGGTCTCCCAGCAGCTCGCACTCCTGGAGAAGGAGGCGGGCGTGGACCTGCTGCGGAAAAGCGGCCGCCGCGTGGTCCTGACCCCGCAGGCCGAGGTGCTCGTGGCGCACACGGCGGAACTACTCGAGACCCTCGAGCGCGCGGAGGCCAAGCTCGCAGCCTCCCTGACCGCGGTGGCCGGCACCGTGAGGATCGCCGTGTTCCAGTCGGCTGCCCTCGCCCTCATGCCCGAGGCCCTGACCGCCGTCGCGCGGGACTATCCCGACGTGCGGGTGGAGATGGTGCAGCGTGAGCCCGAGAGCGCGCTGTATGCCACGTTCGCCGGTGACTTCGACCTCGTGATCGCCGAGCAGTACCCGGGCCATGCGGCTCCCCGCCATGCGGAACTGGACCATGTCCCCTTGACCGCGGACGCGATACGGCTCGCTGTACCGACGTCGGGCCCGCAGTACGCCGGGATCTCCTCGGTGGCGGGCGCTTCCTCCGCAGCCTGGGTGATGGAACCCCGGGGAGCGGCGTCGCGGCACTGGGCTGAGCAGGCCTGCCGCCGGGCCGGGTTCGAGCCCGATGTGCGCTACGAGACCGCTGATCTGCAGGCCCAGATCAGGCTCATCGAGTCAGGCAATGCCGTGGCTCTCATGCCCGATCTCGTCTGGACGGCGCGCACGGTTCCGGTGCGGCTCATCGGTCTCGGGGAGTCCGCCGAGCGAGCCATCTTCACGTCGGCGCGCCGGGCCGGGGCGGACCGTCCCGCCATCAGGGCCGTGCGTGAGGTCCTCGGGGCAGCCGCAGCCGGTGTCCGGCCTCCGCGGGGTGCGGTCTGACGTCGTCGGGGTCCGACGCACGTCCGTGGTTCCGTCGATCCCGCTCCTCGTGCGGCGCGGGTGGGATCGACGTCGTTCATCGCGTGGATCCCACTCCTCATGCGGTATCGGTGGGAGTGACGCCGTTCGCGCGTCAATCCCAGTCCTCAAGCGCCGGAAGTGGGATTGGTCGTTCGTTCCCACTGGGCCGGTCGGGGTAGTGGGATCGACCGTGCGGCGTCGGATCTCAGGCGGTTTCGGGCAGGTCGATCCCACTCCTCATGCGGTATCGGTGGGAGTGACGCCGTTCGCGCGTCAATCCCAGTCCTCAAGCGCCGGAAGTGGGAT
>NZ_SSWH01000008.1 GCF_004803505.1 Arthrobacter echini
TGGCCACCACCACCAAAGGAACCCTCACCCTCTACCCCGGAACCGGCATGCCCACCAACCCCGGCTACACCACCCCCAAACCCGCCGGAAAACTCTAACCCCACCACACCAACACCCGGTGGACCCCAGGCGACGCGACCGTGGTCAGCGTCCATCATCTCCGTTGCGATTCTTCGCGGCGGAGATGATGGACGAATACAGGCTGATCAGGCGTTCGACACCGGCTTTCGCGTCATGTTCCCCGGAGACGAATCCCGGACCATCCTGCTGCCTTGCCGCATTCTCAGGATCATCGAGAGCCTGGACCACCGCATGGGCTACGGCGTCGACGCTCGAAGCGGACGACTCGCGAAGGAGGGGGTAGAAATCTCGATCGGCGGTGGTGACCAGTGGAACTCCGATCGACAGGGCTTCGAGCTCGCTCACGGAGAGAATTTTGGTCATCTGTCCGATCACCACCGACGCAGTGGCCAGCCAGGCCTGAAATTGATCCGGCGGCATCTTCGGTACCAGACGTATGCCGGCCGCTGCAGCCTCGGATGCCCGCTCCCCCCAGTCCAGCCCGATCAATTCGACCCGGGGGTGGAGCTCGCGGACACGTCGTGCGACCTCGAGTTGCTGGGTCGCACCCTTCACATCGTCCCAGCGGGAAGCAAACACGACACGGTCCCGTCGGGGATGCCACGCCGGCAGGGCATCGGTTCGTATGGTGACCGGGAAGTACTGGCCACGATCGGTGAGATTGTGCACGTGCGAGGTGAGATCGGGGGTGGAGTAGAGGACTGCATCAGCGTGCTGGACGCCGTACTCAAGCTTGCTCGCCCAGCCGTCGTACTGACGAGACCGCACGTCCGTACCATGGAAATGGAGAACCCACGGTGCCCTGAGCCACCGCATATGTGGGGACAATCCACCGGTGTGGAGGTGCACGACGTCGTGATGCGCACTCTTCGCGGCGAGGGTCGCGTCCCAAAGAACAGGGCGCGTGCGCAGCACGGGGTGCCTGAGGACACCGGTCCACTGGCGTCGGTAGTACCAGGGAATCCCCGTCATCGACCAGGACTGGCCCATCTTGTTGGCAGCATCGACGAGGTTCCGTCCCACATTCGCTGCGTCGTGTACATGAAGCGCTCGCACATGTGAGATATCGGCCGGTGTCACGGAAGGATTCCGGTCAGTTTTCGCACAGCGTCCTCCCACGGTCCGGTGACCTCTTCGGCACTCAGCGGGCGTGCCGCTCGATGAGAGGCCTGCTTCATTTCAGCCACTGACTCCGGCGTGAGGTCCAGCAGGACTCGCGCGACCGACTCGGCGTCGAAGTCATCGGCAACCACTCCGACGTCGTACTGGCGGACGACGCGTTCCATTTCCGGGGACGGGCCGATCACGATCGCCAGTCTCGCCTGAACGAACTCGAACAGTTTGTTCGGAAGAGCATGGAGCAGATTGAAGGTGCTCGGCGGGCAGATGAAGATGCCCACATCGTAGTTCTGCAGCATGGGGACTATCTGATCGAACTGCACCGGAGGTTTCATCCGTACGGCACCATCGGGAACCGCCGCGGAACGCGCCGTCAACTCGTCGATGTACTTCTGCTCTCCCGGCACCATGACGAGATCGAGGGTTGCAGTGCCAGGGCGCAGTTCGTTGGCGCGAGCCACTGCATCGATCATGATCTCGATTTTCCGCCCTCGTCCTGCAGCGCCCGTATGGATCAGTCTGAGCGGCGTCTGAACCTCCGTCGGACTGTATCGATCCTCGTAGCTGGAGGCGTTGGGCACCACCTGTGGCTCAGGTATACCGTAAACGCGCGCATATTCCTCCGCGATCCCCTTCGCCACGGTCGTAGTCGAATTGACCCTGGTAACATATTTGCGCGCCGCCCAGTGCATGAATGGGCCGACGAGAAGCTTCCATTGCAGCCGGTCCTCGCCCTGACGAGGGGCGTACTCGTGGAGATCGGCGTGAACACCCATCGCAGGGCGCAACGCCAGGGCAAGTGGCACCGCGATCACATCGTTGGCAATTACGACATCGACCGACCGGACGGGAATTGCTCCCCGGACGAACAGGATTCTTTCCGAGTCGAAATATAACTTCTCGTAGAAGCGCGCGGCCAGAAGAACTGCAGTCGACTTGAAGTCCTTTCGCCATGGTTTGAAATCATCCGGAATTTGTACATGCTCGACGACGCCCGTCGGCGACTCACCGTAACCACAAGAGATGACGTCCGCGAACTCACTGAGTAGTTTGATCTGCCTGAGCACCCTCGGATCCCGGATGATGGGCGAAAACGAAAGAACCAAAACACGTGGTCTCAACTCGGGAACATCTTTGTCAGTCATCAGTCCAACCATTCCACTACCCTTACCCACACAACGATCTCGGACAATTCAGGCGAGACCTGCCAGCGCCGCCTGCTTGGCGAAGTCGGGCATCTGCGCGACGACTTCGTCGAATGTTCCCTGGCTGGCCAACTGTCCATCGGCGAAGAAGAAGACGACATCGCTGTCCTTGATAGTCGACAGTCTGTGCGCCACTGTGATGGTCGTGACGCTGCCTGCCAGGTTTCGGATCGCCTCGGTCACCGCGGCCTCGGTCGACGTATCGAGCGCACTCGTCGCTTCATCGAGCACCAGAACTGCCGGATCGCGATACAGTCCGCGAGCAATACCAAGGCGCTGACGCTGCCCGCCCGAAAGAGCCATTCCCCGTTCGCCTGCGGCTCCGAAGATGCCGTTGGGCCTGGATTCGACAGCTTCAAGCATTTGCGCCCGGCTTAGAGCACGGCGCACGCGGTCCACGTCGACCTCGTCAGGATCCCAGGTGAGCGCGACGTTCTGGGCTATTGACGCGTCGAACAGTGAGACCTCCTGAGGAACGTACCCCACTCTCGACCGCCAGGAGTGAAGCACTTGCTGAAGTGGCACACCGCCGATGAGAACGTCACCTGAGCTGGGCAGCAGCAGTCCGAGCAGAAGATCAATGAGTGTCGACTTTCCTGCACCCGAGGCACCGACGACGGCGACGCGTGAACCGGCGGGTATCTTCATGGTGACGTCCACGAGCGCAGGAGCGTCCGTGTGTGGGTAGCTGAAGCGGACATCCGTGAGGACGATGTCGGGAACCCCGACGGGAAGCACACCCTGGTCGGGAGATTCTTGGTCCTTCGCTCGCGCCTCTGCCTCCTTGATGTCCTCCAGCACCTGCTCCGCGAAGGGCGTGCTGGAATGGACTGTCGAGAGGATCGATTGGAAGCGCGTCAGCGCTGGAACTATCCGGAAGCCGGCAACACCGAACAGCGCTATGGCAGCGAGAGTGTTGCTCACCGGGTCCACGTCAGCAGGACTCGTGAAGTATCCGACGATACCCACGAGCATGAATCCTCCGATGAGAGCAGACTCGAGGACGAAACGCGGAACCTGTCCGAGGAAGAGTGCCATGGAGCGGGCCTTGGCGGACTGGATCCGGTTCGCGTGCACAGCTTTCTCCACGTCAGCCGTCGCACCCTTCAGCGTCACCTCTTTGAGCGCACCCATAGCCTCCGTGATCAGCCGCACCGTCCTCAGGGAGAATTGGCGATTACGCTGCCCGTTCGCCACCGCACGCTTGGAGATGCCCCGGGAGAGGAATATCGCGACGAGTCCGAGATAGATGATCGCGGTGACCGCCGTGATCCAGTTGCTCACCAACAACACGATGACGACGGCAAGGACCGTGACCAGTTCGCCCGCCAGCCCCATCGAAGGCATGAGGACCCCGGAAACGGTGATGGACACTCCGGAATCCACCGATCTGACAAGTTCCGAGGAGTTACGCTTCAATCGGTCCACCCACGGCGCGCGCATGTAGGCGGCGAGCAGCCGATCGCCGATCGACACCTCGTGGGCCGCAAATCTCGACGTGGCGATACGCAGCAGGAGTACGTTCAGCGCGCTCTTGATGATCACCAGTGCACAGAAGACCGCCAGCACGACTGCGTAGCCCGAGACGGAATCGATGACGACAGGACCGAATTCCACCGGATTGTCCGCGATGATGCCCGACATTGTCACGGCCAGCAGCCCGAGGGCTACGATGTCGATCAAAGCCAACGAGGACGAGAGAACTGCATATCTGATGAGGAACTTACGCGCTGATCGGGGCAGAACCTCCAACAGCCTGCGATTGATCCGGACCAGTGCATTCACCGGTTGTCCGCCCGTCGGGTCCCGTACTCGCCAGCAACGCTCCCGTTCTCCACGTTCCGTGACTGGCGCACCAGCCATGGCTTGTCCGCCTCGTCAAGCGCGATCCTGCGTGAAAGCTTGGTCAGCGTCGCTTCGAACTGACGAAACCGTTGATGCGTGGTGGACATGTACACCAGAAAGGCGACGATGAAGGCATAGAGCATCAAGTCAGTGCCGCGACCCACTCCGACGATCCTGGCAAGCTCGGTCAACGCTTCAGGGAAGAAAATGGAGAAGACCGCCGCGGTGGCGAACAAGAGCACCATGATCCTGCGAATGGCCATGTGCTTCGCATTCGATCCGCCACGGATCAACACCAGGGAGAAGAAGACGACGACAAGGAGGAGGACTATCTGGACGACTATGAGCATATGAGTTACCTAAAGAGCAGGTCCGCGAGGATGTTGACGGAATTGAGAAGGGGCTGTCCCTTGGATTTCGAGTAGTCGGTGTAGACGATTTCCACCGGATGTTCCGTCCAACGTGGTTTCAGGACCGAGAGCACATGTATCAGTTCGGAGGCGTGAGCCATCCTGTTCTGGGTGAGATGGAGATTCGAGGTGACCTGTCGATCGAACGCGCGAAGCCCATTGTGCGCATCGGTCAGATTCATGCCGGTGCTCCAGCGAATCTGGGCGGCCGCCATGCGTAGAACGAGGTTCTTCATCACGCCGAGCTTTGTCCTGCCGTCGAGGAAGCGCGAACCGAGCACGACATCGGCTTCTCCTGACTCAATTCTCCGCACCATGGCAACGGCGTCGGCAACGCGGTGCTGACCGTCGGCGTCGAACGTCACTACCGACGATGTTTCTGGGTCCTGTAGTACGTACTCGAAGCCGGTCTGCAGCGCCGCGCCCTGGCCCAGGTTCACCGGATGCTGCACGACGGTTGCCCCTGCTGCGCGCGCAACACTGGCCGAAGCATCCGTGCTGCCATCATCGATGCAGACCACGTGCCGAAACGTGAGCAGAAGCTCCTCAACCACTGAACCGATGACCGGAGCCTCGTTAAACAGAGGGATAACGATCCAGGTACGGCTCACCCATCCAGTATCACATAGTTCGAGTTGGACGATGGAAGAGCGAGTGAGATGCTTTCTGTAGGGCAGGGCGACGACACGATGTCGCGGAGGTTAGCTCCATATCTGACTCGTGGCGTGCGGTGCTTCCATACAGTTCAGAACAGTCCATCATCCATCGGGGCCCGCGCTCGCGCAGCCGGCACGACTCCATTGACGTCTGGTCAAGAATCAACGAGAGTTCCGATCGCCTGAAGACAAATCAGCGGGCGCTGCGGTTACCGATAATCGGATTGGCTTGCTCGGAGCCGTGGGGACATAGCACATTCCAGGGCTCGTAATGGAAATACCACATTTGCCCGCTCGTACCAGCACAAGACCGTTATCAATAGTTGCACGCTATCCAGTTGAAGGAGCTCAGATGTCGTGGTTGGGCCTTTTGCCGACCCTGGCAACAGCGACTGCGCTGCTTACCCTTCCGGGCCTTGTGCTCACGGCAGCATTCAACATCAGAGGCCCCCTCTCTGTCGGTCTTGCGCCCGTTTTCTCAGTGGCAGTCACAGGGCTCTCCGCCGTCCTCCTATCGCTCGCCGGGATCCCATGGTCGCTGGTCACCTTCCTGCTGGCACTTGTCGGGATCGTCGTCATCACGCTCCTGGTCAAGCATTTCGTGTTCCGACTCAGCTGGTTCCGCCTTCCCCGTCACGTTGATTGGCGAACCACCCTCGGTGCTACAGCAGGTCTGCTGGCGGGAGGTGTCGCCTCTGCTCTCAATCTCATCCTGATCTTCGGCAGCCCGAGCAACCTTGCCCAGCGATACGACAACGTGTACCACCTCAACGCAGTGCGCTGGGTACTCGAACAGGGTGACGCGTCCACCCTGACATTGGGACGCATTCTGAATCCGACTGCCGACATCGCGGTGTATCCAGCCGCCTGGCACGGGTTCGCCGCATTGATCGTGGACGTGACGAACCAGCCCATCCCCGTTGCCGTCAACGCACTCAACATCGTCATCGCCTCACTGGTGTGGCCGGTCGGCGTCATGCTTCTCGCGCGCATCGTCTTCGGAGCACAAGCGGTTTTGATCGCCCTGACCGGTGTGTTCTCCGCCGGGTTCACCGCTTTTCCCATAGGTCTCATCGACTTCGGACCGCTCTATCCGAACCTGCTGTCCTACGCCGTTCTGCCGGCAGCTCTCGCGCTGGCGATCCTGATGCTCAAGGTACGACCACGCGATGACAATACGTACGGCGTGATCCTGCTGGCGTTCTTGACCGCGATCATCGCGCTGATGTTCGCTCAGCCGAATGGCTTCACGGCTCTCCTTGCGCTGTCGCTGCCCGTCGCGATCTTCAGCTGGTTCCGCTGGGTCAGAGCGGGTCTCAGCAGGCGCGGCGGGCGCGGAATACTCCTGCCGCTACTCATCGCTGCCCTGTTCGTCACGGGTTTCATCGTCACCTGGCGGGCCCTGCTGATCGGCTACGACACCTGGCAACCCTTCACCCGCTACGCCAGCGCTATCGGACAGGCGATCACCAGCGCTCCTCACGAGCGCGGCGTCCCTGTTGTCATTGCGGTCTGTACCGCGGTCGGTCTGATTCGCCTCATAAGGGACGGGGGCTACGGGTGGCTCCTCGGTCTCTACGGAGTTGTCGTAGCGCTCTACGCGGTCTCCGCTGCCGAGCCTCGAGGAGCCTTACGCTACGTCGTCGTGGGCAGCTGGTACCAGGATCCGCAGCGCCTGGCCTCTCTCCTCCCACTACCCACCGTGCTGATTGCGGCATTCGGAGCGTCAGGAATTCTGCTCTGGCTGTGGGCGAGATTGCTCAGCGTCTCCTCCGCTCCATCACGGGGTCTCAAAGTGGCAGCGGGCACGGTGGTCGCCCTTGTGGCGGTCCTGGGTGGTCTCGGGAGCCAGCGTGGTCCGATCGATGAGATGGTGGCCGAGAGCAGGCAGAACCACACGTGGGAGGGGAACCCGACCATCCTCTCGCTCGACGAGCTGGCTCTGCTGGAACGCTTGGACGACGAAGTGCCGGAGGACGCGGTGATCGCCGTCAACCCGTGGAACGGCGGAGCTCTCGCCTACGCGATCAGCGGACGGGCCGTGACCCAGTACCACATGAGTTCGAGGCCGCTCCCGCCTGATCTCTCGGTCCTGGCGCAGAACCTGGATGATGCGAGATACCGATCGGAAGCCTGCGCCATCGCCCGGGAGGAACGGGTCGAGTACGTCCTCGACTTCGGGGACTTCTACCTCCTCGATCTGCCTGAAGCCGAGAACTACCCGGCGTTCGACGACATCGACGACCCCTCGGCTCTGGAGCTCGTCGACGAGGAGGGCGACGCCCGGCTGTACCGCGTGGCGAGTTGCTTCGACCCCGAGCGCGGCTCGATCTGAAGGGAGCGCTCAGCCGGCGCGAAGGTGACCGATGGCTTCACTCACCGTGCCGTCCTGCACGATTCGTCCGTGCTCGAGGACCACGCCCCGCTCACATACCTTGCGCACCATGTCGAAGTCATGGCTGACCACGACGAGGGTCTTGCCCGCCTCGTTCAACTCCTTGATCTTCGCAAGGCACTTCTTCTGGAACGGCTCGTCGCCGACCGCCAGGATCTCGTCGATCAGGAAGATGTCCGGGTCCGTATGGACTGCAACGGCAAAAGCCAGCCTCAGATACATTCCTGACGAGTAGAAGCGGACCTCGGTGTCGATGAACTCCCCGATCTCGGAGAACTCGACGATCGAGTCGAACTGTTGCCGGATCTCCTTCTCGGTCATCCCGAGGATGGATCCGTTGAGGAACACGTTGTCCCTGCCGCTGAGATCGGGATGGAAGCCCGCACCGACCTCGATCAGGCCGGCAACCCGCCCTCTGATCCGCACCGTGCCGGCGTCGGGGAGCATGACGCCCGAGATGTGCTTGAGCAGGGTCGACTTGCCGGATCCGTTGAAACCGAGCAATGCCACCGTCTCCCCCTGCTGGATGGTCAGGGACACGCCCTCGAGGGCGGAGAACTTCCGGCTCAGGTCGCCCCGACGCCCTTTGAGCAGCCACAGCACGGACTCCTTGATGGATCGCGTATGGCGCATGACGAAACGCTTGTCGAGATTATCGATATCGATCGAGACCGGCATGTGTCACAGCTCCTGGGCGAATCGGCCCTCGAGCCGACTGAAGAGTAGTTGCCCGAGCAGGACCACGAGGATCGACACGACCAGACCGATCGGTACCCAGACGGACAGGAAGGACGGCGGCAGGCCCTGGGTCTGTTCCGCGGTCGGCATCCAGAAGGCGAAATGGAAGGACTCGACGCCGATGGTCAGCGGATTGAGGAGGTAGATCTGCAGCGCGGTCTGCCCCAGCTGATCCCGCACCATGGTCCACGCGTACAGCACGGGTGAGGCCCAGGTAGCAACCATGAGCAGCATGTCGACGAAATTCTCGGCGTCCCTGAAATAGACGTTCACGGCGCCGAAGATCAAACCGAGTCCGGTGGCCAGCAGTGCAACGATCAGGAATCCAAGGACCGCAGTACCGAGTTGGAGGACGGAAGGAGTCCAGCCGGTCAGAAGGCATGCCACCACGAGGATGACCATCTGGGGGAGGAAATGGATCCCGGATACCCAGATGGCCGACACCGGGAAGAGCTGACGCGGCAGGTAAATCTTCTTGATCAGACCGCCGTTGGTGACGATCGACCGCGAGGCATTGCTCAGGGCCTCCGTGAAGAAATTGATGAGCACGATTCCGGAGAAGAGATAGATGGCGTAGTTGGGCAGTCCGGCGGGGTTGCGCTCACTCTGCTCCAGTCCGAGGAAGATGCCGAGGGCGATGTAGAAGACGACGAACTGTACCGCGGGCTTGACGTACGACCACAGCAGACCGAGCACCGATCCGCGATAGCGGACCTTGATCTCCTTGTCGACCAGCAGCTTCAGCAGGAATCTGCTCCCGACGACATCACGGAGCCCGGCACTGTGTCCCGGTGAGACCAGGCCGACTGCATCATCATCCCGGCTCGAGGAACCTGCCGTCACTCCGTGGTCCTGCCGGCCGAAGGATCGGCGGGGGTGTCCATGCCGAAGGTGTGCCGCCACGCCTGCTGCGAGGTGAAGTCCGGCAGGGCAGCGCGGTACTGCTCGGCGAGTTCGTCCCACTTGAGGTACAGCCGACGATGCAGGTCGGCGCTCCGCAGCGCCAGCTCGCGCGCTTTCTCGGCGTCGCGCTTGTGCCAGGATGCCCCGGTGCCGTCCGAGGACGTGACCAGGGCCGAGTCGAGCTGGGACAGCCGCCACCAGCGCGCATCGACGGCCGCGACATGTGCTTCCGGATTGTGGGTCGCGGTAGCGGCGACGGGCTTCAGCTGATAGGCGGCGCTCGCGAGCAGTCGGGCGACTGCTGCCGGACGGCTGCGTGCCGGCGTCGGACTCTTGCCCTTGTGCGGTGGCTTGCTGCGCTTGACCGGCGGGAAGTCCGCGAGGTCCTTGGACACCTTCGCGTCGTCGAACCGGGAGCGTGTAGCGCGTACCTCGCCCAGCTTCGAGCCGATGGTGCGGTGCAGGTGGTCAGGGCCGTCGAGTACGTCCTCGAGTGCCTGAAGCCTCAACTCCACCGCTGAGTACTGCATCGAGAGCAGATGACGGGCGTCGACGCCCAGCGACTCCTTGGGCATCCGCCCGCCCCGCTTGTAGGGCGAGTAGACGAGGGTGGCCACCCAGCGGTTCCGCTGGTGGTAGTAGGCCTGCCAGTCGATCGTGTCGTCCTTCTCCGTCCAGGGCATGTGCCACACCGCCGCACCGGGCAGGGTGACGGTCGTGAATCCGTGCGACTTCGCCCGGATGCCGTATTCCACATCGTCCCACTTGATGAACACGGGCAGGGCGAGGCCGATCTCCCTGATGATCTCGGTCGGGATGAGGCACATCCACCAGCCGTTGTAGTCCACGTCCACCCGCCGGTGCATCCACGGCGTCGTACGCAGATTACTGGCCGCGAAGTCGTGACCCTCGCGGGTGTTCTCCGCTGCGCCGTAGCTGAAGCGGTACTGCTGTACGGACTCACCGAAGTTGTGCATCACGGCGCGCTCGAAGAGATTGAACATGTGCCCGCCCACAATCGTGGGGTTGCGGGTGAAGTCGGCGAACTGGGCGGCGCGGAGGATACCTTCGGTCTCCATCTCGACGTCGTCGTCGAGCAGCATGACATACGTGCTCTGGCCGTCGTCGACGGTCTCGAGCATGCCGCGGGCGAACCCGCCCGAGCCGCCCAGGTTCGGCTGCTCCACGATTGTCAAGCGATCCCCCAGACCCTCCGCCGCTACCTCGATCCCGGTCTCGTCCCGGACTCTCTGCGTCCCCTGGTCGGTGACGATGACCCGATGCAGGACCTCGAGAAGCTCCGGCGAGGCGCCCAGTGCCCCGAGGTTGCGTACGCAGTAGTCGGGACGGTTGAAGGTCGTCACGGCGATCGACAGCTTGCCGGGACGGAAGCCCTCCGGCTCGGGAACGCTCCACTCGGCACGCTCGAGCAGGACCGAACTGCCGTGCGCTGTGAGGTCGAACCAGTACCAGCCACCGTCCCCGAAACTTGTGATCGGGAGCTCCACGACCACCGGCGCCGACCCGGAGCCGGTGCGGGTACTGCTGACGCGGTTGGCGGTACCGCGGGAGGTCGACCGGTAGACGACGACGGTCGCATCACCCTCCAGCTCGACGGTCAGGCGTACCGTACGAACGCTCGTATGTGCCTGCCAGTAGCTCGCCGGAAAGGCGTTGAAGTAGGTGCCGAGTGATACGCGCTGATGTGCGGGGAGCGAGAAGCGCCGTCGGTCCACGACGTAGTCGGGCCGTACATCGGCTGCCCCGCCCGCCGTCACAGCCGGCTCCGCGCTGCCTGACCTGAACTCCGGAATGCGCTGCGGGTCGTTGAAGTCGACATACAGGGGCATGGTGTCGAGGTCCGCCGCCTCGGGGAAGACCACGCGGTGGACTGCTGTCCAGGTAGTCGCTCCGGCATCCGTGGTCGTCTTCTGATCGGTCGTCGCCGTGGTGCTCACGCGTCTACTCCTCCACTTTCGAGCGGGGCGCCGCCACTGAAGTGGGGCTTGATCTTGTTGTCGTACATGGTCAGGGCGGATCCGATGGCCATGTGCATGTCCAGATACTTGTACGTGCCGAGGCGTCCCCCGAACAGAACGGCTTCCTCCGCCTTCGCCAGATCGCGGTAGGCGAGCATCTTCTGACGGTCATCCGCCGTGTTGACGGGGTAGTACGGCTCGTCGCCCGATTCGGCGAAGCGGGAGAATTCACGCATGATCAGCGTCTTCTCCGTCTGGTACTTGCGCTCGGGATGGAAGTGGCGGGGTTCGATGATTCTGGTGAACGGCGTGTCCGCATCGTTGTAGTTGACCACCGAGGTCCCCTGGAAATCGCCGGTGTCCAGGATCTCCTGTTCGAAGTCGATGGTGCGCCAGGACAGCTCGCCCTCGGCGTAGTCGAAGTACCTGTCCACCGGACCGGTGTAGATGATGGGCACCGTCCCGACGAGTGCCCTCTTGTTCAGTGGTTGCGACTCGTCGAAGAAGTCGGTGTCGAGTTGCACGGTGATGTGCGGATGGTCCGCCATGCGCTCGATCCAGACCGTGTACCCGTCCGTGGGAAGGCCCTCGTACGTGTCGTTGAAGTACCGGTTGTCGTAGGTGTAGCGCACCGGCAGGCGCGAGATGATACCGGCCGGAAGATCCTTGGGGTCGGTCTGCCACTGCTTGCCCGTGTAGTGCTTGATGAACGCCTCGTACAGGGGCCGTCCGATCAGCTGGATGCCCTTGTCGTTCAGATTCTGCGGATCGGAGCCGGCGAGCTCCCCCGCCTGCTCCCGGATCAGCGTGCGGGCCTCGTCCGGTGTCAGATTGGCTCGGAAGAACTGGTTGATCGTGGCGAGGTTGATCGGCAGCGAGTAGACCTCGCCGTTGTGGACCCCGTAGACCTTGTGCACGTAGTCGGTGAACGTGGTGAATCTGTTGACGTACTCCCAGACCCTCTCGTTCGAGGTGTGGAAGAGATGCGCTCCGTACTTGTGGACCTCGATACCGGTCTCGGCGTCGCGCTCGCTGTACGCATTCCCGCCGATGTGGTCGCGACGATCGATGACCAGTACCTTGAGTCCCAGGTCCGAGGCCGCTCGTTCCGCGATGGTGAGGCCGAAAAAGCCTGCGCCTACGACGACGAGGTCAGCATTCACGAAGTCTCCTGATACGTGGGTAGGTGCGGGCAGCAAGAAGTAGCGCCTGCCGCTCAAGGATACCCGACCATGCACTGCCCTCCTCCGAAGGTCCTGGAGCACCTACGAAATCGGGAGCAGGATGGGCTTTCTGGCGCGGCGGAGGCGCCTGGGACGGTGCCGGGGCTCCACCTGTCGTGACCTAGAGTTGCAGCATGCGTCCGAGCATTCTCTGTATCTCCTTCTCCGACATCCAGGCGGACGCACGCGTCCTGCGCCAGCTCCAGATCCTTTCGGAATTCGGTGACGTGACGACGCTGGGATACGGAGACAAACCGGTTGCCGCTGTCGATCACCTGCAACTCGATGCCTCACTCCCGTCACTACCGCAGACCGCCTCCGGTGTCGCGCTGCTGGCAGTGCATGCTTTTCGGAGAGTCGAACTGGCTGCTCCCGCCATGCGGGCATCGCTTCGGCTCACCGCCGGCCGTTCCTTCGATCTGGTGGTCGCCAATGAGGCACGCGCTCTCCCGCTGGCTCATTCGATTGCCGGCAAGGCTCCGGTGTGGGGCGACATGCACGAGTGGGCCCCCGAGGAGCGCATCCATGTACTGTCATGGAGGCTGCTCGTGAAACCCTTCATGACCGCGGTCTGCGCTGAGTATCTGCCGCGCTCAGCTGCCATCAGCGTGGTGAACGACTCGATAGCTCGCCTCTACGAGAGGCAGTTCGGTAGCTCCACTGTGACTGTCCGGAATGCTCGACCCTTCGTGGACCTGCAGCCCAGCGCCGGGCTACCGGGAATCGTCCGGCTGGTGCACAGTGGTGCAGCCATCCCGGGACGCAACCTCGAGGGGATGATCTCGGCGGCGAGGAAGCTAGGACCGGGCTATACCCTCGACCTCTACCTCGTTCCGGCTCGCGATGGCGGCAAGTATCTCCGTGTTCTCGAAGGACTGGCTGGAGAGGCGGACAACGTGACCATCCACCCGCCGGTTGCACCTGATGAGCTTCCTGACACCCTGAATCAGTACGATGTCGGCGTCTTCAGCCTGCCACCCCGGACCCGTAATCACGCACTGATGCTGCCGAACAAGTTCTTCGACTTCGTTCAGGCGCGCCTCGCGGTCGTGTTCAGCCCGTCACCCGAGACATCACGGCTGATCAGTGATCACCGCCTCGGCACCATCGCACGTGATTTCTCCGAGGAGGCACTGGTCGATGCGGTTCGTGGGATGAGCAGGGAGGATATTGAGCGGTTCAAGGCGAATGCGCATGCCGCAGCACGCATTCTCAGTTCTGATGCTGATGAGGCAGTCCAGCGAGGCCTTCTGCGTCGACTGTTGGACTGACCTCGGCAGAACGCGAATAGACCCCGTAGCTGGAAGCTACGCGCCGGCGTTGTCGTCGAGTCGAGCAACGACATCGGCTACGCCATCACCGACCCGCGTGAGCGAGTAGTTGGCTTCGACCCATCGAGCCAGGCGTCGTCTCTCGCTCTCCGGTAACGGCGTCGTGAGGAGACGCCGCATGGCCGCTGCCACATCGTCTGCATCCCAGTCCGCACTGAGGCCAAGGTCTTCTTCGTCCACGATGTCCCTCAGCGGGCCGACCCCCGCATAGATCACCGGAGTCCCGCAGCTGAGGCTGACGAAGGCCTTGGTGGCGAACGCGAAATCGTACCCCTTCGCAGGCCGCACCGATGCCAGCCCGGCAACCGCCCCGCGCAGCACGCGCGAAAGGAGTTCGCTGCCGACCGTGCCCGGGAACTCGATCCGCCCTGCGGAAGGCGCCGCCCGATCCAGGAGTTCTTCCCGCTCGACGCCTTGCCCGTACATGAGCAGGCGGACATCCGGGAAGTCGGACATCACCTTCAGGAAGCCGTCGATGAAGACACCCGCACCCTGTATCTCGGACATCGTTCCCGCATAGACGAAGTACCGGCCCTCGTGGGGCGAGTCTTCCCCTTTTCGGGAGAATTTGAGTGTGTCCACTCCTGTGCCGACATTCACCACTCGCTCAGGATGATGCGTGAGGCCCACAACGGCCTCCGAGACTCCGGATGAAACGGTCAGGACATACTCGGCGGCAGAGAGGACATATCGCTCCAGCGTACGAAGCACGAATACGATCGGTCGAGCGACGCCGATCCCCGCAGCGGCAACGGAACTCACATCAGCGGCGAAGTAGACGTAGGGCCGACGACGCACTGCTGTCGCCAACCGGACCATCAGCCCGGTCGTGGGCGGTGGTTCGACAATCACGACATCGAACGACGCACCAAAAATCAAGCGGAACAGGAGCGGCACGTCGAAACTGGCGTACTGGAGGTATCCGCGGACAGCGCCCGTTCTGTCCCGTAGGACGGGCCATCTCCGAACACCTCGGGTTGATCGCTCCGCTCCGCGCGTTCGGGTCGTGTAGACGACCACCTCGTGCCCGCGCTTCTCCAATTGGCGGACCATCGCCGCCAACCGGTAGGCGGCGGCCCCGGTCTCGGGCTCGAAGATGCGCGTCGCGACGACGATGCGAAGTGCCACGGCTAGAGGTCGCGCACGACGCCGTCGCGTGCCGCCTCGATGATCGCCTCGGCCACGCGCAGCGTGTTCAGCCCCTCGTGCATGGTCACCGTGTTGTCGGCGACACCGAGCGCTGCGTCGCGGAACGCCTCGAGTTCGGAGCGCAGGGGTTCCCTCTTCGTCAGAGCCAGCCGCGTGATGTTGCCCTCGGAGACTCCCCTGAAGTTGGAGACGGCTTCCCACTCCGTGGTGAACGTCCCGTTCTCGTAGAACGTGAGGTCAGCGGTGAGCGTGTCCGCGACGAAGGCGCCCTTCTCCCCGGTGACGACGGTGAGTCGTTCCTTCATGGGCGAGAGCCAGTTGACCAGATGGCTGGTGATGACGCCGTTCTCAAGCTGACACGACGCAGTGACCATGTCCTCGTGCGGGCGACCGGATCGGGTACTGGTCCGCGCCGATACCGAGGCGAAAGGCGATTGCGCCAGCCAGGAGGTCAGATCGATGTCGTGCGTCCCGAGGTCCTTGACCACGCCGACGTCGGCGATCCTGGCCGGGAACGGTCCCTGCCGTCGGGTGGCGATCTGGTACACCTCGCCGAGATCGCCTGCGGCGATGCGGCTCCGCAATGATTGCAGCGCGGGATTGAAGCGCTCGATGTGCCCCACAGCGCCGACCAGTCCGGCACTCTCGAAGGCGTCCACCAGATTCAGACCCGCGTCGACGGTATCCGCGATGGGCTTCTCGACCAGGGTGTGCACGCCTGCGGCTGCCAAGGCGAGCCCGACACTCTCGTGCAGACCGGTGGGCACCGCGCACACGGCCAGGTCGAGGCCCTGCTCGATGAGCTCGTCGATGGAACCACAGAGCGGGAGACCACCGGCGGCTCCGTGGGGGTCACCGTAGGCGTCCCCCACCGCGACGAGCTCGAGGCCCTCCACCTCCCGTATCGCCCTGGCGTGGTTCCGCCCCATCATCCCCAGCCCGATGAGACCGACTCTGAGCTCAGCCACCGGTCATGCACCAGCCTTGGCCAGGGCATTGACGGCCGTCACGATCCGGTCGAGGTCCTCGGTGTCGAGCGACGGGTGGACGGGCAGGGACAACACCTCCCGCGCTGCGATCTCCGTATTGGGAAGATCCTCCTTCCGGTCGAAGGAGGGCAGCCGGTGATTGGGGATCGGGTAGTAGACGCCGGAGCCGATGTTGTACTCGTCCTTCAGGGCAGCGGCGAAACCGTCCCGGTCCTCTTCCACCCGGACGGTGTACTGGTGGTACACGTGCACCGCGGCCTCGGCCACGGCGGGCGGCACCACACCCTGGATGTTCTCGGTGAGGAAGGCTGCGTTGGACTGGCGCTGCGCCGTCCATCCGCCCACCTTGGTCAGCTGGACCCGGCCGATCGCGGCGTGGAGATTCGTCATGCGCGCGTTGAAGCCCACCAGCTCGTTCTCGTACTGGCGCTCCATGCCCTGGTTCCGCAGCAGGCGCAGGCGTCGCTCGATGCCCGCGTCCCCCGTGGAGACCATGCCACCTTCACCGGAGGTCATGTTCTTCGTCGGGTAGAGGGAGAACATGGCGAAGTCACCGAACGTGCCGACCTGCTGCCCGTCGAAGGAGGCTCCGTGCGCCTGGGCTGCATCCTCGAACAGCGCTATCCCACGTTGATCGGCGAGTGCCCGGAAGGCAGTGAGATCCGCCGGATGTCCGTACAGGTGCACGGGCATGATGCCCCTGGTCCGCTCGGTGATCAGACTTCCCACATGATCGACGTCGAGGCAGTAGTGGTCGAGCTCGATGTCCGCGAAGACGGGTGTAGCGCCCGTGAGGGCAACGGAGTTCGCGGTCGCCGCGAACGTGAACGACGGGACGATGACCTCATCGCCCGGACCGATACCCGCGGCGAGGAGCCCCAGGTGGAGTCCGGCAGTGCCGGAGTTGACCGCGACGGCCCCACGGCCGTCGAGGAGCACGTCCGAGAACTCCTTCTCGAACTCCGCCACCTCGGCACCCTGCGCCAGCATCCCCGAGACCAGTACGGCATCGACCGCGGCGCGCTCCTCGTCGCCGACGATCGGCTTCGCTGCCGGGATGAATTCGTTGCTCATGCCTCTACTCCTAGTGGTGTCAGGTGTCCGTTCGATTCCTCGTACCGCTCGGCCGTCTCGGGGCAGACCCAGACGCCGTCGTCGTCGCGCAGTGGGTGTCCGGCACGACCGACCCAGCCAACGCGTCTGGCCGGTACCCCCGCGACCAGCGCGAAGGGCGGAACATCCTTCGTGACCACGGCCCCTGCGGCCACCGTGGACCAGGCCCCGATCGTCACGGGGGCGACGCAGACGGCGCGAGCGCCGACGGCCGCCCCCTGCTCCACGGTCACGCCGACCGGCTCCCAGTCGTCCGAACTCTTCAGGGCGCCATCCGGCGTGATGGAACGGGGGTACGTGTCGTTCGTCAGGACGACGGCGGGACCGATGAAGACCCCTTCCCCCAGGACGGCCGGTTCGTACACCAGGGCGTAGTTCTGGATCTTCGAGTTGGTCCCGACCGTGACACCGGTGCCCACGTAGGCCCCGCGCCCGACGATGCAGTTCTCGCCCAGGTGGGCGTCCTCACGGACCTGGGCGAGATGCCAGATCTTGGACCCCTGTCCGATGACGGCCTGCGGTGAGACGTCCGCCGTCTCAGCGATGTAGCTCACGGTGAATCGCTTTCTCTCGACGGGCTGCGTGGAAGGGCGCGGTGACGCTGTCGAAGCCGAGAAGTCTCACTCGATCAGGCCTTGCCGATGACGCGGTAGTCCACGTCGGCCCACTTCTCGGGGCTACTGACCCGGCGTCCGTCGATGAACACCTTGATCCCCGGCAGATCGGCGGAGGACAGTTCCGCGTACTCCGGGTGGTTGGCCTGCACCACGGCGGCATCGACCGGTTCGCCCAGCTGGTAGGGCGTGAAACCGAGCTTCGTCAGTTCCTCGTCGGTGTACATCGGATCGTGCACCATCGTGACCGCGCCGCGTGAGGTGAGGGCTTCGACGGCAGCGAAGACGCCCGAGAACGCCGTCTCCTTGACGCCCCCGCGGTACGCGGCGCCGAGCACGACCACTTTCGCTCCCTCGAGGTCTCCGTACACACCCTCGAGGAGACCGATCGTGTAATCGGGCATGCCCGCATTGGCCTCCCGTGCGGCCCGCACCACGGTCGCTGCGGGGTCGTTCCAGAGATACAGCCGCGGATAGACGGGGATGCAGTGACCGCCCACCGCTATCCCGGGCTGGTGGATGTGGCTGTAGGGCTGGGAGTTCGACGCCTCGATCACCTGGTAGATGTCGATACCGACGGTCGAGGCGTACCGGGCGAACTGATTGGCCAGCCCGATGTTCACGTCGCGATAGGTCGTCTCGGCCAGTTTGGCCAGCTCCGACGCCTCGGCCGCGCCCAGATCCCAGACGCCGTTCCCGCGCGGCAGATCGGGGCGCTCGTCGAAGTCGAGGACGGACGTGTAGAACTCGACGGCGCGCTCTGCTCCGGCGGGGGTGAGACCACCGACGAGCTTCGGGTACTTGCGCAGATCCTCGAAGACCCTACCGGTCAGCACGCGCTCCGGGGAGAACACGAGGTGGAAGTCCTGCCCCTCCACGAGTCCGCTGCCCGATTCGAGGGCGGGCTTCCAGCGGTCCCGTGTGGTCCCCACGGGGAGCGTGGTCTCGTAGGACACGAGGGTGCCGGGTGTGAGGTGCCTGGCGAGTTCGGCTGTCGCCGCGTCCATCCACCCGAAGTCGGGCTGGGCCTCTGCATCGACGAAGAGGGGAACCACCAGGACGACGGCGTCCGCCCCCGGTACGGCGTCAGCGTAGTCAGTCGTGGCGCGGAGCTTTCCTGCCGGCACCAGCTCCGAGAGCTTCTCCTGAAGATGGGCTTCACCCGGGAACGGCTCACGCGCGTCGTTGACGGTCGCCACCACGGTCTCGTTCACGTCGACGCCCACCACCTCGTGGCCCTTCGAGGCGAACTGCACCGCCAGCGGCAGGCCGATCTTGCCCAGGGCTATGACAGCAATTTTCACGTAGGAGCACCTTTTCGTCTTCAGTGTTCCGCCCGGACGCGGCGGAATAGTCCGTACCAGCGTATAGGCAATCACGGTCACCACCGTGCGCGGTATCGGGGTGAGCCTGCTGCACCAGATGTGGCGCGATCACCGCTCGCGCGGCGTCGTCGCGCACCGCGGGGATTTGTCCACATGAGCTGCGGGGGCACTGCAGCCGCGGACCCGACCACCCTACCGTCGACATGAACACAACCGGACAGGAGGTCCTGTGGATCGACACGTCACCGTCGTGAACGCGCCCGGATCGGCGTCCCCCACCCGGGAGATCGTCATCGACACCGAGGTACTGCGCACGGGCGATGCTCTTGCCGACCGTCTCGCGGGCGCGGGCCACACTCCTCCCTTCACCGTGAACGGGGCGCAGCTGAGGTCCCTGGCCCGGGTCTCGGATGACGTGCAGGACGGCGCGGTCATCGTGTGCGGAGTCGAGCCGGCTCCACCCGGACACCAGCGGCTCCCCCACCTGGTGTTCGTCGTCCGCTCCGGACCGGACGCGGGGCAGGTGATCCCCCTGACCCGTGGCAGCTACAGCATCGGTCGTGCCGAGAGCGACATCGTGGTCGCAGATCCAGCCATGTCCCGCCACCAGGCGCTCCTCAGGGTGGGCGAGCACGCGATAGAGCTGGAGGATCTGGATTCGGCGAACGGGACGTTCGTCGACGGCGAGCGCATCACGACGGCGGCCGTCTCCGTGGCGCAGACACTCCGATTCGGTGAGAGCGGGTGCAGCATCGAACTGGCCGACGGCGCCGAGTGGGCCCCAGGTCCTCACGATGTCCTGACACCTCTCGCCCTCGGTCTCGACGTGCCCGCACGACCGTCCCGGATCCTCGTTCTCACGGCCTTTCTTCCGCTGCTCCTCGGCGTCGTCCTGGCCCTGACCACCGGGATGTGGTTCTTCCTCGCCTTCAGCGCCCTGTCCGCTGTGACCGGGATGGTCCCGCTGCTGACCTACCGCCGCACTGCTCGGGTCTTCGCCCGACGAGTGTCCGACGCCGCGGAGCAGGACCGAGTGCGCCGTACCGGGGCTGTCCCTGATCCGGGCCAGACCGCCCTGGACGCGCTTCGATGCGGCGCCGACCTGCATCGCGGACCCTGCGGAACCTCGGGCGAACAGCCTGCATCGACGCTCGCGCTGCTGCGCCTCGGGCTGGCGCGGCAGCCGGCGCACCTGTCGGTAGCGCGGGCCGAACCGGCCTTCACCCCGCCCCTGCTGCCACCGGTCCCGCTTCTGGTGCCGTGCTCGGCCCACGACGACGACGCCGCTCCGAGGACCGTCACGATCACCGGTGGCGCGGGAGCCGTCCGGGCTCTTGCGCATGCTCTCCTCCTGCAGTTGGCCCACCCCGGCGCGGCTTCACCCCCTGTGCTGTGCTGGGGCGGGATCGGCGACGTGCCGCAGAACGCCCGGTTCCTGCCGAACGTGCGGCTCACCCATGACCCGAACGTGCTCGGCTCGCACGTGTGCCGTCCGACGCTCGTGCTCGTCCTCCAGTTCTCGGAGGATCTTCCCGATCTTGGTGCGGCGCCCGAGGTCTGCGTCGTGCGGTTCCTCGCCGGCGACGAGGCGACGCCGATCGTCCCCGCCGCCGGGGACCGGATCATGATCCGCTCCGGCTCCGCACGAGCCCGCATCGACGGTGCGGAGTACGACCTCAGCGTCGATGGTGTCTCTCCCCGGGCCTTCGAGCGGACCGCCCGCCTGATCGCCCGATCGGTGACACCGGGAACAGCACCACGGGCGCGGGAGGCCGCAGGCGCACTCCCGCCATCGGCCTCCCTGTGGTCCGAGGCGATCACACCGCGGACTCTTGCGGCAACGGCGGCGCAGCAGTGGGCGAGCGCCCCACCGGACCACCCCGTCGCCCGGCTCGGGCAGGACTCCGGCGGCGGGTTGTCACTGGATCTCGTGAAGGACGGACCCCACCTCCTGGTCGCCGGGACCACGGGCTCCGGGAAGTCGGAATTCCTCAGGACTCTCGTCCTCGGACTCGCCATGAGTCAGCCACCACACCTGCTGACCATGCTGCTGATCGACTACAAGGGAGGCTCCGGGCTTGCCGCTCTGGCCGCTCTGCCACACTGCGTCGGAGCCCTGACGGATCTCTCGTCGGAGTCCACCGCGCGTGCCCTGACCTCGTTACGTGCAGAACTCCGACGTCGGGAAGGCCTGTGCGCCGATCACGGGGTCTCCGACCTGGGCGAACTGCGTGTTCATGCAGCAGCGGCCTGCCCTCCGCGGCTCGTGGTCGTCATCGACGAGTTCAGGATGCTGAGCGAGGACGTTCCCACCGCCGTCCAGGAGCTTCTCAAGATCGCGGCCCTCGGGCGCTCCCTCGGTGTTCATCTGGTGCTGGCCACGCAGCGCGCGCAGGGCGCCGTCACGCCTGAGCTGCGGGCCAACATCACGTCCGCGGTGCTGCTGCGGGTGCAGACCGCAATGGAGTCCCATGATCTCCTCGGCTCGGGGGCGGCTGCGGAGATCGAAGTCGATTCGCCGGGCAGGGCCTACCTGCGCCGCGGTGGAGAGGCCCCGGTCGCCTTCCAGGTCGCTTCCTCCTCCACCCTCCCGGACCGCTCCACATCCATCGGATGGCAGGACCTCGCCGCGTATCTCGAAGGAGAAGCTCCGGTCCTGCCGGCCGGCGGTGACGGCGAACCCGACGGGCACCTCGACAGATCCGACGCCACCCCCGCTGCAGGGGTCCTCGATGCAGCTGTCGCAGCTCTCGGTGTTGCTGCAGGAAACACGCGACGGGTGTGCCTCCGACCGGTCCTGCCTCCGCTCCCCACGCAGCTGAGCGAGGCGGGAACGTCCGGAGTCTCCCCGGTACCTCTTCCCGGGGGTCTCCCTGGCCGGGCACCGCTCGAGGGCACGGTACCCCTGGGAATCGCCGACTACCCCGAGGCGCAGGACCAGCGCCTGCTCCGGTGGAGTCCCAGGGCCCACTCGCATCTCGCCCTGGTGGGCCTGGTGGGCAGCGGAGCTGCTGCGGCTCTGGTCTCCGTGGTGACACGTCTGCCGGGTACCGATCCCGATGTTCATCTGTACGTCCTGGACGGTGACGGAACACTGGCGGCGTGGGCCGCCGCAGGCAGTCCCCAGCTGGGGGCCTATGTGCGCTCCGACGAGATACGCCGTGCTGCCCGTGTCCTCGACCGTCTGGCGTCCCGTCCTCCGTGGGACGCGAGCACTCCGACCCACATCCTCCTGGTGATCACGGGGTGGGGTCACTGGTGCACCAACTTCCGGCAGGGGCGCGGTGCACGGGCGGAGGACGACCTGCACTCCCTGGCCCGCGACGGGGCATCCCGCGGCGTGAGCGTTCTCCTGACCGGCGACCGCGAGCTGACGACGGCCCGCTTCTTCGCCCACCTGCCCAATCGCGTATATCTTCCGCTCGGCGCCCACCAGGAGACGACGATCACCTGGCCGAAGCTCCCGCCGCTCGATGCGGTCGCCGGCCGCGGCTTCGCGCAGGGTCCCATCATGGGCACTCACGGCGAGGGCGCGTGCCAGCTCGTCACCGAACCCGGGCGCGGGGAGCATCCCGGTGTGTCGCCGGCACGCACTCCGGCGCTGACCCCGTTCCCCGTCCATCCACTGCCGGACCTGGTCCTCCTCGATCAGCTCCGGAGTCCGCCCACCACTGGACAGGGCCGGCGGACCGATGCCATCCCGCTGGGAGTGTACGGCGATGACCTCGCCACGTTCTCCGTAAACCTAAGTCCCGGCGAGGTGTACCTCGTTCTGGGACCTCCCGGTTCCGGACGCTCGACGGCCCTTCGGGTTCTCGCCGAATCCGCGGAGCGGGTGCAGCGGCAGAGGCGCATCCTCGCGGCACCCGCCGCCGCCGATACCGCCGACTACTGGCGTGGTGTCGGGGACCGGGGCATCGACCGGATTCCACCGGAGATGAGCACCCTGCTCGTCGACGACGTCGACCAGCTTCCGGCGGACGTGCAACAGATCCTCGCCGCTCTCGTCGCCCGGGGCGCCGCCGCGGTGCTCTGCGCAGCGCCCGGCCCTGCCCTGCTGACCCGCGTTCCGCTGGCACTGCAGGCACGCGGATCGGGTCGCGGATTGATCCTGGGGCCCAGGACCCCCGCCGACGGGGACTTCTTCGGGGTGCGTCACGAGGTAGAGGGCCGGACCACCGCCGGACGCGCGTGGGCCTGCGAGCCGGGCGGCGTCGTCGACGTCCAGATCGCCCGGCTCCCGGACGGGTCGCTGCCGGTATGCAGCGAGTCGGACCCCGGAGCCGACGGGGCTAGAGCATTCTTCCGGCACCCGAGACCCGCACGGTGAACCGGACGACCGGTTTCGAGAAGAGGACCACGATCACCACGGCGGCCGGAACGAGCAGCAGGACGCCGAACAGCGGGTTTCCCGACGAGAAATAGGGGAACGAGAGGATGACCAGGAACACCTGGACCACGAGGGCCGGAGACCGCGGCCAGCGGAAACCCAGGCTGAGCCTATGGGCGAGTGTGACGAGCCCGGCCGCGACCAGTATCAGCAGAACGGTCATGAAGACCGATCCGCCCACCGACAGGGGGTTGGCGCCGAAGATGGTCAGGACGAAGCGCACCGCAAGAACCATGAGCGCCACTGCCTGGACCGTCAGGACGCCTGCGATCACCAGGACACCGGGAGGGCGGGACGATGATGGCGGCGCTGGATCGACACTCACACCCGAACCCTACCTGAATCCCCTCACCGGCTCCGAGGCGCTGTTCCGCCTCGTTCGAGCGAGGACATCGGCCCTGCCTGTGACGGAACCCTCACCTGTCAAGGCAAAGAGGGATCGGAAAACCCTTGTTTACCCCTTGCGAACATGACAGCCTTAAAACCAGTTGAGACCAATTGAGACCAGGGGGCCGATACAGGCCCCTTTACTATGACCCCCCTCGTGAATGTTTTCACAAACAGGTGCGAAGAGGCCTAAGGAGAATGTGATCATCATGGATTGGCGAAGTCGCGCAGCCTGCCTGGACAAGGATCCGGAACTGTTCTTCCCCGTCGGCAATACCGGACCGGCACTGCTGCAGATCGAGGAGGCCAAGAGCGTCTGCCGTCGCTGCCAGGTGCAGGAGACCTGCCTGCAGTGGGCCATCGAGACCGGGCAGGATGCCGGAGTGTGGGGCGGGATGAGCGAGGACGAGCGCCGGGCGCTCAAGCGCCGTGCGGCGAGAGCGCGCCGCGCCTCCTGAGGACCGGAGCGTAACCCGCCCGACAATGAACCCGACGATAAACAGGGCAGGAACATCGGCAGGAACATAGACAAGGAGGGCCGCCTCAGGGCGGCCCTCCTTGTCGTTCACGAGATCTCGGGTGAAGGCAGTGTCAGTTCGAGAATCACCGTGGTTCCTCCGCCGTGCCGGCCGCTCCATGCGATCGTCCCGTTGAGTTCGCTCGTGACGAGGGTCCTGACGATCTGCAGACCGAGACCCTCGGCATGACCTCCGGGGGGAAGGCCGACTCCGTCGTCGGAGATGGTGACCTGCAGGATCTCCTCACCGTCCGCCTCGCTGCGTCGATCTGCCCTCAGCCACACCGTCCCGGCTCGCCCGGACAGGCCGTGCTCCACCGCATTGGTCACCAGTTCGTTGATCACCAGGGCGAGCGGCGTCGCAAGATCGCTCGGGAGTTCCCCGAAGTCGCCACTGCGCTCGGTCCGGACCGCCTGAGACGGGGAGGCGACCTCCGCGGACAGGCGGAACTGACGCCCGATCAACTCGTCGAAGTCGACCCGCTGCGCAAGCCCCTGCGACAGCGTCTCGTGCACCAGCGCGATCGTGGAGACCCGCCGCATCGCCTGTTCGAGGCCCAGCTTCGCCTCGTCGCTGACCATGCGGCGCGACTGCATCCGGAGCAGGGCTGCCACCGTCTGCAGATTGTTCTTCACCCGGTGGTGGATCTCGCGGATGGTGGCGTCCTTCGAGACGAGTTCCATCTCGCGACGCCGGAGCTCGGAGACGTCGCGGCACAGCACCAGGGCGCCGAAGCGCTCCTTCTCGTCGCGCAGCGGGATGGCCCTGAGGGATAGGCTCACGCCGTGGGACCCGATCTCGGTGCGCCACGGCATGCGCCCGGTCACCACGAGGGGCAATGTCTCGTCGACGAGCCTGCGGTCCTTGAGCAGCGCCGTCGTGATCTCGGCGAGCGACCGACCCTCGAGTGTCTCCACATCACCCAACCGGCGGAAGGCGGACACCCCGTTGGGGCTCGCGTACTGGACGATCCCGTCGACGTCGAGCCTGATCAGTCCGTCCCCCACCCGGGGCGCACCCCGCCTGGTCCCGGTCGGTGTCGCGAAGTCGGGCCACAGACCGAGGGTCGCCATCTGCAGCAGGTCATCCGCGCACCGCCGATACGTCGTTTCCAGCCGGGACGACATCCTCGACGCGGACAGGTCCAGGTGAGATGTCACCACTGCGACGGTGCGGCCGTTGCGGACCATGGGTACGGCCTGGACCCGCATCGGGGACGCCGTTCCCGATCCGGTCTCGGCGACATGTTCGATCCGCTGGGAGGTCCATGCGCTATCGACGAGCGGCTGCAGATCGGCGCGGATGCGCTCGCCCACGAAGTCGCTGTGGAAGACGGTCTGGGACGTCGAGGGACGCACGTGCGCCAGACTGACATAGCCTCCCTCGACCAGCGGGAACCACAGCGCCAGATCCGCGAAGGCCAGGTCCGCCACCAGCTGCCAGTCCCCTACGAGCAGATGCAGCCATTCGGCATCGCCCGGCTCGAGGTCCGCGTACTGTCGGATGGGGTCCGTGAAAATGGCCATGAGGTCTCTCTGTCACTCGGGCCGCCCGGCAGGTGCGGACGTGTCACCGGACGATGGATCGCAGCAGACGCAGGGCCACCGACAGCGATGAGATGTCGTCCTTCTCGAGCAGATTCACCTCGGCGAACATGTTCGAGGCCCGCCGCAGCTGTTCGGCATTCTGTTCCTGCCAGACGCGTAAGCGCTCACCGGCATCCCTGTCCTTCAGATCGGCCGACGCCCGCATCACGGCGACGCAGATGTCCGCGGTCGTGGAATACAGATCGTCCCGCAACGCCGCCCGGGCGAGCGCCTGCCAGCGATCCGTCCGCGGCAGCTTCGTGATTCGCTGCAGGAGGTTGTCGACCTCGAACCGGTCGTACACCGCGTAGTAGACCTTCGCGATGGCCTCCACCGGTTCGTCGATGCGCCGGGTGCTGTGGGCGATGTCGAGGAGGGCGAACGATTCGAACTGTTCGGCCCAGTGCCTGCCGAGCTCTTCGGGCAGCTCCCACTCGGACGCGATCTCCATGCCCTCGCGTGCGCGCTCCTGGTCGTTGCCCTGCAGGTACTGCGAGAGATGATCGAGGAAGGGCGCGATCAGCGGCTTGAAGGCGGCGATGTCCTCGTCCACCGAGGTCCCTCTGGCCACATGGTTCACGAACCAGCGGACGCCCCGGTCCAGCAGTCGGCGCAGATCGAGGTAGACCGTGGTCCAGCGGTCGGTCGGGAAGTCCGCCGGCAGGGCGGCGAGCGCCTCCACGGTCTCGTCGAGCGAGTAGATCTCCCGCAGCGCCACGAACGCACGGGCGACGACGGACTCGGGGACCGAGGTCTCCTCCATGACCCGGAAGGCGAAGGTGATTCCACCGAGATTGATGATGTCGTTGGCGACGACGGTCGAGATGATCTCCCGGCGCAGCGGATGCGTGTCGAGCAGATCGTCGAAGCGCTCCACGATCTGGCGAGGGAAGTAGCGCCGCAGCGTGCCCTTGAAGTAGGGGTCGTCGGCAAGGTCCGAGGCAGTGAGCACGCGGCTCAGCTCGATCTTCGCGTACGCTGCCAGCACGGCGAGCTCGGGTGAGGTGAGTCCCTGCCCGGCCTCGACCCGCTTCCGGAGCTCCGCCGTCGTCGGCAGCGCCTCGAGGGTACGATCCAGATCGACCGTCCTCTCCAGCCAGTCGATCATCCGTTCGTAGCTGGGGCTGAACTCGATCACCTGCCGGCGGTCGTTGAGCAGCAGGATGTTCTGGTCGATGTTGTCCTGCAGCACGAGGTCGCCGACCTCGTCCGTCATCGAGTGCAGGAACTCCGCGCGCTCCTCGGGCTGCAGCCGGCCGGCTCGCACCATGCGGTCGACGAAGATCTTGATGTTGACCTCGTAGTCCGAGCAGTCCACACCGGCACTGTTGTCGATCGCATCGGTATTGAGGATGACGCCGGACAGCGCCGCCTCGATCCGGCCCCGCTGGGTCATGCCCAGATTCCCGCCCTCGCCGACGACCCGGACGCGTAGCTCGCCTCCATTGACGCGGATGGCGTCGTTGGCCCTGTCTCCGACCTGGGCGTTCGTCTCCTCGGCAGCCTTCACGTAGGTGCCGATCCCGCCGTTGTAGAGCAGATCCGCCGGAGCGCGCAGGATGGCACGCAGCAGCTCGGGCGGGCTCAGCTTCGTCACGGACTCCTCGAGTCCCAGGACCTTGCGCACCTCGGCTGAGACGGGGACCGACTTCGCCTGCCGCGGGTAGACGCCCCCACCCTGGCTGATCAGACCGGTGTCGTAGTCCTCCCAGCTCGATCTCGGGAGGTCGAACAGTCGGCGTCGCTCGGTGAAGGACGTCTCGGGGTCCGGGTCAGGATCGAGGAAGATGTGGCGGTGGTCGAAGGCTGCGAGCAGGCGGATGTGCCTGGACCGGAGCATGCCGTTGCCGAAGACGTCCCCGCTCATATCGCCCACGCCGACGACGGTGAAGTCCTCGGTCTGGGTGTCGACGTCGAACTCGCTGAAGTGACGCTTCACGGATTCCCAGGCTCCGCGGGCCGTGATGGCCATGGCCTTGTGGTCGTAGCCCACGGATCCTCCGGAGGCGAAGGCATCACCGAGCCAGAAGTCGTACTCCGCGGACAGCTCGTTGGCGATGTCCGAGAAGGAGGCCGTGCCCTTGTCGGCGGCGACGACCAGGTAGGAGTCGTCGTCGTCGTGGCGCACCACACGCGCCGGCGGCACGATGGACTCGGTGGTGCCGTTGGTGACCACGTTGTCCGTGATGTCCAGCAGTCCCCGGATGAAGGTACGGTAGCTCGCCTGGCCCTCGGCCAGCCACGCCTGCCGGTCGACGGTGGGATCGGGCAGTTGCTTGGCGAAGAATCCGCCCTTGGCCCCGGTGGGGACGATGACGGCGTTCTTCACGGTCTGCGCCTTCACGAGCCCGAGCACTTCCGTCCGGAAGTCCTCCCGGCGGTCGGACCAGCGCAGGCCTCCACGGGCCACTTTCCCGAACCGCAGATGGACGCCTTCGAGCTGAGGCGAGTAGACCCAGATCTCGAACTTGGGGCGCGGGAAGGGAGCGCCCTCGATGCGTTCGGTGGCGAACTTGAGACTCACGTGCCGCTTGCCCTGGAAGTAGTTCGTGCGCAGGCTCGCCTCGATGAGGTTCATGAGGGTGCGCAGGACCCGATCGGCGTCGAGAGTGGGTACGTCCTCGAGTGCGGCGTCCAGCGCGGCCCGTGCCGTGTCGGAGGCTGCACCCCGGTCCCCGTCGAGATCGGGATCGAAGCGCGCAGTGAACAGTGCGATCAGGCCCCGGGCCACCACCGGGTTCCTCAGCAGCGTCTCCGCGACGAAGTCGTAGGAGTTGGTGCTGCCCAGCTGGCGGATGTATTTGGCGTAGGCGCGCAGGATCAGCACCTGCCGCCATCCGAGTTCCTCGCTCAGCACCAGCCGGTCGAGCGGATCCGACTCGCTGTCGCCGAGCACTGCGGCACGGAACGCCTCCTGGAGCAGGGACGCCGTCCCGAGCGGTGAGACGCCGTCCGGGTAGCTCAGGCCGAGGTCGTAGAGGAAGAACGAGCGACCGTCGGACCGCGTCACCTCGAACGGACGCTCGTCCAGGACCTCGAGACCGAGGTTGTGGAAGTAGGGCAGGATCTGCGTGAGGCTCCTGGCCTCGGTGACGTACAGCAACAGGCGTGCATCCTGCGCAGCCGCCGGCGTCGAGCCCTCAGGAACGTAGACATTGAGCAGCGGTGCGGACGACTCCGTACCCGCGAGCTCCTCGAAGCGGGCGATGTCGTCGAGCGCGTCCTCCACCTCGTAGGCGACGCGATAGCTCGGAGGGAAGGCCTCCGCCCAGAGCGCGGCGAGCGACTCGGCGGTATCCTGCTCGAAGCGCTGCTGGGCGACCTCGAGGATGCCCTCGGACCAGGAACGGGCCGCATGCACCAGCCGCTTCTCGAGCTCGTCGGCATCGAGCCCGGGAATCTCGTTGCCGCGCTGCAGCCGGATCCGGAAGAACAGGCGGGCGAGTGCGGACTCGCTCAGGCGCGCCTCGAAATCGATGGAATCGGCGTTGAAGGCGGCGCGCAGCTCGTCCTCGATCCGCAACCGCACACTCGTGGTGTACCGGTCGCGCGGCAGATAGACGAGGGCCGACATGAACCGCCCGTAGATGTCCGGACGCAGGAACAACCGCGTACGCCGGCGCTCCTGCAGCCGCAGGATCCCGAGCGCAGTGGCCAGCAGATCCGGCACCTCGATCTGGAAGAGCTCGTCCCGCGGGTAGGTCTCCAGGATGGAGAGCAGATCCTTCCCCGAGTGGGAGTCCGAGGGGAAGCCGCAGAGCCGCAGCACCTCCGCGACCTTGTCGCGGACCAGGGGAACCTCGCGGACCGAACTCGTGTAGGCACTCGTCGCGAACAGACCGATGAAGCGCCGTTCCCCGTCGACATTGCCCTGTGCGTCGAAACTCTTGATCCCGATGTAGTCGAGGTACGCGGCCCGATGCACCGTCGAGCGGGAGTTGGCCTTGGTGATCACGAGCGCCTGGCGCTCACGAGCCTTCGCCCGTCCCGCGTCGGTAAGCTGCTGCAGGGATCCGCCGGCGCTTCCGTGCCGGAGCAGCCCCAGTCCGCTTCCGTCGCGAACGCGCAATGCGTCGGCCCCGCCCTCGTCCGTCACGAGGTCGTACTCCTTGTAGCCGAGGAAGGTGAAGTTCCCGTCCTCGAGCCACGTCAGGAGCTCCTGCGCCTGCTGCAGATCAGGGATGTCATCTCCGGCGATCGTGCTCAGTGATGCGACGACCGAGCCGACCTTGCCGCGCATCGCAGCCCAGTCGTCGACCGCGGAGCGGACGTCTCCGAGCACGCGGAGCAGACCGGCCTCGACCTCCTGCTTCGCCGCGGCATCGGCCAGGCGGGAGACCTCGACCGAGATCCAGGACTCGATCCGCGCGTCGCGATGCTCCTGGCCGTTCGACGCCGCCGTGAGGGGATGCGCCGCAGTATCGCCGCTCGAGGTACCCGCCGTCGAGGGAACGCGTTCGAGGGCGGTCAGCGCCTGGCTCGGTCCGGTGCGCGTCACGAGGAACGTCGGGTGGACCACGAGCCGGATCGCCGCATCCTGGCGGACAAGTTCCGCCGTGACCGAATCGACCAGGAAGGGCATGTCGTCGGTGACGATCATGACGATGCTCGAGGTGCGCTGGTCCAGGATGTCGATCACCGCCGTGCCGGGCTCCCGGGTCTCCGCGAGTTCCCGGTGCGCCAGCGCCCACCGCGCCAGATCGGTCGACTCGTAGGCGAGAGCATCCTCACCGGCGAGGTTCTCGAAGTAGTTCTCTACGAATTCCTCCCCTGACGTGTCCGAGAGTGACTGATCCTTTGTCCGGGATCCAGACGACATGGGGAGGGCCTCCGTTGTGAAAGGACAGGCCGCTCCGTCGCAGCCTCTTCTCCGCGAAGCCTAGCGGTGTTGCCCGAAAACTTCACGTCGCGGAGCCCGCACGGATCGTTGACGCCGCCGGTCGGAGACGGGTACGTCGGCAAGGTCCGCGATCGCCCGGCGCAGCGGCGAGGAGGCCGCGGTCTCGAGGAGGGCGGTCCCTGCCAGCAGAGCCTGATCCGCCGCTGCATGATCCACGGGCAGGAAGGCTGCGATGCCCGACGCGGGGCCGAAGCGCGCCCACGCCTCCCTCAGCTGGGACTCAGGAGAGCGCCCCACTGCAGCGGCCCTGACCCTGTTGAACACCACGCGGGGCGCGGTCGTGGGAACGATCTCCACGAGCTCTGTCAGAGCCTTGACCAGGCGGGGAACACCGATCGCATCGGCGCCACCCACCGCGACGACGTCGTCGGCGAGTTCGAGGCATCGCAGGGTGGCCCCGTTGCGTCGCGGCGCCAGAGTGTCGAAGCTCAGCTCCTCGTCCGCCTCGAGGCAGAACCCGCAGTCGATGATCGTGACCCCGGCGAGCGCGCGGGCGGCGCCGGGAACATGACTCAGGGCGGCCGGGCGAACCTCGGGCCACCGGTCCGCCCTCGTGATACCGGTCAGGACCCGCAACCGACCTCCCCTGATCGCGATGCTCACCGCGATGCGGTCGAGTGCAGCAGCGGTGAAGCCGCCCTGGTCCGCGATCCGGCAGGCCTGGGCGAGCCCGGCGGATTCATCGAGCAGTCCGAGCGAGGGTCCGATACTCGCGGCATAGGTATCGGCGTCCACGAGCAGGACCGAGGTCCCGGCGGCAGCGAGTTCGGCTGCCATGTTGATCGCCACGATCGTCCGCCCAGGGCTGCCCATCGGGCCCCAGACGGCGATGACCCGCCCCGCACCGGGGGGATCATCGCCCTCCGGAGACCGAGGGGCAGCTGCCACCACGGTCTCCGGCAGGTCCAGGGGATCGGCGTAGGCGAGGGAACCGCGGGGGCGGGAGTCCTCCGCGTCGAATCGTTCGACGGCCAGCGACACCGCATCGGCGAGCGCTGCCGGTGCGACGTTGCGATCCACGTAGGCGATCCCCTCGAGGCCAGGCGGCTCGGGTTCCGGCGCATCGTCCGCGAGGGCGACGACGACGACGCCGGCGAAGCGCAGCCTGGTGACGAGGGAGACGGTGAGTTCGGTCGCGCCCGGGGCGAGGATGGCAGCACGGGCGAGTCCGCTCTGGCATGCCGCGATGAGTTCGGCCACGTCGTCGCAGCGCCGTACGACGGTGACGGGGCCCCGGAGCTGCTCCAGGCCCGGCACGAACGCACTCGCTGCGGCACCGAGTGTGACGACCGGGATGCTCATGAGCCGGCACCGAGATTGAGCACGACGGCGATCCGGGCGTCGTTGGACAGGGCGTCGAGCAGGTCCGGCATCGCGGCGTCCTCGACGAGTACCTGGACGAGGGTGGACGAACTGGCTCCGAGTGCGGATTCTCCCTCTGTGAGTTCGGCGACCTCTGCTGCCTCCAGCAGCAGCCGGGGCTCCTCGAAGCTGTTGGTGTCCGTGCGCGCCGAGACCCAGACGTCGACGCGGTCTCCTGGGCCGGTTCCCGAGGGCAGCGGGTCCTCCACCGTCAGCCCCACCGGCTTGCGGTTCAGCTCGTCGCGCCGTCCGAGCGCGGCTGCCGGAAGGAGCTCTCCTTCCGCGACGAGCCTGGTGAGCACCGCGCCGTCGGGAATACCCTCGCTGACCGGGAGATAGGAGCCGCCCGAATCACCGAGCCGCACGGGGACCGCCACGAGGTCCTCGGGTGTCAGCGCCGACCCGACGGCGATGTCCCTGCGGGCCGAGTACACCTCGGCGGTGGTGTTCTGGCTCTCCAGGAGTGCGATGACACCGGCTGTGGAGGCCAGCACCAGCAGGATCCCGATGAGCAGCCGTGGATCCTTCCACGAGGGCTTCCTCAGGCGCGGCGCCTGGGCGGGCTGGGTGGTCCGCGTATCGGTGCTCACTGTCGTCCCCCGTCGGGCCGGTGGCACCGGCGTAGAGTGCCTCTCCTCCGCCATTGTTGTGTACGGCGGCCCCGATGGGAACCTCCCGAGCCCGCATAGGACCGAACTGTGGAAATCCGCGGCGATGGGGGTCGACAGTGGCAGACTGATGGCGTGACGGAACCGGCAGGAAGGGCGGGGTGATGGTCGAGCGACGCTTTCTCACTCTCGCCGACGTGGGCGAGGTGCTCAACATCAGCTCGTCGCAGACCTACGCGCTCGTACGCTCCGGCGAATTGCCGGCCATCCAGGTGGGCGGGCGCGGTCAGTGGCGGGTGGAGACGCGTGTGCTCGAGGAGTACATTGCCAGGGCCTACGAGAAGACGGCGTCGGGTCTGCGCAACGACGCCGGCAGCCCACCGGTCGGCTGAGCAGGTCTCCTCCTCACCCGCTCGAACCCGCGGAATCGATGGTGTCGACGGCCGGGAAGGGCACTGTCACGACATCACGATCCCTCACCGACCTCTCATCCCCGGAGGAGAAAAGACCCAGGTCGAGGAAGTCCGCACCGACGCGGTCGATGACCCCTGTGTAGCGTGCCGACGGCGTCACCAGCCACACGGCGACCTGCGCCCTGTCGCGCGACAGGGCGCGTAGCGCAGAGCCCAGCCCCAGCCGGGCTCCGACTCCGCTCAGCGGAGGACCGACGCTCCTGCCCAGTCCCCGCAGACTGCTCAGGGACGACAGCGGCACCAGGACCGACCGACCCTCTGCGAGGACCGCGATCCATGCCGCCCCGACGGTCGTCAGCGTCCCGGTGAGAGACCTGCCCCCTCGGGTGACCAGACCCACGTCTCCGCCACGGTGTCCGCTCAGGCGGTGGACGAGTGTCTGACGCGACTGCTCGGCCCGGGTACGCTCCCGGATCTCGCTCTCCTGCTGCGCGCTCGTCGCCGACGCGAGTTGCGATTCCAGGTCGTCGAACAGGGCATCCCAGCGCATGAGCCCACGATAGGCACCACCCGTGGACCGGTCAACGACACGGTGACCGGTACGTGGTTTCGGATAGCCCTCTGGACAAACGCAGTCAAACTGCATCAAACTGAATCAAAAGCTCTCAAAGGCTTCTGTGGACCGAGAGGGACGCCGATGAACAAGAATGCGGATGCAGTGCAGGCAGGCCTGATCCTCGGGTGCGGCGCGGTGATGCTCGCGGCGGGGTACTCGCTCGAAGTGCGCTCGGCAGCGTCCGGCGTGGAGACTGTCCTCGCCGTCGGCCTCTCTCTGGTGGGCCTGACCGTCGTCGGACTGTGGTTCCTGGCCCTGCTGAGCGCGATCGTCATCGAGGTGCTGGGGAGGCGGGGCCCGGGACCGGCGCCGGCCTGGGCCGTGCGCTGGACGCCCGTGCTGATGCGGCGTCTCGCCGTCGCCCTCCTCGGAGCGAACGTCCTCGCCGTGCCCGCCGTGGCGCAGGCCGCACCGGATCATGCCGGTGTAAGCGGCACCAACGGGATGACCAGTGTCGCCGTGCTCCTCCCGGCGATGGAGTCCGGCACCGCGGTATCGCTGCGGGCCACCACCCGATCGGAACCCCCGACCGTCAGCGGAGCGCCGGACACCGCCGGATCGCCCTACTGGGAGCCCGAGGGCGCGGTGACGACGGACCTCCCAGCACCCGCTGGACCGACACCGACTCCAGCACAGGCACCGGAGCGCACACCGGCTCCGGCACCGGCGGCGCAGCCCACGCCCGCGACGCCGCCATCCGGCGCAGGCTGGGCGCCGTCACCCGTACCGGCCGACGGCGGACCACTGGTGCGCGCCGAGACACGGAACCCACTGGGAGCCACGGACGTCGTGGTCGCGCCGGGCGATTCGCTGTGGTCCATCGTCGCCGCCCGGCTCGGGCCGCTCGCCACCGACGCCGACGTAGCGGCCACCTGGCCGTCCTGGTACGAGGCGAACAGCTCGATCATCGGTCCTGATCCGTGCCTCCTGCTGCCGGGTCAGGTCCTCAGCGAGCCCTCCTAGTCCCGTCGTCGCAGGAACTTGCTCACCCCCGAGAGGAACCCGCATGTCAGGCATCACCCAGCTCCGCCAGACCAGCACCGACCAGCTCGCCGAGGCAAGCGGAGCTCCGCGCCCCGTGCTTCCCTCGCCACGGCACCAGGTGTCCGGGGGCCCGGCATCGGTGAGCGAGCTGCGACCGCCGAAGGAGACGGATGAGTACAGCACGGCGACGGTCACCGGTACTTCGCCGGCGCCCCTGGTAACCGATGCGGAGGACGTCCGGCGCATGGCCGGCATCGCACGGTCGGTGGCCCAGGGTGCCCTCGAAGTACTCGCGGGTACCCGACCTCTCCAGCAGTTGGCACGGTGGCTCGACCCCGAGAACTACGAGCGCCTGCAGTTGCGGACGAATCTGGTCCGCTGCATCCACCCTCCCGTCGCCCTTGGAGGGTCGGCCCGGGTGAGTACTCCACGCCACATCGTGATCCGCTCGGTGCGCGTCTGCCAGGTCAGCGCCGAAGCCTACGAGGCTGCCGTGGTGGCATTCGACCAGAAACGGGTCCGCGCCATCGCTCTTCGGATAGAGCGACGGCGCGGGACGTGGCGGATCACCGCCCTGGAGATCGGCTGAGCTACTTCCTCCTGGCCCTCCGGGCCCTGGTCGGCGCGGGAGCCGGCCTGCCCTCGGCCCGCTCCACCTGCACCTCGGCCTCACCCTGCGCGTTGGGCGCGATGAAGTTCAGGGTGGCGGGCTTGGCCGGAGCGTCGAGCCCGGCGGCCCTGATCGACGGTGCCTGCACCAGATTCCGCCCGTCGGTGACACCCGGCAGCCCTGTCTGCACCGGTGCGGCGACCTCCACCTCCAGGTTGAACAGGTACCCGATGCTCTCCTCGCGGATCGATTCCATCATGGCCTGGAAGAGGATGAAGCCCTCACGCTGGTACTCGACGAGGGGATCACGCTGCGCCATCGCGCGCAGCCCGATCCCCTCCTTCAGATAGTCCATCTCGTAGAGGTGCTCCTGCCACTTGCGCCCGATGACCGACAGGACGACGCGCCGTTCGAGTTCGCGCATCGACTGCTCCCCGAGTGCTTCCTCCCGGGCCCGATAGGCGAGTCTGGCGTCGGAGAGGATCTCGGTGTGCAGGAAGTCCCTGGTGAGCCGTGATTTCCCGCCGGCCTCCTCGATCACCTCGGCCGAGGTGATGGAGATCGGGTAGAGGGTCTTCAGGTTCGACCACAGGAGGTCGTAGTCCCAGTCGTCGCCGTGACCCTGCGCCGTTGCCTCGTCGACCATGGCGGTGATCACGTCCTCGAGGAAGAACCCGATCTTCTCCTGGAGATCGCCGCCTTCGAGAATGCGGCGGCGATCACCGTAGATCGCCTCGCGCTGCCGGTTCAGCACGTCGTCGTACTTCAGGACGTTCTTGCGCTGCTCGGCATTGCGGCCCTCGACCTGGCCCTGGGCGTTCTCGATGGCCTTCGAGACCAGCTTCGACTCGAGGGCCACGTCGTCGGGCATCGTGGAGCTGTTCATGATGCGCTCCGCCCCGCCGGAGTTGAACAGGCGCATCAGGTCGTCGGTGAGCGAGAGGTAGAACCGGGAACGTCCCGGATCCCCCTGCCGTCCGGAACGACCCCGCAGCTGGTTGTCGATCCGTCGTGATTCGTGGCGTTCGGTCCCGAGGACGTAGAGGCCGCCGAGGTCGCGGACCTCCTGCTGCTCGGCCTTCACGGCCTCCTTCGCCGCCTCCAGCGCTCCGGGCCATCTGGCCTCGTACACTTCTGCGTCCCGCTCCGGATCGAGGCCCAGCTTCTCGAGAGCGGCGACGGCGTTGAACTCCGCATTGCCGCCGAGCATGATGTCGGTGCCTCGACCGGCCATGTTCGTCGCCACGGTGATGGCACCCTTTCGCCCGGCCTGGGCGACGATGGCGGCCTCACGCGCGTTGTTCTTCGCGTTGAGGACCTCATGGCGCACGCCTGCCTTGGCGAGCTGCTTCGAGAGGTATTCGCTCTTCTCGACGCTGGTCGTGCCGACCAGGACGGGTTGCCCCGTCTCGCTGTGCTCGAGGATGTCCTTGACCACCGCGTCGAACTTGGCGACCTCGTTCTTGTAGATGAGGTCGGAGAGGTCCTTGCGGATCAGCTCCCGGTTCGTCGGGATGGGCACGACGCCGATCTTGTAGGTGGACATGAATTCCGCCGCTTCGGTCTCGGCGGTGCCGGTCATGCCCGAGAGTTTGTCGTAGAGGCGGAAGTAGTTCTGGAGGGTGATCGTGGCGAGGGTCTGGTTCTCGGCCTTGATCTCCACCCCCTCCTTCGCCTCGATGGCCTGGTGCATGCCCTCGTTGTAGCGGCGGCCGGCGAGGATGCGGCCGGTGTGCTCGTCGACGATCATGACCTCGCCGTTGAGCACCACGTAGTCCTTGTCCTTCTTGAACAGTTCCTTGGCCTTGATCGCGTTGTTCAGGAACCCGATCAGGGGGGTGTTCGCGGACTCGTAGAGATTGTGGATGCCGAGGTAGTCCTCGACCTTCTCGATCCCGTCCTCGAGCACACCCACGGTGCGCTTCTTCTCGTCCACCTCGTAGTCGACGTCGACGGAGAGCTTCTGCACCACCTTGGCGAACTCGTTGTACCAGCGGTTGACGTCGCCCGAGGCCTGCCCGCTGATGATCAGCGGGGTCCTGGCCTCGTCGATGAGGATCGAGTCGACCTCGTCGACGACGGCGAAATTGTGGCCGCGCTGCACCAGTTCCGCGGAGGTCCAGGCCATGTTGTCGCGCAGGTAGTCGAAGCCGAACTCGTTGTTCGTCCCGTAGGTGATGTCGGCCGCGTACTGTTCACGGCGCGTCGCCGGATCCTGCTTGGAGAGGATGCAGCCGCTGGTGAGCCCGAGGAAGCGGTAGACACGGCCCATGAGGTCGGACTGGTACTCGGCCAGGTAGTCATTGACGGTGATGACGTGAACGCCCTTGCCGCTGAGTGCGTTCAGGTAGGCGGGAGCCGTGGCGACCAGCGTCTTTCCCTCGCCGGTCTTCATCTCCGCGATGTTGCCCAGGTGCAGGGCTGCACCGCCCATCAGCTGGACGTCGAAGTGGCGCAGGCCCAGGGTTCTGCTCGAGGCCTCCCGCACGGCGGCGAAGGCTTCGGGGAGCAGATCGTCCAGCGAGGCGCCGTCGGCGAGCCGCTTCTTGAGACGGTCGGTCTCACCGCGCAGCTCTGCGTCGGACATCTCGCGGAATTCGTCCTCGAGGACGTTGATCGCGTCGGCATAGTTCCGGAGTCGTTTCAGTGTCTTCTTATCGCCGGTCCGAAGTACTCGTTCAAGAAGTGATGGCACTGGTCTCTGCTCCCAATCTGCTGCTGCCCGAGGATGGCGTGTCTAGTCTACTTGGACGACCGGATCCGCTCGTCGGTTCCCGGTTGCCGGCAAGCGCCGGGGGATCCCCCTCGGCTCAGGTTAGCCTGCCCACCTCCGGGGCGAGGGCGGGGGCCAGCTCGCCGCGGTCCTCGACGACGACGTCGTCCAGCTGCAGCCAGCCCGCCAGGAGGCGTAGCTCGTGCGCGAGTTCGGCCGCCGTGGAGGTCGGCGCTCCCGGTTCGGCATGGCTGCTGCGCACGACCAGCCGCCCCGCTGTGCGGTCCGCCTTGAGATCCACCCTTGCGGCGACGGCGTCACCGAGGAGGAAGGGCAGCACGTAGTAGCCGTGGACCCGGTGCGCAGCAGGGGTGTAGATCTCGATGCGGTAGTGGACCCCGAAGAGGCGCTGGAGCCGGTCCCGGTCGAAGACGAGCGAGTCGAAGGGGCTCACAAGAGCCCTCCCCCGCGCCTGCCGCGGAACAGTGGCCGCAGGATGCAGGTACCAGGGCTCGGCCCCCCGGTCCACGCTCACCTTCTCGAGCGCACCGGAGACCACGAGGAGCTCCAGCGCCTCGCGCGTCTGCCGTACCGGCGTCCTGAAGTAGTCCGCGATGGAGCGGGCAGGACCGACGCCGAGCGCCCTGGCGGCCCGCTCCGCCAGCACCATCAGTGCATCCGTCCCGCCGACCTCCTGGGTGGCGAGTGCGGGGTCGGGCAGGACCGCGGAGATGGGCGCGTAGCGGCGCTCGAACTGGGCGGTGCGCCCCGCTGAACCGATCACACCACGCGCGAAGAGGTCCTCCAGCACGCGCTTCACACCCGTCCAGCGCCAGCCCCAGCCCTCGGCAGGACGATCGGGCTCCGCCCCGAGGAGGCGCTGGGTGGCCGAAGCCGTCAGGGGACCGGCACGGCCGAGGAGCTCGAGGACTCCGGATTCCAGGGCCCTGCGCTGCTCGTCCGGCAGGTTCCCCGCACCCATCCAGGTGCGTCGTTGCCAGGCGCGCAGGTACGGGAACAGTTCGGGCAGCACCAGGGACGCCTCGTGCGCCCAGTACTCCACGAGCCTCCTCGGTGCCCGCGACGACAGTCCGTCCAGGAGCGCGGGATCGTACGCGCCGAGCCGGGAGAACACGGGCAGGTAGTGGGAGCGGGTCAGGACGTTCACGGAGTCGAGCTGAAGAAGCTGCAACCGCTGGAGGACGGTGGTGATCCTGCGGCGGGTCGGAGCGGACTCCGCTCTCGGCAGGTGCAGCCCCTGGGCGGCCAGAAGAGTACGCCGGGCCTGGGCGGTGGTGAGATTCGGCATGGTCTCCTGCACGGGACTGCCCCCGCGCCCGGGCGCGGGGGCAGTCCCGTGGATCGTTGGATGCTCGTCCAGCCGGAGGTCCGGCCGCAGGGCTGCTGCTAGGCGTTGGCCTCCTGCTCGGCACGGTAGGCCAGGAGCTCCTCCTGATCCGATGCCGCCGGACCCTCGGAATCGAGCGTGATCACTCCGTAGGTCCACCCCTGCCTCCGGTAGACCACCGAGGCGGCTCCCGTGTCGGAGTCGACGAAGAGGTAGAAGTCGTGGCCCACGAGTTCCATGTTGTCGACGGCGTCGTCGAGTGTCATGGGGGTCCCGGAGAAGACCTTCCGCCGGATGAGCACGGGTGAGTCGCCGGCTGGGACGTCGTCCGGGGAGGAGTACGGATCACTGTCCTCGACCCGGGCGGCCGCCTCGTCCGATCCCTGCGCCGAAGCCTGGGTCTCCAGGTAGATCGGCTGGGTGGGATCGGCCGGCTCGAGACCGGCCGTCGCTGCGCGGACGGCGAGCGGGGTATGGCGCCCGTGATGGACCTTCCGGCGGTCCCGAGCCCGACGCAGGCGCTCGAGGAGCTTGGCGTAGGCGAGATCGAAGGCGGCGAACTTGTCCGACGCCGACGCCTCGGCCCGGACGATCGGACCTCTGCAGATGACGGTCAGTTCGACCGTGAGCGAGGTCTCCGCCATGCGGGCATTGGGTTCCTTGGTGATCTTCGCCTCGACGCGCTGCACCTTGTCGCCGAGCTGCTCTATCTTGTCGATCTTCTCCGTCGCGTACTCACGGAAACGATCCGATACTGCAAGGTTCCGGCCATTGATCTCGAACTCCATGGTGCCCTCCACATCGCTAGGTGACACAACGGCGACCGCGCGGTGTGCTGAGCCGCCGCCGACGGGTACGCGTCGTTTCTGAGGTTGTACCCATGCCTCACCGTAGTTCACCCGGGTCTTTTATTCACCCATATTCGACCCATGACCACCGCAGGATGTCGCTGGTGATCCACAGCGGGCATCGACGCATTTCACGCCGGCCTCACCCGGGCCCGCGGGCGCGTCCCTCGGGAGGGGCGGTCGCCGCGATCACGACGGCACCGAGCACCCGTGCGCCGTTCGCCACCAGGACGCGGTGCACCTCCGAGATGGTCGCGCCTGTTGTGAGGACGTCGTCGACGACGATGCAGTTCCGTCCGGCCAGGACGTCCCGGCCCCGCCGTGTCGTGTCCATCGAGTGCAGCACACTGGCCCTGCGCTGCCGCCGTCCCAGACCTTTCTGACCACCTCTGCCGGGCAGGGACGCCGTCAGGAGGGTGCGGGCGGAGAGCCGTCCGCCACTGCGCAGCAGCCACGCGAGCCGCCCGAACGGGCGATGCCGCACGAGCGGTCCGAGCTCCGTACCGGCCGGCAACGCCGCGCTGCGCCGCAGGTGCGACAGCAGAAGCATCACCGGGTCGTAGCCGCGACGCCGGCGCGAGGAGGACCGCGTGGGCACGGGAACGAGGAGGACCTCGTCGTTCTCCGCGACGGCGTCCCGTGCAGCCGCGTGCAGCGCTGCGGCCAGTGCTCTGGCCGCAGGATCCGCGAGATCGACATGCCCGTGATTCTTGTAGGCGAGCAGGACTGCCGCCACGACGGGTCCGTAGCGGCCCGCGGCGACGACGGGCAGGGCCCCGAAGCTCACCTCCGCCGGGTCTCCTGCTCCACGGGGATCCCGCGCCCGCCGCACGTCGGGCAGGGATAGAGCGCCTGCCTCGGCCCGGAAGGCCCGCGCGGTATCCCTTCTGAACCGGGCGAGGCATGCCGGACACAGGGACGAGTCCCACGCGCCGCACACCACGCACGAGGCAGGCAGGACCAGGGCGCAGAAGCCGGAGACCGCCCTGGCCAGACGCTGGACGGGACGACTGAAGAACACGACGTCGAGGGTGCGACGCAGGGATGAAGCGCTGGGATCCACTCTCCCACCACAGCATCGGTCGTTCGTCCGCGCCCCCGCCCAGCAGGCCTATGTGGACACAGCTACCCCGGGAACGCGGGGTCGATGACATCGATCTGCTCGTCCACCCAGCTGTTGCCGATACGCCGGTACAGTGTGCTGTCGACCTGCGCGTAGAACATGTCCTCGGCGTCCGTACCCGCACTGATGCCCAGGACGCCGTCGAGCGTGGCCATGGACTCCCGCTCGCCGTTCAGGTGAAGCACCACGGGCTCCGCTCGCGTCGTCGCCCCGAGAGCGGAGGCGACGATCGTGCTCTGCCCCGCCCATTTCGCGGTGTCGACGTCGACGTCGACGGGAAGACTCAGCGGCGGCGTCAGGGTCTGGGGGACGCCGTCGGGGGATCGGGTGATGCCGCTGACGAGCACCTCCGGGGTATCACCGCGCTCGGTGACCACCAGCGCCCGTGCTCCGTCGCGGGAGATCCGCAGCTCCCTGACCTCCCGTTCGCCGAGCCAGCTGACGGTCAGCACCGCGGCGTCCTCCTCCGACCCGCCGGGAGGTATCGCGATGACCTCGCCACGGCCGTCCGCGTTCCTGGCGGTCCAGACCCAGTTCTCGGTGTCGAAGGACGGCTGCGTGAACGCATCGCCGACGGCGATCCTGCGTGCCTCACTGCCCGGGACCGCGATGTAGAGGGCCTTCCGCGTCACGTTCACGAAGGCATAGGCCTCGCCCGAGACGACGGTCGCCGGGTCTCGCGGTTCGAGGGAGGCCACGGACGGCAGATCCTCGATGGGGGCGCTCTCCCCGTTGCGCACGGCGACCAGTTCGCCCCCCGCGACGGCGACCTGCACGGTGCCCACGTCGGGTGAGAGCTCGGGGACCACGAGATCCGGTGCCGGCGGTCCCAGCTCGATGGGCTGGTCCGTGGTCATCTCGACCGAGGTGACGTCGTTGAGGTTCAGCAGATTCACCTGGAGTTGCTGGTTCATCTGCTGCAGGCTCAGGTTCGTGGCGTTCTCCAGGACCTGCGGCGAAAGCTCCACCGTCGCCGTCCCGGAGGTGATGGGCACCGAGTCCCTGGCCAGGGTCACACCCTCGGGGAAGGCACTCGTGACGGATCCCTGGAGATAAGGTGCAGGCCCTGCCAGCATGGCCGCCACGACCCGCGCGGTCACTCCCGTGCGCCGGACGAACCAGCGTGCGTCGGGCACCCAGTACCGGTAGTCGCTGCTGTAGAAGGAGAGATTGTGGGAGAGCAGCAGATCCTGCGCACTGCTCTGGGCCAGCATGATCCCGTCCGGGATGTCGTCGATCCGCCATTCGCCGTCCACCTGGACGAGCCGGACACTCATGGCCTCCGTCGCCGGAACCACGGTGTCGGTCCGGACTCCCCTGGCGTCGACGATTCCCGTGGTCTCGAGCTGGATCCGGTAGACCCCTTCACCCTCCCGCTCCTCCACGCGGGGATCCGACCGGAACAGCACGATCCGCTCCTCGGGCCGCCAGGTCTCCTGCAGCTCCGGTGTCAGATACTGGCGGGCGACACTGTAGCCATCGCTCGCGCCGGTGCCGGCGGTGATGAAATCCAGGAGGATCCGCGCCGGGCTCGCACCGGGCGCCGGACCTTGGGGATCGAACACCAGTCCGACGTCGCCGGACTCGTCGTCGGAGGCGGAGATGACCCCCACCGGACCCTGCGTCGGGATGGCGGTGCAGCCCGTCAGGACGAGGAGTGCGGCGAGCAGCACACCGATGACACCGCTCCTTCGGGGCGGTGGGATCCTCCCGTCACCCGGGCCCCGCCGATCAGCCGTCGTCGTGCTACTGCGCTTCACTGTTCTCCCCCACTCCGAGCATCGCAGGTTCTGCCCCGATCGGCGCTTCGGCGTCCACCGATGAAGCCCTCGCGCCGGGCGGCAGGGCGACGGGCGAGGACGTCAGCTCGATGCCCTGATTCCGCGGCAGGGTCAGGCGGAAGCACGAGCCCTCACCCGGCATCCCCCATGCCTGCAGCCAGGCCCGGTGCAGGCGGGCGTCCTCGGTGGCGATGGACAGTCCGAGTCCGCTGCCACCGGTGGTCCGGGCCCGGGCGGTGTCCGCCCGCCAGAATCGGTCGAACACGCGTGAGGCCTGCTCCGGGGTCATGCCGATACCGTGGTCCCGCACGGCGACCGCCACAGCCTCAGAATTGGCATCGACAATGATGTCCACGGGCTTCGCCTCGCCGTGCTCGAGCGCATTGACGATCAGATTGCGCAGGATCCTGTCGATCCTCCGGGCATCGGCGTCGACGATGCAGCTCGCTTCGGTGGAGCTGATCCTCACCTCCGAGCCGAGGCGTTCGGCCAGGGGCCGGGCGCCGTCGACGGCGTGGTGCACGAGCTGCACGATGTCGACGGACTCCGCTTCCAGCGTCGCCGCACCGGCGTCGAACCGGGAGATCTCGAGGAGATCCGCGAGCAGGGCCTGGAAGCGTTCGACCTGGTCGAACAGGATCTCCGCGGACCGCTTGTTGATCGGATCGAAGTCCTCCCGGGAGTCGTGCAGTACCTCTGCGGCCATCCGCACCGTGGTCAGCGGCGTCCTCAATTCGTGGGAGACGTCCGAGACGAAGCGCTGCTGCATCTGCGACAGCTGCGCCAGCTGGTTGATCTGGTCCTGCAGGCTGCCTGCCATGTGGTTGAACGAGACACCCAGACGGGCCACCTCGTCCTCGCCGCTGACCTCCATGCGCTCCTGCAGCTCCCCTGCCGCGAGCTTCTCGGACACCGACGCCGCATAGCTCACGGGACGGACCACGCTGCGCGTGACGTACCAGGCGATCGCGGCGATCATCATCAGGAGGATCAACCCGGAGATCCCCAGCACCCGCTGGATGTAGTCCAGCGTCTCCTGCATGGTCGACAGATCGTAGTAGACGTAGAGCGCGTACGGGGTCTGTTCCGGCGGAAGTGCCACCTGGGTGCCGAACGCGATGCCCGGGGCATCGATCTCACCCCGCTCGGTCACCGGGATCAGGATCGGGGACCAGTAGATGTCCTCGCCGTCCGCCACCGCCGCCTGCAGATCCGCCGGGAGCATGCCCGCCGTCGCCCCGTTCTGGCTGGACGTCGTCGGTATCACGATCTCCTCGCCCGAGATCGGGGCGAGGATCGCCTGGCGCGGGGAGTCCGTGTCGCTGCCGACGAGGGCGGTGACGGAGTCGACCACCAGGCGATTGATGGTGTCCCGATCGGTCGCGGAGGAATCGCGGAAGACGGCCTTGTACTCGGTGAGCTGATCCGTGGCCTCGGCGCTGAACTGGTCGAAGCGCTGGTCGTAGAGCGCCGCGGCGATCTGGGTGGACAGGAACCCGCCCACCGCGACCGACGCCGCCGAGGTCAGCAGCACCGTGGCCACGACCGTACGGAACTGCAACGACCGGCGCCAGTGGGCCGCAACCCTCCGCAGGACCCGCTTCAGCCTCACGGAGGCGTCGTCGATCCGCTGCCTCGTGGCGCGCGCGGCAACACCACCAGCAGCAGAAGCATCCCCCGGAGCAGCTGCCGGTGGTGGTGCGGCGACCTGCGAGGGCGCGGCGCCGCCGTCCAGGTCAGCCCTGACCGGCCCGGTACCCGACACCACGCACCGTCAGGACGATCTCGGGCGCCTCGGGGTCACGCTCGATCTTCGACCGCAGGCGCTGCACATGGACGTTCACGAGCCGGGTATCGGCGGCATGCCGGTACCCCCACACCTGTTCGAGGAGCAGCTCGCGGGTGAAGACCTTCCAGGGTTCGCGGGCCAGGGCGACCAGCAGGTCGAACTCCAGCGGCGTGAGCGAGATCCGCTCTCCCGCACGGGTGACCTCGTGACCGGCGACGTCGATGCTCACATCCCTGATGCGCACCGTCTCGGGCGCCTTCGACTCGGTCGGCCGCAGCCGTGCCCGCACGCGGGCGACGAGCTCGGCGGGTTTGAAGGGTTTGGGCACGTAGTCGTCCGCGCCCGATTCGAGACCCCGGACGACGTCGGACGTGTCCGACTTCGCCGTCAGCATCACGATCGGCACGTCGGACTCGGCGCGGATGCGGCGACACACCTCGATCCCGTCCATCCCCGGCAGCATCAGGTCGAGCAGGACGATGTCCGGGTTGCTCGAACGGAAGATCTCCAGTGCAGCCGAGCCATCCGAACAGAACACCGGGTCGAAGCCGTCGTTGCGGAGAACGATGCCGATCATCTCGGACAGGGCTTCGTCGTCATCGACGACCAGTATGCGCGCCTTCATGCCTCAATAGTGTCGTATCGACGGGGCAAAGTCCCAACAGCACCGCGCGCGGTGGTACGGGGCACACGAGTCATCCGGCGCGCCGGGATCCGGAGGGCACCGCTGCCGGGACGGGGGCTCACGCCTATGATGCAGGAGGGGACGCGTGCTCCGCCTCCCGCACGATCGACCGAGGGAATGCACATGAGTGAACCGGACAACGGCCAGCCTGCTCCTTCGCCCTGGCAGGCTCCGGGCCAGGGCTGGAACCAGCAGGTGCCGCCGGGCGGCGCCGGACCGGCACCCGGAGCACCCGGAGCATCCGGAGCACCCGGACGGTTCAATTCTCCGGTCTACCCTCCCGCGCCGATGTACCAGGCACCTCCGAAGCCCGGGGTGATCCCCCTGCGACCGCTGGGTCTGGGTGAGCTCCTCGACGGCGCGTTCCAGGCCTGCCGCAGGAATCCCCTGGCCACCTTCGGGGTCGCGATCCTCCTGGAGGCGATCGTCGCCGTCGTCGTCATCGTGCTGTTCGGCAGCCTCGGTTCCTCCCTGGATGTCCTCGATACGGCCGACCCGAGCACCGAGAGCGTCATCGGTGCTCTGGCCACCGTGGGTGCGGTGACCTCCGTCTGGGGAATCGTCTCCGCCGCGGCCCTGCTGTTCCTGCAGGGAATCCTGGTCATCCCGGTCTCCCGCGCCATCGTCAACCAGAAGACCTCCTTCGGCCAGGCCTGGCGTCTGTCCCGGCCGCGCCTGCTGCCGCTGCTCGGCTTCGGCCTGCTCACCTTCGCAGCGACCGGTATCGGCCTGCTCCTGCTCGTGGGGATCGTCGTCCTGGCGATCACGGGGCTCGGTACCGATTCGGCGCTGATCATCGTGCCCCTGACGCTCGGCGCGACCGTGGTCCTCGTCTGGGTGAGCATGAAGCTCGTCGTCGCGCCGGCCGCCCTGATGCTCGAGGGCACCGGACCCTGGACGTCCATCAAGCGCTCGTGGGTGCTGACGCGCGGCAACTGGTGGCGGACCTTCGGCATCGTGCTGCTGATGAGCGTGATCGTCTCGGTCATCAGCTCCGTCATCGCCACCCCGCTCACGTTCGCCGTCGGCCTGCTGATCGGCTTCACCTCCGACCCGGGCGCCGCGCCGGACGCGCTGGACTCCCTTCCCCTCCTTGCCGCGACGCAGGCCGTCACCGCCCTCTTCACCGCGGTCGGGTACGCGTTCCAGGCAGGTGTGACCGCGCTGCTCTATGTCGATCTGCGCATCAGGAGGGAAGGGTTCGACGTCGTCCTGATGCGCGAGCACGAGAGCGCGGGCGCCACGCCGACGGATGTCATCCCGGGTGGCACGGCCTCGTTCGGACACCAGCCGCAGGACCCGATGTGACCGTCGCCCGAGCGGAGCCACCCACCGCAGCGCCGGGAAGGACGTGAGCATCACAGCTCTCGTCTCCCCGGTACCCGATGCCGACGAGGCGCGCCGGATACTCGAGGAGGAGCTCTCGAAATCCGTCTACGTGGAGGCCCGGCCGAATCTGCTCGAACGGATCATCTCCGACATCCTGCGCGCCGCCGGGCGGTTCATCGACGGTCTCGGGGGCCTCGGGCCGGGAGCGGGAACGCTCGTCCTGGCTCTCGGAGCAGCAGTCGTCGTCGTCCTCGCCATCGTCCTGACCAGGCCGCGCTCCACCGCACGGGGCCCGCGCCGGGAACAGGGGGTGTTCGACGGCGGAGCACGGCTCTCAGCGGCCGACCACCGGAACCGGTCCTCGGTCCTCGCGGCGGACGGCGACTGGAACGGCGCCCTTGCCGAACTCCTGAGGGCCATCATCCGGTCGGCGGAGGAACGGGTCCTGCTGGACGAGCAGCCGGGCAGGACGGCGTCGGAGGCAGCGGTGCAGCTCGGCGGGGTCTTCCCCTCGGCAGCGGCCGAGATCTCCTGGCTCGCGGAGCTGTTCAACGAGACCCGTTACGGGCGCGGCGCCGCCTCGCACGCGCAGTACGAGCGGGTGGCGGCCCTGGAGGCCCGGCTCTCCGCCGCGCAGCCGGCACGCACCGGACCCCCCGCGACACCGGCGGCGCCGCGATGACCACCGGGAGCAGGCACCCTGCCGCGCAGGTGGCCGCCCGCACCCCGGCGGCCGGGCCGCGCGGCGGGGGCGAGGTCATGGGCGACGGCAGGAGTGCGCTGGCGACGGTGCGCTCCCGGCTCTGGCGGGCACGTCCGCTGCTGGTGGGCGCGGTGGTCCTGCTGATCATCGTGGTGCTCACGCTCCTGTCCGGGACCGGGGACGACGACGCGCCCCTGTCTCCCGGCAACGCAGGGCCGGAGGGAGCGCGCGCCGTGGCCGAGGTCCTCGCTGCACAGGGTGTCGAGATCCGGCGACCCGCATCCTACGAGGAGGCGGATGCGCTCCTCGGGGAGGGGCCGGCCACACTGTTCCTGAACGATCCGCAGCAGTACCTCAGCGCGACGCAGCTCACCGAACTCGGGACGGCGGCGGATCGCGCGGTGCTGGCCGCACCCGGTGAGCGCCAGTTGAGCGCTCTGCCGGGCGGGTTCGACCTGGTCGGCCCACTGCCCTTCGACCCGGGCGGCGATGCACCTCCCCCGAGCGCGCAGTGCGAGGACTCCGGTGCCGTGGCCGCCGGAACCATCACCGCGACCGGCACCGCCTACTCCGGGCCCGTCACCTGCTTCCCGGAAACCATCGAGGACCTCTCCGGCGGCCTGTACGTCACGAGTGCCGACGGAGCAGTAGCGGTCCTCGGCGCGCCGACCATCCTGGCCAACCGGTCGATCACCGATGAGGGCAACGCCGCCCTCGCCCTTGCGAGCCTGGGCTCGTCCCCCACGCTCGTCTGGTTCGAGCCCACCGCGGCCGACGTCGTCGCCGTCGGCGAGGGCATCGATCCGCTGACCCTGCTGCCCGGCTGGGTCGACGTCCTGCTCGTGTGGCTCCTCGTCTGCGGGATCCTCGCCATGATCTGGCGGGGGCGGAGGATGGGGCCCCTGGCCACGGAGCCGCTGCCCGTCCTGGTCCACGCAGCGGAGACCGCCGAGGGGCGGGCGCGCCTGTACCAGGACTCCGACGCCGTCGCCCATGCCGCCGCCAATCTCAGGGCGGCCACCCTGGTGCGCCTCGCCCGGCACCTGCGGCTCGACCGCTCGGCCACCGCTCCCGAGATCCTCGACGCTGCGGCGCGGCAGGGTGGGCGCTCCCGCTCCGAGCTCGCGGAGCGCCTGCTGGAGAACACACCGACCACGAACCGCGAGCTCGTACCCTGGGCGCAGGAGCTGCTCGACCTCGAGAAGGAGATCACCTCGACATGAACCACACCGACCGCATTCAGGACGCAGCGGATCAGGCGAGCGCGGACGGCGACGCCGCACGGGCCGCCCTCCTGCGGGTACGCGCAGAGGTCGGCAAATCGATCGTGGGCCAGGATGCCGCCGTGACGGGCCTGCTCATCGGCCTGCTCGCCGGCGGTCACGTCCTGCTCGAGGGCGTCCCGGGCGTCGCCAAGACCCTGCTCGTACGCACGCTGGCCACGGCTCTGGAGCTGGAGACCGGGCGCGTGCAGTTCACGCCCGATCTGATGCCCGGTGACATCACGGGCTCGCTGATCTACGAGTCGAAGACCTCGGAGTTCACCTTCAGGGAGGGTCCCGTCTTCACGAACATCCTGCTCGCGGACGAGATCAACCGTACCCCGCCGAAGACGCAGGCCTCCCTGCTGGAGGCGATGGAGGAGAGACAGGTCTCCGTGGACGGTGTCTCCCGGCCCCTGCCATCGCCGTTCATGGTCGCAGCCACGCAGAACCCGGTGGAGTACGAGGGCACCTATCCCCTGCCCGAGGCCCAGCTCGACCGCTTCCTCCTCAAACTGACCCTCCCGCTCCCCGGGCGCGACGACGAGATCGAGGTGATCCGCCGTCACAGCGTCGGCTTCGATCCCCGTGATCTCCGGGCTGCGGGGGTGCATGCCGTGGCGGACGCCGCGGATCTCGGGCAGGCCCGGGCTGCCGTGGCAGGTGTGTCCATCGCCCCGGAGGTGCTCGCGTACATCGTCGACCTGGTCCGCGCCACACGGTCCTCACCGTCCTTCCAGCTCGGTGTCTCGCCGCGCGGCGCCACGGCCCTGCTGAACACCGCGCGTGCGTGGGCCTGGCTCTCCGGGCGGTCCTTCGTGACGCCCGACGACGTCAAGGCCCTCACCCTGCCCGCCCTGCGGCACCGCGTGGCACTGAGGCCGGAAGCACAGATGGACGGCGTCGACGCCGACGACGTGCTCGGCAGCATCCTCGCCACCGTCCCCGTGCCACGCTGACCCCACCCCGAACCGCACATCTACCCACGGCAGCACCCGAAAGGAGCATCGTGGTCATCACCGGCCGCCTCGTCCTGCTGGCGCTGCTCGGCGTCGTGCCCGTCATCGCGTATCCGGGTACCACCTCGATCCTGCTCTGGGCGCTGCTGCTGGCCGTGCTGGCAGGGCTCGATCTGGCCCTCGCTGCCTCCCCGCGCCGCCTGGGCATCAGCCGCACCCTGCCCGAGAGCGTCCGTCTGGGCGAGGACAGCGCGAGCACGCTCGTGCTCCGCAACGACGCGTCCCGGCGCATGCGCGCCACCGTCCGCGAGGCGTGGCAGCCCTCCGCCGGTGCGCAGGACCCGGAGCAGTCCCTCGACCTGCCCGCCGGCGAGGCCCGCCGCCGGAGCGTGCACCTGCGCCCCGTACGCCGCGGCATCCTGCGCGTGGACACCATCACCGTCCGCAGCGCCGGCCCGCTCGGTCTCGCGGCGCGGCAGCTCACCGTGGAGGCACCCGGCGTGCTGAGGGTGCTTCCCCCGTTCAACTCCAGGCGTCACCTGCCCTCGAAGCTGCGCAGACTGCGCGAGCTCGACGGGCGCTCCGCCGTCCAGATCAGGGGTGCCGGCACCGAGTTCGATTCCCTGCGTGACTACGTCCGCGGCGACGACGTGAGGTCCATCGACTGGCGTGCCACCGCCCGCCGCCGCGACACCGTGGTGCGCACGTGGCGCCCGGAGCGGGACCGGCACGTCGTCGTCGTGCTCGACACCTCACGCACCTCCGCGGCCCGGATCCTCGACGAGCCGCGGCTGGACACAGGCATCGAGGCCGCCCTGCTGCTGTCGGTGCTCGCGGAGCGCGGCGGTGACAAGGTGCATTTCCTCGCCTTCGACCGCCGGGTCCGCGCACGGGTGGACTCCACGGCCAAGGGCAATCTGCTCGGGTCCCTCGTGAGCGCCATGGCCCCGCTGGAGCCGGAGCTGATCGAGGCGGACTTCTCGCGTGTTGCCGCGCAGGTACGGGCAGCCTCCGCGCACCGGTCCCTGGTGGTCCTGCTGACGGCGCTCGACGCCGGTGCCGTGGAGGAGGGGCTGCTGCCGGCGCTTCCCAGCCTCACCGAGCGCCACGTCGTCGTCGTCGCCTCCGTTCGCGATCCGCAGCTGGAGGACCTGCGTGCCGACAGGTCCACGGCGTCGGCCACCTTCCGTGCCGCCGCCGCCGAACGCGCACTACTGGACCGCGCCGCCATCACGGCGCAGATCCGGCTCCTCGGCGCCGAGGTCGTGGACGCAGTGCCTGCGGAGCTGCCGCCCAGGCTCGCCGATGCCTACATCCGGCTTAAGGCCGCGGGCCGGTTGTGAGGGGCTTCGACTACTCCTCCACCGCTGTCCGTCCGGACCACACGAGTCTGCCGCACGAGGTGCGTGGCGTCGTCGAGCAGGTCCTCGGCGGCATACCCGACGCGGTGCAGCCGGCGTGGAGCAGGCACCGGCGCTACCGACCGGATCCAGCGTCCAGCACAACGATCTGCGTCCCGACAACATCATCCTCGACAGCCGGTCCGGTCGCGCCTGGATCTGCGACTGGAACTATCTCGCCACGGGCCCGGCCTGGGCCGACTGGGTGGCTCTGCTGCCGTATGCCCACCATGACGGGCTCGACGCCGACGCCCTGCTCCGGGGCTCCACCCTGTCGGTCGGGGTACCGGACGACGCCGTGGACAGCTGGCTCGCCCTGCTCGCCGCCTACATGGTGGTCAGCGGTGGCTCACCGGAGGTTCCCACCAGTCCGCACCTCCGGGCCCACGGCAGATTCACCGCCCGCATCGTGATTGACTGGTTGTCCGAGCGACGGAAGCGGGCGGCATGATCTCGATCTACCAGGAAGCCATGGGTCGCGACTTCGGGCGCCTCCAGCCCGAACTGCGCGAATACTTCGGGCTGCACGCCGAGAGCGGGCTCGCCGGTGTCGGGCGCGGGGTGTTCGACGTCGCCGGCTGTACGGCCTGGTTCGCGCGGCCCGCCTTTCGGCTCACGGCGCTCGAGAACGCCTTCTTCCCCGAGTACAACAGCGATGTCCCGTTCACCATCAGGAACTACCCGCACCTGGACCCGTTCGGTCGCCCGTCCCTCACCGCGCGGCGCGAACTCGATTTCGGGACAGCACTTCGCATCTTCGAGGACACCACGTCGCTGCAGGACGGCGTCCTCACCGACTACGTGGGCCGGCACCGGCGCATGGCCACACTGCTCACCTGCACGGCGACGCGTGAGGGCCGTATCCGCATGGTGTCCTCGCAGACCCGGATCTTCGCCGGACTCAGGCTGCCCCTGCCCGACGTCGTCGGCGCGCTCGCCTACGTGGAGCAGTGGTGGGACGACGCGACCGGCCTCTTCAGGATCACGACCCGCGTGGTCCATCGCCAGCTCGGCACCCTCCTCGTGTACGCCGGGAGCTTCGACTACACGCTCGAGGAGTTCGACGGCGTCCTGCCCGAGGGCGCACGCCCGGACCGGTGGGAAGCGCGCGTCTGACCCTGTCCGCGTCGGATCCTGCCTGAGGGGTCAGCCTCAGCTCTCGGAGCGGACCTGGTCCAGGGCGTCGGCGGCCTGCGCCATACGCGTGAGGATTCGCACGGCGTCCCCCGGTGAGCACTCGGCCAGACCGGCGCGCGTCGTGAGCGTCAGGGCGGACAGCGCCGCGGCGGGCAGGCCCACGCGGCGCCAGGCGGCAAGCACGGGCTCCACGACGGATCTGACCTGCGGGATCGGCCGCCGGGGGTCGAGGACGGAGAGCCAGAGGCCGCGTTCGCCCTCGATGTCCCCGGCGAGGGCCTCCCACTGACCGTCGGAGATTCCGGTCAGCTCCAGGACCAGTGCCGACGCGGCACTGGAGCGGGCTGCCTCGAAGGCCACCTCGCCCTCCCCCGGCGCTACCACGCTTTCCACCGCTCCTGCGGAGACCACAGCCGCCGTGACCAGGTCCCACGCCTCGGTGGCCTCCCGACGATCGACCGCCCGCAGGGTGCGGTACCCGCTCGCCGTCGGGATACCTCCGGTGAGGACGGCGTTCGCCTCGGGTTCGTCGAACCGCACCACGACGTGAGCCCCGCGTGCCACGGAGGCCACGCGCTGCACCAGGACTGCTGCCCCTGCCGCCAGGGAAGCATAGAGTTCCCGCCGGGCCCCGTGATCGAGCAGAACGCGCTCGCCCCCGTGCAGATAGGTGTTGGCGGCCAGCGAGAGCGGACCGTGCAGGTGGAGCAGCAGGCGCGACGCCGGGCTCTCCTCGACGCCGGCGATGTCCCCGAGCGCGTTGATGTCGGAGGCCAGGGCGGACTCCGCGCGCCGCTGGTCCCTGCCGGGCCGCTGTGTCAGTCGCCAGCCGTGCGGTTGCAGATCGAAAGGCAACTCCGCGAGGACCGCGAGGGTGCGCCCGACGGCGTCGCTGCCCGGTCCACGGGCAGGAAGTGCCGGGAGCAAGGGAAGATTCGCGCCACCGAGCTCGCCGCGGACGGCACGCTGCGCCTCCAGCGGATCGGTACCCGGCCAGTCGCCGGCACCCGTGGCGGCGACGACGGGTCGGCGCTCGTCGTCAGGCACCTGCATCACCATCACCTGCATCACGGTTGACTGCACCAGCGTCGCCTGCGGGCGCACTCTCGGCGTCGGGCGCGCAGTCAGTAGCGATACCCGGCGCGGCACCCCCCGCCAGCAGCTTCTCCGGCACCGTAGTCGCCGACGCAGTGCTCCCCGGCACAGCGCTCTCCCCTACGACCGGGCGTCCCTGGGCCGCCTCGGGTGCGGGACGTCGGCTGTCGGAGATCGCCCGGTGATGCTGGATCACCTCGGAGATGATGAAGTTGAGGAACTTCTCGGCGAAAGCAGGATCGAGCTGGGCTTCCTCGGCGAGCATCCTGAGCCGGGCGATCTGCGCGGCCTCCCGCTGCGGATCGCCCGCCGGCAGATCGTGCTCGGCCTTCAGGTGCCCCACACGCTGCGTCGCCTTGAACCGCTCCGCCAGCAGATGCACGAGGATCGCGTCGATGTTGTCGATCGAGCTCCTGACCGAGAGCAGTTCGGCCATCACCTCGGGTGCCACGTCCCCTGCGAGCGAGGATGCCGCCGGATCGAAACCACTGCGTGGATGCGTCATACCACCAGTCAAGCAGACGCCGACTGCGGTCCGTGAACTGCTATGCCTGCACACTCACCGGATCGGGGCGGAGCGCGGACCGCGCCGAATCGATGGTGGCCTGGCCGAGGACGCGCGTGCCCTGGTAGAGCACCACCGTCTGCCCGGGCGCCACACCGCGCATCGGCTCCACGAGGCGCACCACGAGCTGCTGCGCGCCGTCGTCGTCCACCTCGACGCTCGCGCGGGCGTCCACGGGATCGCCGTGCGCCCTCACCTGGGCCGTGCAGTCGAACTCCTCACCCGAGCGCACCTCGCTGATGGGCACACCTGCCCAGGACACCTTGATGCCGCGCAGCTCGTCGATGGCGAGCAACTGCTCCGGGCCCACGACCACCTCGTTCTGCTTGGGCCGGATCTCGAGCACGAAGCGCGGCTTCCCATCCGCTGCAGGCGTGCCGAGCTTGAGACCGCGTCGCTGCCCCACCGTGAAGGCGTTCGCGCCGGGATGGCTGCCGATGCGCTCGCCGTCGACGTCGACGACGTCCCCCTCGGTCAGCTCGATGCGCTCCTCGAGCCAGCCGCGCGTGTCGCCGTCGGGGATGAAGCAGATGTCATGGCTGTCGGGCTTGTTCGCGACGGAGAGTCCGCGGCGCTCGGCCTCGGCGCGGACCTCGGCCTTCGAGGGCGTCGCGGCCAGCGGGAACATGGAGTGCTCGAGCTGCTCGTGCGTGAGCACCCCGAGCACGTAGGACTGGTCCTTCGCCCAGTCCGCCGCCCGGTGGAGCTCAGGATTGCCGTCGGCGTCCCTGAGGACCGTCGCGTAGTGTCCGGTGCAGACGGCGTCGAAGCCCAGCGCGAGTGCCTTCTCCAGCAGCGCAGCGAACTTGATGCGCTCGTTGCAGCGCATGCACGGATTGGGGGTACGCCCCGCTGCGTACTCGGCGATGAAGTCGTCGACGACATCCTCCTTGAAGCGCTCCGAGAAGTCCCACACGTAGTAGGGAATGCCCAGGATGTCGCAGGCGCGCCAGGCGTCCCGGGAGTCCTCGATGGTGCAGCATCCCCGGCTGCCGGTGCGCAGCGTGCCGGGCATGCGGGACAGCGCCAGGTGCACGCCGACGACGTCGTGCCCCGCGTCCACGGCACGTGCCGCCGCCACGGCGGAATCGACGCCGCCACTCATCGCTGCCAGTACCCTCATGATGAAGAACCCGTTCCTGCCGTCCGGATGGTCGAAGCGTGCCCGGCCATACCGGCCGCACGCGCGCGGCGATACGCCTCGCCGATGGCGCCCACCACGGCGGCGACGTCGTCGTCCGTGGAGGTGTGTCCGAGACTGAAGCGCTGGGCACCGCGCGCCTCGTCCTCGCTCAGGCCCATGGCCAGCAGCACGTGGGACGGGCGCGGGACCCCGGCGGAGCAGGCCGAGCCCGTGGAGGACTCGATGCCGGCCAGATCGAGGAGGAACAGGAGGGAGTCCCCCTCGCACCCCGGGAAGGTGAAGTGCGCGTTGCCGGGAAGCCTGCTCCACCGGGCCGCCGGGTGTCCTACCCCGCGCAGCACCGCCTCCGGTACTTCGCGACAGACGCCCTCGATCAGTCGGTCGCGGAGCGCGGCGACCCGCGGTGCCTCGACGTCGAGGCGCGCGACGGCGTCCTCCGCGGCCGCGGCGAAGGCGGCGATACCGGCGCTGTCGAGGGTACCTGATCTGATATCGCGCTCCTGGCCTCCCCCGTGCTGCACGGGGGTCAGGGTGACGCCACGACCCACCAGCAGCGCGCCGACCCCCACCGGACCGCCGATCTTGTGTGCGGTGACGGCCATCGTCGCGAGCCCGGAGTCCGCGAAGGAGACCGGGATCGAACCGAAGGCCTGCACGGCGTCACTGTGGACCGGGACACCGTAGCGGGCGGCTTCTGCCACGATCTCACCGATCGGCTGGACTGTTCCCACCTCGTTGTTCGCCCACATCACCGTTACCAGCGCCGTCCTGTCGGTGCCGTCCGCGAGCGCCGCACGGAGTGCATCGAGGGACACGAGACCTGTCTCGTCGACGGGGAGCCAGAGCACCTCGGCGCCCTCGTGCCGCTCCAGCCATTCGACGGCGTCCTGCACCGCGTGATGTTCGACAGTGCTGCAGATGATCCGGGTGTGCCGTGCGTCGGCGGACCGCCGCGCCCAGTACAGGCCCTTGACGGCGAGATTGTCGGCCTCGGTCCCGCCGGAGGTGAAGACGACCTCCGAGGCGTGGGCTCCTGCGGCAGCCGCAACGCGTTCCCGGGCGTCCTCCACCGAGCGGCGGGCACGACGGCCCGAGCCGTGGAGGGAGGACGGATTCCCGCCCCGGCTGATTTCCTGGGTGAGTGCGGCGAGCGCCGGCGCCGAGATCGGCGTGGTCGCCGCGTGGTCGACATACACGGGCATGGGTCGATTCTACGGGTGCCACGCCGTCGCACCGATTTCGCTGGGTGATGTGCGCCGGGAACGACGCGACGCTCCACCCCGCACCGCGTTCGCTCCCACTACTCAAGCGCACCTGGTGGGAACGGTCACGCAATCCCACTCCTCGACGCCGATCACTGGGAACCACGCGATGTTCGACCCCGCTCGGCGCTCACTCCCACTCCTCAGGTCCTTCCAGCGGGAACGACGCCGTGCCCGAAGCCGCTCGGTGCTCGTTCCCACTTCTCGGGCCCCTCCAACGGGAACGACGCAGTGCCCGAACCCGCAGGGCGCTCACTCCCACCCCCCGACGCCGACCACCGGGAACGACGCCGTACCAAGCTCGGCACAGCCCTTCGCTCCCACGCCCCAAGCCCCTCCGGTGGGAACGATCACTCCCTCCCACTGCCCGACGCCGACCACCGGGAACGACGCGAAGCTCCACCCCGCACAGCGCCCGCTCCCAGGCGCCCGCTCCCAGGCGCAGCGCGCGGGGCAGCGCACGCATGGCGGGAATTCTCATACAAACGCCATACCATGGGCGATATGAGCGAATCGACGGCCCCATGATCTCCGCCCTCATTCCCGTCTCTGAGGCCGTGGTGGACGACGACGCACTACACAGCATCTACGCGTACCCGTCCATGGACCGACCCTACGTACGCTTCAACTTCATTTCCGCGGCCGACGGCGCAGCCACCACCGGCGGTCTCTCCGCAGGGCTCGGGAACGACGGCGACAAACGCATCTTCGCCGTCGTGCGACGCCTCGCCGACGTGGTGCTCGTCGGGGCCGGAACCGTCCGCGCCGAAGGCTACGAGGGGCCGCTCGTGGACGAGGACGCGCAGTCCTGGCGGACAGGGAACGGGCAGGAGGCCCACCCTGCGATAGCGCTCATCTCGGGCAGCCTCGACCTGGACCCGTCCGGCGGATTCTTCGCGAACGCCCCCGTCCGCCCGCTCATCCTCACGAGCCGCAGTGCACCGGCGGACAGGCGTGGGGCCCTGGAAGCCGTGGCCGACGTCGTCGACTGCGGTGAGGACACCGTCGATCCCTCCGCTGTGCTCACCGAACTCGGCCGCCGCGGACTGCTGAAGGTCCTCTGCGAGGGCGGTCCCTCCGTCCTGGGCGCCTTTCAACGCTCGGGAGCCGTGGACGAGCTGTGCCTGTCGCTCAGCCCCCTGCTGGCAGGCGGTGACGGACCACGGATCGCCATGGGCGACGGTCCGGGGCAGCCGATCCCGCTGAGGCTCGCGTCGCTGCTCACGGAGGACTCCGCGCTCTACACGCTGTACCGCGTCCGGCGCTGAACATCTTCAACTGAACTCGGCAGCAGATACCCCGCCGGGAGACGGCTGCACATGTTCACCCAGCTCTTCACCCAACGCACGACAGCCACCGCACGACAGCCAATACAGGACACCCGATGCAGGAAAGGCCCGATTGATGGCAGATGCACCCCGGAGGTCGTACTACGACATCCTCGGCGTGTCCCCCTCGGCAGATGCCCGGACGATCAAGAGCGCGTACCGCCGGGCCGCGCGTGCCGCTCATCCCGATCTCGGGGGCAACGCCACTGCCTTCCATGACGTGGCCGTGGCCTACGAGACCCTCGGCGACCCTCAGCTCCGCGAGCGCTACGACGCCGAAGCCGGTCGTCCCTCCGGTGCTCGCCCGTCGGGCGCCGACGCCACGACCAGCTCGTCAGGACCGCGCGCATCACGCCCACCTGGATCCGGTGCGCGGCGAACACCGGGTGCGAGGCGAACCGGGAGCGACGAGGAGGACGCCTCGAGTGCCCCTGCCAGCTATCTCCCGCCCTTCTCCCCGACGAATCCGCCCGAGGTGCCGCTGATCCTCGCCGGACGGCAACTGCATGGTTCGGTCCGCCAACCAGGGGTGCTCGCCCGCTTGTCGTCGGGTGCGCGCAGCCGGGCCGACGGTGAAGCGCGGACCACCGCACTGCTCGAGCGTGCGCTGCTGCCCGGCTATCCCGCGGCACGCCTGATCACCGGCGTCGAGTTCGACGACCGGGACAAGACCGCGGCCGGTCACCTTCTGCTGGCCGGATACCGGCTCGCGGTCATCGATTCCTTCACGGCGGCGCCGGGCAACTTCTCCTGGGACGGGCGGGTCCTGCGGCACCAGGGGCGCGCCGTCGACCTGCGGCTGCCCGAAACGGTTCGCGTCGTCCAGGACCTGTTCCCGGACCTCAACGTGGCCGGGTGGGTGGTGGTCCACGGAGCGCCGGACAACCCGTTCGCCCCCGTGATCGATGTCCCACCGGGCTTCGACCGCTCGCCCGCAGCGGTGCAGGTCGTCAATGCAGGAACGGCCGTTCGCACCATCCGCGCCTTCCTGGCAGCCGGCCCCAGTCCCAACGCGGTGCAGCTTCCCGTCCTCGCGCGTCTGTTGGCACTGACCGAAAGCTAGGATGATCCGGTGTTCCGTATCCTCTTCCACACTCCCGAGATCCCGGGCAACACCGGTGCAGCCATTCGCCTCGCGGCTGTCGCGGGCGCGGAGCTGCACCTCGTCGAACCGCTGGGCTTCAGCCTCGAGGACGCCAAGCTCAAGCGCGCAGGGCTCGACTACCACGATCTCACCGTCCTGCACGTCCACCGCACTCTCGAAGCCGCCTGGGCCGCTCTGGGTTCCGGGCGTGTCTTCGCCTTCACCGCCGAAGGCGACACGCCCTACACCGGCATCGCCTACGAGCCGACCGATGTCCTCCTGTTCGGCCGGGAATCGGTCGGACTGCCCGAGGACGTCAAATACGACCCGCGGATCACCGCACGCGTCCGCGTACCGATGCTGCCTTCACGCCGGTCCCTCAATCTCGCCAATACAGCATCGATCGTCCTCTACGAAGCCTGGCGTCAGCAGGGCTTCGCGGGCGCCCGATGACCGCCAGCCAAGGAGTACCCATGCCCGCTCGCCACGCCGCGACCCTGCCCGACAGCGAGGTCGAGGACTACGACCGCCTTGCCCCCGCGGTCTGGAACCCCGTCAGCAATGCCGTGGTGGCCGCCGCCGACATCCTCCTCGGAGAACGGGTGCTCGACATCCATGCGGGAACCGGGACCGGGACCGTCCCCGCCGCGCAGCTGGCCGGGCCGAACGGTCACGTGGATGCCGTGGAGCGGTCGTCGGCGATGCTGACCCTGGCGAAGGCGAAGACCGAGGCGCTCGGCCTCGGGAATGTCTCGTTCTTCCACTCCGATCCTGCCGTGTGGAGTTCGGACGAGGAGTACGACGCCGTCATCAGCTCCTACGGCGTCTTCCTCCTGGACGAGATGGATTCCGACATGGACCGCATCCTCACCCTGCTGCGGCCAGGTGGACGGGTCGCGCTCAGTGCCTGGGATTCCGGGGCCCTGCTGCCCTTCGGCGATCTGCTCCTCGAGACCATCAGGGAGACCGGCGGTCACCCGCCCGTGGAGACCTCCCGCACCGCGGTCTTCGTGGAGAACTGCAGCAGGCTCGCATCGGAGCAGCGGCTGCAGGACTGGCTTCACAGCCGCGGCCTGAAGGATGTGCGGGTGGATCCGCTCTCCCTGAGCGTGCCGCTCGAGCCCGACCACGCATGGTCCCTCGCCCTCGCCAGCGGCTACCGCGGGCTACTGCCCGAGGAACCGGACGCCCTTGCGCGCGTGCGCACGGCTCTGCTGACGAATCTCGGTGACCACTTCGTGCTCAATGCCGACTCCCTGATAGCTGTCGGATCCCTGGAATCCGAGGCGTAGCCGATCCTGCCCGCCCATCCACGCGCGCGGCGGTGTCGAATCCCTGGTGTCCGCGTGGTCAGCAGGGAGAGGCGGGAACAGGAGGATGCCCCAGCTTGAGCACGGTCCCGCGAGCGCGCTTCTGACCGGCCGGACAACATCTGTTCGATGCCGGGCGACCAGCGCTTTATGCTGGAACCCTATGGATACGCCACGAGCAGGCCGGAGTTCTCCGACCACCGCAGCTGAGGACGGCGCAGGCGGTGACAGGAGCGCAGCTCCCACCCTGACCGACCTCCTGATCCGGGTAGGGCAGCAGGATCGCACCGCGTTCGAGCTGTTCTACGCCCAGACCAGCAGGCGTGTCTACGGGCTCGCACGCCGTGTACTCATCGATCCCGACCTCAGCGAGGACGCGACGCAGGAGGTCTATCTTCAGGTCTGGAACACGGCGGAACGCTTCAACCCCTCACTGGGAAGCCCCATGACCTGGCTGATGACCCTGACACATCGACGGGCCGTGGACAAGGTCAGATCCGAGCAGAGCTCGACGGACCGGGAGGCACGGTACGGCGCAGCCACCCAGAGCATCGATCATGACGACGTGGTGGACACCGTCACCCAGCGCCTCGAGGCCCAGAGCGTGGTCGACTGTCTCGGTACCCTCACGGGTACCCAGCAGGAATCGGTGAGACTGGCCTACTACGGTGGTCTCACGTACCGTGAGGTGGCCGAAAAGCTCGGCGTGGCCGTGCCCACCATCAAGTCGAGGATCCGCGACGGGTTACTCCGGCTCAAGACGTGCCTGGGGGTCTCCTGACATGCAGGACAAGGATATGAACAGGCGGTTCGCGGACGATCTCGAGACCGACCTGGCGCGTGGTCATGTGCTCGAGTGGGCGGAACTCTATGCCCTCGATGCGATCAGCGCCGAGGAGCGCACGACCATCAGGGAGTTCCTGCGGACCAGTGATGCAACGCTGGTCTCCGAGTTCTCCCGGCGGGTACGGACCTGCCGTGAAACCGTAGTAGCGGCCTACGCGCCCACGCCGCTGGATCCGCCGGGCGATCTCCTCGACCGTATTCTCGCGCAGCTTCCCGCAGACGACGCCGGCTCCGGCAGTCCTCCGGACACGCCCGATGCTGCCGAGGCACCGGAGAACTCAGCAGCGCGGGTTCCCGCCGCGCGGGACGAACTGTCCGAGCGCCGAACCGCACGGACGACGCTGTCCACGCGCGCTGCACGGTGGGGCGTTGCCGCCGTGGCCGCGGCGGTGCTGGTGATCGGAGGGGTGACCATCGCACAGACCGTGCAGCAGACCTCCCTCGAGGAGCAGGTCCTCGAAGCGCAGGACGTCAGGACGGAGCAACTGCCCCTCGACGCAGGCGGAACCGCTGAAGTCGCCATCTCGGGAGCAGAGGATGCCGCACTCGTCTCGCTCAGTGGGGTCCCCGCGCCCGCGGAGGGTTTCGTCTACCAGATGTGGCGGATCCCCGCCGACGGTACGGCGCCGGTGTCGGTGGGCACGATGACGGGCGACGACGTCGCCGGCGGCACGGTGACCGAACTGCCCGGTATCAGCGGGCTCAGCGCCATCGCCATCACGGTCGAGCCCGAGGGTGGCTCCAGCACACCGACCATGCCGATCGTGGCGCAGATCCCGCTCGGAGCCTGACCACCGCCACTGAGCAGTAACGCTCGACGTCGATGATCGGCGTTCGACCCGGGCATCGGGGCGCGGACTAGAACCCGGCGATCGTCTCGTCGGTGTTGATCCCCACCACATGGAACACCTCGGCGCTGCGCCCCTCGCCCAGCCCGCCTCGTCGGGCGTTGTCCTGCAGGATCGCCCGGACGCGGGCCTGCATGCGCTCCACATCCGGATGCTGGCTCTCATGGGCCATGATTGCGGCGATCTTGAGCTCCTCGGCACCGGTCACATCGACGAAGCGATTCTCGAGGTGCGCGGGCGAGCCGTAGAACCACAGCCAGGGCACCTTGAAACTGGCGATCCCCGCGGCTTCGAGCTCGGGATAGGCGTAGGGATTCTCCACAGCCGGATAGACGGCCCTCGTTACCGCCTCGCCACTGGCCATGTGGTCTGGATGGCTCTTCTGGATCATGTCCCAACTGCGCTCCGGGTGCATGGAGAGCACGATGTCCGGTCGGACCTCCCTCATCCGCCGGACGATCTCGCGGATCACGGCGTCGGACGGCTGCAGGTATCCGTCCGGCTCCCCCAGGAAGGTCACATCGGTCACGCCCACGCGAGCGGCTGCGGTACGCTGCTCGGTCCTGCGCAGCTCCGCCAGGCCCGGCCTGTCCTCGTCGGAGAATCCCCCGGCGTCGCCGTCGGTCAGGATGCAGTAACTCACCGAAGCCCCGGCGGCGGTCCAGCCCGCAATCGTCGCCGAAGCGCCGAAATCGATGTCGTCCGGGTGCGCCGCGAACGCCAGTACCCGTGCGGGGATGGTCGCTGCCTCGTCGATCGACATGTCCTAGAGACCGCGCTTGCGGATCTCGTCCGTGGCCTGCGGCAGTACCGCGAAGAGGTCACCGACGATCCCGAAGTCGGCGATCTCGAAGATCGGCGAATCGGCGTCCTTGTTGATCGCCACGATCACCTTCGACGTCTGCATGCCGGCCCGCTGCTGAACAGCTCCCGAGATGCCGACGGAGACGTAGAGCTGCGGGGAAACGGTCTTGCCCGTCTGTCCCACCTGGGCGGAATGCTCGATCCAGCCCGCGTCCGTCGCGGCTCGCGATGCCCCCACCGCGCCTCCCAGTGCATCGGCCAACTCCTCCAGTGGACCGAAGTTGCCCTCCACCCCACGACCACCGGCGACGACGACCCTGGCTTCGGAGAGCTCCGGACGACCGCTGACCGGTTTGTCCACCCGGCCGGTGATGTGCGCCGCAGCGGGCTCGGCGTCCACCGGGATGCGAACCTCGCGCGGCGACACCGGAGCACCTGCTTCCACGGCCTCGAAGCTGTTCGGTTTGACGGTCAGGACCGCCACGTCCGTGGTGACGCGGCAGGTGACCGTGTAGGAGCCCGCGAAGTCGGCCTTCGTCGCCGTCAGCTCATCGTCCAGGGACACGACGTCCGTGATGACGCCTGCCTCGAGGCGGATCGCGGCGCGCGCGGCGATCTCCTTGGCCTCGTAGGAGTTGCCCAGCAGCACGACGTCGGCGCCCGCGGCGCGGACAGCGTCCGTCACGAACGCGGCCTTGCCTGCGACCAGAACCTGCGTGACGTCCCCCTCCGGTCGGTAACACTCCTGCACCCCGTAGGACCCGATGCCGTCGAGGTAGGTCTGTTCGGCGTCTCCGGCAAGAGCCACCGACACATCTCCGAGGGAGCCTGCCAGGGACAGGAGCTCGCGTTCACTCTTGGCGAGGCTCGCTCCGGCGTGGTCGAGGAAGATGAGGACTGCAGTCATGGTGGATTCTCCTGGCAGGAAAGGCGTACGGATCAGAGGAGCTTCTGGCCGGCGAGGAAGTCGACCAGACGGATGCCGGCGTCGCCCTCGTCGGTGATGACGACACCCTGACTACGCGGTGGTCGTGGCGCTGCCGCCTCGACCCGGGTCCACGAGCCGGCAAGACCGACCTCGTCGGCACCGACGCCGATGTCGGCGAGGGACAGTGTCTGGATCTGCTTCTTCTTCGCCGCCATGATGCCCTTGAAGTTCGGGTAGCGGGGATCGTTGATCTGGTCCGTCACGGAGACCAGCGCCGGCAGGGGCGCCTGGACGGTTTCGGCGAACGTGTCGTTGTCGCGGCGCGCCGTCAGCGTCCATTCCCCGCTCTCCGTGGTCGCCTCCAGTGCTGCCGCGAAGGTCACCTGGGGCAGGGAGAGCCGTTCGGCGAGCTGGGCTGGTACCAGTGAGGTCTCCCCGTCGGTGGAGGCCATGCCGGTCAGGACCAGGTCGAAGGGCCCCAGGTGCTCGAGAAGGGCCGCGAGCGCGCGGGAGGTGGCCGAGGCGTCGGAACCGGACAATGCCTCGTCGCTCAGATGGGCGCCGTCGTCGGCCCCGATCTGGAGTGACTTCTTCACTGCCGCGACCGCTGCCGGCGGACCCATGGTGATCGCGGTGATGCGGTGACCTGCTGCCGCTCCCCCGTGTGCCTCGACCAGCTGCAGAGCCGCTTCGAGCGCGTATTCGTCGAGCTCGGACAGGATGCTCTCGGCGCGCACCGTCGTCAGGTTCTCCCCGGCGATCTCGCGGTCGAACTGAGCATCGGGTACATGCTTCACCAGGACCGCTATGCGCAGTCCACCTGCTGTGGCCTCGTCCATTGCCGACCTTCCTCCATCGGGGATCTTCCCGATTCCTAGCTAACCACAGCGGGCCGACGCTTTCGCATGGTCCGGGTCGAACGCGAGAGGCGGTCCCCTCGTCGGGAACCGCCTCTCGCGTCCGGCGTCGATCCACCCCGGTTCGCCTGCCGTGGTTCGTCGTCGTGCTCCTAGCCCACCTGGGCCTGCCCCAGTGTGACGTCGACGGTGGTGGACTCGCCGTCGCGGAGGATCTCCACCGGTACCTGCTCCCCGACCGGGTGCATGCGCACCGCCGCCGTCAGGGACTCGGCATCGGTGACCGTCAGATCCCCGACCCCGGTGATGACGTCGCCCGCCTGCAGGGCGGCTTCCTCGGCGGGTGAACCCGGCTCCACCGATTCGACGAGCGCTCCGGACGAGAAGGGCGAACTCGTCGGCGAACCCTCCGCGGAGGCAGAGGTGATGCTGACCCCGAGGAAACCATGGGACGCCTCGCCGTCGGCGATGATCTCCTGAGCGATCCGGTCGGCGTAATTGATGGGGATGGAGAACCCCACGCCGATGTTCCCCGTGGGTTCACTCGAGCCGCCCGAGGCGATGGCGACGTTGACGCCGATGATCTGCCCGTCCTTGTCGACGAGCGCTCCCCCGGAGTTCCCCTGGTTGATGGCCGCATCGGTCTGGATCACATTGAGGTAGACCGAGCCCTGGGATTGAGGCGCAGGCACGCCCGGGTTGCCCGGAGGAAGGAAGTTGAAGCCGTCCTCGTTCTCCGACTCCGCGCTGTCGGGCTGCTGCTCCGGCACCGCGGAGGACGCGACGCTGATCGTCCTGTTCAGCGTGGACACGATGCCGTCGGTGACCGTGCCACTGAGACCGAGCGGCGAACCGATGGCGATCGCGATGTCCCCGACGTTCAATTCGTCGGAATCCGCGAGGGTGGCGGCGGTGAGCGAGGGCGCATCGATCTTGATCACCGCGAGGTCGCTGAGCGGGTCCGTTCCGACCACCGTTGCCGGATACAGTCTTCCGTCGTTCAACCTGACCTCGATGGTGGGCTCCGCGACCTGCCCACCGAGGGTCACCACGTGGGTGTTGGTGAGGATGTGGCCGTCCGTGTCGAGGATGATGCCCGATCCCGAGCCGCCGGCGCTGCCGCCGCTGACCGCGACCGTCACGACGCTCGGTGAGGCGGTGACAGCAGCGCCGGTGACCGTGTTGACGTCATCGAGGTCGTTCACGACGATCGATTCCGGGTCGGCCTGCGTGATGCCCGCGGAGGAGTCCGACTCCAGGGCACTGTAGCCCAGGGTCGCCACCCCGCCGCCGATCAGCCCGGCGACGAGTACCCCGGCTGCGAAGGTGGCAACACCCACCCGCCGTCGCTCCCGGGGTGCCTTCGCCCCGGCCTGCTGGGGCGACGGGCTCCCGCCGGAATCGCCGTAGAACGGCTGGTGGCCGGCATATGCGGGATGCGGGGCGCTCGACCCCACGGCGTCCCGCTCCGCTGCCCAGGCAGGCGGCCTGCTCGGTTGAGGGGGAAGTGGCCGATCGGAGGTGCCCGGCTGCTCGTTCATGGAAAGTCCTCTCGTTGCTGTTGACCACCATCATGGCAAGCTTCGCTGGACGTCGAGCGAGGCTTTGCTGAATGTTCGCTGGGCATCAGCTGGAGCCGGGCATGTCCGGTCCCGCTGGTAGCAGGGTCATCCTGCACCCAGTATGCGCTGTCGGGAGACTGCCGTGGTGGACGCTCTCCGGGCTCGCCCATAGACTCGGGAAACAACAGGGAGCCTCCGGCGTCCGCCGGTCCCGGTCCCGGGATCGTGAGGTCCGGGGGACGTGCTGAAGGGTCGGACATGCGATTGACGAGCAGGCGCCTACGCGTCTCTGCTGTGCTGGGTGCCCTCGTGGCGATCCCGCTGCTGGGGAGCACGACGGCGTTCGCCGAGGAGCCTGTCGACTTCGGACCCGGCGAGTACGTCCTCGACTCCGCCGATGTCCTCAGTGCGTCGGAGGAGGATGAACTCCAGGTCGCCATCGAGGAGCTGCGGTCCTCCGAGGGCTTCACGGTCCGCATCGCCTATGTCGACATCTTCGAGAATCCCTCCGACAGCGAAGCCTGGGCCGACACCTCGGCCCTGCTCAATGCCCAGAGCGCGAACGAGGGTCTTCTCGCCGTCGGACTGGATCAGCGCGGAGCATTCTATTCTGTGGGCAACAACTCCCCCATCGGCGGTCAGGGCCAGGCGATCTACGACCAGTACATCGGCCCTGAACTGGGTGCCGGCAACTTCGCAGACGCGGGCCTCGGCGCCGTGGAGGGGACCGAGGCTGCGCTGTCGGGCGAACCTGTCGGAAATGGGAATGCGGTCGTTCCCCGTGACACCGCGGTCGGCCCGGCCGATTCCACCGGAGGCAGCGGGCTGGGTGGCCTCGTGCTCGTCGGCGGCCTCGTCGCCGTCGTCGGTGCTGGTGGCTACCTGCTCCTGAAGCAGCGCGGCGGCACCAGTGCGCAGCGCAAGCGCGAGCAGTACGGGTACGGGCCCGAACCGGCGGCGGACGGCGAGGTCGTCGACCCGCTCGCGTCGCTCAGCATCGAGGAGTTGCGCACTCGCGCGGGCAGCCTGCTGATCGCGGCCGACGACGCCATCAAATCCAGTGAGCAGGAACTCGGTTTCGCCGAAGCGCAGTACGGCGCTGCCGCGATCGAAACGTTCGCCGAGGACATCGCCGCCGCGAAGCGCCACATGGGCGAGTCCTTCAAGCTGCAGCAGCAACTCGACGACCACATCCCCGACACCGAGGAACAGCAGCGTCAGTGGCTCGGCGAGATCATCCGCCGCTGCGAGGAGGTCAACGCGTCCCTCGAGGAGCACAAGGCGGATTTCGATGCCCTGCGCGAGCTCGAGCGGAACGCCCCTGATGCCCTGCGGAAGGCCCGGTCAGCGGCCGACGGCGCCCGGCAGCGACTCGCCGCCGCGCAGCAGGCCCTCAGCACGCTGCAGAGCCGCTATGCCGAGACCGCGACGAGCCAGGTGGCGGACAACATCGAGCAGGCGCGGGAGCGGCTGGCCTTCGTGGACAGCGCCGCCGGCGAGGCCCGGGAGCGCATGGACAGCGGAGACACCGGGCGGGCCGTCGTCGCCGTCCGCGCCGCCGAGGAAGCCGTCCATCAGACAGACGTCCTCCTCGACGCGATCGACAGGAGGTCCGGCGAACTCGCCGCAGCCGAATCCGAACTCGAGCGTGCGCTGCCGGACACCGAGCAGGATCTGGCGCAGGCGAAGGCCATGGAGCGCACCGGTCAGTACCGTGACCTCGCCGGCCCCGTCGCAGCCGTCGAATCGGCCGTGGCGACCGTCCGCGAGGAACGACACAGGAGCCGCAGCAATCCCCTGGCACTGCTGGAGCGCCTGGAGAACGCGCACGCCCAGCTGGACGCGGCGCTGGCCGGGGTTCGCGACCAGGCGGAGAACGCGCGCCGCGCGCAGGACTCCCTGCAGCACGCCATCATCGCGGCGCAGTCCGGCATCTCGGGTACCGCCGACTACATCCGGGCGAGACGCGGCGGCGTGGGGCGCGAGGCACGCACGCGGCTGGCAGAGGCCGAGCGGAACCTCGACTACGCCATGGACCTCCGGCGCTCCGACCCGGTGACCGCTCTGGCGCACGCACAGCAGGCCGCCGTGCTCGCCGATCAGGCCGCCCGACTCGCCGAACAGGATGTCGACGGCTTCGGCGGCGGAGGCTTCGGCGGCGGCTATGGACGCAGGGGCAACGACGGCATGGGCGGCGCACTGCTCGGTGGGATCCTGCTGGGCGGGATCCTGAACGGCGGCGGCTTCGGTGGCGGCGGTCAGGGCGACGGCGGAGGATTCGGCGGCGGCTTCGGCGGAGGTGGTGGCAGCTTCGGCGGCGGAGGATTCGGCGGCTTCGGCGGTGGAGGCGGTAGCTTCGGCGGTTTCGGCGGAGGCGGCGGCGACTTCTGACCCCCAGCAGGGACAGTTCAGCAGGACACACGGACCACGGACAGAAATCGGAAGGTAGATCAATGGCAAAGCAGTCAATCTTCGGGCGGATCGCCCAGCTCACCCGGGCGAACATCAACTCGTTGCTCGATCAGGCGGAGGATCCGCAGAAGATGCTGGACCAGATGGTCCGCGACTACACGAACAGCATCGCCGAGGCGGAAAGTGCCGTCGCGCAGACGATCGGCAATCTGCGCATGATGCAGGAGGACTACAACGAGGACCTGGAGAACTCCCGCAGCTGGGGCAACAAGGCTCTTGCTGCCTCGCGGAAGGCCGACGAGTACCGCGCCTCAGGCAACACCGCCGACGCGCAGAAGTTCGACAACCTCGCCAAGGTCGCCATCCAGCGCCAGATGTCCGCCGAGGGCGAAGCCAAGGGTGTGGAACCCACCATCGCGTCGCAGACGGAGATCGTGGACAAGCTCAAGGACGGCCTCAACCAGATGAGGGGCAAGCTCAATGAGCTGACGGTCAAGCGCGATCAGCTGATCGCCCGCTCACGCACCGCCCAGGCACAGCAGCAGGTGCACGACGCCGTGAAGAGTCTCGACTTCATGGACCCGACGAGCGAGGTGGGTCGCTTCGAGGAGAAGATCCGGCGCGAGGAAGCCAAGGTGCGCGGACAGCAGGAGCTGGCCTCCTCCAGCCTCGACGCCCAGTTCGAGAGCCTCGAGGATCTCGGCGAGCAGACGGAGATCGAGGCGCGACTGGCCGCCCTGAAGTCCGGTGCCGGTTCCCGGTCGGCGCTCGAGCAGGGCGATGGCGAGTCGGACGGCGCACCCTCGTCCGCCGGCGGCACCAGCGACAGAACTGTCTGATCCGTCCGAGCCGACGGATTCTCCGGAGGAGGCAGACCGCGGGACGCCCCGCGACGCAGTGAAGGGGAACCACGGCCGGCGGCCGTGGTTCCCCTTCGTTCGGCATCACCGGAGCCGTGTCGGAGGCCGCCGATAGATTGTGTCCATGGCTGTGACACTCGTGTGGTTCCGTGACGATCTGCGTATCTCCGACAATCCGGCCCTCGCGGCCGCAGCGGACAGCGGGGACGACGTCGTCGCCTGCTACGTGCTGGACGAGGAGACCGAGGGCATCCGTCCGCGGGGCGGCGCCTCGAGGTGGTGGCTGCACCACTCCCTCGCGGCCCTGACCGCAACCCTCGAGGACCTCGGCATTCCCCTCGTGCTCCGTCGGGGCGCGGCCGCTGAGGTCCTGCCCCGACTCGTCGACGAGTGCTCGGCCCACGCCGTCGTCTGGAACCGCCGCTACGGACTGGCGGAACGCACAGCGGATGCCGCAGTGAAGACGGCGTTCTCCGAGAACGGCATCTCCGCCACGAGCTATCAGGCCAATCTGCTGTACGAGCCGTGGGAGGTGACCTCGGGAACGAAGGAGCCCTACAAGGTGTTCACGCCCTTCTGGCGGGCGTGCCTGACTTTCCGTACGCCCCGTAGACCGCTTCCCGCCCCTGACACACTGCACGGACCACGGCTGGATTCCGAGGGGCTCGACGACTGGGCCCTGCCGCCCACCGAACCCGAGTGGATCCGCGGCCTGCAGGAGACCTGGACGCCGGGGGAAGCGGGCGCCCAGGAGCGCCTCGACGACTTCCTCGACAGCGGAGCCGAGGGCTACAACGAGAATCGGGAGCGACCGGGCATGCAGAGCACCAGCATGCTATCCCCGCACCTGCGCTTCGGCGAGATCAGCCCCTTCGAGGTCTGGCACGCCGCGCAGGACCACAAGGACACCTCGACGGCCCACGATATCCGGGCCTTCGGATCGGAACTGGGCTGGCGGGAGTTCAGCTGGCAGCTGCTGTACTTCAACCCCGATCTAGCCACCGTCAACCATCGCAGCGAATTCGACGCCTTCGCCTGGGAGGACCCGACGACGGCGGATCTCTCCGCGTGGCAGCACGGGACCACCGGCTATCCGCTGATCGACGCCGGGATGCGCCAGCTCCACGGGATCGGGTGGATGCACAACCGCGTGCGCATGGCCACGGCATCCTTCCTGATCAAGAACCTCATGATCGACTGGCGCGTGGGTGAGAAGTGGTTCTGGGAACGCCTCGTGGACGCCGACCCGGCGTCCAATGCGTTCAACTGGCAATGGGTGGCCGGATCGGGCGCCGATGCCAGCCCCTACTTCCGCATCTTCAACCCGGTGCTGCAGAGCAGGAAGTTCGACCCGGAGGGCAGGTACCTCCTGCGCTTCGTTCCTGAGCTCACGGAGGCGGACAATCTGCATGAACCGTGGAAGGGATCCGCTCCCGGCTACCCCGAGCCGATCGTCGATCTCAAGGAGAGTCGCGAACGCGCGCTGAGCGCGTACAAGGCCCTGCCGAAGAGCTGAGCCGTTCGAGGTCCTCGAGCACCGCAGCCTGGCAGGGCCCGGTGCTCGAGGATCTCCAGCGTCACACGAAGAAGTCCCGGTCAACCCTGGGGTCGACCGGGACTTCCATTCGTTGCGGGGACAGGATTTGAACCTGTGACCTCTGGGTTATGAGCCCAGCGAGCTACCGAACTGCTCCACCCCGCGGCGTGTTCCCAACGTTACCGGGCGGGGGGTCGAGAGGCAAATCGCACAGCCCCCTCGACCCCCCCCCGCCCGGCACTCATCCAGCTACTCGGTCCCTGCCGAGACGCGCTCTTCCGCGTCCAGCGCCCGCTGCAGTGCATCCTGCAGCCGGTCCTGGGCCTCGCCGTAGGCAGCGAAGTCATTGGCGGACAGGGCGGCATTGCCGTCCTGGATGGCCGCGTTCGCGTCATCCAGGGCCGCGCGCAGGTCGGCCGCGGGATCGTCCGTCGTCCCGCCGGGTGCACCGGCTTCGGAGGGAGCAGGCGCCGGCGTCGGTGTGGCCTCGGGCGCCGGTGTGTCACCGTCGGCTCCAGCCGGCGGTGCGGCGGGATCGTCCGGTGTCGCCCCGACGTTCTCCTCGTCGCCCGCGGTCGCTCCCGAGTCGCCACCGAACACCTGGTCCAGCGCCTCGTCGAGAGTCGGCGCGAAACCGACGTTGTCACCGAAGCTCACCAGGACCCGGCGGAGGACCGGGAAGGACGAGCTACCGGAAGACTGCACGTACACCGGTTGCACGTAGGCGATGCCGCCACCGATCGGCAGTGTCAGCAGATTGCCGTTGATCACCTCGGACGCTCCCTGGCGCAGGAGGTTCAGCTGCTGCGACACGGTGGTGTCCGAGTTGAAGAGGTTCTGCGCCTGGCCCGGGCCGACCACGGAGTCCTGCCCGGAGGTGTCCAGCAGCCTCAGTCGACCGTAGTTCTCGTTCTTGACCCCGTCCTCACCCGTTCCTGCATCGCCGTTGGCGGCCAGGAAGCCGTAGAGCACGTTCCTGGGCGTCTGTCCGGTGGGCACGTAGGGAATGTAGGGCGTGGTCAGCGAGAACGCGGCCTCCTCCTGCTCGTCCGCCTCGTCGATCGGCGGCATCTGCAGCGTCAGATAGAACGGCGGCTGACGCGGGGTCTGCGCCGTCGTCGCGCCATCGGTGCTCTCTCCCGGATCTGCCGGTACGCTCCAGGCCTCGCTGTTGTTGTAGAACTCGTTGGTCGCCGTGACGTGGTAGCGGGCGAGCAACTCGCGCTGCACCTTGAAGAGGTCCTCGGGGTAGCGCACATGGGCCAGCAGATCCGCGGACATCTCGCTGTAGGGCCTGAGCGATGACGGATACACGTTCTGCCACGAGAGCAGCACAGGGTCCTGGTCGTCCCAGGCGTAGAGATCGACCGAACCGTCGTAGGCGTCCACGGTGGCCTTGACCGCATTCCGGATGTAGTTGACCCGGTCCGCCGGCAGTGCCGTCGCGAGCCCCTCCTGGGTCCGGGAATCCTGTGTCGCCGATTCCAGTTCCTGCTCCGTGGAGTAGGGGAAGTTGGGGCTGGTGGTGTAACCGTCGATGATCCACTTCACGCGACCGTCCACGATGGCGGGGTAGCTGTTGCCGTCGAGGGTGAGGTAGGGGGCTACCTTCTGGACCCGCTCCACCGGGTCCCGATCGTAGAGGATCTGCGACTCGCCGTTGACCTGATCGGACAGGAGCAGGTCCGTGGACTGGAACTTCAGGGCGTAGACCAGCCGGTTGAAGGGGTTCCCGACATCCGGGCCGCCATCGCCGGAGAAGGTCGTCCTCGAATCCGTGTCGGAGTTCTCGTCCTGTGGCCGGTCGATCTCCGCCGCGTCCTGGCCCTCAGGAGCTCCCACCACGGAGTAGTCGGGCGAGGCCTCGCCGAAGTAGATCCTGGGCTCGTAGGTCGACTCGTCGCCGAGCACGCCGGTGGAGGGGATACCCGACTGCAGGAATCTCGGCCGCCCATCGGGCTGGACCGTCGTCCCGGCCGCCGCGACCACACCGTAGCCGTGCGTGTAGAACACGTGCTCGTTGACCCAGCCGTCGGGCACACCGCTCGTGTCGAGTTCGCGCACCGCGATGACGGTGTCCACGATGTCGTCGTCGATCTCGTAGCGATCGACATTCAGTGTCTCCGGGAACTGGTAGTACTGACGGAACTGCTGCAGCTGGCTGAAGGCATCGGAGACCAGATTGGGGTCGAGCAGGCGGATGTTCGCCGTGGTCTCCCCGTCGTCGTTCAGGGCGCCTGCGACGGGGGTCGACTCCGGGTCGTAGGCGGACTCCTCGACCTGGTCGAGGCCGTAGGCCTCCCGCGTGAGCTCGATGTTCCGGTCGATGAACTCGCGCTCGCGGGAGAGCTCGGACGGCACCACCTGGAAGCGCTGCACGACGGCCGGGTAGACGCCACCGGCGAGCAGAGCGGTGACGATCAGCATCGCGGTCCCGATCAGGGGCAGTCGCCAGCGCCCGATGAACGCCGAGACGATGAACAGGATGGCGACGATGACCGCTGCGGCGGCGAGGATCGCCTTCGTCGGGATGACGGCATTGACGTCGGTGTAGAGGGCTCCGGCCCACCTCTCCTGGTTCAGGAGGGTGCCGTAGCGGTCGAGCCAGTAGTTGATGCCCTGCAGGATGAGGAACAGCGCCACGACGACGGCGATCTGGATCCGCGCCGCCTTGGTGGTGAACAGGCCCTTCTCCTCGAGCCTGATGCCGCCGTAGAGGTAGTGGGTGAGGATCGTGGCAATGGCACTGATGATGACCACGCTGATCAGGAAACCGGTGATGAACCCGAGGAACGGCAGGGTGAACATGTAGAACGAGTAGTCGAGGCCGAACTGGGGATCCTGACGGCCGAACTGCTCCTGCCGGAGGAAGAGCAGCACTTCCTGCCACTGCGACGACGCCGCGGTTCCCGCGAATGCTCCCAGCACAGCCGGTATGCCGAGCATCAGGAGCCGGCGGATCGGCTCGAGCTGGGCCTGGTACCGGTTCAGATTGTCCTGGATGGCGCTGTCGGGAGCGTAGATGGGTCTGCTGCGGTAAGCGATGCGCAGGCTCAGGTACACCGCCCCGGCCATGATCAGGAAGGCTGCGAGGAACAGCGCTATCCGCGTGAGATTCTCGGTGACGAAGACCTCGAGGAAGCCCAGCTGGTTGTACCAGAGGACATCCGCGTACACCTGCGACAGATACACGAAAGCGATGACGATGATCGCCACGACGATGATCGTCGGTATGAGCGGATTGCGGCGCCGGTTGGCCGGCCTTCGTGGTGTGCTCGGGCTACTGCCGAACGGACGGTCTGGTCCGGTTGTCACATATACCTCATCGATAGGTGCTGCGGGTCACGATGACAGGACTGCTGTCCCGCGCTCCGTCCCGGGTACGGGGCGCAGTAGCGTGAAGTCACGCCCTTCGTGCTCTCATTCTGCCCTCTTCACGTCCGGGCCTCCCAATTCGGTTCCATGAGGTGCCACAACGGCGCTGATCGTCACCCAACCGTGTCCTGCCGCTTGTCGACCGGAGAGGTGCCGCACGGCGTCCGACGGCGCATCCTGGTCGGTCAGCAGGATGCCAGCTCTGCTGCGTCGCCGCCCTCCCCCAGTGTCCTCACGGCCTCGACCGCCTCGTCGAGTGTCGCGACGCTGACGACCGTCAGCCCCTCCGGGATGTTCCCGATGACCTCGTCACAGTTCTCGGTGGGAGCCAGGAAGAACTCCGCACCACCGGCGCGCGCTCCGATGAGCTTCTGCGCGATCCCACCGATCGGCCCCACCGAGCCGCCCGAATCGATCGTCCCTGTCCCGGCGAAGTGCCGGCCGCCGGTCAGATCGCCCTCGGTGAGGGTATCGATGATCCCGAGCGCGAACATGGTGCCCGCCGACGGCCCCCCGACGTCGTCCAGCTGGATCGTGACGTCGAAGGGGAAATCGAAGGTGGACGCCAGCAGGACCCCGAGCTGGTAGTCGCCCTCGTCGGACTCCTTCGGCACCACGGACACCTCACGCGGTGTGCCGTCGCGGACGACGGTAAGCTCGACCGCTGCTCCACCGCCATCGTTCAGCGCCTCCCGCAGCGTGTCGATCGCGTCGATCTCCCCGCCGTCGATCGACCGGAGCACGTCACCTTCCTGCAGGAGCCCCTCCGCGGCGGAGTCGGGGCCCAGACCCACGACCGAGAGCTCCTCCGTGTAGTCGATGTCCTCGTGGGACAGGGCCGCTGCGATCGCGGATTCCTGGGACGAGGTCATTGCCACGGCGTTCTGCTCCTGCAGCTCGCTGGAGGTCGTGCCCTCCGGATAGACGAGCTGCTCGGGAAGGACGTCCTCGTCCGGATCCGCCCAGGCCCGGATGGTGTCGAGGACGTTGACCTGTCCGTTGGGGCCGCCGCGGACGAAGACCGTCGTCAGATCGAGCTCGCCGTCGGGCGTGAACGTCTCCGCGCCGTCGATCTGGATGAGCGGATCTCCGTCCACCTCGCCGATGGTGTTGAAGGTCGGGCCGGGGGCCTCCAGAACGTAGGGAGAGGGCAGGAGGACGGCCGCGGCAGTGAGGACGAGGGCGAGTCCGCCGGAGACGGCCATGACCCGGAAGCGCGGGTCCCTGGGCTGCTCCGGCCCACGGGAGTCGGTGGTCTCGGCCTGGGCGAACTGCGTCACGGGTCTTCTCTCTGTCGTAAGGTCGGGGCGGAGCGCGAGCACCGGGCCGGCACACCCAGCCTAGACGCTCCGACCTCGTGGGTTGCTGGACGATTCCTGCATGCCGGCCCTGGACCGCTGATCCACACCTGCACGCGGACACGCGCGTCGGCCTGCACCGGTTGCTCTGCCCTCAGCGGTTTGCCCTCAGCGAACTGCCCGTGACCTGAAGCGCACTGCGGTGCCCGGCCCGGTAGCGTGGTGACGACAGCCGGCAGCGCGGGGCAGTCCCGCCCGACCGGACCCGCCAAGCTATCCCCAGGATCGGTGGTATCAGTGACCAACCCCCCGAACGACGACGACACGCCCCAGGATCCACTGTCCGAGATGCTGTCCAAGATGTTCGGCGGAGGCGCCGGCGGCTTCGATCCCCAGGAACTCGCCAAGGCAGCCGGGCTGCCATCGGATCCGGCGGCGATGGCCATGATGATGCAGCAGGTCCAGGCGATGTTCTCCTCGACCAGCGACGGGCCCGTGAACTGGCAGCTGGCCCATGAGCAGGCACGCCGGATCGCGTCCACCGACAATGACCCCTCCGTCTCCTCACTGCAGCGCAGGAGCGTGGACGAGGCACTGAAGCTCGCGGAGATGTGGCTCGATCCGGTCACCGATTTCCCCAGTACCGGTCAGCTCGGCCGGGCGTGGTCGCGCGCGGAGTGGGTCGAGGCAACCATGGCGACCTGGCGACGCCTGACCGAACCCGTCGCGACGAGCATCGCCAAGGCGCTCTCCGATGTGATCTCCGAGCAGCTCCCCGAGGAGATGAAGTCGATGCTCGGTGCCATGGGCGGACCGGCGTCGATGCTGCAGAACGTGGGCGGCGCGATGTTCGGGATGCAGCTCGGCCAGGCAGTCGGAGCCCTCTCCAAGGACGTCGTCGGATCCACCGACATCGGCGTTCCGCTCGCCGACGGCCGGATGGCCCTGCTGCCGGCGAACGTGGGCGCCTTCGGCGCGGGTCTTGACATCCCGGAGCAGGAGGTGCAGCTCTTCCTCGCAGTCCGGGAGGCCGCCCATGTGCGGCTCTTCACCCAGGTCCCCTGGCTCACCGGACACCTGCTCGGCAGTATCGAGCGCTACGCACGGGGCATCCACATCGACATCAGCAAGATCGAGGAAGCCGCCCGCGACATCGATCCGACCAACCCGGAGAGCATGCAGGGCGCGCTCTCCCAGGGCGTCTTCATGCCCGAGCGCACTGCGGAGCAGCAAGCTGCGCTCGTACGCCTGGAGACGACGCTGGCCCTCGTGGAGGGCTGGGTCGACGAGCTGACGGCCGCGGCCGCGGTGAATCTGCCCTCGGCCGAAGCGCTGCGCGAGATGGTCCGACGTCGTCGTGCAACAGGAGGACCGGCCGAGCATGCCTTCGCCTCACTCGTGGGACTGGAACTGCGTCCGCGCAGGCTCCGCGACGCCGCCGCCCTCTGGTCGCTGCTCACCACCGAACGCGGCGTGGAGGGCCGGGATGCCCTGTGGCAGCACCCGGATCTACTGCCGACGGCCGAGGATCTCGATGATCCTGCCGGTTTCTCCGAGCGACGCCGCCTGATCGAGTCCTCCGACGCCGATGTGGATGCTGCCCTCGAGCGGCTCCTCGCCGGTGACTTCGAGGGTCAGGAGCAGCCCACGACAGAGAATGACGGACCAGAGCGCGGAGACGACGCGGCACAGGATCCGACAGCCCAGTCCGGTCCGGGCAGCGACGATCCGGACAGTGATGGTCCGGGCAGCGACGATCCCGACGGCGGCTCGGGAGACGGGGAGATTCCCGGCCGGTAGCGCCGGGATGAATCCGATCGCCAGGTGGCAGGAGACACGCGAGCGGTGGTCCGTCGCGTGTCTTCCCTGAGGTCTACCGCCCGGGGTGCGGCCCCTGCCCGGAATCGAGCGTGCTGTCCCGGTCATCCGCGACGGACCGCTGGAAGGCGAAGGAGGCGCCGTCGAGGAAAGCCTTCGCTGTCTCCGTCCTCGGGTAGGCGGACAGCAGCGCCCAGAAGGCGGCACTGTGGGACGGCTCGATCAGATGTGCCAGCTCGTGCAGGATCACGTAGTCCACCACCCACTCGGGCATGCCCTGGAGCTTGTGGGAGAGTCGGATCGTCCCCCGGGAGGGAGTGGCAGACGCCCACCGCGAGTTCTGGTTGGTGACCCAGGTGATGGACGACGGGACAGCCCCGCCATCGAGGTACTCCCGCGAGAGGCGGCCGGCTCGTTCCAGCAGCTCGGGTACGGGCTCGTTCCCACGGATGGCTGCAGCGGCGTATTTCGCCTCCATCCGCTCCACCATCCGCTCGACCCACTGACGCTCCTCGCGGGCGGAGAAGTGCCCGGGGATCAGCACCCGGACGACGCCGTCCCGGATGTCCGCGCTGACCGTGCGCCTGCGTCGCGCCGACCGGTGGACCTGGACCGGCAGACGACCGAACCCGGCGTCGTCGGCTTCACGGGTCTCCTCCGCGCCGGTTTCCCCTGCACCCACGTCAGGCGTTGTCACTGATGATCTCGAGGACGGCGTCCCCGTACCTCTCGAGCTTCGCCGATCCGATACCGGCGATCTCGCCGAGCTCATCGAGCGTCTCCGGCCTGGCCTCGGCAATGGCCACGAGTGTGGCATCGGTGAAGACCACGAAGGCCGGGACGTCCTTCTCACGGGCCTCGGCGAGTCGCCAGGAGCGCAGTGCCTCGAACGTCTCCTCCTCGTATCCGACGGGACAGTCGTTGCATCGTCCGATCTTACGCTCCGATCCGGTGAGCAGCGGGCGCTTGCAGACCCGGCACGTCGGAGGTCCGGCAGACCTCCGCGCTGCCTTCGGGCGGGGCTGGCGGAAGGAGGCCTGGCCGGTCCCGGCCGGCCTGAGTGCATCGAGGAAACGCGACGGCTTGCGACTGGCACGGCCTCCCGGAGAACGGGCGGTGGACCAGGACATGGCCAGGTGCACCCGCGCGCGCGTGATCCCCACGTACAGCAGCCGCCGTTCCTCGTCGAGCGCTTCCTGGGTGTCGGCGAACGAGATGGGCATCAGGCCCTCGCTCAGTCCCACGAGGAACACCGCATCCCACTCGAGCCCCTTGGCGGAGTGCAGCGACGCGAGCGTCACGCCCTGCACGGTCGGTGCGTGCTGGGCGGCAGCGCGTTCCTCGAGTTCGGCCACGAAGAGCTGCAGGGTGAAGGCGTCGGTGCCCCGCGCTCTCGCCAGCTCGTCCGCCAAGCCGACCAGGGCGGCCAGGGACTCCCATTTCTCGCGGACGGCTCCGGAGTTCTGCGGGGCGACGGAGGTGTAGCCGAGCGAGGCGAGGACGTCCCTCACCTGCTGCGGGACGTCCTCGTCCCCCTGTGTCCTTGCCGCGGCCCGCAACTGCAGGAGGGCATCGCGCACCTCACGGCGTTGGAAGAACCGCTCTCCGCCGCGGAGCTGGTACCCGATGCCGGCACCGGCAAGTGCCTGTTCGTAGGCCTCCGACTGCCCGTTGGTGCGGTAGAGGACGGCGATCTCGCTCGCCCTGACGCCCTGGTCGAGCAGCACCCTGATGCGCCGGGCGCACTCGGTCGCCTCCGCCTCGTCGTCGGTGCATTCGGTGAAGACGGGTTCGGGACCAGCCGGTCGCTGGGCGATGAGCTCCAGAGGTGCCGACCAGGTCGCGTTCGCCGTCCGGTCGGCCTCTGCGCCTCGTGCCGCGAGCAGGGTGTTGGCAGCCCGCACCACCTGCGGCGTCGAGCGGTAATCGCGTACCAGTTTCACCACCTGGGCACCCTCGTACCGCTTGGTGAACTCGAACAGGTGCCGGGACGAGGCACCCGTGAAGGAGTAGATGGTCTGGGAAGCATCACCGACGACGCACAGCTCCCGCCGACCGCCCAGCCAGAGATCGAGCATCCGCTGCTGCAGGGGTGAGACGTCCTGGTACTCGTCCACGACGAAGTGCCGATACTGCTCCCGGACGGTCGCCGCGATCCTCTCGTCGTCCTCGAGGATCGCGACGGTACTGAGGAGGACGTCCTCGAAGTCGATCAGGTTGCGATCCAGCTTCAGGTCCTCGTACGCCGAGAAGATCCTGGAGACCGTGGTGAGGTCCATTCCGGCGGGCTCCGATCTCCCCGCTGCCGCAGCGGTGTAGGCATCCGGAGTGAGCATGGACACCTTGGCCCATTCGATCTCCGCTGCCACGTCCCTGATGGTCGCCCGGTCGGTGGACACTCGCAGGCGGCGTGCGGACTCGGCGATGAGCTGCGCCTTGTGGTCCACGAGCGCGGGCAGCGGCCCTCCCACGGCCTGGGGCCAGAAGTACTGCAGCTGACGCAACGCCGCTGCGTGGAAGGTCCGGGCCTGGACACCTCCGGCACCCAGATCACGCAGCCTCGTGCGCATCTCGGCAGCGGCCCGGGCCGTGAAGGTCACGGCCAGGACCTGCTGCGGCTTGTAGACCCCCGTGCGGACCCCGTAGGCGATGCGATGGGTGATGGCCCTCGTCTTGCCCGTCCCCGCTCCCGCCAGGACGCAGAGCGGACCGGTGAGCGTCGTGGCCACCGCCCGCTGCTCGTCGTCGAGCCCGTCGAGGATGCTGTCCTCGAGCAGTACGTCGGTCATCCCCCCTCCCCGGCGGGTTCCTCGTCCAGCGGCCCGCCGTACCAGCGCTCGATGAGGGCACGGGCGATGGAAACACCACCGGCGACGGCGATCGTCCCTGCCCGGAGCTCGGCGTACAGTTCCGCCCGGGTGAACCACCGCAGCGAACGGATCTCGAGCAGGTCCGGCGTGACGTCGCTCGACGCGGCATGCGCTGTGAAACCGAGCATGAGCGAGGCGGGGAAGGGCCAGGGCTGCGATCCGAGGTACTGGGGTGAATCCACGGTGATTCCGGCCTCCTCTCCCACCTCGCGGGTAACGGCTGCCTCTAGCGATTCGCCGGGCTCGACGAAGCCGGCGAGCGTCGAGTAACGGTTCTCCGGCCACGCCACGGCGGATCCGAGCAGCAGCCGGTCCTCGTCGTCGATCACGGAGACGATGATGGCGGCGTCCGTCCGGGGATAGTGCTGCGAACCGTCCCTGGGGCACTGCCGGACCCAGCCGGCGTCGCGCACCATCGTGGCGGTTCCGCACCGGGGGCAATGGGTGTGTGTCGCGTGCCAGTTGGCGATGGCGGCCGCCTCGACGAAGAGCCCGACGTCGCGGGCGTCGAGCGAGGCGGCGATGTCACGAAGACCCGCCCACTGCTCGAGGGGCGCCAGAGCCGGATCCTCCTCCTCGAGTACGGAGAGGACCACCTCGGCTCCGCCGTCGGCCGCTCCCTCGTTGACGCGCCCGAGATAGACCAGGACGCCGTGGGTACCGATCTCCGTGGCGGGGATCATTCTCAGTGCAGTGCCACTGACGGGTGCCCTGCCGCGTGCGACGGGCAGGACCTTGGTACCGGGTGCGGCCAGGAGTGTCTCGAGGAGATTCTCGGTGGTCCTCGTCATACCGAAGCGATCCGAGTCGGCGCGGGAGAGCTGCAGTGTTTCCAGTGGAGGCTGCAGACGGTTCCGGAGGATGTCTGTCATGGTTCTACGGTACGGTCTCACCACCCCGGAAATGCATTCTCCGCCGTGGTCGTGGAGGAGCAGTGCGGGGTCGGTGGCGGGGAGTACCTGCGATGACTCGCCGCGTCCCGAGTCGTACCACGGCCCTGGTACGCCCTACCGTGGAGGGTGTGAAACGCACACCGATGCAACTTGCTGCCATGGCCACCGCCGCCGTGCCGGGTCTGGCCCCGACGGGTGTGGCAGGCACTCCCGATGACGTGGCCGACTTCGACTCGGCGTTGCTGATGGACGATTCCGGCAAGCAGTGGCGGGTCCGCGCTCCCAGGCATGTCGAGGCCAGCATGCGGCTGGAGACCGAGTTGCAGGCACTGCGGGCCTTCACGCCGGCGGTGAAGGCCGAGCTGCCCTTCCTCATCCCCCATCTCGCCGGGAGCGTGCGCCAGGGTGAGCTCAGCACGTTCGTCTACTCGCATCTTCTCGGCAGTACCAGGACCCTCGAGGCAGTGACCGGTGGCGGTCCTGCCGTGGCCCAGGAGCTCGGCCGCGTCATCGCGGCGATCCATGACCTGCCGAAGGGGCTCGTCCAGCGCGCCGACCTGCCGAGCTACGAAGCCGACGAGTACCGCCAGCGCAGACTCAACGAGCTCGATCAGGCGGCGACCACCGGCAGGATCCCCGCGATCCTGCTGCGTCGCTGGGAACATGCGCTCGAGGATGTCGGCCTGTGGCGGTTCAGTCCCACCGTCGTCCACGGCGATCTGCACGAGGACCACCTGCTCTTCTCCGGCGCCGAGGTGTCGGCCGTCATCGGCTGGACGGAGCTGAGCCTCAGCGACCCGGCGCAGGACTTCGCCTGGCTCGCGGCGGCCGAGGACGCGGACTTCGTCCAGACCGTCCATGACGCATATGCGGCTGCCCGGACAGGGGCCGTGGATCCCCATCTTCTGCGGCGTTCGGCGCTCGCCGCGGAGTTCGCGCTCGCGCAGTGGCTGGTCCGCGGTGTTGCTCTCGAGGACGCGTCGATGATCGGGGAGGCCCAGGAGATGCTCGGGGCCCTCGCGGCAGATGTCGCCTCGCTCGAGCGCGAACAGCACGAGGCGGCCGAACGCGCTCGGAACGCGGAACAGGAACGGCTCGAATGGGGTGATGAACGGGGCGCCGACGACCACACGCCCGCGGCGCACCCGGGAGACCAGGAGCTGCACGGCGCGACCGCTGTCACGTCGCGGAATCCACCGGCCGTGGCCGAGGACGCCCACCGGGACGTCTCCGGAGCCGACGGCGACACGCAGGACCAGGGCGCGCGCGGCGGCCGGACAGCAGCCGGGTCCTCTCCGGCCCCTCAGGGCCCGGTGGCGGACCGACCTGCGTCACGGCCGCGCGGCAGGGTCGACGATTCCGCCGTCGGGGAACCGGAAGCGCGTGCCCGCGACGAGCTCGAGACGACGACGCTGCCCGTCGTGTCCTTCGGTCACTGATGTGGGGAGGGCCATCCGCCTGGAGGAGGGTCTGTCCCGTTCAGGCGCCGCCGGTCCGGCCGCCCGAAGCCGCTGCGATGATCCGCTCGAGTTCGGCAGTGTCGGCCAGATCGTGCGGGCGCACCACCAGATTGTCCCCGACATAGAAGAACGCTGCTCGCACGCTCTCCAGGGGAACCTCCTTCAGCCTCGACCACGCCAATCTGTAGACGGCCAGCTGAACGGCCTTCGCAGCACGCAGGTGCGGTGCCGGCGGATGCCCGGTCTTCCAGTCGATGAGGTCCCAGCCGCCGTCGGGGTCACGGAACACCGCGTCGATGCGCCCGCGCACCACCACACCGTTGATCTTCGTCTCGATCGGTGCCTCGATCGCTGCAGGTTGGCGCAGGGCCCATTCGGACCTCTCGAAGATCCCCGCCATCTCCTGCAGCCCGAGCGATTCGTCCACGTACGCGTCAGCACCACCGGGGTACTCACCGAGGTCGAGCATGCCGGCCGAGCCGTAGAACTCCTCGATCCACTCATGGAAGGCGGTGCCCCTGCGGGCCGCCGAGCCCGGCCTGCGGGGCAGCGGTCGTCGTAGCTGCCGCATCACGGCTTCCGGATCCTCACGCAGTTCCACGAGGGTCGAGGCCGAGATGTGGGCGGGCAGTGTGAGCGGCAACCGTTCGCCCTCCCGGCTCTGCCGCGCCAGGGCGAGCCTGACCTCACGACCCCATCGTCCGCCGTCGGTCTCGGAGGTCGTGTCTGGCGAAGGTGCTGCAGCCTGCTCGAGGACGGCCCGTGCCGCCTGCTCCATGGCCGTGCGGCGGGGACCCAGCGGGTCGATCGGCCAGCTGGCCCGCTCGGGTCTCGCGGTTGCCGGGTTGGTCCCACCGACCTCGTCGTCGATCCAATGCGGACAGGTGATGCCGGGCGTCCGGGCTTCGGCGAGGCCCACGAGCTCGTGGAGGAAGGACGACGGCGCGGCGGGTTTGGAACGCCCTCCTGCCCACGCGGACGAGGTGCAGACCAGAACGTGCTTGGCGCGCGTGAATGCCACGTACGCCAGCCGTCGTTCCTCCCGCTCCGCGTGGAATCTCGCGTCATCGGTGAACTCCGACTCACTGGTCAGCCACGCCCTCTGGTCCTGCTGTTCCCAGTCCCACTGCGGCAGTTCCGGCGCGTCTCCGCGCAGCGGCCACGGGATCGAGGAGTTCCCGCTGCTCCAGCGCGAATCCCGCTCGCTCGGGAAGGACCCTGCGTTGAGCCCGGGTACGAGGACGACATCCCACTCCAGGCCCTTCGACGCATGCACGGTGAGGAGCTGTACTGCGTCCCGGCTCGCCTCCAACTGTGTCACCGGCAGGCCGTCCTCCTCCTGGTCGGCCGCCTCCAGCCAGGCCAGGAACGCCGGCAGATCCACACGTTCGGCCGTGGAGACGAAGCCGGCCACGGCCTCCGTGAAGGCATCGAGATTTCGGCGCGCCTCGTTGATCCCCACCCCGGGCTTCGCCGCGACTTCGATGTCCAGCAGGATCGTGCGTTCCACTTCCGCGATCATGCTGCCGAGGTCGTCCCCCACGAAGCCGCGAAGGACGCGCAGTTCCTTCCGCAGGGCATCCAGGCGCTGCCGGGCGGTACCGCTGAGCGTTCTCCCGGACGAGGACACCCAGCCCGAGGGCGGGAGGTGATCGACCGCCTCGACCAGACTTCCGGCCTCGGCCGTATCGGGTGCGACGACGGCGTCGCGCAGCTCGTCGTCGATCTCCTCCCCCGCCGCCGTCGTGTGCCGGAACGCGGCTTCGCGCGAGTGCGCGAGCTGCCTGGACCAGTCACCGAGCGCCAACAGGTCAGCGGGGCCGATGCGCCACCGTGCCCCGGACAGGAGGCGGAGCATCGAGTCCGAGCGGTCGGGGTCGCCGAGCACCCGCAACGTGGCGAGCAGATCCACGATCTCGGGCGTGCGCAGCAGGCCCCCAAGGCCCACCACCTGCACCGGTACACCGGCACGCTCGAGTTCCCGCCGGATCGGCGCGAACTGCTTCCGCCCCCGGCACAGGACCGCCATGGTGGGTGGAAGAGCTACGCCGTTGTGGGTCTCGAAGGAACGTCGACGCTGCTGCAGCACCTGCTGCGTGATGGCCTCCGCCTCGCTGAGGGGTGCGACGCGCTCCTGTGGCGAGTCGCCCTCGGGCGCCTCGTCCAGCGGCACGCCACCCTGCACCGGGGCGTCGGTCAGGAAGCGCCCCAGGGTCACCTCTCCGAGCGGCGCCCCGGGTCGGGCGTCGAGTTCCGGTACCTGCTGGACGGTCGTGGTGCGCAGCCAGGGGGCGGGCCTGTTGAGCGGGCCTGCCACGGTGTTCGCCGCCTCGAGGATGGCCGTCGAATTCCGCCATGCCACGGACAGGTGCGTCACGGGCGCCGGAGCCCGATCATCGCCCGCAAGGGTCGGGAACGCGGTCCGGAAGGTTCCCAGTTGTCCCGCCGACGCTCCGCGGAAACCGTAGATCGACTGGTGCGGGTCGCCGACGGCGGTGACCGATCGACCGTCGGCGAACAGGCGCGAGAACAGCACCATCTGCGCGTGGGAGGTGTCTTGGAACTCGTCCAGCAGCACCACGCGGTACTTCTCACGCTCCAGCTGCCCTGCCTCCGGGATGTCCCGCGCGATCCTGGCCGCGAGCGAGACGAGATCGCCGAAGTCGAGCTGGCGACGTGCGAGCTTCGCGGCAGCATAGCTCTCGACGAGTTCCGTGACGGTGACCCGCGTGCGCAGCCGGTCCAGGAGCTCCTGCACCTTCTGGGTGGGAGCCTTCGAGGTCCCGTGCACGTAGGCCCGACCGGTGACGTACTCGATGTGGCGCCGGAGCTCGGCACGGACGGTCGCCGGGCTGACCAGGTGCTCGGCGCATTCCCCCGCCATGTCGAGCACCGCCTTCACGAGGGTACTCTTGGCCGCCGTGAAATGCGCCCATTCGCCGTCGTACGCCTCGACGACGGAGTGGGCGAGCTGCCAGGACTGCGCCGTTCCGAGCATGACGGAGTCGCGCTCGACGCCGATGCGCAGCCCGTAGTCCTGGACGATTCCGTTGGCGAACGAGTGGTAGGTGGAGATGGCCGGGTCGAGGCGGTCGACCACGTCCACGCCGGAGGGAGTGTCGTCCGTACCGAGCGCCGCATAGAGCTGCGCCAGTCGCAGGCGGACACGGGAGGCCAGTTCTCCGGCCGCCTTGCGAGTAAACGTGACGCCGAGGATCTGCTCGGGGCGCACCAGCCTGTTCGCGACGAGCCAGACCACCCTGTCCGCCATGGTGCGGGTCTTGCCCGATCCGGCTCCGGCGATCACCAGCAGCGGCTCCAGGGGCGCCTCGATGACCCGGGCCTGATCCTCGGTGGGATACTGCACCTCGGCGCCGGCATCGGCGTGCAGAAGCTCCGCGAGTTCCCGCGCCGAGTAGGTGCGGGTGGAGGTCGGGGCTGCCATTACTGGGTCACCTGCCTGCCCTCTTCGCACAGTGGGCAGATCTCGGGCAGCCGGCACCCACTGCCACCGAAACCTGATCTGCGCGGATCGTGGACGGTGTCGAACGTGGCGGCGGACATCATTGCCGCGGCGTCCTCGATCATGGTCCTCGCCCAGGTGTCCTCGGAGCCGACCGGGGGTTGTTCCTGGACGGCCACGTTCTTCGCCGTCGTCCCGAGGTGCACGAGTGAGGCACCCCCGGGCGACCCGGTACGCGCAGCGTCGTCGGCGGTGACGTCGTCGGCCGGGTCCTCGGCGAGGGCTCCGGATGCCACGGCGGTCTGATAGGCGGCCAGCTGCGGGTGATGCTCGATGTCGGCCGCGGTCGGTGCGCTCCTGCCCGTCTTCAGGTCGACGACGACGGCGCGGCCCTCGGCGTCGCGTTCGAGCCGGTCGATCTGGCCCCGCAGACGTGCCGTCCGCTCGACTCCCTCGACGAGCATCGTGAGATCGACGGAGAAGTCCACCTCCGTGGCCTGCAGCGTGCGCCCGGACTTCCGCATCAGCAGCACATAGGCAGCGAGTTTGCGGACCATGCCCTCGGCCCGCCGGAAATCGGCCTGTCCCTCCCAGGAGTCGCTGATGCCCAGCCGCGGCCAGCGCCGTTCGAGTTCGCGGGTGTACTCCTGACCCGTGGCATCGGGGAGATCCTGCGCGATCTGATGGACCAGGGTCCCGAGCGACCGGGCGAAGTCCGTGGTCCGCTCCCCGCCCGCTGCGGAGACGAACCAGCTCAGGGGCGAGGCGAGCACGGACTCCACCTTCGACGGCGAGACAGTGATGGCCTGATCCTCCGGTACCACCGGGGCATCGCTGCTCACCTCGGCCAGCCCCCACCACTGCGCCGGATGGGCTCCGGGCACGGGAGGCTCCGCGACGGCCATACGACCCAGGTGCTGCACGGCCTCCTCGGACAGGACGGTACTGGCCTGCGGATCCTGTGCCACCCGGCGCAGCTCCGCGACCAGCGCGCGGAGAGTGAGGGGACGCAGTACCTCGGTACGCGTCCTCGCCTCGACACCTGCCGGCAGCGGGTCCAGTACATCGAGGAACGGGGAGGCCTGCTCGTCCTGGGAGGACACGGCGCAGCACACCAGCTCCTGGCTGGCCCTGGACACCGCGAGCGAGAAGGTGCGCAGCTCGTCGAAGCGGATGTCCTGCAGCAGGGAGACGGGATCGCGGGTGCTCCGGAAGGATTCGCCGTGATCGAGCAGGGCCCGCAGCTCCCCGGAGCCGAGCAGCTCCCCTCGAAGCCGCAGATTCGGCCAGACGCCGTCCTGCACACCGGCCACGATCACCATGGGCCAGTGCCTGCCCGCTGCACTGGCCGGGGTGAGGACGGAGACCGACGCCTGCCGGCTCGCGCGCTGGGCCAGCGTGTCCATGGGGATGTCCTGGCTGAGGATGTAGTCGAGGAAGAGCTCGGGATCGGCCCCGGGTACCTGCTCCACGAAGCGCTCGGCCGTGGTGAACAGGGCCATCATGGCGTCCAGATCGCGGTCCGCGCGGGCGGAGAACGGCCCCTCGGACAGGGCCGCCGTCGACCACTGCTGCGCGAGCCCGGAGGCGGACCACAGCGCCCAGAGGACCGTCTCGGCATCGGCGGCCACGTCGTCGGCAGCGGCCCGTCCCGCCTCCAGCATGCGGTACAGGCGCCGGGCGGGCGCTCCCTCCGAGGAGAGCCCGGCGATCTCGTCCGGTGCGGAGAAGAGATCGGTGAGCAGTTCGTCGCTCGTACGGCCTCCGCCGCGCTGCAGTTCGATGCGCCGCAGCTGCTGGCGCAGTCGCCGCAGCTCCAGGCTGCCCGCGCCGCCGATCCTCGAGGTGAGCAGGGAGATGCACAGCTCGGTGTCGAGCTGTGCCCTGCCCACGGCCACGGCATAGAGGTCGAGCAGGGGACGCACCGCCGGCTCCTCCCGGATGGCCGTCTCGGAGGCCGGTACGTTCACGGCGATCCCCTGCGCCGTGAGATAGCGCTGCACGGCGGAGACCTGCGCTCCGTTCCGGACGATCACGGCGATGTCGTCGAAGCTGCGCCCGCCGAACAGGTGTGCCTCGAGCACCTGCTGGGTGATGAAGCGCTGCTCGTGGAACACGCTGTCGAGGACGTGCACGGAGAGGGCTCCTGGCTGCTTCGACGCGCCGTCCTGCAGCATGCCGTCCTGCACCGAGCCGCCGTGGATCACCTCGCTCCCCGCATGTCGCAGGTGTGCGTCGTCCGGCCCGCCGGGCAGCGCTCCCTGCACATCACGGTAGGCCGTGCTGACACCGGTGGTGGCGATGCGCGCGGCCACGTTGCTCCAGGCGCCGGCCGACTGACCCCTCAACGTCCGGGATCCGGGCAGCGTCAGCGTCGTCAGGCCCCCCCGACGCCGGAAAAGAGTGGACAGGCGCCCCGTGAGATCGGGGCGCGCCCCACGGAAGCCCTGGGCCACCGTGTCCGGGCAGGCGGTGATGACGACGTCGTTACCCGCGCCGATGAGTCCGAGCAGTGCGTGGATACCGGGGTTCGCCTCCTGATAGTCGTCCACCAGGACCAGCTGCAGGCGCGCGCGCTCCCGGTCGAGGAACTCACGATCGGTCTCCAGGATCTCGCGCGCGGCCGTGAGGATCCCTGCCGGGTCGAAGGCCTCGGGCATGCGCAGCTCGAGCACGTCGCGGTATTCGCGGTAGAGCTCGGCTGCGGCGGTCCAGTCCGGGCGATCGAAGCGCTCTCCCCAGGCCGCGAGGTCCTCGGCGGACACCGCGTACTCGCTCACGCGGTCGAACAGATCGCGGATCTCCTGGCGGAAACCCCGCGTGGGAAGGGCCAGTGCGAGACTCGCGGGCCACGACGGACCGGGCGCGCCGTCCTGCCCGTGTCCGGCGAGGAGTTCCTTGATGATCAGGTCCTGTTCCGCTCCCGAGAGCAGACGAGGTGCGCGCCTGATCGCGGGCATCCGCCCCTCGGCCCGGGCTCGGCGGATGAGGTCGAAGGCGTAGGAGGACCAGGTGCGGGCAGGGGCTGTGCTGATGCTGCGGTCGAGCTTCGCGGTGAGCTCGTCCCGGAGTCTCGTGGCGGCGGCGCGCGTGGGACCGAGCACGAGGAGTCCCTCGGGCTCCAGGGTCCCGGCGTCGATCCGGCGGACGGCCAGATCGGTGAGCAGCGTGGACTTCCCGCTGCCGGGAGCACCGAGGACGAGGACCTGCCCGGCGAGCTGCTGCAGCGAGTCGAGGACGGCGTCGTAGCCGCTCGCCGGCTTCTCTGCGGCTCCGTCTCGATCGGCGCCGGAAGGCGGTGCGGGAGCGTCATGGACGGTGCTGGTCATGGATCAAGCCCACCACACTCCACGGACAATCAGCGCACATCCGGCTCTCGTACCGATACCCGTGTCCGTGGCTCGTCGTTCGCGGACCGCCTGGAAGCACCGAGGCCCGCGATGACGGTCTGCTCCGCCGTCGTCGGCCACCAGCGGGCTCGGCCGAGATCCACGCGATAGTCCCCCGGACCGGCCGGATCCTCCGGCGCCCTCAGCGGCGTGGCCTCGTCGTCGTAGTGTGGTCTGGCGCGGTCGGCGAGGCCACTCGCGGGGTGACCGCCGGCGCGCAGCACGCGCCACCATGGCACGCTCCGGGTGCTGTGGGACAGTGCACGACCGACCTGCCGTGGACCGCCGCAGCCGAGGAGCTCGGCGATGTCGCCGTAGGTCAGCACGTGGCCCGGTGGAATCATCCCGGTCACGGCCAGAACGGCCTCGGCGTAGACGTCCGGGGCACCTCGTGGCGGATCCACGATCCGCCCATGCTCTGCGGCCTCCCCACCTGCCGTGTCCTGTGGATCCATGAGCCCAACACTAGGCCGGAGTGTTGCGACTGTCGGAGCGGAATCCTCGATTGGTCGGCAGCCACCGGTAACGTGAACTTATGACGAGCTGGCACGAGGAACCACGGGCTGCCTTCGACCTCGAGACGACGGGGCGCGATCCGTCGAGCGCGCGCATCGTCACCGCGACCATCATCCTCGTCGACGCCCACGGCGACATCCTCGAGCATCATGAGTGGCTGGCCGATCCCGGCGTCGAGATCCCGGACGGCGCCACCGCGATCCACGGAGTCACCACGGAGCACGCTCGGAGCCACGGTCTTCCCGCTTCAGATGTGGTGCAGGGCATCGCGGCGGTCCTCACCCGCCTGTTCGACGACGGCGTGCCCGTGCTGGCCTACAATGCGCGGTACGACTTCACGGTGCTCGCCCGGGAAGGCCTGCGCCACGACGTCGACACGCCCGTCCCCTTCCCGGTGATCGACCCGTACGTCATGGACAAGCAGGCCGATCGGTATCGTCGGGGCAAACGGACGCTCACGGCAGTGAGCGAGCACTACGGCGTCGGCTTCGAGAACGCCCACACCTCCGCGGCGGACGTTCTGGCGACCCTGCGTGTCGGCCGGATCCTCGCCGACCGGCACGAGTTCCTCCGGAAGCCCGCAGCGGAGCTCCACGCCTCGCTCGTCGTCTGGGCCGCCCACCAGGCGGCGAACTTCGAGGAGTACCTCCGGCGGACGGAGCCTGATGCCGTCGTCGAGCGCGCCTGGCCGGTGCTCGAACCCGGTGTGGAGGACAGGACCGCCGTGCCATTCAACGGCGGCCACTCACTCACTCCCTCCAAGGACATGGCGCGGCAGTAGTCGTGCCCGGCGGCCGGGTGATCTACTGCCAGACGCTCACCGGACATATCCCCGCATTCGTGCGGCTACCTGCCTTCGTCCCCGTCAGCGCATCACAGTGTGGCCTCGATCGGCTACGTCACACTGTCAATGATGTCAACGACAGCATGCATCAGTCCTGATTCTTGAGGGGCCTGCGGTGCCACTCCTAGCGTTGAGCAGAGTTGATGATCAGTCGTCCCGCTGGTCGCTCGAAGCTGAAGGAGCACACATCATGAAAGCCCTTGTCTGGCACGGTGAAGGTGATATCCGACTCGACAACGTCGATGATCCTTCGATCATCGATCCCACTGACGCCATCGTGCGCGTCACCCGGACCGCCATCTGCGGTACCGATCTGCATTTCATCCGCGGCACCATGGCGCCCATGAAGGAAGGGACGATCCTCGGCCACGAAGCTGTCGGCGAGATTACTGCCGTTGGCGATGCAGTCCGCCGCTTCGCCCCCGGAGACCGGGTGGTGGTGTCCTCGACCATGTCCTGTGGCGTCTGCTGGCAGTGCCGAGCCGGACACACAGCCCAGTGCGACAACGCGAACCCGAACGGCCCGCAGGCGGGAACGTGCTTCTTCGGTGGGCCCGGGTCAACGGGACCCGTCGATGGGCTCCAGGCCGAGTACGCGCGTATTCCATGGGCATCGAACACCCTGACCGCACTGCCGGACAACATCAGTGATGAGCAGGCCATTCTGCTCTCGGACATCTTCCCCACCGCATGGTTCGGGGCCCAACTGGCCGGTGTGCAGCGCGGGGACACCGTCGCGGTATACGGAGCGGGACCCGTCGGGCAGTTCGCGATCGTATCTGCCTTCCGGCAGGGAGCCTCGCGGGTGTTCGCAGTCGACGGCATCGACACCCGGCTCGTCCTGGCGCTCGACCAGAACGCCGAGGTCATCAACTTCAACCGTGAGGACCCGGTGCAGGCCATCATGGAGGCGACGCTAGGAATCGGCGTGGACGCCGTCATCGATGCCGTGGGCGTCGATGCGCAGCGCCCCAGATCCGGACCGGCAGCGGCGGACAGCGAGCAGCAGGCGGACGAGTTCGGGCAGGAAGTGGCGCAGGTGGCTCCCAAGACGAACATCCAGGGCGAGAACTGGGTGCCGGGCAACGCGCCGTCGCAGGTGTCACAGTGGAGTATCGAAACCGTCCGGAAGTATGGTCGCATCGGCATCATCGGGGTCTATAGCCCGGACCTGATGTCCTACCCGATCGGGCAGGCGATGAACAAGAACCTGACCATCCGGATGGGTAACTGCGACCACCGCTCGGTCACACCGCCGCTGCTCGACCTCGTCGCTTCGGGGGTATTCGACCCGACGAGGTTCATCACCCAGCACGAGCCGATCACCGACATCGTCGACGCCTACCTGAGCTTCGATCGGCGCGAGGAGGGCTGGCTCAAGACGGTGGTGGCCCCTTGAATCGAGCCGGCCCTCCTCGCTGGCCGCGATGCCGGGAGCGTGTAAGCCGCCGCCGATGACCTTGCCGCAGGGTCGAACAACACGACTGGACTCCCTGATGCCCTGTGAAGCCCAGCGGCTATGCCGTCGCCATGCCGAGGGACGTCGCACTGATCCGAGGGGTAGGAGGGCCGACCGCCCTGCGGATGCCGGCTTTGCGCTCAGCGCTAGAAGCCGTGGGCCTTGAAGGCGTCGTGACCCTGCAGGTGGCCGGGAACGTCGTCTTCGAGCGCGGTGCCCGTTCCTCATCAGCGTGTGCCGAGCTCGTCAGGCGCACCATCCGCGAGACATTCGGCCACGATCTGCCCGTCGTCGTCCGATCGCATGAACAGCTCGTCGACGGCGAGCGGCGCAACCCGTTCGTCGGCACCCAGGAGGGACGGTGGGTGATGACGGTGTTCCTCGACGGACCGCCGCACACCGGTCTCGTCCTGGCGGCGGACAGCAGCGCACCCGATCTGTTCGTCGTGGACGGGATGGAGGTGTTCATCCGCTACGCCGACGCCGCGGGGACATCGAAACTCCAGGCCGCCTGGTTCGAGAAGCGGCTCGGGGTCATCGGCACCGCCCGTAATGCCAACACGGTCGCAAAACTCGTGCAGCTCACCGCGTGATGCTGGAGCGACGCATTGGAGGTTGCACGAGAATTCGCGCCTGTGACAGCGGAGGGCCCCTGGATCGGAGGAACCTGCGTCAGCGGCTGCTCAGGCTCTCCACGGTGATCTCCCGGGCCGAGACATGTCCGGCCAGCCCGAGGGTGAGGTCGAATTCGGCGATGAGGTTGGCGACGGTGTCGCGCGCTCCCTGGGCCCCGTTCAACGCCAGCCCGTACAGGTAGGGACGACCGACGGTCACGGCGTCCGCACCCAGGGCGAGCGCCTTGAAGATGTCGGCGCCGGTGCGGATGCCGCTGTCGAACAGCAGGGTGGCCTTGCCCCCGACGACGCCCGCGATATCCGCGAGCGCGTCCAGGGACGCGATGCTGCCGCCCACCTGACGCCCGCCGTGGTTGGAGACCATGATTCCGTCGACGCCGATGTCCAGCGCCCGCCGGGCGTCGTCCGGGTGCAGCACACCCTTGAGGACCACGGGCAGGTCCGTGCGGTTCCGAAGCGTGATCAGGTCCTGCCACGTCAATGAGGGGCGGGAGTAGATGTCCAGGAACGTCTCGACGGCGGCGCGTGGAACGGGTGAGCGCAGATTGTCCAGGAACCGGCCGGGGAAGCGTCTGCTGATGTTCACCAGGGTCCTGATGGAGCCGAGGGTGACGTCGGCCGTGTCCTTGATGCCCGCGGCCCTTGCTGCTGCGAGTCGTTCCCGAACTATCTGCAGGAACGTGTGATCGGCGGTGTACTGGGCAATGCCCTGTCCCTGGCTGAACGGCAGTGAGCCCAGGTTGAGGTCCAGGGGCCGCCAGCCGAGCAGCTGGGTGTCGAGGGTGACGACGACGGCCTCGGCGCCGATGTTCTTCGCCCGCTCCAGCAGGCTGTCCACGAGCCTGTCGTCCTTGCTCCAGTACAGCTGGAACCAGCGCGGTGCTGATCCCATCGCAGCGGCGCACTCCTCCATCGGAACCCCTGCCTGGTTCGAGAGGATGTAGGGCACACCCAGATCCGCGGCAGCCCGGGCAATGGCCCTGTCGGCCTCGGGGTGGACCAGGTCGGAGGCGCCGAGGGGTGCCAGCAGGACCGGTGCGGGAATTCGCCGGCCGAAGAGCTCCACGCTGATATCGCGGCGGGAGACGTCGCGCAGGACCCGCGGAACAATCTTCCACCGCTCGAACGCCTCGCGGTTGGCCCGCATGGTGGAACCGTCCCCGGCACCTCCGGCCGTATAGGCCCATGCCTTCGCCGACATCCTGCGGCGTGCGCGCCGCTCGAGCGTTGCGAAGTCCGTGGGCACGATCGGTGTTCGCCCCAGGACTCCCGCGCGGTAGATCGCGTTCTGCCGTGCACGCCCGGGTCCTGGTTCCTGGTCCTTGTCCGTGGCGGGTTCGTTCGTCGGGCTCGCGTTCATCGCGTTCGCAGTCACCATGGATCAACTCTCCTATGGATCGAAGCCTGCGACCAGGATTGCGGGCTCGGACGAGACCGGCGCGGTGCGGTCCTTCGAAGGCCGCTCTGCTGTTGTCAGAGCGATCCGATCCAGCACTGATATCGTGGAATCGATATCGAAGGTGGTCACTCATGGAACAGATTCTGATCCGCAATCTTCCTGCGGGAACCAAGGCCGCGCTACGCGCGCGTGCCAAAGTGCGTCACCGCTCGGTGGAGGCTGAGGTGCGCGAGATGCTCACCAGGGCCCTGATGGACGAGCCCGTCACCCTCGTCGACCTTCTGGGAACCGACGACGGTGCCGACATCGACTTCGAACCAGACCGCCTCGGACTGACGGCCCGCTCGGCAGATCTGTGAAGTACGTCCTGGACACCAACGTCGTCTCTGCGCTGCGCGTCCGCCGCCGCAACCGGCCCGTCGAGGTGTGGGCGGCATCGGTTCCCCTCAGTGACCAGTTCGTTTCAGCGTTCACCATCGCGGAGATCGAGCGAGGGGTGATCGCCCAGGAGCGATCGGACGCCCCGCAGGGGAAGGTGCTGCGCCGCTGGTTCACGGAGAACTTCCTGCCCGCGTTCGCCGACCGAGTGCTGTCCTTCGACCTCGCGGCGGCCCGGGTTCTCGCAGGGTATCAGGTACCGGAGCATGCACCGTTCGACGACGCCCTCATCGCCGCCGTAGCCCAGTCCGCAGGAATGACCATCGCAACGCGGAACACCAGACACTTCGAGCCCCTCGGCGTCCTCTGCCTCAACCCATGGGACATGACGCCGAGCGCCTGAGTCAGGCGCCGAGCACCGTCGTCGTACGATCGTCGCTGACCTAGGCGCTCAGTCGAGCGGGACCGCCGTCGCGGCAGCGCGGGCAGCCGCCGGCAGGGCCGCGATGATGCGCTCCATCGCGGTGTCGTCGTGCGCCGCCGAGAGGAACCACGCCTCGTACACCGACGGGGGCAGATAGACACCGGAGTCGAGCATGGAGTGGAAGAACGGCCCGTACCGGAACGTCTCCTGGGCCTGGGCATCGGCGTAGTTCCACACCCCATGCGCAGAGGTCCCGAACGCGACGCTGAACAGATTCCCCGCACGCTGGATCGAGTGGTCCACGCCGGCCTCGGTGAGCGCGTCCGAGACGGCGTGGCTCAGCTCCAGGGAGCGGGCGTCGACGTGACGGTAGACGTCGTCCGTCGCCGCCGTCAGGGTGGCGACGCCGGCGGCCATCGCGATCGGGTTCCCGGACAGCGTGCCGGCCTGGTACACCGGCCCGATCGGCGCGAGGTGGTTCATGACGTCGGCCCGGCCACCGAGCGCCGCGGCCGGGATACCGCCGCCGATGACCTTGCCGAACGTCAGCAGGTCCGGGGTCCACGGGTGCTCGGCATCCTCGGCCCCGCCCGTGAGCTTCCAGTACCCGCCGGGGTGCGTGCGGAACCCGGTCATCACCTCGTCGACGATGAACAGTGCGCCGTGCTCGGCGCTGATCCGGCTCAGGAAGGCGTTGAAACCCGGCGCCGGTGTGACCACGCCCATGTTCGCAGGCGCTGCCTCGGTGATGATGGCCGCGATGTTCCCGCCGTGGGTGCGGAAGGCTTCCTCGACGGCCTCGACGTCGTTGTACGGGAGCACGAGGGTCTCCGCCGTCGTCGCCTCCGTGACACCGGCGGACCCGGGCAGCGCGAGCGTCGCGACGCCGGACCCGGCCGCCGCGAGGAGGCTGTCGACGTGCCCGTGGTAGCACCCGGCGAACTTCACGATCAGATTCCGCGAGGTGAACCCGCGGGCCAGGCGCACCGCGGTCATGGTCGCCTCGGTGCCGGTGGACACCATGCGCAGGAGCTCGACGGCGGGGACGCGCTCCTGCACGAGTTGCGCGAGCTCGGCCTCGGCGGGAGTGGAGGCACCGAACGTGAGCCCGTGGTCCACCGCCCGGTGGACGGCGGCGATGACCTCGGGATGCGAGTGGCCGAGCAGCGCCGGACCCCACGATCCGACGAGATCCACGTACTGCGTACCGTCGGCGTCGGTGACATAGGCGCCCTGCGCGTCGACGAGGAAACGCGGCGTCCCGCCGACCGATCCGAAGGCGCGGACCGGGGAGTTGACGCCGCCGGGCATCAGGGCGCGGGCACGCTCGTACAGGGTGTCCGACGTCGGGGAGGGCGTGGTCATGTGGGGTTCCTTAGCTGTGGTGGTCGTCGAGCCAGAGCGCGAGCTCCGAGGCCCAGTAGGTGAGGATCAGCTGCGCCCCGGCGCGCTTGATGCCGAGAACCGATTCCTCGATGGCGCGCCGCCGGTCGATCCAGCCGTTCGCCGCTGCAGCCTCGATCATGGCGTACTCGCCTGAGATCTGGTAGGCCGCGACGGGCACGGGTGACATGGCCGCGACATCGGCGAGGATGTCCAGATAGCTCATGGCGGGCTTGACCATCACGAGATCGGCGCCCTCCTCCAGGTCGAGTTCCACCTCGTGGAGTGCCTCCCGGCGGTTCGCCGCGTCCATCTGGTAGGTCCGGCGGTCACCGGTGAGCTGGGAGTCGACGGCTTCGCGGAAGGGCCCGTAGAAGGCGGAGGCGTACTTCGCGGCGTAGGCGAGCACCGTGGTGTCCTGGTGGCCCGCGTCGTCCAGGGCCTGCCGGATGACGCCGACCTGTCCGTCCATCATGCCCGAGGGCCCGAGGACGTGCGCTCCGGCGTTGGCCTGCTCCACCGCCATCTGCGCGTAGAGCGCCAGGGTGGTGTCGTTGTCCACGGCGCCGTCGGCGTCGAGCACCCCGCAGTGACCGTGATCGGTGAACTCGTCGAGGCAGACGTCGCTCATGACGACGAGCGAGTCCCCCACCTCGCTCCTGACGTCGGCGATCGCCCGGTTCAGGACGCCGTCGGGATCGATGCCCGCGCTGCCGGTGGCGTCGCGGTGCTCGGGGATGCCGAAGAGCATGATGCCGCCCACCCCGCGCTCCACCGCTTCCGCCGCAGCCCGCTTCAGCGAGTCGGTGGTGTGCTGGACGACGCCGGGCATGGACGAGATGGGCGAGGGCTCGGTGAGGCCCTCGCGGATGAACGCCGGCAGGATCAGCTCGGCAGGATGCACCCGGTGCTCGGCGACCATCCGCCGCATGGCCGGGGTGGACCGCAGCCTGCGCGGGCGGTGCTGGGGGAAACTCATGATCGATCTCCGTTCGGTCTACAGCGAATGATCTGTCGTGGCAGTGCGGCCGGTCGCGTGACGGACGGCACCGACGATGCCCTCCGGCGTGGGCATGGCCGCTGTGGCCGCCGGGTCCCAGCCCTCAGCGCGCAGGGCAGCTGCCGTGGTGCGGCCGATCGCGACCGCTGTGAACGAGGGCCGTACGCCACCGGACCCGATCACCCTGTCACCGAACTGCCGCACGGCGCTGGGCGCGGTGAAGACGACGACGGCCCGCACAGTACCGGTCACCAGGTCCAGGGCGTCGCTCATGCCGAGCAGCGGTGGCGGGACGCCGGCCTCCTCGACGCCGGGGACACGTCGCTCCGGCTCGGCGGGATAGGGCACGGTGCGGTAGGCCTCGACGCGCCGTACGGACCAGCCAAGACGTTCCAGTCCGGCGCGAAGAGTGTCGGGGGCGAGATCGGACTGCGGCAGGAGGACCCGGCCGGTGCCGTGGGGAGAACCGTGGGGAGAGCCGTGGGGAGAGCCGTGCGGGAAGATGTCCAGGATGCCGGCCGCGGATTCGTCCTCGGGGAGCAGCGACACCTCGACGCCGATACCTCCCAGCAGGTCGGCCGTCGCCGTTCCCACCGCCACCACCCGGGCACCCCCGGTCCGGACGGCGTCCGCGACCGAGGTTCCGGATCCCCGGGCGACCAGGTCGAGAGCCTGCACGGTGTTTCCGCTCGTCACCACGAGCCACGCGTACTCCCCCCGAGCCAGCGCTGCCAGTTCGCGCACCACGGCGTCGGTGTCGTCCGGCAGCTCGGTGTCCGTGAGCGGCAGCGCGGACACCCTGAAGCCCGCCTCCCCCAGCGCCGCGGTCAGCCGGACTGCGCGTGCGGGGTGCCTCAGGACGATGACCGGCGGGGTGGGCCCCTCTGCTGCTGCCATCGGCGCCTACGTGGTCAGCGGGGCGATGCCGGCCGCGCCCGCGGCGAGGAGTTCATCGGCGAGGTCGTGACCGAGCTGCGAGGCTGCATCGGCATCCCCGACGGGAGCAGTGCGGTTCAGCCGGAGGATCGACCGCCCGTCGAGACTGCAGACCACCGCCTCGAGCGCCAGCTCGTCACCCTGCACGCGGGCCAGCGCGCCGATCGGGGCACTGCATCCGGCTTCGAGGCGCCAGAGGACGGCGCGTTCCGCCGTGACGGCAAGCCGGGTGGAGCCGTGGTCGTAGGACGTCAGGGCCTCCCGCAATCCCGGCGCCGATTCGCTCTCGCGGCACTCCACCGCCAGGGCACCCTGACCGGGCGCCGGCAGCATGACGGCGGGATCGACGAGTTCGGTGATGGCTTTCTCGCGGCCCAACCGGCGCAGCCCGGCAGCGGCGAGGACCACGGCGTCGAGATCTCCAGGAGCACCGCTGACGAGACCGGCGACGCGACCGAGACGTGTATCCACATTCCCGCGGATGTCCACCACCTCGATCCCCGGCCGGGCGGCTCTGAGCTGCGCGGCCCGCCTCGGCGACCCGGTCCCCACCCTGGCGCCGTCGGGCAGTGTGGCGAGCGTGAGACCGTCGCGGGCACACAGGGCATCGCGGACGTCCTCCCGCTCCGGTACGGCGGCGAGCGTGAGGCCGGGGGCGGGCAGCGTCGGCAGGTCCTTGAGCGAGTGCACCGCGAGGTCGCACCGCTCCTGGAGCACCGCCTCACGCAGTGCCGCGACGAAGACACCCGTGCCGCCGATCTGCGAGAGCGAGCCCTTCAGGACATCGCCCTCGGTCCGGACCCGCACGAGCTCGTAGGACGACTCCGCGAGGTCGCCAACTCGCTCCGCCACCGATGTGGTCTGCGTCATCGCCAGGGCACTGCCCCGGGTCCCGATCCTGATGGGTGTCATCACTCGCCGGGGTTCGGCAGCGGAGTGCCCACGGTGGAGTCGACGGCCGCGATGGTCGGCTTCTCCCCGCGCCGGTTGGCGCAGCAGTTCGGCCGGCAGACGTCGTACCAGGGGCCCAGCGACGTCGTCGAGGGACGATCCGCGATGTTGTTCTCGAGCGTGCGCTCGAGGATCAGATCGATCAGGCCCTCGATGAACTTCCGATGCGTGCCGGGCGTGGGGACGCGGTCCATGACGATGCCGAGCTCGTCACACGTCTGCCTCGCCTCGGTGTCGAGATCCCAGACGACCTCCATGTGGTCGGTGACGAACCCGAGGGGCACCACGACGACGCCGCGCGTGCCGTTCTCGTAGCGGTCCCGCAGGGCGTCGCTGATGTCCGGCTCGAGCCAGGGGATGTGCGGGGCGCCGGAGCGCGACTGGTAGACGAGCGACCACTCGAGCCCTTCGGCTTCCGGGATCCGGTCGAGGACGGCCTGGGCCGTGGCGAGATGCTGCGCCACGTAGGCGCCCTCCTCGTACACCGGCCCGCCGTCGGCATCACGCGGCCCTGCCGCCTCGGCGTCGCCCATCGGGATGGAGTGGGTGGAGAACATGATGTGCACGGGAGCCTCGGGGGTACCTCGCTCGGCGAGACCGGCGCGGACCTTCGCGAGGCCCTCGGTGACGCCCTCGACGAAGGGCTCCACGAAGCCGGGGTGGTCGAAGTACTGGCGTACCTTGTCCACCTCGAGCCGCCCCTCCAGGCCCGTCGTCACCAGGGCCATGCCGAGATCCTCGCGGTACTGCCGGCAGCTCGAGTAGCAGGAGTAGGCGCTCGTGGTCACCGCGAGGACCTTGCGGTGACCGGCGTCGTACGCCTCCTGCAGGGTATCGGCGATGAACGGTTCCCAGTTGCGGTTGCCCCAGTACACCGGAAGATCGATGCCGCGGCGGCGCAGCTCGGCCTCCATCGCGCTCCGCAGCGCCCGGTTCTGGCCGTTGATCGGACTCACGCCGCCGAAGGCGCGGTAGTGGTGCGAGACCTCCTCGAGGCGCTCGTCCGGGATGCCGCGGCCACGCGTGACATTGCGCAGGAACGGGATGACGTCGTCCTGCCCCTCGGGTCCACCGAAGGAGGCGAGCACGACGGCGTCGTACGCCTTCGGGGCCATCCTCCCGTTCTCGTCGACGCCCTCGCGCGGGTCGAATACCTGAGTGGTCACTGGAGTACCTCTGCAATCTCGTCGTGGGTGATCCGCCGGCCGGTGAAGAACGGTACTTCCTCGCGCACGTGCCGGCGGGCTTCGGTCTCCCGGAGATGCCGCATGAGGTCCACGAGGTCCACGAGGTCTGGGGCCTCGAGCGCCAGGATCCATTCGTAGTCCCCCAGCGCGAAGGACGACACCGTGTTGGAGAGTACCTGGGGGTACTTGCGGCCCTTCATGCCGTGGTCCATGAGCATCTGACGGCGCTCCTCCATCGGCAGGATGTACCAGTCGTAGCTCCTGACGAACGGGTACACGCAGACCCACTCGGCCGGTGCCACGCCGCGGGAGAACGCCGGACTGTGGGACTTCGAGAACTCGGCGTCGCGGTGCACGCCCATGGCGGACCACTCGATCTCCGCTCCGGCGAAGGCTTCGGTGCGCCGCAACTTCCTGACGGCACCCTGCAGATCCTCGGGCTTCGGGCCGTGCAGCCAGACCATGACGTCGGCGCCGGCGCGCATCGCGGAGACGTCGTAGAACCCGCGCAGAACCACGCCGTCCTGGTCGAAGGATGCGATGGTCTCCTCGAGACCCCCTGAAGGGGCGGGACCGGCGCCGGTACTGCGCCTGAAGACGGTCCAGAGGGTGTAGAACAGCTCTCCGGGGGCGTCGTCGCCCTCGCCTGTCTGCTGCGGAGCGTGGTCGGATCTGCTGCCGGTCGACTCAGTCATGACTACAGTTTGCCCCTGTCCGGAGACGATTCGAAATCATTTTCTTCTACACACCGTAGAAGCGACGAACATCACACGCGAGCATGGGCAAGCGCGTCCGCGAGTTCCTCCGCACGTGCCCGGGCGTCCTCGATCACGGCCACGAGTCCGGTCCCCGCGAGCCACCCGCCGGTCACCGCGAGAGAGGTTGCCTGCCCGGTCACGGCCGACCTGATGCGCGCCACGCGCTCGCGGTGCCCCACCGCGGCGTGCGGCAGGGCGCCGGCCCAGCGCACCACGTCGTGGTCCAGGACGTCGGAGGCTTCGATAGGGACACCGAGCAGCGCTGAGGCGTCGGCGAGCGCGTGACGGAACAGGACGTCGTCGGGGCTTCCGATCCCCACGTCCTCGGGGTCATCACCCACGCGCCCGAAGGACAGGCGCAGCACATGCGATCCTGGACCCGCCTGATCGCGGAGCCAGGCCCACTTCGCGGTCGAGTGGGTCAGTGCCTTGGCCGCGATCCCCTCCACGCCGCGCGCCACGAGGACGCCGGTTCCCCGCGGCCGGGCGTCGAGTTCGGGGATGTCGACGATCAGTGTCACGAGGGCCACCCCCGGTACCGGATCGGGCCGCTCGCCCGACAGTGCGGGCAGAACCGGCGCCAGCAGTTCTACGGCGGCCCGGCCCTCGGTGGCGACGACGACGCCGTCGGCCGGGAGGCGCCGCGTCAGGCCGGAGTGCTCCGTGGTGACGAGCCAGCCGGTCGACGATCGGGCCAGTCCCGTGACCTGCTCCCTGGTGCGCAGGTCCGCACCATCCGTCCGAAGTTCCGCAACGAGGCGATCCCGCAGCTGAGCGATGCCGCCCTCGAGTCCCCCGACCGCGGCACCCGCCGGCGCAGCCGCACGCAGGGCGCCCGCCGCAGCACCCAGGGAGCCCAGCCGGGCCATGGTCGTCCGCAGACCCGGCGCCACGGAGTCGACGTCGAGATCGTCCGGGTCCGCGGAGAACACCCCGCCGGCCACCGGCGCGACGAGGCGCACGAGCACCTCCTCCCCCATCCGTGTGCGGACCAGCTCCCCGAGACTCACCGTCGGACGGGTCGCGAGGGAGCCCAGCGGCAGGACCCGGTCCAGGGCCGCCCGGAGCGATCCCGCGCGGGAGAGCAAGGCGCCGATGGCCGGATCCGACGGGTCAGCCGGGATCCCGAGGACGCCGGAACTGGGAAGGGGCCGCGCGGAGGCCCGGAGGTCCTTACCGGGTAGCTGCACCCATGCACCGCTCGCGTCGGGGGTCACGATGCGCTCGCCCAGGCCGAGCTCGGCAGCCAGCGCGGGAACGGTCGCCGAGCGGGTCGAAAAGGACTCGGCCCCGCTGTCGAGGTACAGCCCGCCGAGCATTCGCGCATCCACCGTGCCACCGAACCGATCCGAGTGCTCCAGCAGGGTCACCCGAATGCCTCGAGCCAGCAGGGTCCGGGCGGCCAGCAGGCCCGCCATGCCTCCGCCGATCACCACAGCCGCGCGCTGCTGCTCGCGCACGGTGCGTGCCTGTGGATCAGCCGCGGCGGCGGCGTCCCCATGGGTGTCCCTGGTCACTCCCAGGGCTCCAGCGAGTGGATGAGCTCGACGACGCGCGTCAGCACGTCGGGGTCCGTACCGGGCGGCACACCGTGCCCGAGGTTCACCACGTGCCCCGGTGCGGCGGCTCCGGCGGCGAGGACCTCGCGCACGTGCTGCTCGAGAACGGGCCACGGCGCGGGCAGCAGGGCCGGGTCGATATTGCCCTGCAGGGGGACGGTGCCGCCGAGTCGCCGGTTCGCCTCGTCCAGCGGCAGCCGGTAGTCGACGCCGATCACGTCCACGCCGACGTCGTGCATGGCCACGAGCAGTTCCGAGGTGCCGGTGCCGAAGTGGATCAGGGGCGCTCCGAGTCCCCGCACATGGTCCAGGGCCCTGCGCGATGCCGGCGCCACATGATCCCGGTAGTCGGCCAGTGAGAGCGAGCCCGCCCAGGAGTCGAAGAGCTGCGCCGCACTGGCACCGGCCTCGAGCTGGGCGCGCAGGAACATGCCGGACGCGTCCGCGGCCCACTCCGTCAGGGCCCGCCACGTGTCGGGATCCGCGTGCATCATGGTGCGCGGTCCGAGGTGGTCCCGGGAGGGCTTTCCCTCGACCATGTAGGCGGCCAGCGTGAACGGCGCACCGGCGAATCCGACGAGCGGGGTGGACCCGAGCTGCTCGACGGTCAGGCTCACCGCCTGTCGGATGGGCTCGAGGGCCTCGGGCGTCAGGCGCGGGAGGGCAGCAACGTCGGCAGCGGACCGGACCGGGGAGCCGAGGACGGGTCCGACGCCGGGCACGATATCCACGTCGACGCCGGCGAGCTTGAGTGGGATCACGATGTCGGAGAAGAAGATCCCCGCGTCGACGTCGTGCCGGCGGACGGGCTGGAGCGTGATCTCGGAAGCCATCTCCGGGATGAGGCACGACTGCAGCATGTCGGTGCCCTCGCGCAGTGCGCGGTACTCGGGCAGGGACCGTCCGGCCTGACGCATGAACCAGACGGGGCGCCGATGCGGGGCCTGGCCACGATAGGCGCGGATGAGCGGCGAGCCGGACGTGCGTCCGTCGACCAGCGGGTGGGTTGCTCCAAGGTCCATGCCCCCGATTCTGCCGAAGATCCCGACGGATCGTTAACCGGCCGTGGCGCCCCTGGGCACCGGCCGCACCGCCCGTGGCCAACATCACCCCACCATCCAGGAGGCTGGTTCCGCGGAACGACGCGGGAGTCTGCTGCGGGTAAGGACCACCTATCTCCTGAACAGGGGGCGTTCTCGGTATGCTCGAAGGGCCGTGGTACTTCTTTCACTTGTAGCGACACACTCGGATGTAGACCTGGAGACCGTTGCCCGACTCAGCGTCGGGGCGCCCCAGGTCCCTTCGGTGGTGCTCGCCGACGACAAGACGGTGTCGGGCGCCGTCGTACTGGCCACGTGCAACCGCTTCGAGATCTACGCCGAGGCCCCGTCGGAGGACGACGTCGAAGCTGCGCGCTCCGCGATCGTCTCGACGATCAGCGAGTACTCCGGTATCTCCGAGCAATCCGTCGCCGCGTCCTTCCGGACGCACACGGGACAGGACGTCGCCGAGCACCTCTTCGCCGTCGGCGCCGGTCTCGACTCCGCCGTCATCGGTGAACGGGAGATCGCCGGACAGGTCCGGCGTGCCCTCATCGAGGCGCAGGGTTCCGGTGCGGCCAGCGGCTCCCTGGTACGTCTGTTCCAGGCCGCGTCGAAGACCGCGAAGGACGTCGGCGCACAGACCGCCCTCGGTTCGCGCGGGCGCTCCATCGTCTCCGTGGCACTCGACCTCGGCGGTGACGTCTCCACGGATCCCGACTGGTCCCGTAAGTCGGTCGTTCTGTTCGGTACCGGAGCCTACGCCGGCGCTACGGTCGCTGCCCTCAAGGAACGGGGCTGCACCGACATCTCCGTGTTCTCCTCCTCGGGCAGGGCCGAGGCGTTCGTCGCATCGCGCGGGGGCACCGCCGTCACGGCCGAGGATCTGCCGGCTGCCATGCAGCGAGCCGACGTCGTCATCGGGTGCAGCGGCAGCGATGCCCGCATCGACGCCGCCGACATCGAGCGGGTCCGTCAGGGCAGCACGTCGTCGTTGGTCGTCATCGACCTGGCCCTCAGCCATGACTTCGACCCGGCGGTCGGACTGCTCGACTACGTCGAACTGATCACCCTCGAATCCGTCCGCGCCGCAGCTCCCGAGGAACAGGCCGATGCGCTGACCCAGGCGAACGATCTGGTACGCGACGCGGCCCGCTCCTTCGAGGAACAGCAGACCATACGCGCCATGAACGCCTCGATCGTGGCACTGCGCCAGCACACCCAGGCGGTCCTGGAATCGGAGATGGCGCGCGTGCGGGCCCAGCACGGGTGCACTGCCGCCGCGGACGAGGTGGAGTTCGCTCTGCGCCGCATGGTGCGCCAGCTCCTGCACGTCCCGACAGTGCGTGCGCGGGAACTCGCCGCCGAGGGACGTCAGCAGGACTATGAGGCGGCTCTCGAAGCCCTGTACGGGATCGATGTCCCGCACGCCGCTGCAGCTGGGCCTGCGTCGAACGAGCAGGCCACCTCGAAGCCGAAGCGCTCCGGGCCCGAGAGCGCGCAGTGCCCCGTGGACCACGAGCCGCCCGCGCGCGAGGCCTGACGCCGGTCCTGGCGATCAGCACTCGGGCCGGTAGGGCCGGCGCCGGCCCTACCGGTACACCGGTAGTTTCCCACCGACCGGTACCTTCGTCACTGACCGGGTCAGTACAACGGTTTCCAGGGTTCGATCCTGTGCACCCACTCCGTGATGCCACCCTTCACCGAATGGACGTCCCGGTGTCCCTGCTCCAGCAGGAACCGCACCACGTCCGCCGACCGTACTCCCGACTTGCAGTGCACGTACGTGGTGCGGGTGGCGTCGAGGGCACTCTCGCCCTCCACGATGTGGTTCCTGGGGACCAGCGACGCGCCGTCGATGCTCACGATCGCGTACTCCTCGGGGCTGCGCACGTCGATCAGGTCGAAATCGGCCCGGCCCGCGGCACGCGCCGCGAGGAGTCCTGCGAGCTCGTCGACCGTCACGAGCGGAACGGTGCTCGGCGGCGCCGTGCCGGCGGCCGGCAGTCCGCAGAACTGCCCGTAGTCCACGAGTTCGGTGATGCGCGGGGCGTCCGGATCCGGCCTGACCCGCAGTTCCCGCCAGCTCATCGCGAGAGCATCGAAGACCAGTACCCGTCCGAGCAGCGTGGTCCCCACCCCGGTGATGAGCTTGATGGCCTCGTTGACCATGACGGATCCGATCTGCGCACACAGGACGCCGAGCACACCGCCCTCGGCGCACGAGGGCACGGACCCCGGCGGCGGTGCCTCCGGGAAGAGATCCCGGTAGGTGGGGCCGTGGTCCTGCCAGAACACACTGACCTGGCCGTCGAAGCGCAGGATGGAACCCCACACATAGGGCTTGCCCAGGATCGCGGCAGCGTCATTGACGAGGTACCGGGTGGCGAAGTTGTCGGTGCCGTCGATGACGAGGTCGTAGCCGGAGAAGAGCTCGAGCGCGTTCGAGTTCTCCAGCCGCTCCTCGTGCAGCACCACCTCGACGAGGGGATTGATCTCCTGGATGCTCAGGCGCGCGGACTCGGCCTTGGAACGTCCGAGGTCGGAGACTCCGTGGATCACCTGACGCTGCAGGTTGGAGAGTTCGACGTCGTCGTCGTCCACGATGCCGAGCGTACCCACGCCGGCCGCCGCCAGGTACAGGAGCGTCGGTGAGCCCAGGCCGCCGGCTCCGATCACGAGCACACGAGCGCTCTTCAGACGCAACTGGGCATCCATGCCGAAGCCGGGAATGATCAGATGCCGCGAGTAGCGCTGGGTCTCCTCCTGCGACAGCGAGCCCGCAGGCTGCACCAGTGGGGGCAGACCGAAGGTCGGGGTCGGGGTCGGGGTCGGGGTCGGTGTCGGGGTCAGGGCCGGGTCGACGGCGGGGACCTGGGGCTCGGTCCGGAAAGCAGTCATACCCAAGGGTAGGGCGGATCCGCACGGCCCGGCCACCGGGCTACCGGCGGGTAAACTGGTGCTCACCCGACCGCAGAACCTGAGGATTCCCTACGTGAGTGCAGAACCGACCACCGGAAGGGCCGTCCGGCTCCCGCGGGACGAGCGCCGTCGCCAACTGCTCGCGGCAGCGCAGGAAGTCTTCGTGGGTCAGGGGTACCACGGCGCAGCGATGGACGACATCGCGGATGCGGCCATGGTCAGCAAGCCTGTGCTGTACCAGCACTTCCCGGGCAAGCGTGATCTCTATCTCGCGTTGCTGGACAGCCATCTCGCAGAGCTGACGCAGCTGCTGATCGGAGCCCTCCGCTCGACCGACGACAACGACCTGCGCGTGCACGCGACCATGCGCGTGTATTTCCAGTTCATCGCCCAGGACAGCCAGGCGCACAGACTGGTCTTCGAATCGGACATCAGCAACGAGCCCGATGTCAGCAGCCGTCTCGAGGCGTTCAACGCCCACTTCGCCGGCGCTATCGCCGAGGTGATCGCCGACGACACCCAGCTCCCGCTGGTCGAGGCGACCCTCCTGGGCAGGGGTCTGGCCGGAATGGCGCAGATCAGTGCCCGCTACTGGCTCGAGACCGACGGCGTCCTTGACATCGATGCGGCCGCGGAGCTGATCTACCGTTTAGCTTGGCGCGGAATCAGCCGCTTCCCCAAGGAGATCTAGAGTAGGTTCCAGAGAGCAACAGGCACACTACCCAGGAGGCATCCGCCGTGGAAATCAAGATCGGTATCCAGAACGTCAACCGCGAGATCAGCGTCGATTCCGCCGAGAGTGCCGATGCCATTGCCGAGCAGGTCGCCAAGGCGCTGAGCGATGGTGCCGAATTGCGTCTCACCGACTCCAAGGGCCGCCAGGTCATCGTTCCCGCAGCGGTGCTCGGGTATGTGGAGATCGGCGCCGAGGAGACCCGCCGCGTCGGCTTCGGGGCGCTCTGACCGCACACCGATGAGCACGATCGGAAGGACCCGTTGCACGCCTCGCGGCAGGCAACGGGTCCTTTTCCGTGCAGGCGTACCCCAGGAGGGAGGTTCCTAGGCCGTGAGGCCCAGGGCACTCATGCGCCGCGAGTGGTTGCGTGTGAGTTCGGAGAAGAATGCGCCGGTGGGACGGACATGCCCCTCATCCTCCCCGAAGAGGATGCCGGCGAGATTCTCCCGCTCGATACCGACGCGTTGTGCCTGGGTCAGGGCCTCCCCCACGAGCCGCCGACCCCAGAGAGCGCAGCGCGAAGCGAGCCGGGGATCTGCGGAGAGGGCTTCCTTCAGACGCCACTGGAGGTGGTCCGCGCCCTGACCCGAGTCGATGGCCTCGATCAGGTCGCGGGTCCTCGAGTCGAGGTTGTCCGCCAGCGAGCGGTAGAAGTCCCGCGAGAAGGCATCGACGACATAGGCCTTCATGAGCGATTCGTACCAGTCGCCCGGACGGGTGCGCTCGTGGAACGCATCGATGGAACTGCGGAACGGTGTCATCGCGTCCTCCACGGTGATACCGAGCTCGTTCAGGAAGCGTCCCACGAGTTCGAAGTGCTCGAACTCCTGCACGGCGAGCCTGCCGAGGCTCGCCCGGTCGGCGAGGCTCGGCGAGAAGCGCGCATCGGAGGACAACCGCTCGAAACCGGACAGCTCCGCGTAGGCGATGGCGCCGAGCAGATCGGCGACGAAGCGGACGTACTGCGGATTCCCGAAGGCCTCCGCGTCCCGATCCGTGGCAGTGCTCGTGCCCACGCCATGCTCTGTCGTCGAAGCTGCGGCGTGCGACTCGGAGGCGGGAGCGGCCGTGCTGTCGTAGGAGCCGTTGTTCATGCTGCTAAGAGTACGCAATCACCCCGGTGCGGCAAGCCGATCGTCTGCGCAATCCGACGCAGGCAGGCGCACCGGGGATCAGGTGGGCACAGCGCCCACCTGATCCCCGGTGCCGCCATCCGATACGCCCGCACGGGACCGGCGCGCCCGGCTCCCGTGAATGACGTCCAGCAGCGACAGGCGGGGTAGGATAAGGCACAGTAATGGATGCCCGGTCGTTATCACGTCGTCGATGACCCGCAGTACCTCCTCGATCCCGAGTTCCCTCGCCGGCGCAGGAAACCTCCGCGGCCGGCACGCAGTTGCAAGCCCGCGATCGGCTTCCACTGGACGCCTCACGCCCGTCGATACGCTCCGCTCCGGACAGCTCCTGCCCGGTGCGTCGAGCCTCGACGGCCGTACGGCCTGAAACGAACGGTAGAACGTGCACAACACAGAACACGACACGACCACAGATCCGACGGACACCACTGCAGACCCGGCCGCCGGTGCACATCATCTGGTGGCCGACAACTCGGCCGACGCCATCGACGTCGAGGAGACCCTCGTCTCGACCGATGAACCGCACGCGGCCGTCGCCCAGACGTTCGCGGACTTCAATGTCCGCCCCGACATCGTCGAGTCCCTCGCGGACGCCGGAATCACCCACCCCTTCCCCATCCAGGCCATGACCCTGTCGATCGCACTCGGCGGGCACGACATCATCGGGCAGGCCAAGACCGGCACGGGCAAGACGCTCGGCTTCGGCATTCCGGCGATCCAGCGGGTCGTCGGACCCGACGATGCGGGCTACGAGAAGCTGCCCGTCCCCGGCGCTCCGCAGGCCCTCGTCGTCGTACCCACGCGTGAGCTCGCCGTGCAGGTCGCGAACGACCTGACGACGGCGGCGAAGAAGCGCAACGCGCGTATCGTCACCATCTACGGTGGCCGGGCCTATGAACCCCAGATCGAGGCCATCAAGCAGGGCGTCGAGATCGTCGTCGGTACGCCGGGCCGCCTGATCGACCTGTACCGGCAGAAGCTGCTGGTACTGAAGAACGTGAAGACCGTGGTGCTGGACGAGGCCGACGAGATGCTGGACCTCGGCTTCCTGCCCGACGTCGAGACGCTGATCGCCGCCACCCCTCCGGTGCGCCAGACACTCCTGTTCTCGGCGACCATGCCCGGTCCGGTCATCGCGATGGCCCGCCGCTACATGACCCAGCCCACGCACATCCGCGCCGCGGACCCCGAGGACGAGGGCATCACCAAGAAGGACATCCGCCAGGTGATCTACCGGGCGCACAACCTCGACAAGCCGGAGGTCGTGGCGCGCATCCTGCAGGCTCGGGGCCGGGGCCGCACGATCATCTTCTGCAAGACCAAGCGCACGGCCGCGAAGCTGTCCGAGGAACTGATCGACCGAGGCTTCGCCGCCGGAGCCATCCACGGGGATCTGGGACAGGGCGCCCGCGAGCAGGCACTGCGCGCCTTCCGCGGGGACAAGATCGACGTCCTGGTCGCCACCGAGGTGGCTGCGCGCGGGATCGACGTCGAGGACATCACCCACGTCATCAACTACCAGTGCCCCGAGGACGAGAAGGCGTATCTGCACCGCGTGGGTCGGACCGGCCGGGCCGGGAAGAAGGGCACCGCAGTGACCTTCGTGGACTGGGACGATCTTCCCCGCTGGGGCCTGATCAACAAGGCACTCGGGCTCGACACTCCCGAGCCCGTCGAGACCTACTCCTCCTCGCCCCACCTCTTCACGGACCTCGACATCCCCGAGGGCACCAAGGGACGGCTGCCCCGCAAGGACCGCAAGCTCGCGGGCATCGATGCCGAAACCCTGGAGGATCTCGGCGAGACGGGCAAGCGCGGTTCGGGCAGCCGGGGTTCCGGTCAGGACCGCTCGTCCGGTCGCGGCTCCGGTGGTCGTTCTTCGGGCAGTGGCGGTTCGAGTGGGCGCCGCTCCGGAAACGGCGGCACCGGCAGTGACTCGGGCAGTCGCGGCGCCAGCGGTCGGGGTGGCGAGAGAACCCGCGGGTCCCGCGGACGCGGGCGCGGCGCCAATCGCCCCGACGCTGCGGATACCCCGGCAGGAGAAGCACTGCGCATGCGCGAGTCGCCGAACAACCCGGCTGCTGCGGCGGACGTGCCTGCGGCTGAAGCCCAGGGCAGCCGCCGACGGGGAGCCGACGGCGAGACGTCCTCCACCGATCGTCCCCGCCGGAGCCGGACACGCCGGCGCAACGGAGAGGTCGTTGCACGACCGTCCGGTGGCACGCAGGACTAGCCCTTCGTGACAGACCTTCCCGCGCCGTCGTCGTCCCCGGGCTGGAGCGCCGACGGCGCCAATCTCGTGGTGCACGCCGACAACGCGGCGTTCCTGGCGACGCTTCCGGACGAGTCGTTCACGCTCGTCTACGTCGACCCACCCTTCAACACGGGCCGGGTACAGCGCCGGCAGCAGATGAGGACGAACCGGGCCGAGGCCGGAGCCGGGGACCGGGTGGGCTTCAAGGGCCTGTCGTACTCGACCGTCAAGGGCACCCTCGCGAGCTACGACGACGCGTTCGAGGACTACTGGGACTTCCTCTTCCCGCGGCTCGTCGAGGCGTGGCGGCTCCTGTCCGACGACGGCACGCTCTACCTGCACCTCGATTACCGTGAGGTGCACTACGCCAAGGTGATGCTGGATGCCCTGTTCGGGCGGGAGAGCTTCCTCAACGAGATCATCTGGGCCTACGACTACGGTGCGCGTGCCAGACGGAAGTGGCCCACCAAGCACGACAACATCCTCGTCTACGTGAAGAATCCCGCAACCTACCATTTCGACAGTGCCGAAGTGGACCGGGAGCCCTACATGGCACCGGGACTCGTGACCGCCGAGAAGGCCGAACGCGGCAAGCTTCCCACCGATGTGTGGTGGCACACCATCGTGTCGCCGACGGGGAAGGAGAAGACCGGCTACCCCACCCAGAAGCCCGAGGGCCTGCTGCGGCGGATCGTCGCGGCGAGCAGTCGTGAGGGCGACTGGGTACTGGACTTCTTCGCCGGCTCGGGCACGCTCGGGGCGGTCTCCGGGAAGCTCGGGCGACGTTTCGTCTGCGTGGACAGCAATCCGCAGGCCGTCGCCGTGATGCGCGCGCGCCTGGCCCCCTGGCTCTGAGCTGTGGCGAGCCCGGGCGCCGGTTCAGCCGGCGGTCGTACCCGAGGCAAGGCTCCGGATGGCCTCGAAGGTCTCGGGCGACGTGAGATTCTCGCCGAGCAGATTCGGCTTCCCCTCCCCGTGGTAGTCACTCGATCCGGTCATGAGGAGCCCTCGCTCCCTGGCTATGCCGCGCAGGGCCGTTCTCGCCGCAGCAGGATTGTCGCGGTGGTCCACCTCGAGCCCCAGCAGGCCGGCATCGATCATCTCCTCGAGATCCGCCCCGCCCACCAGTGCTCCGCGGTTCGACGCCGAGGGGTGCGCGAACACCGGAACTCCCCCGGCGTCGCGGATGAGCTCGACGGCGCGGGCGGGGTGCGGAGCGTAGTGGCTGACCCAGTACGGCGACCGCGCGGTGAGGACACGCTCGAACGCTTCAGACCGGGTCCGCACGACACCGAGGGTGACCAGCGCATCGGCGATGTGCGGACGTCCCACGGTGGCACCCGCACTGACGTGCTGCTCCACGAGATCCCAGCTGATGGGGTAGTCCGCCGACATCAACTCCACCATGCGGCGGGCCCGGGTCAGTCGAGCGGTCCGGGACTGCTCGATCTCCGCGCGCAGTCCCGCGTGCAGCGGATCGTGCAGATAGGAGAGCATGTGCACGCTGATGCCGGTGTCCGTGCGGCAGGAGACCTCCATCCCCGGGACGAACATGATGCCGGTCCTCCGCGCCGCCGCACGCGCCCGGTCCCACCCGGCAGTGGAATCGTGATCGGTGAGGGCGACGGTGTCCAGCCCGGCAGCCGACGCCGATTCGACGAGGACCTCGGGGTCCTCCGTGCCGTCCGAGACATTGGAGTGCGTATGCAGATCGATCCTCACCGGTCCAATCTACGCGCCGGCAGCGGCGCGACCGTCCACCACCGTCCACCAGCGGCTACGCCGGACTTCCCGGCCCACGGCTGCGGTGAGACGATGGAGGGATGAGTACCGCCGACATCCAAGCCCCAGCCCAGAACCCCACCGACTCACCGGAGGGCCAGCCCCTGTCCGACCGCAACGAGAACCGTTCGCAACGTCCCGACTCCGACGCCTTCAAGGCGTTCATGGCCGGCGACTGGGCACCCGACGCCTCCGCACTCCCCGAGCGCTCTGCCGTCGCCGAGCACGCCGCCCGCCGCCGTCGTGCCGTCTCCGAGCGCTTCCCGGGCGAGCGCATCGTGGTCCCCGCCGGCCCGTTCAAGGTCCGGTCCAACGACACGGACTACCGGTACCGGCCCCACTCCGGCTTCGCGCACCTGACCGGTCTGGGGCTGGACCACGAGCCCGACGCCATGCTGGTCCTCGAACCCGTGGAGCACGGACAGGGCGACGACGGCGGGAACCACGCGGCCACGCTCTACTTCCGCGAACTCGCCGGCCGTGACAGCGCCGAGTTCTACGCCAACGCCCGCTACGGCGAGTTCTGGATCGGGTCGCGTCCGTCGATGGCACAGCTGAAGGCCCAGGTCGGTGTGGAGACCGCGGATCTCGGTGAGCTGGAGGTCGCCATCACGAAGGACGCCGGGGTCGCCGAGATCGGCGGCATCGGCATCCGTCTGCTCCGCGAGGTGGATCCTGCGGCGGATGCGCTCGTGGACACCTCGCGCATCAACACCGGCGTGGACCTCGAGAAGGCGGATGCGCTCGACGCCGTGCTCGCCGAGTTCCTCTCCGAACTGCGACTCGTCAAGGACGCCTGGGAGATCGAGCAGATGGAGGCGGCTGTGGCTGCGACCGTCAACGGCTTCCACGAGGTGGTCCGGACCCTGCCGCGTGCCATCTCCCATCCCCGCGGCGAGCGCGTGGTGGAGGGCGCGTTCTTCACGCGGGCCCGCGAGGAGGGCAATGACCTGGGCTACGACACCATCGCCGCAGCGGGGAACAACGCCACCACGCTGCACTGGATCCGCAACACGGGCCATGTCAGGGCCGGTGAACTCCTGCTGCTGGACGCCGGAGTCGAGGCCGAGAGCCTCTACACGGCCGACATCACGAGGACGCTCCCCGTCAACGGGACGTACACGGACACGCAGCGGAAGATCTATCAGGCCGTGCTCGACGCCGCGGATGCCGGTTTCGCCGCCGCCCAGCCGGGGCGGAAGTTCCGTGAGATCCACACTGCGGCCGTGACAGTGCTCGCCGAGAACCTCGACCGCTGGTCTCTGCTGCCGGTGTCCCTCGATGAGGCCCTGGCTCCCGACGGCCAGCACCATCGCCGCTGGATGCCGCACGGCACCAGCCACCACCTCGGGATGGACGTCCACGACTGCGCCCAGGCCAAGCGTGAGCTCTACCTGGACGGCGTCCTCACCGAGGGCATGGTCTTCACCATCGAGCCGGGGCTCTACTTCAAGGCCGAGGATCTTGCGGTCCCTGAGGAGTACCGCGGCATCGGTGTGCGCATCGAGGACGACATCCTCATGACCTCCGACGGCCCGGTCAACCTCAGCGCCGCGCTCCCGCGCAATCCGGACGACGTCGAGGACTGGATGGCCGGGATCTGGGGCAGCACCGGCGAGTAACAGGAACCGGCCAGCAGGAATCCCGACGCCGGGGCACACAGAAACGAGGAAGGGCAGGGACCCGATACCACAGGTCCCTGCCCTTCCTCGTCAGGGCTGGATCAGCTTCGCCCTGCTGCGGAGGATCCGTGCCCCTCGGTGCCCTCGTCGGCGCCGTGGCCGGGTGAGAGCCGCTCGCCCGGCTCCCCCGACCGACCCGCGGGATCGGCGGCAGGTCCGTCCTCGACGCGCACACCGTACTGGGGCCGGCCGTCCGGAAGGTCCGGGAACTGGCCCCGGCGTGGTCCCGAGGTGCCCGGACCGGCAGTGTCGTCAGCCGTGACGGGGTCCTGCTGGGGTTGCTGCTGGGGAGCGTGGGCGGGCTGGGGCGGCTGCGCGGAGTAGGGGTCGTTCCACTGCGCCGGGCGCTCAGGAGCCTGCTGCGCCTGCTGCCGGCCCTGCGTCGGGCCGGCAGGGGTGACGCCTGGATGCTGGATCTGACCCTGCATGGGGAGCTGCTGCAGGAGCGTGCGCGCCTCCCCGACGAGGGCGGGATCGACGAGGACGTCGTAGCTGGTCGCGATCACCTGGCTCGTCGACGTGAAATCCCGTTTGCCGCGTTGGAAGGCGTAGGTGATCACTCCGAAGAGGAGCCAGAAGATCGCCCCGAGGGCGATCGACGAGGTGATGGTGATACCCGACTCGCTGCCCGCGAACAGACTCAGGATGAGTCCGACGAAGAGGCCGAACCAGGCTCCGGTGGCGGCACTGCCGAGCGCGACACGCGGGTAGCTGAGCCGTCCGGTGACCCTCTCCACCGCCTTGAGGTCATTGCCGACGATCGCGACCTTCTGGACGGCGAACTTGTTGTCGGCAAGGTAGTCCACCGCCTTCTGGGCGTCGAGATAGCTCGTGTAGCGGCCGATGATCTCACCCGTGGGCAGAGTACGGCCCAGGTCACGGGGGGCAGTGGTTCCAAGTGGCGTCGACATGGTCCCATTCTCACCTACACGCCGGCGCCCTGTCAGCGGTATCGCCGCGGGTGAACGAGAGGGTTGACGCCCCGCTCACCCGTGATCGGCTGCTGCCGGCCGGTTTTGCGCTGCCCGATAACCTAGAACGGTGATGAACAACCCCACCCGCGTCTTCGTCGCGCGCCTTCTCGGCCTCGACGTGTTCGACCCGCTCGGCGACCGTCTGGGCCGGTTGCGCGACGCCGTCGTGCTCGATCGCGGTCCGGGTGAGTACCCGCAGGTGGTGGGTCTGGTGATCGAGGTCCCCGGGAAGAAGCGCGTCTTCGTGCCGATGACCCGCATCACGTCGATGGACGCATCCCAGATCATCTGCACGGGCCTGGTCAACCTCCGCCGGTTCGAACAGCGCGGCGCCGAGATGCTCGTGGTGGCGGAGCTGTTCGACCGCCGCCTCACGCTGCGCGACGGCAGCGGCAGCGCCGTGGTCGAGGACGGCGCCATGGAACGCAATCGCAGCGGGGACTGGCACGTCTCGCAACTGTACGTACGCCGCGGCGGATCGACCTCCCCCCTGCGCGGCCTGCGCCGGGGCGGCGAGCGCCTGATCATCGACTGGCTCGACGCCTTCCACGGTTCCACGAACGAGCCTCAGGGAGCCTCGCAGTTCGTGGCGCAGTACGAGGACCTCAAGGCGGCCGACTTCGCGGACGCGCTCCACGAGATGAACGACAAGCGTCGCGTCGAGGTGGCCGGCGAACTGCAGGACGATCGACTGGCCGATGTGCTGCAGGAGATGCCCGACGACGATCAGGTCCAGATCCTCTCCGCGCTGACGCGTGAACGTGCCGCCGACGTCCTCGAGGAGATGGACCCCGACGACGCGGCGGATCTGCTGAACGAACTGCCCGAGGCCGAGAAGGAGGAGCTGCTCCAGCTCATGGAACCCGAGGACGCGGAGGACGTGCGCCGCCTGCTCGAGTACGAGGAGGACACGGCCGGGTCGCTGATGACCACGGTGCCGGTCATCCTGCCTCCGGAGGCCACCGTCGCCGAAGCCCTCGCCCACGTGCGTCGCGAGGAACTGACGCCGGCCCTCGCCTCCGCGATCTTCGTCTGCCGCCCGCCGCTGGAGACCCCGACGGGCCGCTACCTCGGCGTGGTCCACATCCAGCAACTGCTGCGCTACCCGCCTCCCGAACCCCTCGGCAACATCATCGACACCGATCTGGAGGCGGTCGGCGACCAGGCGGCAGTGAGCGACGTCTCGCGGATCCTCGCGACCTACAACCTGAACTCGGTGCCGGTCGTCAGCACCGAGGGCCGGCTGGTCGGGGCAGTGACCGTCGACGACGTCCTGGACCATCTGCTGCCCGACGACTGGCGGGCACAGGACGACACATCGGAAGTCAAGAGAGGCGCACGCCGTGGTTGAGAGAATCAGATCCAGTTCCAGCGGGCTGGACACGCCCCGCGAGAGCCGCATGCGCCTTCTTCCACGCCTGCGCCCGAACCCGGACGCGTTCGGCAGCGCCACGGAGAACTTCGCGCGGTTCATGGGTACCCCGCAGTTCCTCTTCTACATGAGCGTGTTCTGCGCGGTCTGGCTGTTGTGGAACACCCTGGCGCCGGAGAGTCTGCGCTTCGACAGCGCTGCGATCGGCTTCACCCTCCTCACTCTCATGCTCTCGCTCCAGGCCTCCTACGCCGCTCCCCTGCTGCTCCTGGCGCAGAACCGGCAGGACGACCGCGACCGCGTCTCGCTCAAGGAGGACCGTCAGCGGGCGGAACGCAACCTCTCCGACACCGAGTACCTCACGCGCGAGATCGCCGAGCTGCGCATCGCGCTGCGCGACGTGGCCACACGTGACTACGTGCGCTCGGAACTGCGCTCGGTCCTCGACGAGGTCCTGGAGACAGCGGACGGACAGGACGTGCTGCTGCAGAAGCGCAAGCCCCGCAAGCCCTCCGATGCCACGACGTCCGTGCCCAGGGTCCAGCCCGCGGGGAGGCAGTCGCAGTGAGCAGCTCCCTCCCGACCGAGCAGGCGGTGCGTTCCGCCCTCGCCACGGTGATCGATCCCGAACTCCGCCGGCCCATCACGGAACTCGGCATGGTCGACTCCTTCTCGCTCGAGGGCACCACGATCCGGGTCCGGATCCTGCTGACGATCTCCGGCTGTCCCCGCCGTGAGACGATCACGCGTGATGCCGAAGCTGCCCTCTCCGCTCTCGACGGGGTGGAGGAGGTGGTGGTGGATCTCGGTGTCATGGACCAGGAGCAGCGCGATGCCCTGAAGGACCAGCTCAAGGGAGTCGGTGGAGAACGCGGGATCCCGTTCGCCGATCCTTCCTCGCTTACTCGCGTCTACGCGGTCGCAAGCGGCAAGGGTGGTGTCGGAAAATCGAGTGTCACGGTCAATCTGGCCGTGGCCATGGCCGCTCGTGGTCTGCGTGTGGGGATCGTGGATGCGGACATCTACGGCTTCTCGGTTCCCTCGCTCATGGGCATCAGCCAGCAGCCCACGCGGGTCGACGAGCTGATCCTGCCGCCGGTCGCGTACGGCGTGAAGGTGATCTCGATCGGCATGTTCGTCGAGGGGAACAAGCCTGTCTCCTGGCGCGGCCCCATGCTGCACCGCGCACTGGAACAGTTCCTCACCGATGTCTACTTCGGCGATCTGGACGCCCTGTTCCTGGACCTGCCACCGGGCACGGGCGACATCGCGATCTCCGTGGCCCAGCTCCTGCCCTCCTCCGAACTCCTGATCGTGACGACTCCGCAGAGCGCTGCCGCCAGTGTCGCGGAACGCGCCGGAGCGATGGCTGCCCAGACCGGGCAGCGCGTTGTCGGCGTGATCGAGAACATGTCCTGGCTCGAGCTGCCGGACGGCGAGCGGCTCGAGCTGTTCGGCGCCGGCGGTGGCAGTACCCTGGCGTCCGGGCTGTCGGCCACGCTGGGTGTCGAGGTTCCCCTGCTCGGGAGCATTCCGCTGGATGTCGCACTGCGGGAGGGCGGTGATGCCGGTGCACCGCTCGTGCTCGGCACCGGCGCCTCCGCAGCTCGCGAGGAACTGACGAGGATCGCCTCGGAACTGGCGGGAAGACCACGCGGTCTGGACGGAGTCCAGCTGCCGGTCAGCATCGCCTGAGCGAGGGCGTCCGGGGGGGGTGTTCTCCGACCGTGCCGGTCCGCCTAGGTGGCTTCGAGGTCGTAGGGTGCGCTCTGGCCCGGTTCGAGCCGGGGACGCAGCGGCACGGACGGTCCCGGGCGGGCGGAGGTGAGGCCCTCCGTCGCGGGAACCACGGCCGGTGCGGCTGCGGGCGCTCCCTTGCTGACCGGCTTGAACACGTCGTCCAGGTCGTCGAGGAGCGCTTCCTTGATGATGCGCCGCGGATCGTACTGACGCGGGTCCAGCTTGCGCCAGTCGACCTCGTCGAGTTCCGGGCCGATCTCCTCCCGTAGCTGCTCCCGGGCTCCGGTCGCCATCCGCTTGAGGCCCTTCACGAGCCGCGCCAGCTGCGCAGCGTACTCCGGAAGGCGCTCGGGGCCCAGTACCACGACGGCAATGAGGGCCAGGGCCACGAGTTCCAGTCCGTTGATTCCAAGCACGGCAGAAGCCTACCTTCCTGATCCGACCCGATCACATTCGACGGCAGTCACGGTATCGGACCCACCGACGGGATCGTGCTCATGGGTCCTGCGGATGGACCATGATCGACAGCCCGCGCATGATGCGGTCGATCGTGGATCCGTTCCGGGGTTGCGCCACGGTCGGCAACTGCGCGTACTCGGTTGTGACCAATTGCTGGAGCGTCCGTGGCATGTCCGCCGGTGGGAGCTCGGAGACCACGGTATAGGTGGCAGACGACGAACGAAGTACGACCGTCCACGGCTCGCCGGAGTGGACCCAGAGGTCCTGCTGCAGGCCTCCCACATGCTCGAAGCCGTCCTCGGCAACGGTCCTGCCGGTGACCGCGTTCGTCGGCGGTGTCCTCCGGCGGCCGTCGACCGCGCGCTGTTCGTAGACGGTGACGCGGTCACCGTCGTGCTCGAGCACGAGCTCGAGCGTGGGCAGCCCGTCGATCGTCAGACCTTCGGCGCTCCTGAGCGTGAGTCCGAGGGTCGTCAGGCCGGGACACGACCAGCCTTGGGTTCGAAGCACCTCCACCTGGTCCGCATCGAGAGCAGCCGGTGTGCCCCGGAACGTCTCTTCCCATCCGGCTCGCGGCGTCGTCGAACCCGCTTCCGCGCCGGCCGCGGGATCCGATCCGGAGCCGACGACATAGGCACCGGTCAGGACCGCGGCTGCCAGTACGGCCGAACCACCTGCCGCAGCTACGAGGCGGAGGCGGCGGGACGGCTTCGGCGAGGCGATGGTCGCGGCACGGTCCGGCTGGAGCCCCGGCCGGTCCGGCGCCGATCCTGTGCTGGGTCCGGGTCCGGTGGAGAGCAGTCGGCGCTGGAACTCGGGATCAGGGGATGGACTCCCGAGTCCCAGGAGCGTGCCCTTGTGTTCCCGCAACCCCCTCACGTCGTTCGAGCACGTGTCGCAGACCTGGAGGTGGTGCTCGACGACGGATCGCCGGCGATCGGACAACTCACCGTCCACGAGGTCCTGCAGCGATCGACGCGGGTGGAACACCGCCCCTACCCCAGACCGACGACCCGGGGCACGCCGAGCGTGGTGCCGCTGCCGGGGCGAGGGTCGCGGTGCGCGAGCTTGTCGCGGAGCATCGTGCGTCCGCGGTGGATCCGGGAACGCACGGTGCCGAGCTTCACGCCGAGCACACGAGCCACCTCGTCGTAGGCCAGTCCCTCGAGATCGCACAGGACGACTGCGGCTCGGAAGTCCGGTGGTAGCTCCTCGAGCGCCGCCTGCACGTCGACGTCCAGATTGTTGAATTCGAAGCTGCGCTCGGGCCCGGGGTGCCTGCTCGCCAGACGGCTCTCCGCCTCGTCCGACAGGCCGTCGAAGCGGATGCGGGTCCTGCGCCGGGCCTGATCGAGGAACAGGTTCGTGGTGATCCGGTGCAGCCAGCCGTCGAGCGTTCCCGGTCTGAATTTCGCCAGGGACCTGAAGACCCGCACGAAGACGTCCTGGGTGAGGTCCTCGGCGTCGAACCTGTTGCCGGTCAACCGGTAGGCCAGTCGGTAGACCTTCGGTGAGTAGGTGGTGACGACGTCCTCCCACGAGGGCGCCACCCAGGGGTTGCCGTGCTCGTCCAGGACGGGCAGGTCCTCTCCGTCGAGGATGTCCACCTCCGGCTGTGGTGTTCCAATGCTAGACATCATGTGCCCCTTCTCGCCTGAACTCCGGGAGCTGTCCTCACCGGGTCCGTCAGGGCCCGATCGGTGCTGGCAGTGATTCGGTACCGCTGTGCCGCCGGATGCCCGGTGCTGAAATACTTTCGCACCAAGCTGGGAACTGGCTGGCAGCGCCGAACGTACCGCCCGGACCGTCCCTCGTCGAACGCGATCCACAGGCCACCGCACGGGTCACCGCACAGGTCACTGCACAGAGACCGGGTACGGGTCGGGCGGGTGGCACCCTTCGCGGAGCTTCCCGGCACAGTAATGTTGAACTGGGCTCCAACTCCCCGCCGACCCCTGCTCTCCCGCGTCGCATCCGGCGCGCGTGGGAGCACGAAGCCGCACAACGAAGGAGAGTCATGGCTGCCGACAAGCACAACAGCTGGTCCTACACGGAGGGCCTTCCCGAGGAGGACGACACCCTCCTGAGGGCACGGGACCGCTCCCACGAACTCGGTGTCACTGCTGTGACGCCTGCAGTCGGTGCGGCGCTGACCGTGCTCGCCGCCGCGACCAAGGCCGTCACCGCCGTCGAGGTCGGGGCGGGCGCCGGAGTCTCCGGCGTATGCCTCCTGAGGGGACTCGGCCCGCAGGCGGTCCTGACCACCATCGACGCCGACGTCGATCATCTGCGGGCCGCACGTGAGGCGTACTCCGAGGCCGGCATCCCCTCGAACAGGACCCGGACGATCTCCGGACGCGCCTCGGACGTGCTTCCGCGCCTGACGGACGCGGCCTACGACCTCGTCTTCATCGACGCCGACAAGGGCGGCCTGCCGGCGTACGTCGACCAGGCGACACGACTGCTCAAGGCCGGGGGAATGCTCATCATCAACGATGCCCTCGACCAGGACCGCGTTCCCGAACCCGCCGTCCGCGAGCCCTCGACCAACACGCTGCGTCAGGTCGGGAAACTGGTCCGCGACGACGAGTCCCTGGTCTCGGCACTCCTGCCGACGGGCACAGGGCTCCTGTTGGCGGTCAAGCAGCGCAGCTAGTCGCGTGAGTGGCCCACCTCGATGAATCGACGATCGGGCCCGCGCATCTGCGGTCCCGATCGCGGCACGGGTCAGGTCGTGACGGTGAGAAGGCAGTCCTTGAGCTTACCGGCTTCCTCAGCGTTGAGTTCCACCACGAGGCGTCCGCCTCCGTCGATCGGAACGCGCATGATCAGAGAGCGCCCTTCCTTGGTGACTTCCATCGGTCCATCGCCGGTACGCGGTTTCATGGCAGCCATCGGGGAATCCCTTTCAACAGGGCGCACCCGCCAGCGGCGGACTGCGCGTCAGTAAACGGTGCTTCGTCCGGCTTCCCCCTGCGGGTCCGACGGAGCACATCATGCCCCTCATTATTCAGCACAAGTCGTGCACCTGCTAATTCAGGTGCGGCGCGCATCACACCGCGTGGAGCGCCCACGGGCTGTGGCCGACGGTGCCGGAACCGGTACGAGGCAGCCCGGCAGGGCAGCTCACCGATCGGCGGATCGCCCGCAGATCTCGCCGCCTGGTGGATCCGCGCTCCCGCCGTCCGCGGGCCGGCCCCGTACCCAGCAGTCGCGGAGGTGGTCGTTCACGAAGCCTGTTGCCTGCAGCATGGCATAGGCGGTGGTGGGACCGACGAACCGGAACCCGAGTCGTCGCAACTCGTGCGCCAGGGCGGAACTGCCCGTCGTGCTCGCCGGTACGTCCGCCAGGCTCACCGGCGCGGGGCCGGTCGGTGGTCGGTGCGCCTCGAGCACCGACCCGAGGCTCGTTCCCCCGGGCAGTGACAGCAGCGTCCGGGCATTGCTGATCGTCGCCTCGATCTTCCGGCGATTTCGGACGATCAGCGCATCGCCCATGAGCCGCTCCACGTCCCCGGCACCGAATCCTGCCACGGCGACCGGGTCGAACGCGGCGAACGCGCGGCGGAAGTCGCTGCGCTTGCGCAGGATCGTGATCCAGCTCAGTCCCGACTGGAACGCCTCGAGGCTCAACCGTTCGAACAGTGCCTGCTCCCCATGGACGGCTCGGCCCCACTCCTCGTCGTGGTAGCGCTCGTACTCGGCGCTCGAGACGGCCCAGCCGCACCGCAGGAGACCGTCCGAGCCGGGAACGGCCGGTGTCACCTGACCATGCCCTGTTCCGTGAGGTGCAATCGCAGGTGCTCGATCTCCGCGTCGCGTTCGGCGATCGCAGCAGCCAGCCTGTCCAGGACCTCGTCCACCTGGTCCATCCGATAGCCCCTCATGCCGAGGCCGAACCGGACGGCGTCGACATCCTGCGCCGAGACGGAACCCGGCAGAAGTACCGGTGGCAGGGGCGCCACGGGCGCCACCAGACCGAGATCCTCGCGGATGACAGCGCTCCAGCCACCGGTCCTGCGCCCGGTTCCGTCCGCCGTCCGGCGCCTCGGCTTCAGGCCACCGGGTCGGCGAAGTGATCGCCCGGAGGCGATGACCGCGGTTCCCACCACCAGCAGGGCTGCGAGGATCACCAGGAAGATAGTCACACGATCATGGTGCCAGAAGGCTCCGCTGTGCCGTCACCGTCCGCTGTGGTCAGGCGTGGTCGGGGGGCCCGCGGAGTCCGCCATGATCCGTACCGCGTCCTCCGCCGTGTCGACGAGCTGCAGCAGATCCAGGTCCGTCGCGGAGATGGTGCCCTCGGCCAGCAGGGTGCCCTCGATCCACGCCAGCAGGGGTTTCCAGTAGTCGATCCCGACGAGGACGATCGGGAAGGAGGTCACCTTGCGGGTCTGGACCAGGGTCATCGCCTCGAACAGTTCGTCGAGGGTACCGAACCCGCCGGGCAGCACCACGAAACCGCTGGCGTACTTGACGAACATCGTCTTGCGCGCGAAGAAGTACCTGAAGTTCACGCCGAGATCCACCCACTCGTTCATCCCGGCCTCGAAGGGCAGTTCGATCCCCAGCCCCACGGAGATCCCCCCGCCCTCACAGGCACCCTTGTTCGCCGCCTCCATGGTCCCCGGTCCGCCTCCGGTGATGACCGCGAACCCGGCTCCGACGAGGCGACGTCCGACCTCCTCCCCCATCGCGTAGTACGGGGACTGGCGGGGCGTCCGCGCCGATCCGAAGACGCTGATGGCGGGTCCGAGTTCCGCCAGCGCTCCGAAACCCTCCACGAACTCGCTCTGGATGCGCAGCACTCGCCACGGGTCGGTGTGGGTGAAACCGTTCGCACTGTCCGAGTCCAGCAGGATGTTGTCGGACTGAGGAGCGCCGGCCTGACTGCGGCGCAGGACCACCGAGCCCTTGCGCCGGATCGGCGGAGTCACTGTCGCGGTCGTGTCGTGATCTCCCGGTCCGGTGCCGGTCTGCTGGGAGGTGGCGCCGTCGTCGGCCGGTGATCGCTGGTAGGAGGACATTCCCTTAGGCTAACCAACCCCGCCCGGCTGTCCGTGCGCTCCACGGGATCCCTGGTTGCTCTTGAATCACGATTGCCTCCTTTGCCTGGGCCCATGGTGCTGTTCCGCAATAGTTCGCTAGATTTCTCCCATGACACCTCGAGCTCAGCCGACCGGATCCGCGACATCGGCGGGTCCCCTGGTCCGGCTGAAGAACGTCAACAAGCACTTCGGGGAGCTGCACGTGCTCCGTGACATCGATCTGGACGTCGCCCGCGGGGAGGTCGTGGTCGTCATCGGACCGTCCGGGTCCGGCAAGTCCACGCTCTGCCGGGCGATCAACCGCCTGGAGACCATCGACGACGGCGAGATCACGATCGACGGCGAGGTGCTGCCCGCGGAGGGGAAAGGCCTGGCCAAGCTGCGCGCCGACGTGGGCATGGTCTTCCAGTCCTTCAATCTCTTCGCCCACAAGTCCATCCTGGAGAACGTGACCCTCGGACCCATCAAGGTCAAGGGCATGAAGAGCGCCGCAGCCAAGGAGCTCGCCATGTCCCTGCTCGAGCGCGTGGGCGTCGACAACCAGGCCCAGAAGCTCCCCGCGCAGCTCTCCGGCGGCCAGCAGCAGCGCGTCGCCATCGCCAGGGCGCTGGCCATGCAGCCCAAGGTCATGCTGTTCGACGAACCCACCTCCGCCCTGGACCCCGAGATGATCAACGAGGTCCTCGATGCGATGGTCGTCCTGGCCAAGGAGGGGATGACGATGATCGTTGTCACGCACGAGATGGGCTTCGCGCGGAAGGCCGCCGACCGCGTGATCTTCATGGCCGACGGCGAGATCATGGAGCAGGCCACCCCCGAGGAGTTCTTCACCAATCCGCAGAGTGATCGGGCCAAGGACTTCCTCGGCAAGATCCTCGCGCACTGACGCACTACCCGCACACCTCACGGCCTCCGCGAAGGCCTCGACGCAAGGAGATCCAATGCGTAAGACCCGATACACAGCAGCAGCAATTGCCGCCGTGACCGCACTGACCCTGTCCGCCTGCGGCGGAGGCGACGACGACGCCGCCGGTTCCTCGGGAGCGAGCGGCGAGGCCGGTGGCGAGAGCGTGCGCATCGGCATCAAGTTCGACCAGCCGGGCCTGGGCTTCGACGAGGGCGGCTCCTACTCGGGATTCGACGTCGACGTCGCCAGGTACGTCGCGAACGAGCTCGGCTACACCGACGAGCAGATCGACTTCGTGGAATCCCCGTCGGCCAACCGCGAGAACATGCTGGCGAACGACCAGGTGGACATGATCTTCGCGACCTACTCCATCACCGACACGCGCAAGGAGACCGTCGACTTCGCCGGACCGTACTTCATCGCCGGGCAGGATCTGCTCGTCCCCACGGACAGCGACATCACCGGGCCCGAGGATCTCGAGGGCCGGAATCTGTGCTCCGTCACAGGCTCCACCTCCGCGGAGCAGATCAAGGAGCAGTATCCCGGCGTGCAGCTCGTGGAGCAGCCCGGATATGCGGAGTGCGTCACGGCGATGGGCGGCGGGCAGATCGACGCCGTGACCACCGACGACATCATCCTCGCGGGCCTTGCCGCGCAGGACGCCAACGCCGGCCAGTACAGGGTGGTCGGGAACACCTTCTCCGAGGAGAGGTACGGCGTCGGCCTGCCCCCGGGCAGCGACCGGTGCGAGGACATCAACGCCGCCATCACCCAGATGATCGAGTCGGGTGCGTGGGAAGAGGCGCTCGCCGCGAACACCGAGGGCGCGGACTACAGCTACAACGAGGATCTGAACCCGCCGGAGCCCGAGCCCTGCGCCTAGTCGACCGTCCGTTGGTGGGGTCCCCCGGTCAGGGGGCCCCACCAACGCCATGCTCTTCACACTGCCGACATCACACTGCCGAAAGGGGTGACCCGTGGAGAACTACCTGTCCCTCTTCGAGACGTACGACGTACCCGCCGCTTTCTGGGTCAACATCCAGCTGTCCTTCTGGGCTGCGCTCTGGGCGCTCGTCCTCGGCACCGTCCTGGCGCTCTTCCGCATCTCCCCGATCCGGAGTCTGCAGTGGTTCGGAGCGGCCTACGTCAACATCTTCCGCAACACCCCGCTGACGATCATCCTCGCCTTCGGCTTCCTCGGCCTGTTCTCCGTCATGCAGGTCAGCCTGGCGGGTGACCTGAACGTGAGCCTGTTCCGGATCGCGATCCTGGGGCTCTCGCTCTACCACGCGGCGTTCGTCTGCGAGGCCATCCGCAGCGGCGTCAACACCGTCCCCCTCGGTCAGGCGGAGGCGGCCCGCGCCATCGGTCTGGGCTTCCTCCCGGCCGCCCGGCTAATCATCCTTCCGCAGGCATTCCGGGGTGCCATCGCACCGCTGGGCAATGTCCTGATCGCGCTGATCAAGAACTCGACCGTCGCGGCCGCCGGCTCCGTGGCCACGGAATCGTCGTCCCTCATGAAGACGATGATCGAGTTCCGCTCCGATCTCGTGATCCCGATCTTCCTCACCTTCGCGCTCGGTTTCGTGATCCTGATCATCCCCATCGGGCTCCTGACCACCTGGGCCTCACGGAAACTGGCGGTGGCACGATGAGCGCCCAGCAGGTCCTGTTCGACGCGCCCGGGCCACGTACCCGCCGGACCATCCTGATCTTCAACATCCTCGGTGTGCTGATCGCGCTCGCCCTGCTCGCCTGGATCGTCTCCGCCCTGGCGGACAGGGGGCAGCTCGCTGCGAGCATGTGGACACCGTTCCTCCAGGCGCGGACCTGGGAGTTCTTCATCCTCCCCGGCCTGCTCAACACGCTCAAGGCCGCGGGCATCGCGATCGTCACCTCGGTAGCCTTCGGCCTGCTGTTCGGGGTCGGACGGCTCTCGCACCTCGCGCCGATCCGCTGGGTCGCCGGGACCGTGGTCGAGTTCCTGCGTGCTGTGCCGGTACTGCTCATGATGATCTTCTTCTGGCTGGCGCTCGGACGCTCGGGGGCGGTGGAGCCCCAGAACGCACCGCTGATCGCCGTCATCCTCGCGCTCACGCTCTACAACGGGTCGGTGATCGCCGAACTCGTCCGTTCCGGTGTCCACGGACTGCCGAAGGGCCAGCGGGAAGCGGGGATGGCCATCGGTCTGACCCGGAACCAGTCGCTGAGGAACATCGAGGTCCCGCAGGCCCTGATCGCCATGCTGCCGGCCCTCATCAGCCAGTTCGTGGTCATCCTGAAGGACTCCGCGCTCGGCTACATCATCACCTACCCCGAACTGCTGCAGTACACGAGGCGGCTCGGCGTCGGCGAGGGCAACGTGATTCCCTCCCTCCTCGTCGCGGCGGCGATCTTCATCCTGATCAACTTCGCCCTCTCCACGCTCGCCACCAGGATGTCCTCCCTGCTGAGCTTCAGGACCCGGACCCGGAAACGTGCAGCGGAGGACGTCGTCGTGATGGATGCCGCGTCGACCTGACCGCGGTTCTCGTCCGAGAGCCTGCTGGACCGACCGGAACCGCGCGGGGGCGGCGAAGGGATCAGGACAGCCAGGCCACCAGCGCGTCGAGGCAGGCTCGGATCGCGTCCGCGTGGACGTGCTCGTCGTCGGTGTGTGCCAGGAGGGCATCTCCCGGCCCGAAGTTCACGGCGGGCACTCCCAGGGCGCTGAAGCGGGCGACGTCGGTCCACCCGTACTTCGGCTTGGGCTCCGCGCCGACCGCGGCGACGAAGGCCGCGGCGGCGGGGTGCTGCAGGCCGGGGCGCGCACCCGGGGCGGCGTCGGTGCGCTCGACGTCGAATCCCTCGAGCAGGGCGCCCACGTACGCCTCGGCCTCATCGGGGCCCTTGTCCGGCGCGAAGCGGTAGTTGACCTCGATGACGGTGCTGTCGGGGATGACGTTGCCCGCGGTCCCGCCGGCGATCCTCACGGCGTTCAGGCTCTCGCGGTAGTCCAGGCCGTCCACCCTCACCGTGGCGGGCTCGTGGTCGCGGAGCCGGCCCAGGATCTCGGCGGCCCCGTGGATCGCGTTGACGCCCATCCAGGCACGGGCCGCGTGGGACGCCCGGCCGGTGACCCGCACGTCGAAGCGCGCGGTGCCGTTGCAGCCACCCTCCACCGTTCCGTTCGTGGGTTCCAGCAGGACGGCGAAATCCGCCTGCAGCCACTCGGGGTGGGATCGGGCCACCCGGCCCAGACCGCTGAGTGAGGCCTCGACCTCCTCGTGGTCGTAGAAGACGAAGGTGATGTCCCGCGTCGGATCCACCAGCGTTGCGGCGAGCGCGAGCTGCACTGCCACGCCGCCCTTCATGTCCGTGGCGCCCCTGCCGAACAGCACCTCGCCCTCCCAGCGCGAGGGGACGGTTCCCCTCGACCCGGCCCTGGTCGGCAGCGGCACGGTGTCGAGGTGCCCGGCCAGGATGACACGCTCGTCACGCCCGAGCATCGTCCGCGCCATCACGCAGTCGCCGTCGCGGAGCACCTCGAGATGCGCCAGCGGTACCAGGGCCTGCTCGACGACGTCGGCGATCGCGGTCTCGTTGCCGGAGACGCTCTCGATGTCGATCAGGCCGGCCGTCAGCCGGGCGACGTCGGCAGTCAGGTCGAGGGGCGGTGCCGGTGGCTGGCTCATGCTGCAACACTATCCCTCGGTAGACTGCTGCCCATGACTCCCCCCGCGCCCAGCTCGTCCCTGCCCGCCGACCGGCGCTCGGCCGGAGGTATCGGCCTCGCGACGGTGGCGGCGGACGGCACGGTCCTCGACACGTGGTTCCCTGCGCCCTGGCTCCGGGACGGCACTGGGGACACTGACGAAGCCGGGGACGCCGGGGACGCTGATGACACTGCTGATCCTGCCGACGGGCAGGAGCTCCGAGCCACACTGGAAGGGCTGGCGCGTTCAGGGGCCGACGAGGCGCGGAGGGTCACACAGCGCGTGATCGAGCTGACCATCGACCCGGATGCCGCTCCCATCAGTACCGAGGACGCCTATCTCCGGCTCCACCTGCTCTCCCACCGCCTCGTGCGGCCCAACACCATCGACCTCGACGGCATTTTCGGGCTGCTCCCCACCGTGGTGTGGACCAGTCACGGGCCCGCCGCCGTCCAGGGCTTCGAGGTGGTCCGTGCTGCCCTTCGCACCCGTGGCCCCGTGGCCGTTCACGGCGTGGACAAGTTCCCCCGCATGAGTGATTACGTGGTGCCGGAGGGCGTCCGGATCGCCGACGCCGACCGGGTGCGGCTTGGGGCGCACCTGGCCCCTGGCACCACGGTGATGCACGAGGGTTTCGTGAACTTCAATGCGGGGACACTCGGCCACTCCATGGTGGAGGGCCGTATCTCGGCGGGGGTCGTGGTGGGCGACGGTTCGGACATCGGTGGAGGTGCCTCGATCATGGGAACACTCTCGGGCGGAGGCACGGAGCGCATCACGATCGGTGAGCGCTGCCTGCTCGGGGCGGAGTCCGGCGTCGGGATCTCCCTCGGGGACGACTGCGTGGTGGAGGCGGGTCTGTACCTCACGGCGGGTACCAAGGTGGCGCTGCAGGACGGCTCGCTCGTCAAGGCCAGGGAGCTCTCGGACGAGGCGGGCATCCTGTTCCTGCGCAATTCGGTGACGGGCGCGGTGGAGGCCCGCCCCCGGACGGGGCACGGCATCGCCCTCAATCCGGCCCTCCACGCGAACTGACCTCTGGTGCCTGCTTCCGCCCGCACGGTCCGGCGTCGTCGCCTGACCGGAGCCGTCGTCGCCGTTCTGGCCGTCGTCGCCGGGCTGGTGGCTCTCGACCGGCTCGGTGAGGGTGACGTCCTGCTCCGGCAGCGCTGCACCGCGAGCGTGGGAGCGGAGAGCTTCGAACTCACACCGACGCAGACCCGTAACGCGGCGCTGATCGCAGGTGTCGCGGTCAGGCGTGGTCTGCCCGCACGGGCGGCGTCCATCGCGCTCGCGACCGCCATCCAGGAGTCACGCCTGGAGAACATCGACTACGGGGACGACGCCGGTCCGGACTCCCGCGGGCTGTTCCAGCAGCGTCCGTCGCAGGGCTGGGGCACCGAGGAGCAGATCATGTCGCCGCTGTATGCCACCGGCGCGTTCTACGATGCGCTGGTGCGGATACCGGACTACCAGGCTCTGCCCATCACCGAGGCGGCACAGCGTGTGCAGCGCTCCGCCTTCCCCGCGGCCTATGCTGATCACGAGCCCGAGGGCCGCGCCTTCGCCTCTGCGCTGACGGGCAACTCCCCCGCAGCCCTCGACTGCACGCTGCGCCGCCCGAGTCGCAGCGGCGACGCCGTGGCCGTCTCCGCATCGGCCGACGAGGTCTTCGGTCCGCTCGGCGGCGTTCCGGACGGCAACCGACTGGTCCTCGACGTCGACGGCACCCTGGGCTGGGCCGTCGCACAGTGGGCCGTGGCCAACGCCGACGCCCAGCAGATCATCTCGGTCAGCTACTCCGGCCTCGAATGGCTGCGGGCCGACGGCGGGTGGACCACGGCAGCGACGGAACCCGCGACACTCACCATCACCGTGGCCGACCTACCCGGCTGAGCACAGGACATCCTCCCCGGTGCCCTGCTCGGTTCCGGGGAGAACCGGCGGGCCGGCCGCACGGCGTCGACGGGCGGGGAAGGTGCTGAACACGGGGACTTCGGCCACTCGGATGGCGCGTCGCAGCACAACACGCCGTGCGGAGCGTCATCCGCCCGCCCGAAGCCCCCGGATCCGACACGCCGGACGGGTCACCACTCCGCAGCCGGGGACACTGCAGCCAAGGGCTCCCGATGGTCCCCTCCGGCGTCGTCCTAGGATGGACGCATGAAGATCCTCGTCACCGGCGGCAGCGGCTACATCGGTTCCCACACGGTCCTGGCCCTGCTCGAGAACGGGCACGACGTCGTCGTCGTCGACAATCTGCTGAACTCCACCGAGGTGTCCCTCGAGCGCGTGGCCTCCCTCGCCGGACGCGCACCCACGTTCCACCGGGTGGATCTGCTCGACGAGGAGAGCCTGCGGGAGATCTTCGCCGAGGAGGGCATCGAGGCGGTCATCCACTTCGCGGGGCTCAAGGCCGTCGGTGAATCGGTTGAGACGCCGCTGCGCTACTACCACAACAACGTGGGCGGCACCCTGAACCTGCTGCGGATCATGGACGACGCCGGTGTGCGCACCCTGGTCTTCAGCTCCTCCGCCACGGTGTACGGGATCTCCGACGAGGTGCCCCTGACCGAGAAGCTCCCCCGCGACGCGGTGAACCCCTACGGACGCACCAAGGAACAGATCGAGGACATCCTCGCGGATCTCGGCGCATCGGACCGACGCTGGAACATCGCGCTGCTGCGGTACTTCAATCCTGTGGGTGCCCATGCATCGGGCAGCATCGGCGAGGACCCTACGGGCATCCCGAACAATCTGCTGCCCTTCGTGGCGCAGGTGGCCGTCGGCCGGCGTGAGAAGGTGAGGATCTTCGGCAACGACTACCCGACACCCGACGGCACGGGCGTACGCGACTACATCCACGTCGTCGACCTCGCCCAGGGGCATGTGGCCGCGCTCGACTACCTCGTGGCACGGGGCGGAGTGCATACGTGGAATCTGGGCACCGGGACCGGGTCGTCGGTGCTCGAGGTCCTCGACGCGTTCTCGGCCGCGGTCGGCAGGGACATCCCGTACGAGTTCGCGCCGCGCCGGCCCGGGGATGTCGCCGTCAGCTACGCCGACCCGTCCTCCGCCCTCGCCGATCTCGGCTGGTCCGCGAACCGAACGCTGGCGCAGATGTGCGAGGACCACTGGCGCTGGCAGAAGAACAATCCCGAGGGCTACCGGACGCCCTAGCGGCACGGGCGACGACGCCGCGCCACACGGCTGTGCCGGGACAGGGACATCGGCGCCAGGGACATCACTCCCATACGTGCTTCTCACGGCGGACGAAATCGCCCAGAGTGGTCGGCGCATGACCGGTCACCCTGCGTACGTCCCCGGTGACATGTCCCGCCACACCCAGGCGTGCTGCGGCGTGGATGAGGGCCGTCATCGCCGCCATTGGAGGGTCGAAGCCGAGGGTGCGGCGCGCGTGCAGCAGATAGGCGCGGATGCTCGGTCGTCGGTAGGTGACGCGGGTGCCGAGGACGTCGGAGAAGACGGCGGCTACCTCCTCGTACGTCAGCGCTTCGTCACTGGTGGGCGTCCAGGTCCGCCCGATGTGACGCTGCGGCTCGAGCAGCGCACTCGCAGCGACAGCAGCGACATCGACCGCGTCCACGAATGCGGTTCTGCCATCGCCCGCAGGAACGACGATCTGCCGGCGGTCCCGGATGTCGGCGGCGAAGACCGTGGACAGATTCTGGTCGAAGTAGGACGGACGCAGGAAGGTCCAGTCCAGGCCCGAGCGGCGCAGCCAGCGTTCCATCGCCGCGTGGGGCAGCACGGGCACCCGCCCGGCCCCCTGCACGGACAGCAGCACCACGTGGCGTACTCCCGCCGTCCGGGCATATGCGAGCGCCGGCACCAGGTCGGAGCTGATCCGCGCGAGGTGCGGTGGACGGACCAGGAACATGGACCGGACGCCATCGAACGCCTGCTCCCATGTGGCGGCGTCCTTGAAGTCGAACATGACGCCGTCCGGATCCTCGTTGTGACGGGCCGCGGGCCGGACGTCCGCGCCCTCGGCTCGTAGCGCCTGAACCAGCGGGCGCCCCACGTTGCCCGTGGCCCCTGTGACGAGAAGTGGTGAGTTCATGTATGTACGATACATACATGTGCTCTGATCCGACCGACATCGCCGTGCTGGACGACGCCCTGCTCCGCCTGCGCCGACTCTGGAGTGCCTCCCGCAGCCCGTTCGTGGACGACGACGGCATCACCGCCGTCGACGTCTCCAGTCTCATCGTGGTCGAGGCGTGCGCTCGTGGCGTGGAAGCGGGGACGGAGGTGGTGGTCGGGGACGTTGCGGAGCTCGCCGACGTGACAGCTTCCACGGCGAGCCGCCTCGTCGATCGCGCTGCTCAGGCGGGGCTGCTGCTCCGGGTCGAGTCGTCGATCGACGCCCGTCGCACCGCCCTGCAACTCACGCCGGCCGGCGCGTCGCTCAGGGAACGGGCGGTGACGGCCCGTACTGCGTGGCTGGCGGACCAGCTCCAGGAGTGGGACCCGGCCGAGGTGAGAATCTTCGGTACGCTCCTGGCCCGCTTCGCGGACGGCCTTGCACCGTCCCGAGGACCGGGTGATCGCTTCTCACCCTGACCACTTTCCCTGATTTGCGAAGGGTCATCAGCATTCAAGCGGACATTTCAGTGCCTGCGCGATCGGTGCGGATGCTGAAGCCGGTGCCTGAGGGCGGCACGACGCCCGATGAGGCAGACAGTAGGGCGACTTCGGTGACGGAGTGGCCCGAGAACAACCCAGGCAGACGCCATCCGAATCCCTCGGATCCATCGAGCAGCCCATGCGCGAGAGCTGCCCCCTCGGCCGTGAATCCTGCGCGATTGCGGTTGCTCAGTCGGCTGGGCATTGGCATTCTGCTGCCTCCTCGTAGTCCGGGACCTCCCGGGCCTCGGCCTCCTGGGCGGTGGTAGCCTCGCCGTTGTTCTTGATGTCCGTGATCTGACTGCGGTCCAGGAAGATGCCGGTGCCCAGGAGCAGCACACTGACGGCGACGACGGCGACGTTCGCTGTGCTGTTCCTGTACATGTTCAGCATCCAGGCGAGCATGATCAAGCCCGAGGTCTCACCCATGGTCAGGGCCATGAACATGCGGCTCTCGCTCCAGCCGCACGTGAGACCACTCGTAAGTGCCCGTGAACATGGTGGCGTACATCACCACCATCGCCGTGAGGATCATCGCCCCGAACCAGAGATACATCCCTTTCGAGGTGGAGGATCGGTGCTCGTCCTGGTGCTGCTGATGGGCCTCTTCGTTTGCAGGGTGTGCCATGAAGGTACTCCTTCTCGCGCATCGGTTTGCTGTGCAGATCGACCGTGGCGGACTCCGCTCTGGTCCTCGTGCAGCTCGATCGTCATCAACTGAGGTGGGGCGTTGACCCATACCGGGGCCAGGCTGAAGCCGATCCCGCGGGTCACGGACGTCTCATGGACCTCCCCTCGTAGTGGTGGGCCGACATCAGGACCGCCTCGTCGGCCAGAACTTCGATACCGCGCTCCTCGAAGGCCGCGGTGAGCTCGTCAACGGCACCCACGGCGTGGTCGTGGATCATTGCGGTGTTGTCCCACCACATGCCGACCTGCAGGTCCGAGAACACCGTCACCTCGGCACCTTCCCGGCCCGAGCCCGATCCGGGCCATTCCGACAGCTCCGGTTCGTGGCTGTGCTCCCAGTGCGCGGCCACGACCGTATCCATCCGATCCACCAAATCCCTTCCGGTGGCCAGTAGGTTGACCTGACGGTCGAGCACGAAGGACGGGCTGACCGTAATCCGCTTCCGGGCGGTGGCGAAGAGGTGGTTGAACAACCGCAGGTCCGACTCCTGGGCCCGCGCCTGCCTGCCGGGCAGCACCTGGCAGACCAGCTTCCCCGGGAGCCTCGCGTCCGGGTTTCCCGCCGGAGCCCGGCTCGTGTGCAAAACCATCTCGCTGGTCTCGCAGTACCAGTCCGTAGCGAACAGGGCGTTCGGATGTACGAAAGAGGCTGCTTCTGACGGGTCAAGTCCGCCGAGAACCAGTAAGGGTGCTTGCCAGTTCCTCGATGGCACCACGATGCTTGGAAGATCATCGTCGTCAGAGGAGCACTGTGATGCAGCAGCACGAGCCACCGATGGACCCGAGTTCTTCCGAGGCCACTGGCCCGCAGCTGGACAGAGCACGCGCCCAGGGCGAGGCATACAGCCGTGCCTTGCAGTACATGGTCGAGGAGGTCGCGCACGACGGCGGGACGAAGCAGGCCGGTGAGTACACCGTCGGCTACGCCATCGAAGAAGCCGAAGGACTCTATAGCTTCAGCGACGGTCGCCTGACGTGGCAGAACCCCGCGGATGAGAACGTGCACGTGGAGATCACCGTGCAGGACGCCGCTGACGGCCGGTTCATACCGGCAGTGACGGTCACCGCGACACTGGTATCGCCCAGTGGGCAGGAAATGGGACCGTACGAGCATGAACTGGTGTGGCATCCGATGCTGTACCACTTCGCCCGGAACTGGACCGTGTCCGAGGACGGGGACTACACCTTGCGCGTCCACATCGAGCCGCCTGCTTTCATGCGACACGACGAGATCAACGGACGGCGTTTCACACAGCCCGTGGATTTAAGGTTCGACGGTGTGAAGATCGAGCGAGGAGCCGAACCTGTCACCCCGCCCCGGTCGTAGATCCCCGCTGCGCCACCGTCGTCACCGTCGTCTCGATCGCGCTGTCCCGGGTGCGGCGCAGAAAGCAGCGATGCAGAAAACAGAGGAGTAGTCGCATGGTAGCCAAGAAGGACGCTGCAGGACACAGGATCGTGACGGCAGCGGCGCTCATCGCCGTTGCATTCGGGATCGGTGGGTGTTCGAGTAATGACGACGACGAGATGCCGGCCCTCGTCGAGGAGAGCTCGTCCGGCGAGGGCGCGCTCGAGGAGGACTCGGGCTCGGTCGACTCCTACGACGACTACACGGGTGTCTACGATCGTGAGTTCTACGACGATGTGGAGTTCTACGTCGGTACGGAAGTCACCGTGAGCGCCATCGTGGACGAGGTCATCTCCCCGAACGTCTTCACCGTCATCGACAACGCGAACAGCGACGAGCAGACCGAGGACCCGGTGGACATCGACGAGGTCGTCATCGAACCTCTCCTCGTCGTTCACGAACAGGACATCCCCGGACTCGCACCAGGCACTCCCGTCGGAGTGGTCGGCACCGTGCGCGAGGAGTTCTACCTGGCCACGGTCGAGAACGAGCTAGGGGTCGATCTGGACGATCCTGCGTTCGAGCGCTGGGAAGAACAAGCCTACATCGAGGCCACCGAAGCAGGAGCCATGACCGCAGGAAGCTGACGCCGACCTCAAGCCTCCTCGGCGACGCTCCTGCGGCGCCCTCCTCTGCCATCCGCCGGCCGACACATCACAGCGTCTGGCAGCAAGCAGGCGGAGTGGAGCTACACATGGAGGGTTGTCGAGAGTGTTCACTGCCGGCGACGAAGCCGGCAGCCCCTCCGTGAGGAAGAGCGGCTGCCGTCGGACAGTACCGTGAAAGCCGGCTGATCAGCGTGCGGGGTAGTGCCGCTCCCCCTCGCCCGTGTACAGCTGGCGCGGGCGACCGATCTTCGTCTGCGGGTCCTGCATCATCTCGCGCCACTGGGCTATCCAGCCCGGCAGGCGTCCGATGGCGAACAGCACGGTGAACATCTTCTCCGGGAACCCCATCGCCTTGTAGATCAGGCCCGTGTAGAAGTCCACGTTCGGGTAGAGCTTGCGCTCGATGAAGTAGTCGTCGGCGAGCGCCTTCTCCTCGAGCCGCATGGCGATGTCGAGCAGCTCGTCGTTGCCGCCGAGCCTGCCGAGGATGTCGTGCGCGGTGGCCTTGACGATCTTCGCGCGCGGATCGTAGTTCTTGTAGACGCGGTGCCCGAAGCCCATGAGCTTCACGCCATCTTCCTTCTTCTTGACCTTCTCCATGAAGTCCTCGGGCTTCACACCCTGGGACTTGATGTCGCGGAGCATGTTCAGGACGGCCTCGTTGGCACCACCGTGGAGGGGACCGAAGAGGGCGTTGATACCCGCAGAGACGGAGGCGAACATGTTCGCGTTCGAGCTTCCGACCAGGCGCACGGTCGACGTCGAGCAGTTCTGCTCGTGGTCCGCGTGCAGGATCAGGAGCAGATCCAGGGCCTTGACCATCATCGGATCCAGGTCGTACGGCTCGGCGGGCAGTCCGAAGGAGAGGCGGAGGAAGTTCTCCACCAGATTCATGGAGTTGTCCGGGTACAGCATGGGCTGGCCGATGGACTTCTTGTGGGCGTAGGCCGCGATGACGGGCAGCTTCGCCATGAGCCGGAACGTTGAGAGCTCCACCTGCTCGTCATCGAAGGGGTCCAGCGAGTCCTGGTAGAACGTGGACAGCGCGGAGACGGCCGAGGACAGGACGGGCATGGGGTGGGCGTCGCGCGGGAAGCCACCGAAGAAGCCCTTGAGCTCCTCGTGGAGCAGGGTGTGCCGGCGGATCCGCTGATCGAACGCCGTCATCTCCTCGGGTGTGGGCAGATTGCCGTAGATCAGGAGGTAGGAGACCTCGAGGAAGCTCGAGTTCTGTGCCAGCTGCTCGATCGGGTAGCCCCGGTAGCGCAGGATCCCGGCGTCGCCGTCGATGAAGGTGATCGCGGACGAGGTGGCCGCAGTGTTCATGAAGCCCGGGTCGAAGGTCACCTGACCCGTCTGCTTCAGCAGCTTCGACACGTCGTACCCGTTGTTGCCCTCGACCGCGGGCACCAGCGGCAGCTCGAGCTCGCCACCGTCGTAGTGCAGGGATGCAGCGTTCTGCTCGGTCATTGATTCTCCTTCTGGAGCCGGCACGAGGTCAGCACATCGTCGCTCTGCCGGAGGACTCGTGTCACTCCGGGACAAACGTCAGCCAACACGCTACCGCCAGCCCGCCGTCGATCACTAATTCCGCACTGTCCATACAGTGTGACGCCGGGCACGGGTCCATTCACCCAGGGGCGGCTGCCAGGCGCGCCACGGCTGCCGCGACCCGCTCGTCGCTCCCGGTCAGCGCGATGCGGACGAAGCCCTCCCCCGCCTCGCCGTAGAAGGTACCGGGACCGGCAAGGATCCCGAGCTCCGCCAGCGCACGGATGGTCTCCCAGGTCGGCGTCCCGGTGCGCGCCCAGAGATACAGGCCGCCGTCCGAGCCGTGGATGGTGAAACCCGCCTCCTCCAGTGCGGGGACCAGGAGCGTACGACGCCGGCGGTACCGGTCCTTCTGCTCCTCGACGTGAGCATCGTCCCCGAGTGCCACGCGCATGGCCTCCTGCACCGGGTACGGGACGATCATGCCCGCATGTTTGCGGGAATTGACCAGAGAAGCGACGATCGCCGGATCCCCCGCCGTGAAAGCCGCCCGGTACCCGGCGAGATTGGACTGCTTGCTCAGGGAGTAGACCGCCAGCAGGAGGTGGTGCGAGCCGCCGCACACCGCCGGGTCGAGGACACTCGGAACGGCGCTGCCGCCCTCCGACGGGTCCCACTGCCCCCAGCCGAGCTCTGCGTAGCACTCGTCCGAGGCGACGACGGCGCCGAGCGAGCGCGCCTCGTCCACGACGGTTCTCAGCTGTTCCACATCGAGCACCTCGCCCGTGGGATTCCCCGGCGAGTTGATCCACACCAGGCGCACCCGGTCACGGATCCCGGGCGGGAGCTCGGCCACGGAATCGGCTGCCACTGCCGTTGCTCCGGCGAGGTGGGCGCCGATGTCGTACGTGGGGTAGGCGGTGGCAGGGCGCACGACGACGTCGCCCTCACCGAGACCGAGCAGCAGCGGCAGCCAGGCGACGAGCTCCTTGGAGCCCACCGTCGGCAGGATGTCCTGCGGATCCAGGCCGGGAACATTGCGGCGCCGGGCGAACCACCCGGCGATCGCCTCACGCAGCGCGGCGGTTCCGTGCGTCGTGGGGTAGCCGTGGGCATCGGCCGCAGCTCCCAGGGCCGCCCGGATCAGCGTCGGGGTGGGGTCGACGGGCGTACCGATGGACAGGTCGACGACGCCGTCGGGGTGCCGGGCCGCGATCTCCTGGAACGGGGCCATGGAGTCCCACGGATATCCCGGCAGCTGCAGACCGAACGGGACCCGTTCCCCGGGGCCCACCTAGACGGGCTGGTTCTGCGGCGGCAGGACCGCGATGATCGGATGGTCGAAGCCGGCGTTCCCGATCTTCGCCGCTCCGCCGGGTGAGCCGAGCTCGTCGAAGAACTCGACATTGGCCTTGTAGTACTCGGCCCACTGCTCGGGGGTGTCGTCCTCGTAGTAGATGGCCTCGACGGGGCACACGGGCTCGCAGGCACCGCAGTCCACACACTCGTCCGGGTGGATGTAGAGCGAGCGCTCACCCTCGTAGATGCAGTCGACCGGGCATTCCTCGATACAGGCCTTGTCCTTGACATCGACGCATGGCTGCGCGATTACGTAGGTCACTTCCCACGCCTTTCCTTGTGACTGGGTCTGCTGATGCACTTCTCGGTGCTGTCTCCAGCTTAACTCACCCGGCGAGGCCGGCTCCCGCCGGGTGAGTGTCCGGCGCCGTCGTCCCGTGCGACATACCCTTGACAGGTGCAGACTCCAGCCGATCTCCTCGCCACCCTCCCGCTCGGGACGCGGGTGGTCGTCAGGCGCCGGACCGGCGAGGGTTTCGCGGACTCGCTGGGCGACCTCGTCGCGCTCGATGCCTCCTCGTGCACCGTGCGCACCCGCAGCAGGGGCGACGACGTGGTCATGCTCGGCGACATCACCGCGGCCAGAACGGTCCCACCGGCCCCGCCGCGGCGTTCTCCGCGCCGGCCGCCGACCGGGGATGGTCGGGTGCGCGGCTGAAGCGCTCTCGACGCGCACCCGCCGACAACGCACTCGACTGGGTGGATCCGCGTCCGTGGACCGTACGGGCCCGGCGACGGCGGTGCCTCAGCGTCGGACTGAACGTCGACTGCGCGGGCCTCGACCGCGTGGGCGGAGGACGACGGCGCCGATGGCCACCGCTGCAAGTGTCACGACCAGCACGCCGAACAGCCAGAGATTCCCGGCCAGGGCCGGGCCCGGCGCCGCCTCGGAGGAGCCGGTCAGGATCAGTGTCTTCGACGATGTCGAGAGCGCTGCCACCACACCGTAGGCAACGGCTCCGGCCACGGCGGTCATGATGATGTTCCGCGCCCAGAGCCCGCAGAGGAGGAACAGGCTCCCGGCCAGCACCAGCGCTCCGACGGCGCCGAGGGGAATGATGACACCGCCGACACTGAACAGCTGACCGTGGAGCAGTGTCCCGAGGACCCCCGCCGCGACGCCGGCGGCAACCGCACCGAGCAGCTCCCGCAACGACGAACGCCGGCCCTTCCCCCCAGGGGAAGCACCGACGTCGTCGTACATCCGGTCTACCGATGCGCTACTACGCGCGGGCGCGGGAACGCGAGGCACGCATGCGCTCGTTCGCATCGAGGATGACCTTGCGGATCCTGATGGACTCCGGGGTCACCTCCACGCACTCGTCCTCCCGGGCGAACTCGAGGGACTCCTCGAGCGTCAGATTCCGTGGCGGTGTCAGGTTCTCGAAGGAGTCCGACGACGCCGCACGCATGTTGGTGAGCTTCTTCTCCTTCGTGATGTTCACCTCCATGTCGTCGGCACGGGAGTTCTCGCCGACGATCATGCCCTGGTAGACCTCGGAGGTCGGCTGCACGAAGAACGAGCCGCGCTCCTGCAGGTTGATCATGGCGAAAGGCGTGACGACGCCGGCCCGGTCGGCGATCATCGAGCCGTTCGTGCGGTACTCGATATCGCCGGCCCACGGTTCGTAGCCCTCGGAGATCGAGGCGGCGATACCGGACCCGCGGGTGTCGGTGAGGAAGCGCGTGCGGAAGCCGATCAGACCGCGGGCCGGGACGATGAACTCCATCCGGACCCAGCCCGTGCCGTGATTGGCCATGTTCGTCATGCGGCCCTTGCGGGCTGCCAGGAGCTGCGTGACCCCGCCCAGGTACTCCTCGGGCACGTCGATGGTCATGTGTTCCATGGGCTCGTGGACCTTGCCGTCGATGGTGCGGGTGACCACCTGCGGCTTGCCGACCGTGAGCTCGAAGCCCTCACGCCGCATCTGCTCGACGAGGATCGCCAGCGCGAGCTCACCACGTCCCTGGACCTCCCATGCGTCAGGCCGGGCGGTGGGCAGGACGCGGAGCGAGACGTTGCCGACGAGTTCCTTGTCGAGACGGTCCTTGACCTGGCGTGCAGTGACCTTGGAACCCTTGACCCGGCCGGCGAGCGGCGAGGTGTTGATGCCGACGGTGACGGAGATCGCCGGGTCGTCGACGGTGATCAGTGGCAACGGCTGGGGATTGTCGACGTCGGTGAGGGTCTCCCCGATGGTGATGCCCTCGATGCCGGCCACGGCCACGATCTCACCCGGTCCGGCGGAATCGGTCGGGACGCGATCGAGTGCCTTGGTGGCGAGGAGCTCGGTGATCTTCACCGTCTTCAGCTCACCGTTCTGGCGTGCCCAGGCGACCTGCTGGCCCTTGCGCAGCGTGCCGTTGAAGATGCGCAGCAGCGCGAGGCGACCGAGGAAGGGCGAGGCGTCGAGGTTGGTGACGTGTGCCTGCAGCACGCCGTCGGGGTTGTAGCGGGGTGCTGGAATGTGCTCGATGATGGTCCGGAACAGCGGTTCCAGATCGTCGTTCGCGGGTACCGATCCGTCGGCGGGCTGCTCGAGCGAGGCGGCACCGGCACGCGCTGCGGCGTAGACGACGGGTACGTTGAGGATCGAATCGAGATCGAGATCCGGTACCTCGTCGGCGAGATCCGACGCGAGACCCAGGAGCAGGTCCATCGACTCGCTCACGACCTCCTCGATGCGGGAGTCGGGGCGATCCGTCTTGTTGACCAGCAGCACGACCGGAAGCTTCGCGGCGAGCGCCTTGCGCAGCACGAAGCGCGTCTGGGGCAGCGGCCCTTCGGACGCATCGACCAGAAGCACGACGCCGTCGACCATGGACAGGCCGCGCTCCACCTCGCCGCCGAAGTCCGCGTGGCCCGGGGTGTCGATGACGTTGATGGTGATGGTCTCACCGTTGGCCGATGGGCCGTCGTAGAACACCGTGGTGTTCTTGGCGAGAATGGTGATGCCCTTCTCGCGCTCCAGATCGCCGGAGTCCATGACCCGCTCGGCCACGTCGCCGTGGGCGGCGAAGGAGTTGGTCTGCTTCAGCATGGCATCGACCAGGGTGGTTTTTCCGTGGTCAACGTGAGCCACGATGGCTACGTTGCGGAGATCGCTGCGGACAGCGGTGTTGCCTGTGGTTTCAGACATGCGTGAGGACTCAATTCCGTATCTACTGCGGGGAAAGTGGTGGCGGCTGCAGTGCGCGCCTTCCAATATTCTAGGCGCTGGGCAAAATCAGACCTAATGGAGCTTGTCAATCAGGAGCAGCGCCGATCAGGATCCGGGTGGACCGTGGACGCAGGACGGCGGCCCTCCAGCCGGAGGACCGCCGTCTCGTCGCGCCCATCGGACCCGCCGGTGTGCGCTAGCTGTGCGGGTAGTTCCGCGGCGTCCGGGTGGGTCCGGCGCCACCGGCGTTGCCGTTCTGTCTGGTCTCGGGCGAGTAGTCCGCCAGGTGCTCCTGCACCTGCCGCTGCACCTGCCCTGACATCGATTCGCTGACCTGATCGCTGACGCGCGCGGCCATTGCCGCCGTCGCGACCCGTTCCAGGGCCACCTGCTTCGCTCGGTGCTCGCGGTGGAAAGCCTTGGCGGTGGCGATCGTCATCAGGAGCATCACGATACTGAAGGGCAGGGCCGTGAGGATCGCGGCGGTCTGGATGGAACTCAGGCCGGTGTCGCCCACGAGGAGCAGGGCGGTGGCCACAAGAGCCGCAAGGATTGCCCAGAACACGCGGACCCAATGCCTCGGGTTCGGATCCCCGCCGGTGGAGATCATGCTCATGACCAGGGCGCCGGAATCAGCCGAGGTGACGAAGAAGATGGCGATCAGGATGATCGCGCCGATCAGCAGCGCCGGTCCGCCCGGTAGCTCGGTGAGCAGCCCGAAGAGTGCGTTCTCGGTGTCCACCGACCCGTCGTCGGCCACCAGGCCACCCTGGCCGAAGATCTCACGGTAGATGGCGGACCCTCCGAGGACGGCGAACCAGAGGAAGCCCAGCGTGGTGGGGACCAGCAGCACACCTGCGACGAACTCGCGCACCGTGCGGCCCTTGGAGATCCGGGCGATGAAGATGCCGACGAACGGGGCCCAGGACATCCACCAGCCCCAGTAGAAGGTGCTCCAGGCAGCCTGCCAGGCTTCGCCCTCGGTGCCGGAGAACGCCAGTGTGTTGAAGGTCAGCCCCACCACGTTCTGGAGGTAGTTGCCGATCGACTGGACGAACTCGCGCAGGAGGAAGAGGGTGGGACCCGCGAAGAGCACCACGAGGAGCAGGACTCCGGCGAGGACGAGGTTGATGTTGGAGAGCCACTTCATGCCCTTGCCCACACCGGAGACCACCGAGAGGATGGTCAGCGCCGTGATCCCCAGGATCAGGCTGACCTGCGTGGCCTCGGTTGCCGCGAGAATGCCGGCGCTGTCGAGACCGGAGGAGATCTGGAGGACACCGAGGCCCAGTGAGGTCGCGACCCCGAAGAGCGTCCCTACGAGAGCGACGACGTCGATGGCATGACCCCAGGCGCCCCTGACCCGGTCACCGAGCAGCGGCTCGAGGGTCCAGCGGATGGAGATGGGCCGGCCCCGGCGGTGCACGGCGTAGGCGATGGACAGACCCACGACGACATAGATGCTCCAGGCGTGCAGACCCCAGTGGAGGAAGGTCTGGGTGATGGCCTGCTGGCCGAGCTGGATGTCCGTTCCCGTGACGCCGGGCCGGGGGCTGGCGAAGTGGTTGAGCGGCTCGGCCACCCCCCAGAAGACCAGCCCGATGCCCATACCTGCCGCGAACAGGAGGGCGAACCAGGACATGGTGGAGAATTCGGGCTTGTCCTCGTCCTTGCCGAGCCGGATGTCGCCGTAGCGGCTGAAGCCCACCCACAGGGAGAAGATCACGAAGAAGGCCACGAGCGCTACGTAGTACCAGCCGAACGCACCGATCACGTTCTCCTGGACGCCTGCGAACAGGGTCGCTGCGGAGTCCGGGGCGATGAGCGCATAGGCGACGAACACCACGATCAGGACGGCGGCCGGGATGAAGACGGGAAGGGCGAGCCGAGCGCTTCCTCGAGGCGGCCGGCGTCCGTCGCCCGGCGGCTGCCGGGCAGGGCTTGCGGCCGCGCCGCTCTCGGTCCTGGTGCTCACAATTGTTCTCCTTCTGGGTGCCGACTGGGTCCGACACGACGTTGGATCCGTGGTGTCGAACGCGAGGTCAGCTCTCAAGGGTACAGAAGCGCCCGTGTCAAGGACGAAAATTCGGCCCGACGGCGACCGTTCGGACAGCCAGGAGGACTACCATCCGGCATGTTCGTCTCGCGTGCATCGCAGTCGGCTCTAGGAGATCACCTCCCGGAGTTCGCGGGGAAGACGCCGGAGGCATTGACAGGCCAATCGTTACACTTCCCGCTCACACCACCGCCCGCGGTGGCTCAGGCGGCCTCGGGTGGCAGGACCAGACCCGCTCCGGGGATCGCGGCCAGCAGAGCCTGCGTATAGGCGGTCTGAGGATTGTCGAACACACTGTCCGTGGTTCCCTGCTCCACGAGCCGCCCTTTCTCCATGACCGCCACGTGATCGGCGATCTGACGGACGACCGCGAGGTCGTGCGTGATGAAGAGATAGCTCAGCCCGAGCTCGGACTGCAGGTCCGCGAGCAGATTCAGGATCTGCGCCTGCACGAGGACGTCGAGAGCGGAGACGGCCTCGTCGCAGATGACCACTTCGGGATCCAGTGCCAGCGCCCGGGCGATAGCGACGCGCTGCCGCTGACCTCCCGAGAGCTCGTTCGGGAACCGCTGCATCATGGACGACGGCAGCGCCACCTGGTCGAGCAGCTCACGTACCTTCTTCTCCCGGCTCTTCCCGTTGCCGATGCTGTGCACGCGCAGGGGTTCCTCGATGGTCCGGTAGATGTTGTACATCGGATCGAGGGAGCCGTAGGGGTCCTGGAAGATGGGCTGCACACGGCGCCGGAAGTCGAAGAGCTCCTTCCGCCCGAGGGTGGTGAGGTCCACGCCGTCGAATTCGATGCTGCCGGAGGTGACCGGCTCGAGACCCAGCACCATTCTCGCGACCGTCGATTTGCCAGACCCGGACTCACCGACGACCGCCGTCGTGGTTCCGCGCGTGACCGAGAAGGACACGTCGTCCACCGCGGTGAAATCGGTGGACCTGCCCCAGCTGCCACGCAATTTGAAGACCTTGGTGAGTTCCGCGACCTTGATCACGGTGTCATGCTGCGGCGATCTCGGCTCGCTGGGAGCCAGTTCGTCCCCCGCCACCTCGCCCGTCTTCTTCGCCGAGGCGATGCGACGCGAGGCGATGGAGGGCGCCGACGCCACGAGCTTCTGCGTGTACGGGTGGCGCGGGTTGGTCAGCAGCTCCAGCGCCGGACCTGCTTCGACGACCTGCCCCTGGTACATCACGATCACCTTGTGCGCCCGTTCGGCGGCGAGCCCGAGATCGTGCGTGATGAGCAGGACGGCGGTGCCGAGCTCCTCCGTCATCGTGTCGAGATGGTCGAGGATCTGGCGCTGGACCGTCACGTCCAGGGCCGACGTCGGCTCGTCGGCGATGAGCAGGCGCGGCCTGCACGACAGCCCGATCGCGATGAGGGCGCGCTGACGCATGCCGCCGGAGAACTCGTGCGGGTACTGGTTGGCCCTGGACTCGGCGTCGGGCAGACCCGCTTCCGCGAGCACCTTCGCCACGTCCTGGGACCCGCTGGGCAGGCCGTTGGCGCGCAGGGTCTCCCGGACCTGGAACCCGATCTTCCACACGGGATTGAGATTGGACATCGGATCCTGTGGCACCATGCCGATGGACGCGCCGCGGAGCTCGACGATCCGCTTCTCCGAGGCGTGCGTGATGTCCTCGCCGTCGAAGATGATGCTGCCGCTGGAGACGCGCCCGTTGCCGGGCAGCAGACCGATCGCGGCGAGCGCCGTCGTCGACTTGCCCGACCCCGACTCCCCCACGATCGCTACGGTTTCCCCGGGCATCACGGTCAGGTGGGCGTCGCGCACCGCCTGCACGTCGCCGTTGTTCGTGGCGAACGTGATGGCCAGGTCCCGCAGTTCGAGCAGTGGAGCGGGTGCGCCCGAGGACGCCCGGTCTGCTGCCCTGCCGTGGTCCGCTGCGGCGCCGGGGTTGATGCCGGCGCCGGTGCCGGGGTTGATGCTGTGGCTCATCGTTTACGCGCCTTCGGATCGAGAGCGTCACGCAGGGCATCGCCCAGCATGATGAAGCTCAGAACGGTGATCGACAGAGCGAGCCCCGGCCAGAAGATGGCCATCGGGTTGCTGCGGAGCGAGGGTTTGGCGGCGAAGATGTCGTTGCCCCAGGACATGACGTCCGGCGGCAGCCCGATCCCCAGGAAGGACAGCGTGGACTCCGCGACGATGAAGGTACCCAGCGAGATGGTCGCGATGACGATCACCGGAGCGAGCGCGTTGGGGATGGCGTGCTTGACGAGCGCTCCGAACGTGGAGACACCCAGGGAGCGTGCTGCCGTGATGAAGTCCGCGTTCCGCACCTCGATGACGGCGGCGCGGGTGATGCGCGCTATCTGGGGCCAGCCGAAGGCCACGAGGATGACGACGAGCGTCCACACATTGCGGTTCTGCTGGAACGCGGGCAACTGCACGACGACGATCGCGCCGAGGATCAGCGGGAGCGCGAAGAAGATGTCGCCGAGACGGGCGAGGATGGCATCGACCCAGCCGCCGAAGAATCCGGCCAGCGCGCCGATGAGTCCACCGATGATCACCACGCCCAGGGTTGCGAACAGGCCCACCGTCAGCGAGGACTGCGTCCCGTAGACCACGCGGGAGAGGATGTCGCAGCCCTGCACCGTGAAACCGAGGGGATGTCCCGGGGCCGGGCCGCCGTCGGAGTTCTCCAGCAGGCAGTTCTCGTTCGGTGGCTCATCGGTGAAGACACCAGGGAAGAGCGCCACGAAGATGACCGCGAGGATCAGCACCGCACTGATGATGAACAGCGGCTGCCGACGCAGGTTGCGCCAGGCCTCAGCCCACAGACTGCTGGGCGCCGCGTCGGTCACCGCACTGTCCGTGGCCCTGACCGGTGTCTCGTCCACGTCCGCCACGAAGTGCTCGATCGGGTAGGCGGAGGTCTTGGTACGTGTCACGGGCGCGGGTGCGTCGGTGGGCACGGAGGAGGATGTTGGTTCAGGCATATCGAATCCTTGGGTCCAACCACGCGTAGAGGAGATCCACCAGCAGGTTGGCGAGGCAGAAGATGAGGATCAGGAAAGTGACGATCGAGACGACCATCGGCCCGTCGCCGTTCAGCACGGCTCGATACAGGGTGTTGCCGACCCCGTTCACGTTGAAGATACCCTCCGTGACGATGGCGCCACCCATGAGGGCGCCGAGATCGGCGCCGAGGAAGGTCACCACGGGAATCAGCGAGTTGCGCAGCACATGCACGACGACCACGCGCTTGCGGCTCAGGCCCTTCGCCGTCGCCGTCCGTACGTAGTCCGCATTGACGTTCTCGATGATGCTCGTACGGGTCAGGCGCAGGACGTACGCGAAGGACACCAGGCCGAGCACCACCGCCGGCAGGAGGAGTTCGCTGATCGTCGCGTCGCCGCTGACCGTCGGATTGGCCCACTCCAGCTTCACCCCGATCAGGAACTGCATCAGGAAGCCGAGCACGAAGATGGGCACGGCGATCACGATGAGCGACAGCACGAGAACCGAGGAGTCGAAGATCCTGCCCTTGCGCAGGCCCGCGATCAGGCCGAAGACGATGCCGAAGACGGCCTCGAGGATGAGCGCCATGACCGCGAGCTTCGCGGTGGTCGGGAAGACCTCGGCGATGATGGTCGCGATGGGACGGCCGGAGAAGTTGGTGCCGAGATCGAAGGTGAGTACACCCTTGAGGTAGAGCAGGTACTGGATCCAGAACGGCTGATCGAGGTTGTACTGCTCACGCAGACCGGCGATGACGGCGGGAGTACACCCGCGCTCACCGCAGATCGCCGCTGTGGCATCGCCGGGAAGACTGAAGACGAGGAAGTAGACGAGCAGCGTGGCGCCGAGGAACACGGGGATCAGCTGCAGGAAGCGTCGGACGATGTACCAGGTCATCGCTGCGCTCCGCCCGGAGGGACGTACGTCCTGACAGGACGCGGGTGGTGATCGATCATGGGGAAGGTCTGACCTTTGCTTCGGGGCGCGAAAAGGGGGCCCGCCCGGTGCGGGCGGGCCCCTGGACGCATCGGGCTAGTTGCCGGTGATGGCGTAGTAGAGCGGAACACCGTTCCAGCCGAACTCGACGCCGTCCACGTTGTTGCTCCAGCCGCCCTGGGCGACCTGGTACCACAGCGGGATGGCGGGCAGATCGTCCAGGATCATCTCCTGGGCCTCATTCATGATCTCGTTGCCCTCCTCGACAGAGGTGGCAGCAAGACCCTCGGTGAGCTTCTGGTCGAACTCGGGGTTGCTGTAGCGGGCATCGTTGGAGCCTGCGCCCGTGGCGTAGATCGGTCCGAGGAAGTTGTACAGCGAGGGATAGTCGGCCTGCCAGCCCGAGCGCAGCGCCCCGGAGAGCGTCCCGTCGGTGGCCTCGGTGCGGGCCTCCTTGAAGGTTGCGTAGGGCTTGCCCGAGACCTCGATGTCGAGGTTGTTCTTGATGCTGTTCACCACGGCCTCGACCCACGTCTTGTGGTCGCCCTTGTCGGCGTTGTAGCCGATGGTCAGGGGCTCGGACTCGTCGTACGGCTCGATCTCCTCGGCCTGCTCCCACAGACTCCTTGCTTCCTCGGGATTGAACTCGAGGTTCTCGCTGCCCGGCAGATCGGGGTTGTAGCCGTCGAGGACGGGAGCGGTGAACTCCTCCGCGGGCGTGCGTCCGTTGCTGAAGATCACCTCGGTGATCTCGGGACGGTCGATGGCCATGGAGAGGGCCTGGCGCCGCAGCTTGCCGGCCTCGCCGTCCCAGTTGGGGAGGTAGTACGGAATCGCGATGGTCTGGTTGCCCGCGTAGGGCGATTCGACCCAGCGCTCACCCAGATCGTTCTTGAAGTTCTTGATGTCGGAGGTGGGGATGATCTTGAGGACATCGAGATTGTCGGAGATCAGATCCTGGTAGGCGGTCGTGTCGTTCTGGTAGATCTTGAACGTGATGCCGCCGTTCTGGGCTTCCTTAGGTCCCTCGTAGTCCTCGTTCGGCACGAGTTCTATCTGCTGGTTGTGCTGCCACGCACCCTCGGAGGCGAACATGTACGGCCCGTTGCCGATCGGGTTCTCACCGAACGCGGCAGGATCGTCGAAGGCCACCGCGGGCAGCGGAGCAAACGCGCTGTAGCCCAGCCGCAGGGGCCAGTCCGACTCGGGCTGGGAGAGGGCGACCGTGAATGTCAGGTCATCGACCACCTCGAGGCCACTCATGGTCTCCACCTCGGAGCCCTCGGCGCTGGCCTCGTCGTAGCCCTCGATGCTCTCGAAGAAGTAGCTGGAGAGCTGGGCGTTCTTCGCAGCGGCGCCGTAGTTCCACGCATCCACGAATGAGTTCGCCGTCACAGGATCACCGTTGGTGAAGGTCTGGCCCTCCTTCAGCGTGATCGTGTAGTTCTGCGCATCCTCGGTCTCGATGGACTCGGCCACCTCGTTCTGCGAGACGCCGTCGGCGTCGTAGCTCACCAGACCGGCGAAGATGAGATCCAGGATCGCTCCGCCGCCCACCTCGTTGGTGCTGGTGGGGATCAGCGGGTTCTGGGGCTCCGAGCCGTCCACCACGATGACCGCTTCGGTGTCGCCACCTCCACCACCGTCCGCGCTGGAATCAGAGTCCGAGCCGCATGCACTCAGTGCGAGGACGGCGATGGCCGCGACGCTGAGCATTGTGGAACTGCGCGTGTAACGCATTCCGCCTCCTAGGTATTGGGTTCTCCCGGCATCGATGAGACCGGTCGGGTAGCTCTGCTGATGGCGAGAGCCAACTCACAGGGCAAGATCATATGCCCGTTTCGTTGCCGTGCTGAACCTCCTGTGGAAGGAAGCTCACGGCCGGCGTTCAGAAAGCCGCCGGAGCACACCTCGCGCTCGCGTCCTCCCGCGGACCGACGCCGGTGATCACAGTTCGGTAACGCCTCGCCGATCATATCCAGTCCGCCATCGTGTCATCGCGAGCGCCTCGAGCAAGGGGGAGTTGTGTTGCGAAGATTGCAACCCGAGACGCGAACTCGCCGCGTCCGGGCCGACCGTCGCCTAGTCGCCCGACTCCAGCAGCTTCGCCCGCAGTTCCCGCCGCTCCCGCTGCTTCTCCGGATCCGGCAGCGGCACGGCAGCGAGGAGACGCTGCGTGTAGGGGTCCGCCGGACGGCGCAGGATCTGGTCCCGCAGCCCCTGTTCGACGATCCGCCCGCGCTGCATGACGCAGATGTAGTCGGCCAGTACGTCGACGACGGCGAGATCGTGCGTGACGAACAGGCACGCGAATCCCAGTTCGCGCTGCAGATTCTGGAACAGTTCCAGCACCTTGGCCTGCACCGAGACGTCCAGTGCCGACGTCGGCTCGTCGGCGACCATCAGCTTGGGCCTGAGGGACAGTGCCCGCGCGATCCCCACGCGCTGCTTCTGGCCGCCCGAGAGCTCATGGGGGTACCTGTTGCGGTAGGCGCGGGGCAGTTCCACCTGGTCCAGGAGCGTCTCGATGCGCTTCTGCAGATCGGCGCCCCTCGCCTCCTTCGCCAGGTACATGGGCTCACCGATGCTCTCACCGATGGGCAGTCGCGGATTCAGGGACGAGGACGGGTCCTGGAAGACCATGCCGACGTCACGGCGGACCTTTCCCAGTTCCTTCGAGGTCGGCCGGAGCCCGGAGATGTCGGTCCCCACGACCTTCAGCGATCCGGCGGCGACCGGCAGCAGGCCGACCGCGGCACGTCCGATGGTCGTCTTGCCCGAACCGGACTCCCCCACCAGTCCGATCACCTGACCGGGATACACCGTCAGGTTCGCGCCCTCCACGGCGCGGAACGCCGGTACACGGCCCTGCTTCGGGTACTCGATGGCGACGTCGACCAGCTCGAGGACCGCGGCTGTCGTGGGCTGCGCCGGCGCCCCCCGCGTTGCCGCCGGCTGCTCCGGCGTCGCATCGCCGGCGGCTGCCACCGCGTGCGCACCGTTGCGGGCCGCAGCGCCGTCGGGTGCGAGGCCGTCGTGCGGCTGCCCGTCCGCGTGCGTCGCTGCTTCGAGCGCTGCGGTGATGTCGCCGTCGTCGGCCCCGGAGCCCTGCCCGAGGTGCGGCACGGCTGCGAGCAGTGCTTTCGTGTACTCGTGCTGCGGGTCGTTGAAGACCTGGTCCGCGGTGCCGGTCTCCACGATGCGGCCCTGCCGCATGACGGCGATGCGATCGGCCAGATCGGCGACGACGCCCATGTCGTGGGTGATCAGCACGATGGCGCTGTTGAGCTTGCTGCGCAGATTGCGCATGAGATCGAGGATCTCGGCCTGGACCGTGACGTCGAGCGCGGTGGTCGGTTCATCGGCGATCAGTAGCCTCGGATCGCACGAGAGCGACTGCGCGATCATGGCGCGCTGGCGCTGGCCGCCCGAGAGCTGGTGCGGGTAGGAACGGAAGGCCTTCTCCGGATCCGGCAGCTCGACCAGCTCGAGCAGGCGGATGGTGCGCTGCCGCGCCTCGTCGGGTGAGACCGCATTGTGCAGGCGGATGGTCTCGACGATCTGGAATCCGACCGTATAGACCGGATTCAGGGCGGTCATGGGTTCCTGGAAGATCACCGCGACATCGTTGCCGCGGATCTGCCGGAGCTGAGCCGGTGACATGGTCAGGACGGATTTGCCGTTGAGCAGCACCTCGCCCGTGACCCGCGCGTTCTCCGGGAGCAGCCCGAGCAGGGACATGGAACTGGCGCTCTTGCCCGAGCCCGACTCCCCCACGATCGCGAGGACCTCACCGGCGTTGACCTCGTAGTTGAGATCGATCGCCGCGGGAACCCATTCCTTGTCGACGCCGAACTCGACACCGAGATGGCGTACTTCGAGGACGGGCCCCTCGGACGCGGGCCGGTTGGCCCCGGAACCGCCGATGACCTGAGTGCTCATGAGGAGATCTCCTTGATGGCGGGGGCGCCGCTGTGCAGCGGGGCCTCCTGGATTGCCGCGGACGGTCGCAGTGCTGGGACGATGGAGCCATGACGAGCTCCCGGAACATGGCAGCGACCACTGTTTTCAGGCCACGCACCAGTACGTGGTTCACGGCTCTCGCCGTCCTCGTCACCGCCGGGAGCCTGGTCTCCGTGATGGCCACCGAGGGCCTCGCGGGACTGACGACGGGCTGGCCGTTGCTGGGCATCGCCTTCGTGGGCTGGTGGCTGTTCTGGTACCCGGCGGTGGTCTTCGCCGAGGACGGTGTCACCCTGCGGAATCCGCTCGCCACGATCAGCGTCCCCTGGGCTGCCCTGATCGACGTCGACACCAAGTACGCCCTGAAGCTGGTGACCCCGCGAGGCGCGTACACCGCGTGGGCCGCGCCGGCTCCCGGGGTCTGGGGAACGCACGCCGGCAAGCCGGAGCACGTGACCAATCTGCCCTCCACGAGTTACGGGCCCGACAGGTCCATCAGGCCGGGGGACCTGAAGAACACGGACTCCGGCCACGCAGCCTACCTGGTGCGCTCCCGCTGGCAGGAACTGGTGGAGAGCGGTGCGATCGACATCGACCGGCCGGCGCTTCCGGCGCGTTCCTGGCACTGGAAGCTCGTGCTGGTGGCGGTCCTGTTCGCGGCCGCCACCGTGTGGACGCTCGCGTCCGGCTCCTAACCGGGCGCTCACGCCGCTGCCGACTTCGCCGAGTCCTTGACGCGACCGGCCCGGAACTTCTTCTGGCGTGGGTCGAAGGCATCACGCAGACCGTCACCGATGAAGTTGATGGACAGGCAGATCAGCACGATGAACAGCCCCGGGAACCAGAACAGCCAGGGGCGCGTCTGGAACGCTTCCTGATTCTGGCTGATGATGAGGCCGAGCGAGACGTCGGGGGCCTTCACGCCGAAGCCGATGTAGCTCAGCGCAGTCTCCAGCAGGATCGCCGAGGACATCAGCAGCGTGGTGTTGACGATGATCACCCCGACCGCGTTGGGCAGGATGTGCTTGAAGATGATGCGGGTGTTGGAGGCGCCGGCGATCTTCGCGGCGTCGACGAACTCACGCTCCCGCAGCGTCAGGAACTCACCGCGGACCAGCCGGGCGAGCCCCGTCCACAGCACGAGACCGAGGAAGAGCCCGAGCAGCCAGATCTGGCCGCCGGAACCGACGAACCGTGTCACAGCCTTGCCCAACGTTGCCGCCGCGAGGACGACGGGGATGATGATGATGATGTCGGTGAAGCGCATGAGTACCGCTTCCGGCCAGCCACGGAAGTACCCGGAGCACGCGCCGACCACCACGCCGACCAGGCCCGCGAGAGCGCCGATCAGGAACATGATGATGATGGAGTTCTGCGTACCGCGCATGGTCATGGCGAAGTAGTCGCGGCCGATCGAGTCCTGACCGAACGGGTGCTCTCCCCAGCTGAAGGGCCCCGTGATGGTCGGGACGCCCCCGTTGAGGAGGGGTACGAACTCGGTGTGGTTGTACTTCCACCAGCCCGGGATGCCCGCGAATCCCTCCGAGGTGAAGGCGAGCAGGAAGATGGCGGCGAACACCACGAGGCTGATGATCGCCGCGGTGTTGTCGAAGAACTTCCGGCGGACGATCTGCCCCTGCGAGAGGCCTTTCCGCTCCGGCTCCGGCTCGTCCTCGGACGAGATCTCCAGCTCCGGGTCCGGGTGCACCGGACCGGTCGCGGTCGACCGTGCGCGGATGGGGAAATCCGAGGGACTCTGCGTCGTCATGCTTTTACCCTTACGCGAGGATCGAGGAACGAGTACACGATGTCGGCCACCAGGTTGAAGACCAGGGCCAGGATGCCGGCGATGAGGAAGAAGCCCATGATCGGGTCGGGGTCCACCCGGCGCAGTGCCTGCACGAAGAGCTGTCCCATCCCGGCGAACGCGAAGACCTGCTCCGTGATGATCGCGCCTCCGATGAGTGCTCCGATGTCGAAGGCCACCAGGGTGGCCAGCGGGATCAGCGCGTTGCGGAAGGCGTGGCGCATGACCACGGTGCGCTCGCTCAAACCCTTCGCACGCGCCGTACGGATGTAGTCCTGGTTCATGATCTCCAGCATCGAGGCCCTCGAGTACCGGCTGTAGCTCGCCAGGGACGCGAGCAGTAGCGCCAGCGTTGGCAGCAACAGATGGGTGAACGTGTCGAGGCCGTTGATCCAGAGCGACTCGTCGAGTCCGGGTGTCTCGGCGCCGACCGTGGCGATGGGTCTGCCACCGACGCGCGAATTGCTGACGTAGGCCGGCCAGGTGACCATGAACCGGTCGACGATGATGACGAACGCCATCAGCAGACCTGTCAGTGCCGCCGCGCGCATGCTCTGCCCGCGGTCGTAGCCGCCCATGAGATATCCCACGAGGACGCCTACGAGCACCATGACCGCCGCGAAGACGATGATCATCCAGATGGTCGCCGAGCTGAAGAGGGGGTTGACCACGTAGTACGCCACGAGGCTCAGCGCCACGATGATGAACGACGCGTACAACGCCTTGCGATTCCTCAGGCCGGCGGTGAGCAGCACGACGCCGAGGGCGATACCGATGCCCGTGATCACGATGACGATCGGCCCGAGTCCCGGGTTCGAGAACCAGTCGAGGAGATCGAGGACGATGAGCAGCCCCGCTGCGACGACGGCCCCCAGCAGGAAGGCGATGCCCTTCCGCTTCCACGAGCTGCTTGCGAACAGGGACCAGATCAGCCCGCTGGCGATCGCGACCACCAGGATCGTCAGGGGCGGTATCTCGGGATCACGGAGGAAGTTGTTGAAACCGATGGCGCCGAACTCCTTGAGGAGGACGGCGAGCCAGAAGATCGGCAGCGAGAAGAACAGGAAGGACATGAACGTGACGCCGTAGTCGAGACCGCTGTACTGGCGCAGCGCGGTGATGATGCCGAGCGAGACTCCGATGATGATCGCGAGGATGGTCGCCGTCGTGACGAGCGTGATGGTGTTCCCCATGGCCCGGGCAAGCGCCGTCGTGACCGCCTCGCCCTGGATGCTCGTGCCCAGATCACACGTGGCAGCGAACGGGACGAGGCACTTGGCCGCTCCTGCCAGCCACCCGAAGTACCGCAGGGGCGCAGGGGTGTTGAGATCGAGCAGCTCTATGCGGGCCTGGATCAGCTGGTCCCGGTTGGGGGCGCTACTGCCGCGCAGATCCTCGAGGGGATCGCCGGAGAGTGCGGTGAGCTGGTAGACGACGAACGATGCACCGAACAGGATGAGTACGGCCGTCACCAGACGCCGGACGATATAGGTCACCATGGGTTTCGAGCCTCAATGTTGGATACGGGCGTGGATCCCCGCGCTATCGCTGAAGTGTAGTTCAGGGTTCGTCGCGGGTGGTGGCGTCAGCTCGACGAGTCGCCTCGAGTTGCGGACGGTGCGTCCGGCCTCGGTCGGGCGCCGGCAGCTACTGATCGCGCGAAAGGCGCCGGAGCGGGCGAGTGGCCCGTCCCGGCGCCTTTCACGAACTGACGTTGCTGGGTGCTTCGTCGACCGGAATTACGAGGCGACGGACCAGTCCCAGAAGTTCCACCAGATGCCCATCTGGTTCGGCATGTATTCGACACCCGAGACGTTGTCGCTGTACGCATCGACGCCGGGTACCTGGAACAGCGGCAGTCCGTACTTGGAGTCCCAGATCAGCTGGTCGATCTGGACCTGGAGTGCGTCCTGCTCGGCCGGGTCCGTGGTGACGATCAGCTCGTCCATCAGCTCGTCGGCCTCGGGGCTCGAGAACCCGTTGAAGTTGGAGCCGTTGCCGGTCTTGAAGATCTGCGGGACGCCCGAGACACCGACGCCGGAGTTGATCCACCCGAAGATGGTCGCATCGTAGGTGCCGTTGCCCAGCGCCGCGCCCCAGTCCGAGGCGCCGAGGCCGCCGTCGACCACGTTGAAGCCGGCCTCGGCGGCCGACTCCGCGATCAGGGTGTACGCGTTGAGCCGGTTCGGGTTGTCCCGGTTGTACATGATGCGCACCTCGGGCGTTGCTCCGTCGAGCAGCTCCCTCGCACCCTCGATATCGACCTCGTCGTAGGCGTCCGACCCGTTGGTGCTGGCGGCCTCCTCGTAGGCCTCCTGATCCGTCAGGAACAGCTGGGAGTCGAGGGGCTCGGCATCCGGGTTGATCTTCTTGATGATCGTGTCCACCAACTGCTGGCGGGGAACGGTCTTCATGAAGGCTTCGCGGACGTTCTCGTCCTCGAACACCCCATCGAAGTTGAGATCGATGTGGTCGTAGGAGAGCTGGTTGCCCTGCTCGATGGTCACACCACTATCACTGAGCGCTTCGAGCTGCTCCACGGTATCGGCGGAGGCCTGCGGGGCGATGATGTCCACCTCACCGTTCTGCAGTGCCTGGACCTGCGCCGGAGCCTCACCGATGTAGCGCACGGTGATCTCGTCGACATTCGGTATCGGACCCCAGTCGTAGTCCTCGTTGCGCACCAGCGTCATCGACTGGTCCGGGGTGATGCTCGAGGCGATGAACGGGCCGTTCGAGAGGTAGAGGCTCTCATCCTCCGGCAGGGACTTGGTGTCGAAGCCCGTGTTCCAGAAGTCGGCCATGGCCTGGATCTCCGGACGCTCCTCCGGATTCTCCGGATCCCCCGCCGGCGCTGTCTGGATGAGCTCGATCAGCGCATCCTCGTCCGCCAGGCCCGCCTTCTCCGCGATCACATGGGCCGGGGTGGCAATACCGGCCTCACCGGTCATGTCTCCGAACGCGACCATGTAGTCGGCGTAGGGCTCCGAGTAGTTCAGGGTGATGGAGCGCCCGTCCTCTCCGATCTCGGGGAGGTCGGTGAGCGCAAGTCCGCTCGAGTCACCGGCGTAGTCGAAGTACGTGGTGCCGGAGACGGTCTCTCCCTCGTCGTCGGTCTCGGCGTCGTCGAAGTAGCCGGAGTGGATGGCCCAGGTCAGCAGCAGGTCACCGGCGTCCACGGCGTTGCCGTCGGACCAGGTCACGTCCTCGTTGACGGTGTACCGCACGCTCAGGGGGTCCTCGGAGAGGACCTCCATGGTGCCGAAGTCCTCGTTCTGGACCACCTCGAGATCGTTGTTGACGTACACGAAGCCGGCATGGGTCGCGTAGGCGATCTTGCCGTTGATGTCCACGTTGCCCTCGGACGTGTTCGAGTTGAACGAGCTGAACGCATTCACCTCGACGACGCGGATCGCTCCCCCCGATGCCTCGCCGTCGCTGCCGTCGTCATTCGAATCGGTACCCGTATCGGCAGCGCAGGCACTCAGTGCCAGTGCTGCTGCGGCAGCGACTCCCACCGCTTTGGAAGTACGTGTGAAACGCATTCCGCCTCCTCTTTCTCAGTGTGGTTCCACCCTCACGCGGGGTTGCATGACAGCTGACGCGCACCCTCGTGGGTAACGCCACTCACATGAGCACGAGCCTAGGTGCAGTTCCTGAGCAAAACCAACGATCGGCGGTCGGTTCGTCCGTTGTTATCGACCTGTAATAAATGGAGGGACGCAGCCGGCAGCGCAGATTGTTTTCCGCAAGCAGTGTGAGCCCTTGATCGAGGACCCGACCCGGTGCTTTGCTTGGGATCGATCCGGCGCGCCTTTCCCGGGTCACCCGTGGGTCGCACGGGTCCTCGGGTACACAGAGCAGGACGGGACGAAAAATCGCATGGCCTGGCTCTTCGTCGACAAGCATGCAGCCGTCTGGGACGACGACGCGAACGTCCAGGCTGCGATCGGAGCGCTCAAGGCGCGTCTCGACGAGCATCCGGAAGTACACCTGTCCATCCAGAGCAGGGGCCTGAAGGGGCCGGTCTTCGTGATCACGAAGCAGACGGTGCTCAGTTCGCCCGAACTGAACAATCGGTTCAACGCCGATCTGTTCGCGGAACTGACCACGCCCACTGCGCGCAGCAGCCCCACCATCCACTGGTTCTCGGACGGGCGCGGCTTCGTCTCGGAGACTAACAGCCGCCTCTGGTGACTTCGGCGCTGCGCCGTCGTGCCCGACGGCGATGCGCGAAGGAGCCGGACGACGTTCCAGTCAACGCAAGACGTCGGTCAGTGGTTGCAGCAGGCGCAGGATTGGTCCGTGGCGCAGCAGGAATCGCCCGCAACCTCCGTACTCCCTGCCTCCTCGACGGACGCGGGAGTGTCCATGCTGCCCGGCGCCGGCGAACAGCAGGTATCACCTCGCCAGGCCTCCCTGCCCTCCCTCACCGCGACAGCGGCGATGACCAGCGCAGCTACGGGATCTGCCCAGGACCACCCGAGAACACTGTTGAGCACGAGCCCACCGAGCAGCACGGCGGAGAGGTAGGTGCACAGCAGGGTCTGCTTGGAGTCCGCTACGGCGGAGCGCGAACCGAGCTCACGACCGGCTCTGCGCTGCGCCCAGGACAGGAACGGCATGACGACCAGGCTGACGGCAGCCAGGACGATTCCCACCAGGGAGTGCTGGGGTTCTGCAGCCCCGAGGAGCGCGCGTCCGGCGTCGATGGTCACGAACGCGGCGAGGCCGAAGAAGGAGAAGGCGATCAGGCGCAGGGCCGTGCGTTCGCGCGCCTCAGGATCGCGTCCGGCGAACTGCCATGCCACCGCTGCTGCGGAGAGGACTTCGACGATCGAATCGAGACCGAAGCCGATGAGGGCGCTGGAGGAGGCGATGGTGCCGGCGCTGAGCGCGACGACGGCCTCGATGACGTTGTAGGTGATGGTCGCTGCCACGAAGAGGCGGATCCGCCGGGTGAGGACCGACCGACGCTCTACCGTCGGCGTCGTCCGGGCAAGGGTCGAGGTCATCAGCAGCAGGCCCTTCCGGCAGTATGGACATCGGCGGGGCAGTCACAGGCGGGGCCCACAACGGCGACGACGTCGAGCAGCGCCGTCAGGGCCTCTCCGAGTTTCCGGTCGGCGAGCTCGTAGCGGACCCGGCGTCCCTCGGGTACGGCCACCACGAGGCCGCAGCCCCGCAGGCAGCCCAGGTGGTTCGAGAGGCTCTGGCGACTCACCCCGATCAACTCCGCCAGCTCACTCGGGTACGACGGCGCGTCCCGCAGCGCCAGCAGCACCCGCGACCGAGTGGGGTCCGACAAGGCGTACCCGAAGCGGGCGAGAACCGCCGACGACACGAGAGTTTCCACCGTTGGATAATACATCCATTGCTGTACACCGGCGAAGTGGCTGAGCGATCGGCGTCGGGAATCGCCCACGGACACACTCATGCCACCGTGCTGCCCCACGACACCAACCGCACCGGATCAGCCGACGTCCGCAACTGGTTCCCGGGACAGGAAGTAGCTCCCCATCGGCGTCTCCAGCCGCCTAGAGTGAGTATCCCGGCGCGTACGCGTCCCCGCCCGGAGACATCCTCCCCAGTGCGCTCGCGCTGTTTCGGGTGATCCGGTTGCCATGGAAGGACAGCAATGAACACCTCGAGCAGTCGCATCACCCCGATGACCACGAAGCGCCGGCGGATCGGCGCGACATTCTCCGTGCTGGCACTCGGCCTTGCCCTCGGCATGTCGGCGTGCAGCACCGACGACACCGCTGAGGCACCCGTGACGGAGAACGCCGGAGCGCCGGTCACCGATGCTGCAGCTCAGGCGACTGCCGACGATGCCGCTGTCCTGGCACGGGCGGCACTCGCCGACGTCGACGGCCAGCCACGCGGTGAGGTGGCGTTCACCGAGGCAGACGGCTCCCTGGTGGTGTCCGTCTCGGCCGAGGGGATGGATCCCGGCTTCTACGGTCTCCATGTCCACGAGATCGGCGAGTGCGTGGCCGACAGCGCCGCGCCGGACGATCCCAGCGACACCGGCGCGTTCGAGTCCGCCGGCAGCCACATCCCCGGGGACGGTGCGGACCACCCGGAACACGCGGGCGATCTTCCCCCGCTGCTCGTGGGACAGGACGGCACGGCAACCATGACGGTGAGCACGGATCGGCTCGACGAGGCACTGCTGCTGGATGCCGACGGCGCGGCAGTCATGATCCACTCGAAACCCGACAACTTCGCCAACATCCCGGAGCGGTACGCGCCCGACGGTCCCGACGACGACACCACCGGCGCAGGCGATGCAGGTGATCGTCTCGCCTGCGGTGTCGTGGAAGGCTCCGTCCCGCCTACTGCCGGCTAGGAGATTCCCTCGGCGACGCTCTCCCCGCGGTCGGACGTGATGTCCACGCCGGAGGGCGCCGCACCGGGTGAGGTGTAGTGCACGCCGTCGGACCTGTCCCCGCTGGCGTGGATTCCGCCGGCCACGTGCCACGTCCCGACGCTGTCCTCCAGCTCGACCGAGACGACGTCGTCGCCCATGGTGGAGATGGCACCCCCCACGCGTACCTCGTCAACCGCACCACCGGGCTTGACGCTCAGCGCGACGGCCTTGAGCGTCATCTGCACGCCCTTGACCAGGCTCGTCCCCTCGCCGCCCTGGGTCGTCAGGTCCTTCCTGATGGTCAGCCGCGGGAGTGGGCGTGAGAGTTGCACGCCGATCGACCCGTCCGCGTAGGTCTCGATGGACTCGAAGACCGCCTCCTCGAGGGAGCCGTCGTACAGATTGAAGCCGCGCGCGCCCTTGCCGTGGGTCTCGATGGGCGCGTTGATCTCCAGCTTCCCGATGTCGCTGAAGTTGACGAAGCCGATGCCGCTGGGCCCGTGGGAGGTGACCGGCTGCTCGGCGGTCCATATCTGCACATCACCCCAGTTGTCGAGCACCATGTCGTTCTGGCCGAGTGTCGTTACGGGTCCATGATTCGTCACCTGGTCCACGATGGCACCGCTGATCACGAAGACACCACCGCTGATCAGATCCGCGGCGCCGTCGGCGATACCGCCGTCGGTGTAGACCTCGCCGGTGGTCAGCTTCGTCATCCTCAGTGTGCCACCGGAGGCTTTGCCGTCGTCCGTCCCGTGCCCGCCGACGAAGACGCCGCTGCCGCGTACCGGGCTCTCCTTCGAGCCCACGACGACGTTCGTGATCTCGGCCGTGAGTTCGACGTCGGCGTCGGGCTGGCGGTTCCAGACCGTCAGACCGCCCTGCATGGCCTCGACCCCGAAGCCTCGTGGGCGATCAGTCCGACCACGGACGTCCGCTGCGGTCACCGTCAGCGCATCGATGACGACATGGCCGGAGCGGACGGCCTGCGTCGCGACGATCGCGACCTGCCCCACCGTGGTGACATTGCGCAGGGTGAGCGTGCCCCAGTCGGACCGGGTGACGTCGGCATAGACGGCGATCTCGTGCTCGGGCACGGCGATCTCGATGTCCTCGAGCATGTTGTCCTGCGTCAACAGGACGCCCTTGGACCCGAACTCGAGGCGGCCGCCGTGCAGCCGGGCGCCCGCAGGGAGCACGACGCGCGGAATGCCGGAGATGGTGCCGGAGACCTCGATGTCCTGTGCGCCGTCCGCGAGCGCGTCCTGCAGCTCCTCCGCCGTGCTGACTGTGTGTGACTGGGCCATGGTGGAAACCTTCCGCTGGTGTGGCTTGTACCTGCCCAGTCTTCCATCCAGCGATCGTCCGAGACAGCACTGCTTCCTGTCATGGCGCCGTCACGGGGTCGGTGGTCGCCAGTCCCAGGAGCTCTGCGACCGTCGTCATCGTGGAGTCGTGAGTGGCGACCACGACCGGAACTCCGACGAGCAACGCCGTCGCCAGATGAAGCGCATCGAGGGTCCTCACATGCCGCTCGATGGATTCGGCGACGGCGTGCGTTTCCCGGGTGATCTCCAGCAGGCCGACGCGATCGAGTAGCGGTGCCCCATCCGTCAGCGACCGGCCGTCCCGGCGCAGCACCCGGATCACCTCGGTTCGCAGGAGACGCGATGACACGAAGGTCGTCTGAGGAGTCTCCATCCATACCTGCAGCCGCCCTCGCTCGGGCACGTCCAGGACAGTACGGAGTGCCACCGAAGAATCGAGGTAGACGATCGTCGCCGTCACGCCTCAGACGTCCCCGCGCATCTCGTCGAGGAGTGCATCGACCTGGGAGTCGATGTAGGCGGGGCCACCCGGGCGGTTCGGCCACGGCGTCGGCGTCGTTGCGGGAGGAACATAGCGCCCCTCGCGTTCGAGCCGGACCAGCCCGGAGTCCTGGTCCCGAATGGTGCTGACCCGCCACCGCGGCTTCCCGCGCTCGGTCACGACGACGTCCTCGGAGTCCGCGACCTGACCGAGAACCGCAGCAGTGTTCTGGTTGAGCTCGCGCTTGGTGACGGTCCTCATGAAACATGATTGTACTACCCATGTCAGATAAGTCGGGATTTCACACTGCTTGAGCCGGTGCCTCGTCGTCGTTCCCGAGCACCAGCTGCCCGAGTCGAGCGCCGAAACCGGCGCAGAGGACGTGCGCGTGCTCCATTGGCGACCACCAGCAGGTCCACCGCTGAGGTGCGCCTCCGTCGGATGGATGGTCCTCGCCTGCACTCCAGCGATCGAGGGCCAGCTCGTCGATCAGTTCGAGCTGGAAGAAGTGACGCTCATGTACCTCGTTCTTGGACGGCCGCACGTCGTACCGTTCGACGCCGAGATCTCGCACGACTCGCGTCCGACGACCCGTCTCCTCGAGGACCTCACGCACAACTGCTTCGGCGGGCGACTCGCCCGGCTCCAACGTTCCGGCCGGGACCTGAACACCTGCGATCTCCAGGGCGACGTCGTCGTGCGTGAACACCAGGAGGCGGCCGTGATCGACAACGTAACCGACGACCTTCTGCACCAGGCGCCGTTCGGGGCGCATCCGCTGTGATTGCTCGCTTGCCATGCGCAACCTGCCTTCCGTGTCCTTCGATGGAACCACGCCGTTCGTCATCGGTCCTGGGTACCACCGACGAGAGGCTTCACCATGATCAGGCACGGGTTGCCCTCACCCCACAGCTCCGTCTCCTCGAGGGCAAGGAAGCCCCACTTCTCGTAGAAGGGCCGGGTCCGCGCATATCCTTAATCCGGATGAGATGGTCCCAAGGTCTTCACCTCCAGAAGCTTCACCCCGCGACTGACAGCATCCGCCTCGATCGCAGCGAGCATTGCACTGCCCACGCCCGAGCCGTGTACGGCTCGGGCAACGACGATGAGGTGGATCTCGACGACGTGCGAAAAGTGTCGGTCGACCAGTGTCACACCGACCACCCGGCCCGCAGCATCGCGGACGGTCCACGTCTCCTTCGACCGCGCGGCCTCGATGTACTCCGCGTTACACTCCGGCTGTCCGAACCACTCCGGCACGGTTCCGAGCAGCCGCGCGACGTCCTCCGGAACCTGATGGTCCCGCGTGGAACTCCATGCCGAGTGACTCATGCGATCTCACTCATGCGGCGTCCCACTGGTTGATCAGTGGGTGACATCAGAGACCTCCTCCTGGTACCGGTCAATTCGTTCAGCGCGTGTTCGTCGCTCCGGGGGCAATGACATCAAAACTTGCAGACCGCGCGGCCTCTCCGAACCTGTGGTCATAGGTGAGGATCGCCGATACATCGAGCCGCATCGCCGCCTCAAGATGCAGAGCGTCAAGGGTGCCCAGATACGGCATTGGCAGGAAGCCGGCGCTGCGGTAGACGGCCCTGTCGAGCGCTGCAAGCCCGACGCCGTCGAGAAGACGAGTCACGTCGGACTGAGCGAGTCCCTCCCGTACAGCAACGCGGCGCAGCTCGGTTTCGAGCAGATCGATGGAGACGAGGTCAGCGCGCGTCTGGTCCAGCCAATCCAGGAGTGCCGGGCTCTCAGGCTGGTCGATCAACAGTGCAGCCAGAGCGGAGGTGTCGACGTAGATGACCGGACGGCTGGTCACCGGTCGCCGCGCAGGTCGTCGAGGATCTCGGCGAGACTGTGCTCCGAGGTCTTGCGTTCAATAGCCAGAGCCCTCCAGCCACCCTCGCGGCGGGCGGGCCGAGCGACAGGCAGCGTGGCAGCGGGCGCATCGAGTGGCACGATCCGCCCTACAGGCACGCCGCTGTTGGTCAGGACGAAGGAGTGGCCCTCGCTGACCGCGCGGAGCACTCGGCCAGACTCGTTGCGGAGCTCGCGCTGTGACAAGCTTTCGACCTGCGGTTCAGTAGTGCTCACTCCCCTCTTGTAGCGCCCGTGCTACGCACTGGCGGAAGCGCCGGCCCCTGACGGCCCTCGGGCGCACCACCCCCAACGGCGGGGTTGGCGGTGATCCCGAAGGGAACGGGTATCACAGCATTTCGAGGGGTTTTGCGTGTGCCGGCGGCGGGAAAGCGCGATCGAGGCGCTCGAGATCGGTGTCGTTGAGGTGAAGGTCGCGGGCGGCGGCGTTCTCGAGCACATGCTCGGCGGTCGAAGCCTTCGGGATGGCGAGTACGCTGCTGGTGCGCATCGTCCACGCCAGAGCGACCTGCGCGGGCGTCGCGCCAAGCTCGCGTGCGATCGCCGTCAGATCCGGGTTGCCGAGCAGTCGTCCCTGCTCCACGGGTGAATAGGCCATCACGGGCATCTTCTTCGAAGCACACCATGGCATCAGGTCGAACTCCGGACCGCGACGTGTCAGGTTGTACAGCACCTGATCGGTCTGGCACCCCTCAGGCAAACTCTGGAGCTCGTCGGTGTCGAGGTTACTCACACCCCACGCACGGATCGAGCCCTCGTCGATGAGGGCCTCGAACGCTGCGACGGTCTCCTCGAAGGGGAACCTCCCCCGCCAATGCAGGAGATACAGATCAAGGCAGTCAGTACCCAGACGGTCCAGGCTTGCATGACAGGCCTCGATCGTCCCTGCTGCGGAGGCGTTCGAGGGTAGGACCTTGCTCACCAGGAAAACCTCATCGCGCCTACCCCTGATGGCTTCTTCGACAAGGTCCTCACTGCGCCCATCACCGTACATCTCGGCGGTATCGATCACGGTCAGGCCCAGATCAATACCTGTACGCAGCGCCCTGATCTCAGCATTCCGGCTGGCAGGAGAGTCACCCAAGTTCCACGTTCCCTGCCCCAGAACAGGAACTACAGTGCCGTCCGGGAAAGTAATCACACGCCAACGCTACAACCAGGGCCATCAGCTAGCGAGGTGTGATGGAAGCCAACCTATGGGTCAGGTCAAAGTGCCACCGATCGGTGGGTATGCCAGCCCTTCAATGGTGAGCCCATCGTAAGCGGGGGTCGATGGGCCTCGTCAGAGCCTCTAGGGCTTTGCTGTGAAGAAGTCACGGACCTCCGACACGATCTCGTCCGGGTTTTCCTCGGCCAGATAGTGTCCGCAGTTGACCACGCGTCCGGAGATACTGACGGCGATGTTCCGCCAGAGCTCAAGCGGGTCGAAGTGCTTCTCGATCACTCCGTGCTCAGCCCACAAAATTCGCAGTGGCACGCGGATGAGGTTCCCGGCAGCGCGGTCTCCACGATCATGCTCAAGATCGATCGAGGCACTTGCACGATAATCCTCACATGCACCGAGTGCTCGCGCTGCACCTGTGAGGCCGGCGACGTACGCGTCAAGCGCCTCAGCCGGAAACGGCGCCAACCCGGCGTGGCGACCTCCCAGAACCCCCTCGACATAGGCACGCGGGCTGTTACCGATCAGTGTCTCCGGCAGCGGTGCCGGCTGAATGAGCGCGAACCAGTGCCAATAGGCGGAGGCGAACTTTCGGTCGGTGGCCTCATACATGTCCAGCGTCGGCGCAATGTCCAGAAGCATTGCCCGATGCACGCGGTCGGGCGCATCCGCAGCCAATCGCGCCGCAACCCGTGCGCCTCTGTCGTGTCCCACTACCGAGAACTCGCGGCGCCCCAGATAGTCCATCAACGCCAGCGCATCGCGGGCCATTTCGCGCTTGCTGTAGCTGTGATGCTCCGCGTCCGGGACCGGACGCCCGGATTCGCCATAGCCACGCAAGTCAGGAGCAACGACGAAGAAGTCTTCGGCAAGTGCCGGGGCCACTCGGTGCCACATGACATGCGACTGCGGATGCCCGTGCAGCAGCAACAGCGCAGGCTTGCCCTCATCCGGACTGGTGCGCCCCCGCAAGCGCACCCCGTTGACGTCGACATCGAGGTCGGCGAAGCCGTCAAACATTCCGTTGCTCCTTGCGCTGTCTCACCACGATGTCAGGATCTCGGACCAAGCCCAGGAATCGTTCGCTGGCCTCGCCGCAATGGACGAGCACATGTGCTCCGACGTTTACGCCACCTTCAGTGGCTTGATCGCGGCAACCTTTTCACGCAGCACTCGGCGCTCGAGCCGCAGTTCGTAGTTGGACTGCAGATTCATCCAGAACTCCTCGGACGTTCCGAAGTACCGGGCGAGGCGGATCGCTGTATCGACCGTGATGCACCGCTTGCCATCCACGATCTCGTTGATGCGCCGCGGCGCACACCGATCGAGACTGCCAGCGTATTCTGTGTAATCCCGAAGCCCTCGATGAAGTCCTCCATGAGGATCTCCCCAGGGTGGATCGGCTCAATCAGGTCGTTCTCGGTGGTAGTCGGCGAGCTCGACATCTTCCGCACCTCCATCTCTCCAGACGAAGCAGAAACGCCACTGGGCGTTCACCCAGATGCTGTGCTGACCACGACGGTCGCCGACGAGTCGCTCCAGCCGATTTCCCCGGGGACACGCAGGTCCTCGACATCCTTCGCCGCATGGATCAACTCAAGCTCCCACAGAATCGCCCGTTGCCCTGTTCGGTCGACACGCTGACGTACTGCTCCAGCCAGATGCGTTCGGTGCCCATTCAAAGCTCTTCTGAAGTACCGAAGTACCTGGTACTTCAGAAGGTTGCGCTGCGGTCAGTAGTGGTAGCGCGCCTGAAGGATGACTAGATCGTCGCCGTCGAGAAGGTAGACCAGCCGATGCTCATCGGTAATGCGTCTCGACCACGAACCCTGTGCGCCGTACTTGAGCTGCTCGGGCTTCCCGATGCCGGCGAATGGCTCACGGAGGCAGGCGTCGATGAGCACGTTGATCCGCTTGAGGGTCCGGCGGTCGGCCGTCTGCCAATGCTTGTAGTCCTCCCAGGCTGACGGGTCCCAGACCAGACGCACTCAGTCCTCCCGGTCGAGATCGTGCACCTCGGTCTGACCCGCACGGGCGCGCTCGTAGGCATCGAGGAGCCGACGGGCATTGGCGGGTGAGCGGAACAGGTACGCCGTCTCCTGCCAGGCGGCGTACTCGTCGGCAGGCATGAGAACGGCGTTGCCATGGCGGGAGACGATCTCCACAGCCTCACGGTCCTCGTTGATGCGTTCGATGAGCGGGAACAGCGTCTTGCGCGCCTCGCTGGCACTCATGGACATGTCGATGACCTTTCACCCAGACAAGTGGTACACGATTATGGTACCGCTCAACGCGATTGGCCCGGCAGCAATACTGCCGGCTCGACGTCGGCATCGTCCTCCGTACGAACAGCCATCACAGTGCACGCAGCCGGACACGACGCCGTTGGTCGGAGTAGATCAGTCGGCGGCGAGGTGGCCGCGCAATACTTCGGCGAGAGGCGAGAGACGAGAGGCGGGAGATGGGTCCGACGTCGCGGACGATGTCGACATCGACGCCGAAGTACTCATGAACGACGATGTTGCGGAAACCTCGGATTTGCGGCCAGACGATCTCCGGGTGCGCACAAGTGATCTCTGCGGGGAGATGGTTCACGGCTTCACCGATGATCTGCAGGTTGCGCTCGATCGCGTCCTCTGCCATCTCCAGCAGACCCGCATCGCCGTCAAGAGCAGCGACATAGCGCCGGCATCGCTCGATGGCCTCGAGAACATCAGCGATGCGCTGGGCTGGGTCGCTACTCACAATGCCAGCGCATCCTCGAGCGCCGAAGCCGAGACCGGCCGCTTGAGCAGTTGTACAGGGAACACGTCGATGTCATCGCGGCCGAATAGGGATCGAGTGTCTTCCAATAGCCCGGAGGCCCGCATCAAAAGGTTGCCATCTGCAGGATCCATGTCGACGAGGATGTCGATGTCGTACCCCGGGGATGCGGTGCCCCGGGCGGCTGACCCGAACAGCTTCGGGTTGGTGGCGGCGTACCGATCAAGGAGTACTTGGAATTCTTCACGGGGCGCGGCGATGAGCTCGCGAAGCGCGAGCGTCTCGGTCGTCATGATCTCGATCATGGCTTCAGAATACCGGCCCCTTCCTTCCCGGGCTCTTACGATCGAGCCGGCCTGCTCCACCCGTTTCGCCCCGCTCCCGACTCGCTCAACGGACTGGTAGCTCACACATTGAAGCGGAACTCCACCACGTTCCGTAGCCGCCTAACCTGTACCGAAGTTCGGATATTTCAGCCTGCTGCGTCGACGGTCGATCTGCCGCGTGGGTAGGTGATGCCTGGCCGGTGGCATCGCGTGCCTCTGCTGAGCAAGATGCCCCGTCCCCAAAGCCAATCCCAGGTAGGTTCGCGAAAACGTCCTCCGACCGGCTCGACATCACAAAGGGCGACGCTAACTTGGTACTCGGCTCTGCGCCACCAAAGTAGCCCATTGGTCAATTCGCTTAGAATCGAGCGGGGGCTCCTCGACTCGCCCCATAGACCGACGACGCTGAACGTTCGCAAGGATCCACATGGACACAGAAGCTGCACCTGCCCCGCCCCCGCATCGGCTCCGCTATTACGGGCCCGGAGACTACGCGACTTATTGGCAAATCGAGCAAGCAGCTGAAGTAATTAGGGGCTTCGACCCAGCTTCCCCCTTTGAGGATGTCAACAGCATCCTGGAACTGCACAACGCACGGCTATTCGTAGAGGCAGGTTTTTTTCCTTCTGATGTCGCTGAAGACGACCGACAGGCCCTCATCACAGTCGCCGCACTCACTCGACGGACAGTCGCACGATGGTTCAACACCCTCAAGGACGAAAATCTCACCGAGATGTTGACGAAAGTTGACTGGCAGTATCACGAGCACCTTCTCGATCTCTTGGCTGGCCTCGGAGTCTTCGGACGCTGCTCGGCTGCTGCAATGCTGACTGCGCTCGAACACGCAAGGGTTGGCCTCGGCGACATGCTCACGAGCAAGCGGCTGGTGGAGAACTATGACACGACCCTGCGCGAACGGCTCCTAGCCGAGCCGGGTCGAGCCGAACTTGTGGTCAGGTACTACCTTGAGGACGACAAGAAGGTGGTCACCTTTCTTCCCGCGAGTTTCAGTGCAACGGACTCGCGGGCCCTTATGGAGGCCTACATTGACAGCTCGGAGCCGAACCCGAACTATCTTCACCTAATCGCACACGCTGCGATCGACAGCTGTGCCGGAATAGATGCCAAGCTGGTTCTTAAGGCGAGGCGTCGGTACGACGCGATTATCAAGGATTTCTTCCATACGACCCCCGGCATCAAGACTGGTTGCGCCGTTGCCATATCACCAACTCAGATTGAGCCCGTGACTGCAACGTTGAACGACATGGTCATCGAATACACCTTCGGGGAGGCCTGGCTGGAAAGCACGTTAGACTTCCCGTCCATTCTGAACAACTTCCAGTTCCTGCTCGAGTTCGCACCCCAGGACGGGCTCCTAACTCTCCCCGCATTCGACAGCGAACGCCGCGGCCTTGAACTCGCCATGGGTCTGAACGGCGCCGCCCACTACCGCACCGGGCATGCATATGACGGCAAGGATCGAGCGACACTACTCCAAACGGTAATGTACCAGCGGTACCTGGCGACAAAGGGTATCGACCTCGAGGCGGTGATCCGCTGGTACTTCGATGAGCACCTTCCTGCAGAGTATGGCGTCGAAGGTTTCGTGTTCATCGCCTCAAGCCCGACAGCCAATTATCTGGAGCGGTCCCGGAACCTGTTCGCTGAGATGGAATCCGTGGCAACGCAGTTCAAACTGTTCATCGAGGACGGCGAAATCGACCATGACTTAGCGGCTGTAGGAGCGGATCAGGTCCGATACCGAACCATTCCCAGTGCGTTGGAAGCTAAGTACGCCTATGCGACAGACCATGTTGAGATTCGAACTATCCTGCACACGTTGTTCTCTGATCAGTCGCACCTGGCTTACATCAACGAGGACTTAAGAGGCGACAACCTCGTCGAACTGCTTCAGCGAAACAAGGTGTCGTATGAATCGCTCCACGAATATCAACGCCCTCTCATCGACAAACTGATCGAACTCGGAGCAGCCGAGAATACCGGCAGGCACGTTCGACTCAAGGACCCCGGACTGTTCCACGTCCTAAAGTCACTCAATGACTACCAAGCCGTTGCCTACCACCATCTAAGCGGGGGGTCCCGAACACATGTTGACACGATGCTCGATGCTGGGTGGCTGGTAACACGTTCGTCGCTGTTCACTGACGCCGAAGTGGCCTACTTCAACTACAACCTCAACTCAACCGAATTCAGCAACGGGCCGAAGTTGCGTAATAAATATCAACACGGCACCCAGCCGAAGGACGGCGGCGAAATCCAGCATCAACAGACCTATTACATCGCGCTGCGACTAATGATTGCGATAGTTATAAAGATCAACGACGAGTTCTGGCTTCTTGATGTGGAGAAGAAGGGGCAGGCCTGAGTTTACCGGCTCATCCGATTTGAAGGTGTAGGCATGGTTGGCGTGTTGGTCCTGAGATAAGCGTCGAGGTCTCCCGAGAATGGCGGTTCCTACGCCAACCACTTCGGAAGACCTCGACGTGTACGACGCTACCTTTGCTCGCCCTGACCTGACCACGTTTTGCCGGCTTGATGAGCTTGGGCTCATCGTCACTGGGCAGCGGGTTGAACCTGATCGTGCGGTGCTGGCCTGCCGTGTTCTGGAACCGGATCGATGGTGCCGGCGCTGCGGCTGTGAAGGGGTTCCCCGAGACACAGTGACGCGCCGGTTGGCGCACGAACCGCTGAGATGGCGGCCGACCACGCTGCTGATCACGATACGTCGCTACCGGTGCGGCAGTTGCGGGCACGTGTGGCGTCAGGACACGAGGAAGGCCGCCGCACCGAGGGCCAAGCTCTCTCGGCTCGGGCCGCGGTGGGCGTTGGAGGCTGTTGTGGTCCAGCATCTGACGGTGGCGCGGGTCGCTGAAGGGCTTGGAGTCTCCTGGGACACCGCCATCGACGCGGTCCTCGCGGAGGGCAGACGTGTCCTGATAGAGGATTCCACCCAATTCAACGGGGTCACTGCGATCGGCGTTGATGAGCATGTGGTGCGCCACGAGGCGCTGTTGTTTCGGATGGAGGTGAAAGACCTGCATCGCTTCGCTGTCGTAGCAGTGGGGTGAAGCTGGCGGCAGCCTGACTCGGGGAACGCCGGGTGTGGGTGG
>NZ_SSWH01000009.1 GCF_004803505.1 Arthrobacter echini
AGGCAAACACGTAGGGTCCTTGCAGCGGAGGGTTTTCTGGCGATTTCCATCTTGCTCGAGGGCCCTACGTAATCGCCAGCCCCGCCCTGCCGCCCCGGCATCATCACCGCCCCACCCTCACCCTGGTGAGAAAACCTCACTGGGTCCCCCCGCAATCGGCAGCTAAGAGGTTCCGCCAATAGGTCAGGGGCGCCGGGGCGGTCGGGTGTCCCAGCGTTGTCGGATCCAGGCCTCGCGGAGGAGCCTGCGGGTAACGATGATGGCGTTGGCCAATCCGATGAAGGCCTCAATTACCCGGATGCGTTTCTCGATGCAGACGGCCAGTTTCTTAAACCCTCTGTTGTGCCAGGAGTTGGTCCGTTCCACCACCCAGCGGGCGGTGTTCTGAATCGGGCCGGGCACGCCCTTGACGGCGATCTGGTGCTTACAGCCCAGCTCGGCAAGCAGCTCGCGAGTGGCACCCGAGTCGTCGCCGGCGTCCAGGTGCACGGTGATTCGCTCCGGGAGTTCGAAGCCGAACTGGGACAGCGTCTCCATCGTGGGGCGCAACAACGGGGAGTCGTGGCGGTTGGCCGCAGCGACCACGGTCCCCAGCGTGGTCCCGGCACCGTCGACCAGCACGGAACGCTTGGTGCCTTGTATCCCGCGGTCCACCGGTGACCGCCTGGCGGCTTCTCCGCCGCACGGGGCCTTGGTGATGCACCCGTCCACCGCCACGTCCTCCAGCTGCAGCCCGATCATCTTGTCGCAGCCGTCGAGACACAGTTGCTCCAGGCCGGCGAAGGCTCCGCCCTCGATCCATTCATCGCGCCGGCGGCGGATCGTGGTGGCCGAACATGATGTCGGCGATCTTCTCGTAGGCCGCCCCCAGGACGAGAACCTGGACGAGCTTGTCGAAGACCACGCGATCCGGAATCCGTGGCCGGTGGCAACCACACGGATGCTCGTCCACCACAGGAGGGATTAGCACCTGGAACTGGTCCCAGATCGGTTCGATAATGCACGATGGAACAGCAGGCACGAGTGCTCTTGGTCAACACACTGATTCTCGACAAATCCGTGTCTACCAGGCCTCGTGCCTGTCTCATGCCACCGTCCCACCACACCTACTGGCAGAACCTCTTAGCTCCGCTGTTTTTCAATCTCGTCTCTCAGTTCTTCGGTATGCGACTGCCAGCCATCCTCCAGTACTCCAGCGAAGCGTCGGAGTACTGGCCCTCTTCCTGCCACTTTGATCAGATTGCGTCTCTTGGGATAGAGCGAATCTAGTTTCTGCCGACCCTGAACATAATTCTCCCCAGCCGTCTCCGTGCTAGTGGGATGGAAGTAGAGATACGCCTCATACGCTGCTTGAACGAGCTGAGTTGTTGCGGTTCAAAGCGGGCCTGAAGCTCTTATGGCGAGCACAGTTCCTTGCTCTGCTACTTCGTTCAGGCCTTTCGTCATCATGTCCAGCTTTTCTCGGCCGGTCTCTGTAGTCGTAGGCTGACCAGAGCTTAACCACTGGAGTGTCGAGCCGGGGTTGTACTCGAGCAAGTAGACTCGGGATACTAGAGAATCCGCTTTGCCTTGCAACTCCTGATGTCTTTGGTGAGCGCGCTGTGCATAATGACCAGATTGCGTTAGCAGTCCTCCCGCTGCTACACCAACTAAACCTATAACTGCTGGAACCCAGCTGTCAGGGATGCTGGGTAACCAGTCCCAGCTCAGCGCCATTACATTCACTGCGCTTCACTATCAGGTCCAAGCCCTGCCTCAGGGTCCGTCTCGGCTTGAGCCTCACCTTCCGCTTCGGTCTCGGTCTCAATGTCGCGATATGTGGGCCAACCATCGTCGGCAATGACGAGCCGCCTGAGAAGGCTTGAGAGCTGATCTATCTCAAGCGAGTCGTGCAGCAAGTTCTCCCCTCCAATGCGGTGAAGGTGCTGAAGCGCAACGGCTCGAACGACGAGTACCCCCAGTTGACCGATGATTTGCGTGCTCGCCGCATCAGGCTGTCGCCTCTCCTCGTAATGCTTAGTCTTGTTGTACACCTGTGCAAATGCTTTCGCGAGGGCAGTGTTTGAATGGCCCGAGCGTGAGAAATTGAGCTTGCTCCGGACGATGCAGCGGTACATGTAAGTTGCAGCGGTTGGCCGGGGTCGCAGAGCAGCGGAATAGGTGGCTTCCTCCTCCTCGGCTTGAGGAAGCTCGTGCCCTATCGCTTCGACGGCAATCCCTGAGGCGATCACCCGTTCCTCCGCGGTGTAGCTCTCTCGCTGCAGTATTCCAAGTACAGGACTTGTGACGCGGGACCAGTAATCCCGGTCGATCAGCCAGTCTTCAAGTTGTGCGACATCAACGCGGTTCATTGATGTGAGACCGAGGGTAGGCTTCCTGTCATCCGCCTCGTCCTTCGCCACGTCACGGAAAGTTGATGGATGAAGTAGTGGCAGTTCGCGATTTGCGCCCTGTGGTTTCACTCGATGGGCTGTAATCCAAGCGCTTTGCCCCGAGTTCAAAGCAAGGATTGCGCGCATCTGTCTATGAATGGCCAAGTGATCATCAACAGTTACATCGGCAGGGAAGGTCGTCTCGATCCAAGCATCGGCATACATGTGCAACTCGAGGCCTTCGCGAATGGAACTTCGCCAAGTAAGGCTCAGCGCTACCTCGCAGTCTCCGACATGGAAGGTAATTGCCTCTGGCGATCGTACTGTAGCTGTGTACGCCTGCCCCCGTCCATCGTCATCGCGCTCATGCTGGGTTGTAAACACGCTCCTGGCAATGAAACCGCCGAGCCCAGTCATTGTCGACTTCAGCCAAGGGACTGAAATGGGTTTGCCGAAGGCCGGCTCATCAAGGCCTTGGATGGTGACGTCAGGCCTTAACGTGAAGTTGACGCCATAGGAGAAATTCTCCTTCCTCCTGATCATGGTGCAGTTGTAGAAAGTTGCCACTCCCTCTGAGCAGGAAAAAAGAAGAACCTTCGGGATAGTCGCGGAGTCCTGCGCCCACCTGTGTACTTCAGCATGTTGAGGATCAGGCTCTTCGAAAAATACCTGGACTGGGTAGCTGAACTCAAGCGTCGGTCCCCACACCGGGTCCACCACGTAACTGGCATGTTGGTACGGCAACGTGTCGTCGCCGTCAATTACGAAACCTACAATTTGGTCGCCAGGTTTCATATCTGTGAGCTTCATACTTGCCTTCACCTCGGGCTTATCTCTGATCGTTCAGAAGGTAATCCTGCCATTAGGAGACTCCAGGGGTCCCCTGGGTTTGTTCTGGGGGTGTCCACCCTTCCGCGACCAGCACGGCTGCGACCCGGTCGGTGACAGCGACGGTCTCGCCTTCCTCCGCGAGGCCTGGATCCGACAACGCTGGGACACCTGCCCGCCCCGGCGCCCCTGACTTATTGGCGGAACCTTCAAGCTCGCCACAAACGAGACATAGCCCGAAGCTCAGACGACGGTCGCAATACCCTATGTTCAACCCGTGACGTGTAGCCCTTGACCAAGAGTCGGAAGGGCCCCTTCCCCACCGCCACCCCAGCGCACTTCTTCAAGCTCACCTGCACACCAGTTCAACAGTTCCCACCCCTTGTCGCTGGCGCCATCTCGGCTTGCAAACCGAGACGAAGGTGGGTGAATCCTTAGACCTAAAACAGTCTATGGACCACGCTGTCCGGCGATTAGCCGGCACCACGACTTTCAAGTTCCCTCGACACCACGCTCCAAACGCTTGAACAGCTCCGCTCCGAGTTGGGTAGCCCTCAATTCTTCGCTTAAAGAGTCCGGTGTAAACGTTCCGTTCGCCGTTCCTCCGTCCATGCTCCCTGGGTTCATCAAAAGGCCGCATCGCAGGAGATCTTGAATCAAGGGGAGGACCGCGTCGTCCAGCTTAAGGCCGTCACTGACTGTTTGCACTGATACCGCCAGCCCTGGTCTCCAATAGTTCATACCATTCTTCATCTTCTTGCTATCGACAAAATACTTCAGGGCACGGATATGAGGTGGTTCGATCACTGAAAGAATTCTGATCCAGATGCTCTCCCTGTCTATGAGCGCATCGTCCTTAAGTATCGAACCAAGCGACCGACCCAAGGAAGCAGCTTTACTATCGAGTCTTGTGCGCCGCGCAGCGTCGATAGCTTCCGCAGCAAGGAGTGCATACTCGTCGTTCTCCACAATACGGGCGATTAGGGTCGCAGGATCAGCGCTGGCTTGAACGGACGCCGCCTGAAGAAGGGCTTCCACGCGTGTTTCCTGCTGCTTCTGCAAGTTTCCTCTCAGCACCTCAAGGGCTGCCACTCCCGCAGCTATCGGTACACTCAAAGGGGGAACTAGTGCACCTAGCGCGGCTCCCCCGGCAGCCAAGAGAACGCTTCCTCCGTTGCCCGTGCCTACTTGGTGCACAAGCGGCTCGAATTCCGGTTCGAATTCCTCATCTTGGTTGGTATCGGTCGGCTTCATAGCGCCCTTCTCTGTCAGGTACTTCTGCCACTCAAAGTTGGGTCAGTCTCCCAGACACCTCGGTCGCTATTACCAGTGTGACCCCGATACCTGTAACTCCAACCTGAAGGAGGTAAGTCCATCTATGGCCCCAGGAGCGTTCGAACGAGCAGTCTAGCCCAGCACGTCCGAGACATCCGCGGCTTTGTTACTCAAGCTGTCCGACGAAATCGATGATTTGGTCGCCGGAGCTGCCAATAGTCGGGCGGCTCCGTCCTCCCCAACATAACTCACATTATGGTGTGGGTGTTGAGCTATCGGGTGTGCCTGCCGAAGCGCTTGAGATTCATGGCACCAACGGCTCCGGCCTATGCGGGGCACAACTGCGTGAGCAGCCTGCGGCTTACACTCGGAGGCGTGGCTACGTACGAACCCGCCGAGCTCGCTCGGGAACTCGGCTATACGGACGAGCAGCGACCGGGCAAGGTCGTTCGGGACTACCTGCGCAAGAAGTACCCTGGGCATCCGAAATACCAGAGGTGGGTACTCGATGAAGCTCAGGCTGCAGACGTTCGTGTCAACGTCCCGCGGAAGCCCTGACTGGTCGCATAGTGGAGGGGCAGCCAGGCGCCAATAGGGTTGCTGGCGCCGCGCGTCAGAGGAAGAACGGCTGGCAAGTCCTGCAGTGATAGCCGGGTCCTCAACAAGCACCTCAGGTGCCTGCTTCCTCAAGGCGGCTAGGACCGCTCCATGAGCATGGGCATTGTGGGCAGTGCGGCTTTATCTGACGACGGAAGGTACTTCTAATTCAGACAGGAGCTTCACCTTCCGCGAGGTCTTACGACCCAACTCTTGATCGAGGGTGACTTTAAGCCCTGCCGTGAGGATCTCGAGTCGGAGGGTAGATAGGACCTGGTCCCTCCTATCCGGGCTGTATCTCCTACGAGGAGTCCCAGCCGCCTCGGCGTCGGCACTACCCCGCGGGTTCTCCTGTACCTCGGGAAGAATCTTCAGCTTGATGGCCTCGTCAAGGATTTGAATGATGGCGTCACCTTGCATCCTGGTAGACGATGCTTGCCATACCGCATCCAGCACTTCCTTCTCCTTAGAGTCTGCCGCCTCGCTCTTCGCCAGTGCCCGGAGCATTCTGAGCCCGTAGACGTTCAACTTCTCGTTCCCAGACAGTGTGGCCTCCAGCGCCCATTGGGTGCGCGTCCACCATTCGGAGTTGGCTGCCAAGTTTCCCTTCCGTTTTGGCAGAGGGCTCATTTCCTTCGTTGGAACCGTCAGTGGCTCCTTCCGATGCCGACGGGAGATCAAGCCAAAAGCGACGACGGCAACAGCTGTCAGAAGTATCGCCCCGACGACGATGACTACCCACCACGTCGACGAATCAGTACTTGCCGAGGTCAACCCTTCCGGGACGGCGATACTCCAGCCGGCCATGGTGGCCGTCCGATCGTTCATCATGTGACCACCTCCGTGTTCGTCCTGGTCCTCATAACTCGATGGCGTCGTCAAGGAGCTCCGTTATCGTTCTGAGCAGTTCGGGGTCGGCCGTCGGAGCCCCTGGCGGATGGTCATCGGAGCGCGACACCATTCCTATGGACCGGGTCCGTGCGTCTCCGCCGTCACCGCCACGTAGAACCCCCGCGAAGCCAGCCCAGGTGCCGGAATCGCGGGGGTTTTGCACTTGCGGAACAGCCTCAGCGCCCGATGCGTCCGCCGGTGGGTGCGAGACGGGGCCGGCATCGTTGCTATCTCTTCAGCGCCTCCCCTAGGCTGGAATCGATGCCCGATGACGGTCGTCATTCCTACCAAGGGAGCGTTCCATGCGCGCTTTGCAGATCGAATCCGCCGGTGTACTGAAGGTCAAGGACGTACCGGTTCCCGAGATCGATTCCGACGAAGTCCTCGTGAAGGTCGCGGGAGTTGGCCTGTGCCACTCGGACATCCACGTGCGCCACATGCCCGAGTGGCCCATCCCGAACATGACGCTGGGCCATGAGACCGCCGGCTACGTCGAGAAGCTCGGCGAGAACGTCACCGAGGTCACCGAGGGCCAGGCAGTCCTGGTCTACCTCGTCTGGGCGTGCGGAGTCTGCCGGCCGTGTATCGAGGGCCGCGACAATGTCTGCGCGAACAATGGAGGGCGGCTGGGTATGCCTCCCTGCCCGGGGCTTGGGCCCGACGGCGGTATGGCCGAGTACATGAAGGTCAAGGCACGTTACCTCGAGCCCCTCGGTGATCTCGATCCGGTGACCGCCGGCCCCCTGGCCGACGCCGGGCTGACGCCGATGCATGCCGTGAACGGCGCCCAGCACCGCCTCACCCCGGGTTCCACCGCCGTCGTCATCGGTCTGGGCGGCCTCGGACATATGGGGCTTCAGATCCTCAAGGCCACCACGGGTGCCCGGATCATCGCCATCGACTCGAGCGAGCAGAAGCTGGAGCTGGCCCGCAACCACGGTGCGGACGAGACCTTCATCAGCGATGGTGAGACCGCAGCGAAGGTCCTGGCCCTCACCGATGACTACGGTGCCGATGCCGTCTTCGACTTCGTCGGTGTCCAGCCGACCGTGGACCTCGCGACGAACATCATCGCCCCCGACGGCGCGCTTCGTTTCGTCGGTCTGGGTGAGGGATCTTTCACCTACGCAGCAGACGCGCTCACCTCGACCTTGCCGTGGGGTGTCGATGTCCGCCGTTCCTACGGCGGGACACGCTCCGATCAGCGCCAGGTCATCGAGCTCGCCAAACTCGGGAAGATCTCCGTCGATGTGAAGCAGTATTCCCTCGAGGACGGCATCCAGGCCTTCGACGACCTCGAGGCCGGAAACGTCCCAGGACGCGCCGTCCTCGTCCCATAGTCGACAGCATGACGGCCCCGTTGGGAAAGACCTCGGCGGGGCCGTCATGACATGCCGGTCAGGTTGAACCGGCCATTCTGCACAAGTAAGATCGCTAGGCTCGCAGACATCATGGACGAAGATTTCGTAGGCCTGCTCTTCCTGCTCGCATCTCTCGTCGGTCTGCCTGCCATAGGTGTCTTCGTCACACGACAGGCGGCCGAGGGATTGATCGGCCGGAATGCCTCCGGCGGAATTCGTACGCGCTACACCAAAGCATCAGACCCCGCCTGGATTGCCGGGCATACAGCTGCACTTCCGGTAGTGAAGACGATGTGGCTGGCCGCAGGCGCGGGAGTTCTCCTGACCATCAGCGCGCAGGTTCTCGTCGGCGGGGAAGCAGGCGCCGTCGTCGGCGTCGCCGCGCTCCTCGCCCATGTAGCGATTCTGCTTCGCGCTGCCGCCGTTGCCAACAGCGCTGCCCGGTCGACTACCGATGATCGAACCAGAAAGTATTGAGCCCGTGACCTCCTCAGAGAACAGGCGACAAGCAATCCCCATCAGCTTCACCTCCCTCGACGCCGTCGGGCATGACCGCGAATCCCTGATCGACTTCATGACGCGTAACGAGTTCCCCTTCCACGGGAAACCCCAGCCCGCCCGAGAAGACATCGAGAACGCCATCAGCGAGGGCGCGTACCAGGACGAGGACCATCAGTCCTTCTGGATCGACCATGACGAGATCGGACGTGTCGGCTTTTTCCGGCTCGAGGACCTCAGCGAACCCACTCCGGTCTTCGATCTGCGACTCGACGGCACCTTCCGGGGGAAGGGGCTGGGCATGGAGATCCTGCAGGCCGCGACACGGCACGTCTTCACCTCGATGCCGCAGGTCGACCGGTTCGAAGGCCAGACCCGGGAGGACAACATCGCGATGCGCCGAACGTTCCTCAAGTGCGGCTGGGTCAAGGAAGCCCACTACCGGGAGGGCTGGCCCGTGGACGGCGGTACACCTCTCGCGTCCGTGGCCTACGCGATCCTGCGGCGAGACTGGGAAACAGGCCGGACGACGACGTTCGTCTGGGAGGATCTCGTTCTGTGACCGAACATCCCCGAGCGCCTGAAAGATCCGCGATGGAGGCCGTGTTTGGATGAGGCCATGACGAATGCTCCCCCGATGCGGTCCCTGTCGAAGCTCACCGACGGCGACTGCGTGGCGATCCTGTCGCCGTCGTTCGCTGCCCCTGGCTTCGCCCCTGCTGTCCGTGAGCAGGCGATGAACCGTTTCTCGACGGCGACCGGCCTGGACCCCGTGGAGTTCCCGACCACCCGCCAGCTCGGCGCGAGTCCCCAGGATCGCGCCAGGGACATCAACGCCGCGTTCGCCGACCCGAGTATCCGGGCGATCCTCGCGACGGTCGGGGGCGACGACCAGGTGACCGTGATCCCTCACCTCGACGCCGAGCTTGCGCGCGACGACCCGAAGATCTTCCTCGGCTACAGCGACAACACGAATCTGCTCAATTGGCTGTGGACCAACGGCATCCCGGGCTTCTACGGTGGCTCCAGTCAGGTGCACCTGGGCCCCGGACCACACCTCGACGACGTCCACCGTGCCTCTCTTCGAGCTGCCCTCCTGACAGGGGAGGACCTCGAGATCAGCGATCCCGGAGAATCGGAGGACTTCGGTCGGGACTGGCTCGACCCGCGGGCCCTGACCGAGTTCGGCGACCGCGACAAGACGGAAGCGTGGGTCTGGGCCGGCCCGCGACGAGAGGTGAAAGGCCGCACCTGGGGCGGCTGCCTCGAAGTGATCGACCAGCTGGCCATGGCCCACCGCATGCCCTCGGCCTGCGATCTCGAGGGCGCGATCCTGCTGCTCGAGACGAGCGAGGAGCTCCCGCCCGCGAGCGCCGTCAAGCGCTGGGTGCGATCCCTGGGAGAGGCAGGCATTCTCGGCGCCGTTGCCGGAGTGATCGTCGCCAGACCACCCACCAGCAGCTTCTCGTGGCGTCCGGACTCCGACGAGCGCGCCGCCCTGAGGGAACAGCAACGGGACGTCGTTCTTTCGCAGCTGGGTCAGTACAATCCGGACGCGGTGGTCTGCGTCGGCGTTCCCTTCGGGCACACGCGTCCGCAGTGGATCCTGCCCTACGGCGGCGGGATCACGCTGGACGGTGCGAGCCGGACCATCACCGCGCACTACAGCTGAGGCGGCGCTGCCTACGGCGGCAGCAGAGGTCATGGGCCTACGTTGACCTCGAGGATCAGCCGCCTCTCCTCCTCGGTGAGGGTGGATGCGGCCAGAATCTCCTGTAGCACCGCGGACTTGCCTGCGATGTAGCGGTCGATGGTCATGCCCGGTTCTCGTGCGAGGTGCTGCTTGACGGCTCCGTAGCGGTCATGGAGATCGGACCGCGCACGCAGGACGTCGCGGACGGCCAGATGATTGCGAAGATGCAGCGTGTCGGCGACGCAGAGATACACGCTCCGGGAGGGCCGTTCATCCGGTGCGGTGAGGGCTTCGCGATCGGCCAGGCCGAGGTCGCCGCAGTGGACGTACCCGCCGAGCTCGAGCGCCCTGATGGCATTCGCGATGTGACGGCGCTGCACGACGACGTCGACGTCGAGGAGCGGCTTTGCCGGTAACCCCGCGACCGACGTCGAGCCGACATGCTCGATCGCGTCCACCGGCACACCGGCCAGGATCGCGGCCAGCTCTCCAGCGACCACCTCGAACTGGCGGGCCCACTCCGGAGAGTGAGCGACAACCCGGATGCCGCTGCTGTACCGGTCGTTCACGCGGATCACACTACCGACGTCGTCGATGTCTGCGGCGAGGACCAGCAGGCTGCGTCAGGGCTCGAGCAGTCCCGACGGGAATGCGATTTCCTGCAGGGCTACCAGGTGATTCCGCCACGCCCGCTCCCCCTCCTTCGTGAGTTTCAGCCACGTGCGGGGGCGCTTACCGATATAGCCTTTCCGGATTTTGACGTAACCCACCGATTCGAGCGCGGTGGCCTGCTTGCTGAGGACGGAGTCGGACACCTGGAGATGGTCACGCAAGGTTGCGAAATCGATCTCCTCCGCCTGAGCCAGAGCCGCCGTGAGGGAGAAGCGCACAGGATGACCCAGGGCATCGTCGAGCTGGCGTCGCGGATGGTCGGGGGTCGCCAAAGCGTTCATCGAGTTGCCTCGTACCAAGCGCACGACGTCGTCGAGACCGTCAGCGACGCGGCCACGACGCCCGCGAACCAGAGCTCTCCAGGGAAGACGAATCCGGACAGTAGCATCCCGGCCATCCAGAGCGCGCCCCAGAGCCCCATGTAGATACCCCAGCGAAGTCCGAAGCCTCGCTTGCTGGTTCGGGTGAAGAACAGCACCGTGCCGAAGAGGATCAGCAACCACACCCCCATGAGGATTGCAGGCAGGGTCGGGGAAGCATCGGCAGCGAGCCGTGCATAGGTGAAGGTGAGAATGCCCATTGAGGAAAGAGCACCCAGGCCCAGCAGGAAACTGATAGCGGGCCAGCTTGCGCCGGACCGCACGCTGCTTCCGACTCGACTGGCTTGGTCAAGCAGAGCTTGGGCCTGTGCGGCATCGGGCGAGCCCGGGGTCATGGTATTCGTCGTGTCCTCCTGAAAGCGGATTGCGTGGTTACACTCTCGCAAGTGATTTCCAGTCTGGCAAGTACTTTCGGCAGACACTTGATCTCCGAGGAAGCGGTGTTCAGCGAAGGATCACGGCAGGAGCAGCGACACGGCGAAGACCAGGCAGCCGACGGCGTGACCCGCGAGGACCTGCTCCGGAGTGTGGGCTTTGAGCCTCACCCGGGACCACCCGACCGCGGAGGCCAGGAGCAGGGCAAGGGCCGGCCCGAGCGCCGGGACGGGCGCGAGCAGCGCCAGTGCGATGTAGGCAGCCACGGCTGAGTGCACGGAGAGCTTCCACACCAGATTCGCCAGCAAACAAAGGACCAGACCGATGAAGATTGCGCCCATAGCACCGAACAGCTCAGCGGGCGCCTGCAGGAACATCAACAGGAGCACCCCGATGCCGAGCGAGAGTGCGGCGAACGCCATCACGGGGGCACGATCCTCGCGCACGCTGATGTGGTGATCCGTGACAGCACCTCGATGCTTCAGCCACAGGAGCAGTGCGAAGGGCAGACCCACGGTGAAAACTGCTGCCGTAATCGACTGCAGCCAGGTCACCCCGGGAGTGAGCAGGGGCTGCGCCAGCAGGAAGACACCGACGAGAAGCGTCGGGGCCAACCCCTCCGTGATGATCAGTGCCAGCGACCGGCTGAGACGGCCGCTTGCGGGCGAGGCGGTTTCCGGCATCGACCGATCCTATGCGCAGACCCTCACGAAGACCTCGATGAGCCGAGCGGCATCTATGAGGTCAGTGAAATTCGCTGGGACACCCAGACTGCAGCGACTTGATTCAGATACTCGTCGTGACAGGCCTGCATCGCCCCCTCAGAAGCCGCATGCGGGCCGTCATAGGAGGAGCTGAAGCCCAGTTGATTGCCATCCTGCTCAACACCACCGACGCCGAACCCCTTGTCCTGGAGGCAGTCTCTCGTGGCATCGACCGCATTCCGGTACTCCGCTTCACTCACGACCAGGTCGTCCAGGACGGCCCGCTGATAGTCGCTCTTAGTGTCTCGCATGTCGCGTTTCTCGACTTCGGAAAAGGACGGCGCACATCCGGTCGATACGACAACGGCACAACCGAGCAGTACAACTCGTGCTGCATTTCTCGGCGGATTCTGCCTACCCATCGCTGACGACCTCCTACGGCCTACTCCCCAGGGCCAGGGCCGTAACGCCCGGCTGCTTCGGCGTAGTAGGACCGCATCCCGTGCTTCACGCCGAACCGGACGACCACGTATAGCACCAGGGCCCCGATGACCAAAGGGATGATCCACACCAGGAAAACGATGCCGAACGAGAATCCATCCAGTGCCACGATTGCCCCCATCTCATACCGGTTCGTTGAAGCTCAGCCTAGCCCGACCTCTGACCGAGCTCCAGGATTGCAGGCCGGCGCGCTATACTACACAAGAGACATTGCGCAATACTTCTTGTGTAGTAGGTTAATTCGATGGAACCGCAACGGAATCTGCACGACGCCGCCCACCTCCGCGTTCTCGCTCATCCCACCCGGCTCCGTCTGCTGGGGTTGCTCCGGCGTCTCGGCCCCCAGACTGCGGCGAGCCTCGCCGAGCACGTCGACGAGGCTCCCGGCACCCTGAGCTATCACCTGTCGAAACTCGCCGCAGCGGAGCTGATCGAGCAGGATCCGCGCCCCGACAGTGACCGGCGCGAACGCTGGTGGCGGGCGAGCCAGGAGCAGACGGTGTGGGACGACGCCGACTTCGCCAGTGACCCGGAGAAATTCAGGGTCGCGAAGGACTACTACCGCATCCTGGGCCAGCACTACGCCCGCCAGTACGAGGCGTACGTGGAGTCCATGCCCCAGCTGGACCGCGTGTGGGTCGACGGCGCCGTCGGCAGCGACCGTCGACTCCGCCTCACCGCGGAGCAACTACACGAACTCCGCGACGACTTCCATGCACTCGAGGAGAAGTGGGCGGGTATCAGCGCCGACCACTCGGCCGGCGATGGTGCGGAGGAGATCTTCCTCCTCATGCAGGCGTATCGCAGCGCCACATGAGCACTCCCGGACGGGCGCGCCTCTCCCTCACAGCACTGCTGATGGCCCATACCCTCTCGCGCACCGGGAACGTCGTCACCCTCTTCGCCATCCCCTTCCTCGTCCTCGAAACCGGCGGTGGGGCGATCCAGGTCGGTATCGCAGCAGCCGCCACTACCGCCCCCGTGGTCCTCGGTGCGCCGTTGGGCGGCGTTCTGGTGGACCGCATCGGATACCTGCGCTCGTCGGTCGGCTCCGACGTCGTGAGCGGGATGACGATCGCTCTGATCCCCGTTCTCGCTGCTCTGATCGGTCTGCCGTTCCCGGCACTGCTCGCGCTCGTGTTCCTCAGCGGGCTCCTCGACACACCCGGGGAGACAGCGCGCCGCGTCCTGCTGCCGGATCTCTTCACCAAAGCACGGATTCCACTGGAGCGTTCCGTCGGCTTCCTCGACGGCGCCACCCGCGCCGCGACCCTCATCGGGGCGCCGCTGGCAGCACTCCTCGTAGCATCGCTCGGAGCTTTCCCCGCGCTTCTGGTCACCGCTGGAGCATTCGCACTCTCCGCCCTTGTTGCAGGTGTCCTCATCCGTCCGGCGGCGCCGTCACCATCGACCGACGCCGTCGCCGATGCGATCCCGGGCGGTTATTGGGTTGATCTGCGCGATGGGCTGCGCTTCGTCAGAAGCGATCGCCTGCTCCGACCACTGATCCTCCTGGTCCTGGTGACGAACACGCTCAACGCCGCGCGGGGCGGCACGCTGCTGCCCCTCTATGCCAGCCAGGAACTTGCCGGGCCGGCGTCCCTCGGCGTCCTTGCCGGCTCGTTCGGCGGTGCAGCGCTCATCGGCTCGATCGTCTTCGGTTTCATTGCCCACAGACTTCCCCGCCGCGTCCCGTTCGTCATCTGCTACACCCTTATTACCGGTTCATCGCTCGGTCCGGCACTGGGTCTGGATACCCCCTGGCTGGTCGGGGTGTTCATCCTGTCCGGTCTGGCGGCCGGAGCCATCAACCCGATCATCGGCGCCGTCGAGCTCGAGCGCATTCCACCGCACCTGCGCGCTCGGGTCCTGGGGCTGATCACCGCCGGAGCCTGGGCCGGAATGCCCCTCGGAGGTCTCCTGGGCGGATTCGCTGCGAACTCCTTCGGCCTGACGGCCACCTTCACGGCCGCCTTCGTCATCTACCTCGCCGTGACGCTGACTCCGCTGCGCGGCGGGCCGTGGAAGCTGATGGAACGCACGGATGCGCCGGGCAACCGAACGGAGAGAGAAAGCCCCGGACAGGATCAGTCGGTCTTGTAGAAGATTCTCACCTGATAGGTGGCGTCCGGATCACTCGTGGTCACCTCGGTCGATTCCTGACCTGCCGAAAGAGGCAGCGACCAGATGGTGGTGGCTCCGGGAGCCTCCTCGTTGACGCCGTCGTCGCACAGGGCTTCCCCGCCGCCTTCCACACCGAAGGTGCCCGGGCTGAGGCACATCAGCGTGATCGAGATAGTAGTGGCGCCCTCCGGTGCAGGGCCGAGATCGAACGTGGTGGTCCCCGTATAGGTGCCCGTCACCGGGTCAGCTGCGACGGATGTACCCGCCGACGACGGCGTGGCAGGAGTGGGTTCTCCCCCGGGCTCCGGCTCGTTCTGCGCCGTACAGCCCGAGAGGAGCGCTGCCAAGAGCAGGGTCACCGCTGGAACGCCCACCCGCATCCGTCGTGTCATGGGTCAGAAAGTACCAACAGAGCCGCAGAACTCCTCGAACAGCAGTACATCGTTATCAGGATGTGTTGTCCGAAGGGACGAGAAGCTTCACCCGACGATGCTGGCGGCGTCGAGGTCTGGTGCCGGGTCGGTGCGAAGACGTGCGTGGGTCTCGACGTCGAACCGTTGGCTGCCGTAGCGCAGCTTCCCGCGCTCGATCCCCTCGGGAACGAAGCCGGCCCGCGTGGCGACCCTGCACGACGCCGGATTGTTCACCCGGTGCCCCAGTTCGAGCCGGAAGAGGCCGTCGTCGAAGGCCCAGCCGGCAGCAGCACCGAGAGCCCGCGCTGCATAGCCGTTGCCGCGGGCTGCGGAGACGAGCCAGTAATAGGCCCAGGCCGTGCCGTGATCGCGTTCGACGTTCGACAGGCCGACATTGCCCACGACGGCGCCGTCGACGTTCAGTGCCCAGGTCCGGCGGGATGGCAGTGCGGCAAGATGCCCGGCAACGTATTTCTGGGCGTCTTCGACGGAGGCGAGCTCGGTCCCCGCGAACTGCGTGGCCAGATCCGGATTCTCCCGGTACGCCGACAGGAGGGCCGGGGCGTCGTCGGGCGTCCACGGGCGGAGTTCGAGGGTCATGGCCCCTATCGTGCCGCACTGCTCCCGCCGTCGGCACGGCGAACCGGCTTGCACATGGCACTCTGGGATCGTGCCCCATCGCCTCCGTCCTGTCACCGTTCGAGACGCTGCGGAGCTGGCGGAGTTGCTCCGGCGGCACCGCGAGTTCCTGGCCCCGTGGGAGCCGCTGCGCGAGGAAAGCTATTTCACCGTCGCGGGGCAACGCGCCGACATCGCTGCAGTGCTGGTGCGCTACGAGCGCGGGGACGCGGTTCCACTGGTAATCCTCGACGACGGGACGATCGCGGGCAGGCTGACCCTCAACGGCGTCGTCCGTGGGCCCTTCCAGTCGTGCAGCATGGGCTACTGGCTCGCGGAGGACCGGACCGGCCGGGGACTCGCGACGCAGGCCGTGCAGGCAGCCGTCTCGCTGGCGTTCTCGGAGCTCGGCCTCCACCGCGTCCAGGCCGAGACGCTGACGAGCAACGCTGCCTCCCGCCGGGTTCTCGCCAAAGCCGGTTTCCAGGAGTACGGGCTGGCGCCGCGATATCTGAAGATCGCCGGCGTCTGGCAGGATCATGTGATGTACCAGAGGCTCAACGAGCAATCCGGCTAGGAACGTCCTCGTCCGCTCGCCCACCTGCTGGCATGATCTGTCCATGGCGTTTCCCGTACCCCTCCCGGACGAACTGCGTCGCGGCTCACTGCTGTTGCGGGCGCTGCAGGATGAGGACTGGCACCTGGAGCAGGACCTGAGCCGCGTGCCCGACGTACCGCAGTGGACGTACTACCAGACAGACCTCGACGAGGCCGGTGCGCGCCGCCGGATCCACCGGACGAAGGAGCACCGCCGGCAGGGGCTCGGCTGCCGGTATGCGGTGGTGGTGGACGACGCGGTCCTGGGGACGGCCGGCGTCGTCTGGGTCGAGGGCGGCGAGCCGGAGATCTTCTACGCATTCAAACCCAGCGGTCGCGGCCGCGGCGCTGCGACGGAAGCAGTACGCCTCCTGACGCAGTGGCTGTCCGACAACGGGGTCCCCACCGTGGCGCTGGAGACCCTCGCCGGGAACACAGCGAGTGAACGCGTCGCCCAGCGGGCGGGTTTCAGACATGCCGGTTCCCGGCCCGACACGCACCGGGACCAGCCGGTGCACGTGAACCGGTGGGTTCGCGATGCACGCGAGCAGGCAGAGGGTCCGCCCGGGACAGCGATAGCCTGAGCCCATGGTGATCCGGGTGCTCGCAGTGGGGCGCAAGCACGAGAGCTGGGTGTCGGAGGGTATCGAGCGGTACACGAAGCGACTGAAGAAGCCCTTCGACCTCTCCTGGCAGCTCATCGCCCACTCCGCCCGCGAGCACGATGCCGCCCGCGCCGAGGAGTCGGAGCGGCTCCTCGGCAAGGTCGGCTCGGACTTCGTGGTGTTGCTCGACGAACGCGGCAAGGCCATCGACTCCCCGACGCTGTCCCGAACCCTGCTCACGCCCCTGGAATCCTCGCGCAGCGTCACCGTGATCATCGGCGGCGCCTACGGGGTGGACCAGGCGGTCCACCAGCGGGCCGATTTCGTCTGGTCGCTCTCGCCCCTGGTCTTCCCTCATCAGCTCGTACGCCTCATCCTCGCCGAGCAGGTCTACCGGGCGCAGGAGATCGCGGGCGGCCGCTCCTACCACCACGAATGACCGCATCCGGATAACGATTCGGCACACCGCGCTGCGCTCTCCGGACGGACGGCACGCCGGACCTACAGTGAGGGCATGACGACATTGCTGGGGAGCAGATACCGGATCACGACCATGCTGGCTGCAGGAGCGCTGATCGCCCTGAGCGGCTGCACGGCTTCCGGCGCCGACGACGACGGGACAGCGGCGGAGGCGTCGGCGGCTTTATCGGCGGACACTTCGTCGTCGTCGAGCACAGCAGAGCCGTCGTCGAGCATGACGCCGTCGACCACCGAGCCAGCGGCAGCGGCGCCCTCCGCGAACGCCGCTGACACCTCGACTCCGTCCGCGGAACCGGACACTTCGGCGAACGCATCCCCGTCGGCTTCCGCTACTGAGGCGGCAGCTGCCCCATCGCCCTCACCGTCGGCCTCCCCGCCGGCGACGACGTCGACCGCGCCACCCGGCGAGCAACCGGCACCCGCGGTGTCCGCACCGACCGCACCGGGCACCTGTACTGCGGCGCAGCTCGACGGAGCGGTCGAGAGCCAGCTCGGTGGGGGTGCGGCCGGCAGTGTGTACCGGACGCTCCGGCTGACCAACGTCTCCGAGGCGGACTGCACCACGGCGGGCTATCCCGGCGTGTCGTTCGTCGATGCTGCCGGGAACCAGCTCGGCGCGCCGGCTGATCGCGCCGATTCCGCCGTCGTCCCTGTCACCCTCGCTCCCGGCACCTCGGTCTCGACGACGCTGCAGCAGACCAACGCCCAGAACTACGGTGCCGACTGCGGTCTCACCCAGGCCGCAGGCGTCCGCGTCTACCCGCCCGGGGCGACGGACTCGCTGATCCTGCCGCAGGACATCCCGGCGTGCTCGGCAGCGTCGATCGTCCTGATGACCGTGGGAACCGTCCAGCCCGTCGACTGAGGTCGCCGCGGGGACCAGCAGGCTCTGCTTTCCACTGTCATCTTCCTCTGATCCGGGTCCCGTGAGGTGCCTCGCCACGCGCGATCGAGTGTCGGCGCGCTGGGGCATGATGAACAGATGACGCAGGTGCTGACCAGATTCACCCCGGCCACCCATGAGTGGTTCGCCGGAGCCTTCTCAGCGCCCACGCCGGCCCAGGAAGGGGCCTGGTCGGCAATCTCCGCGGGCTCCAATGCGCTCGTGGTCGCGCCCACCGGATCCGGCAAGACCCTCGCCGCGTTCCTCTGGGCGCTGGACCGGCTGATCGCCTCGGGCGAGGGCAGCGGGGACGACGACGAGCCAGCGGCCACGCCGACCAAAGGTGCCGCACCGGCCAAGGGGCGCGCACCGGGGTCGAAGAAGCCCAAGCGCACCACGCGCGTCCTCTACATCTCGCCCCTGAAGGCGCTCGGCGTCGACGTGGAGCGGAACCTGCGGGCACCGCTGATCGGCATCACCCAGACGGCGAAGCGCCTCGGGCTGCCGGCGCCGAGCATCACGGTGGGCGTGCGCTCCGGTGACACCCCGCAGGCCGAGCGGCGCGCCATGCTCACGCGTCCGCCGGACATCCTCATCACCACGCCCGAGTCGCTGTTCCTCATGCTCACCTCGAAGGCCCGGGAAACTTTGCAGGAGGTGGACACCGTCATCATCGACGAGGTCCACGCCGTCGCCGGTACCAAGCGCGGCGCGCACCTGGCCGTGTCCCTGGCCCGGCTCGATGCCCTGCTGGACAAGCCCGTGCAGCGGATCGGCCTCTCCGCCACGGTGGAACCCAAGGAGACCGTGGCCCGCTTCCTCTCGGGCAACGCCCCGGTGGAGGTCGTGGCGCCGCCGTCGAAGAAGCAGTGGGATCTGACCGTCACAGTCCCGGTGGAGGACATGACGGAGCTCGGCGGCGCGGCGGCCAACACCGACGACGACGGCGACGCCGTGCCGCAGGCGAGCATCTGGCCGCACGTCGAGGAGAAAATCGTCGATCTGATCGAGCAGAACCGGTCGACCATCGTCTTCGCCAACTCACGCCGGCTGGCCGAGCGCCTGACCGCCCGGCTCAACGAGATCCACGCCGAACGCCTCGAGCGCGACGCCGTCTGGGCTGCGGGCGGTTCCGATGCGGCCGGCCCGGCGGAGCTCGAGACCGCACCGACGCCGTCGTACGCCCACACCACCAGCACACCCGCGCAGGTCATGGCGCAGGCCGGGCAGAGCGAGGGGGCGGAGCCGCTGCTGGCGCGCGCCCACCACGGGTCGGTGTCCAAGGACCAGCGTGCGCTCATCGAGGACGACCTGAAGTCGGGCCGGCTGCGCTGCGTCGTCGCGACGAGCTCGCTGGAGCTCGGGATCGACATGGGCGCGGTGGATCTCGTGGTACAGGTGGAGTCCCCGCACTCGGTGGCCAGCGGGCTGCAGCGCGTGGGCCGGGCCGGCCACCAGGTGGGCGAGGTCTCGCAGGGCGTCCTGTTCCCGAAGCACCGCGGTGATCTGGTCAACACCACGGTCACGGTGGAGCGCATGCTCGCCGGGCAGATAGAACCCCTGTACATCCCCACAAATCCGCTGGACATCCTGGCGCAGCAGACCGTGGCCGCCGCAGCTCTCGGGACCATCGACGTCGAGGAGTGGTTCGACGTCGTCCGGGCGTCGGCGCCGTTCGCCACCCTGCCGCGCTCCGCCTTCGAGGCGACCCTCGATCTCCTCGCCGGCCGCTATCCCTCGGACGAGTTCGCCGAACTGCGCCCGCGCATCATCTGGGACCGCGTGGAGGGCACCATCACGGGACGTCCCGGAGCCCAGCGCCTCGCGGTCACCTCCGGCGGCACCATCCCGGACCGCGGACTCTTCGGGGTCTTCCTCGTGGGCTCGGAGGGCGAGGGCGGGCGGGCGGGCGGACGCCGCGTGGGCGAGCTCGACGAGGAGATGGTCTACGAGTCCCGCGTGGGTGACGTCTTCGCGCTCGGGGCCACGAGCTGGCGGATCGAGGAGATCACGCACGACCGCGTCCTGGTCTCCCCCGCGTTCGGTCAGCCCGGCAAGCTGCCCTTCTGGAAGGGTGACTCCCTCGGCAGGCCGGTGGAACTGGGCCGCGCGCTCGGCGCCTTCAACCGCGAGATGTCCGGTGGCACACCCGAAGCCGCACGGGAGCGATGCGCGGCGATCGGACTCGACACCTGGGCCTCCGACAACCTCATCACCTACCTGACGGAGCAGCGGGAGGCCACCGAGGTGGTCCCGAACGACAGGACGCTCGTCGTCGAGCGGTTCCACGACGAGCTCGGCGACTGGCGCGTGGTGCTGCACAGCCCGTTCGGTATGCCGGTGCACGCGCCGTGGGCTCTGGCGGTCGGTGCGCGTCTCGAGCAGCGCTACGGCATGGACGGTTCCGCCATGGCGTCCGACGACGGCATCGTGCTGCGCGTGCCGCTCATGGAGGACGAGCCGCCGGGCGCCGATCTGTTCCTGTTCGACGCCGAGGAACTCGACGGCATCGTCACCGCGGAGGTGGGCGGTTCAGCGCTGTTCGCCTCGCGCTTCCGCGAGTGTGCCGCACGGGCACTTCTGCTGCCGCGGCAGAACCCGGGCAAGCGCTCCCCGCTCTGGCAGCAGCGCCAGCGCTCGGCCCAGCTGCTCGACGTCGCCAAGAAGTACCCCACCTTCCCGATCGTGCTCGAGACCGTGCGCGAGGTCCTCCAGGACGTCTACGACCTGCCTGCGCTGAAGGATCTCGCGGCGTCCCTGGAGCGGAGGGAGCTGCGGATCGTCGAGGTCACCACGCAGCAGCCCTCGCCCTTCGCCCGGTCCATGCTGTTCGGGTACGTGGCGTCCTTCCTCTACGAGGGGGACTCCCCGCTGGCCGAGCGCCGCGCCGCCGCCCTCTCACTCGACCCGACCCTGCTGAACGAACTCCTGGGGCGGGCGGAGCTGCGCGAGCTGCTCGACGCGCGGGTCATCGCCGAGACCGAACTGGAACTGCAGCGGCTCAAGCCGGACCGCCTGGCCCGTGGGCTGGAGGGGGTGGCGGATCTGCTGCGCCTGCTCGGGCCGCTCACCGTCGAGGAGCTCAGCCAGCGGCTGGAAGCTCCTGCCGGGATCGGGACGACGGCACCGCCCGCCGCAGAACTGGCACCCACCGACCCCGACGACGCCGACGACCCCGACGACCCCGAGGGTGATCCTGCCGCACACGAGCTCGCGCCCGACGCTGACGACGAACCTGCCGCGCCTCCCGGCCGCGCGTCGCCCGAACTCGTCCGGGAGCACGTCGCCGCGCTCGTGAAGGCCAATCGTGCGCTGACCGTGAACATCGCCGGCGTCGAACGGGTCTCCGCCGTCGAGGACGCCGCACGCCTGCGCGACGCCCTCGGCGTCCCGCTGCCCATGGGGATCCCGCTGGCGTTCATCGAGCCGGTGGCGGATCCGCTCGGGGACCTCGTGGGACGCTACGCGCGCACCCACGGCCCGTTCACCGCCGCCGAGGCCGCCACGCAGCTGGGACTCGGCGTCGCCGTCGTCGCCGGATCCCTGCAGCGCCTCGCCGGCGCCGGCCGTGTGGTCGAGGGCGAGTTCCGCCCCGTGGAGTCGGTCCCCGTGCTCGACATCTCCGCGGAGTCCGGCGCAGCGCCCGGTACCATCACCGTCCACACGCCGGCGGCGAGTGAGTGGTGCGACGTCGAGGTACTCCGGCGTCTGCGGCGGCGCTCACTGGCCGCCCTGCGCCAGGAAGTGGAGCCTGTCGACCCGGCAGCGTACGGCCGCTTCCTGCCTGCCTGGCAGCACATCGGCTCCGGCCTGCGCGGGCTCGACGGCGTCATTACCGTGATCGACCAGCTCTCGGGTGTGCCGATCCCCGCGTCGGCCTGGGAGCCGCTGATCCTCGCCCAGCGCGTGGCCAACTACTCCCCCGGCATGCTCGACGAACTGACCGCGACGGGCGAGGTGCTCTGGTCCGGCGCCGGATCACTGGCCGGCAACGACGGCTGGATCGCCCTGCACCTGGCCGAGAACGCGGCCCTGACGCTCAAGCCCGATCCCGACTTCGAACCCTCCGCCCTGCAGTCGGCCCTCCTGGAGCTGCTGGCCGGCGGCGGCGGCTACTTCCTGCGCCAGCTCACGCCCCAGCTCGACGTGCAGGAGCCAACGAACGACACGGCGATCGTGACCGCCCTCTGGGATCTCGTCTGGGCCGGGCGGATCAGCAACGACACCTTCACACCGGTGCGGGCCCTGCTCGCCAACGGCAAGACCGCCCACAAGCAGCGACCCGTCCCGGCCCGCGCCCGCACCTCACGGACCGGGCGCCTCGGCCGCGCGCCGGGCAAATCCCTCACCGGTGCGTCGATGCGCCTGAGCGCCGCGTCCGGCTCCGGGCTCGGCTCCGGCTCTGATGACGGCGCCGGCGCGAGCGGTGCCTATCAGCGCGCCACGCCTCCCCTGGCCGCCGGCCGCTGGAACATCCTCCCCGCGGTGGAGCCCGAGACCACGCTGCACGCCCACGCCACGGCGGAGCTGCTGCTCGACCGCTACGGTGTGGTCACGCGCGGCGCCGTCGGCATGGAGGGCACCCCCGGCGGTTTCGGGCTCATGTACAAGGTGCTGGCACGGCTCGAGGAGATGGGCCGGTGCCGGCGCGGCTACTTCATCGAGCACCTCGGCGCCGCCCAGTTCGCCGTCCCCGCCACGGTGGACCGGCTCCGCTCCTTCAGCGCCGACAACCAGCTCCCCACCGCGCAGGACGTCCTCGGCGGCGAGGCCGCACCGCTGCACGCCGTCGCCCTGGCCGCCACGGACCCCGCGAATCCCTACGGCGCCGCGCTCAGCTGGCCCCAGGCCGACGGCGGGCACCGTGCCGGGCGGAAGGCCGGTGCACTCGTGGTCCTCGTCGACGGAGCGCTCGCCCTCTACGTGGAGCGGGGCGGGAAGACGCTCCTCGTGTTCACGGAGGACGCGGACGTGCTGCGCGCCGCCGCACTGGCCCTGGTCACCATCATCCGGCGCGGCGCTGCCGACAAGATGGCGCTGGAGAAGGTCAACGGCGGCGAGATCCTCGACACCGACGTGGGCCGGGCGCTTGCCGATGCCGGCTTCTACACGACGCCGAGGGGGCTGAGGATCCGTGCCTGAGGGAGATACCGTCTGGCGGGCCGCCCGCGACCTGCACCGCGCGCTGGCAGGGAAGGTGCTCACGCGGTGCGACATCCGCGTGCCGCGGTTCGCGACCGTGGACTTCACCGGCGACACCGTGCAGGAGGCCGTGGCGAGGGGCAAGCACCTGCTGATCCGCGGCGGAGGCGAGGACGGCTGGGACGTCCACTCGCACCTCAAGATGGAGGGCCTCTGGCACGTGTATGCGCGCGGGGAGAAGTGGCGCCGTCCGGCATTCAAGGCGCGCTGCATCCTGGAGACGGACGACGCCGTCGTCGTGGGCTTCGAACTCGGGTTCCTCCGGGTGATCTCCCGGGCCGAGGAGGACGACGCCGTCGGCTATCTCGGCCCCGACATCCTCGGCCCGGACTGGGATCCGGACGAGGCGCTGCAGCGGCTGCTCGAGCAGCCGGAGCGGCCCATCGGGCTGGCGCTGCTGGACCAGCGGAACCTCGCCGGGATCGGGAACGTCTACCGGTGCGAGCTGTGCTTCCTCGCCGGTGTCCATCCGCTCACGCCGACGGGCGAGGTGCCGAATCTCCCGCGCATGGTGGAGCTGTCGAAGAAACTCCTCGAGGCGAACAAGAACCGCAGCACCAGGGCCACCACCGGGCAGCTGCGCGGCAACAACCTGTGGGTCTACGGGCGGTTCAGGCGTGGGTGCCTGCGCTGCGGAACCCCCGTGGCGCTCGAGCAGCTCGGGGACAGGGACACCGAGCTGCGCGAGCTCTACTACTGTCCGCACTGCCAGCCGCGAGTAGGACTCTCTACCGACACGGCACTACCCTGACGGGATGGGCACAAGCGGGCAGGTGAGGACCGGATGGCGATGACGTCGCCGCTGCCGGTGCGCGACGGCGTGAACGCGACCCGGCTCCGCCTGCCGCAGGACGGCCCGTGGGGCACGGCGCTCGACTACATCCTGGATCGCTTCGATCACGTGGATCCCGAGGGCATGGGCCGGCGGTTCGACCGCGGGGAAGTGGTGGCCCTCGGGGGTGAGGCACTGACCCGTTCCACGCCCCTCGGGAAGCACACCTTCGTCTGGTACTACCGCGAGCTGCCGGTGGAGGAGCGGCTGCCGGTGGAGCTGTCCGTCCTGCACCGGGACGATCATCTGCTCGTCGTCGACAAACCGCACTTCCTGCCCACCACTCCCGGCGGCAGGTACGTTGCGGAGTCGGCGCTGGTGCGGCTGCGCGTGCAGCTCGGCCTGCCCGAGCTCATCCCCATGCACCGCCTCGACCGGATGACCGCGGGCGTCCTGATGTTCTCCGTGAACCCCGAGACCCGCGGCGCGTACCAGCTGCTCTTCGAGAACCGGCGGATCCGCAAGGAGTACCGGGCGGTGGCAGCCGTACGCCCTGAGCTGCGGCTGCAGACTGAGCCGCTGGAGGTGCGGAGCCGCATTGTGAAGTCACGGACGTATCTGCTCGCGCAGGAGGTGGAGGGTCCGGCGAACACGCTGACCACCATCAGCCTGCTCAGTCGGACGGGCGCCGGAGCGGACGAGCGCGGGCTGTACCGGCTGCAGCCGCACACCGGCAAGACGCACCAGCTCCGACTGCACATGGCATCGCTCGGCCTGGGGATCATCAACGACCCCTTCTATCCCGTGCTGCTGCCGCAGGCACCGGACGACTACGGCAAGCCCCTGCAACTGCTGGCCCACAGCATCGCATTCACCGACCCCCTGAGCGGATCGGAACGGCGCTTCGAGTCGGAGCTGACACTGGCCGGATTCTCCTGACACTTGCGCGGTCCGATGGTCTCCTTCACGACGCGGACACTCGCGCGTTGCCCGTGACCGGTCGGGACGTTGGTCGGTACGCTGGTGAGGTCATCGTGGCGGCAGTGCTCGCCCTGGAGGAACACCGGAAGGCCGTACGAGCGCATGAGCACCCCGAAGAGCCAGGAAACGGAGCTCCCTGACACGCCGGACAGGACGACGACGGAATCGGTTCCCGCCTCCGATACCTCCAATGTCCTCGAACGCCTGAAGGCAGCGCGACCGAGGACAGCCGGCTCCGATGCGTCCGCCGCCGCCGAGGGAACCACTGCCGCCGTCGGATCCGATCGTGCCGAGCGCCCCAGGACGTCCCTGGCAGGTGCCGACGACGAGGCCGACGCCGACGTGAGCAACGGGAAGGCTTCGGCGACGAGCGAGGCATCCGGGAGAGCTGCGGTGGACCGCCCGCAGGCTGGGGCAGACCGGCGTCGAGCTGCGGTGGAGAAGACCCGCATCGCAGCAGGGACCACCGGTCTGGCCGTTGCCCGCAGCAGTCGCGCCACCGGTCAAGCCATCGGCAGAGGCAGCCGAGTCACCAGTGAGGCTGTTCGCCGGGGTAGCCGCGCCGCCGCTCAGCGTGCCCGCTCGTGGGACAGGGACGTCGTCCGGCAGTCGGTCGTGACGCTGTGCGCCATCGCCTGCATTCTCGGGTCGGCGGCCGGCGTCGGCGTCTTCGGCGGTCCGTCCATCGCGGAAGCTGCAGGGGGTCTGTTCTCACCGGATGCAACCCTGCTGGCGCCGTCCTCTACGGCCTTCTCCATCTGGAGCGTGATCTACGTCGGTCTCGTTGCGTACACCGCGTTCCAGTGGTTGCCCTCACAGCGTCGGACGCCGCGCCAGAGGCTGCTGGGCTGGATCGTTGCCGCATCGATGCTGCTGAATCTCGCGTGGATCCTCAGCGCCCAGGCCGGGCTGCTGACGCTGAGCCTGATCATCATCATGCTGCTCTTCGTCACCCTGCTCGCAGCCATCCGTACACTGAATGCCTTCCCGAACGCCACGCGGGTCGAGGGTGCGCTGGTCGAGACGCCGATCGGGCTCTACTTCGGCTGGATCCTGCTGGCTGCTGCAGCAAACGCAGCCGCCTTCCTCACGTCGAGGAACGCGGATCTCTTCGGCTGGGAGGGCACCACCTGGGCCATCGTGGGCATCACCGCAGTGCTGATCACGGCAGCCATCGTCTGCTCGACGGACCGCGGCCGCCTCGCCGTGGCTGCCGCGACGTCCTGGGGGCTGGTGTGGATCGCCGTCGAGCGCCTCCTCGGGGACCCGGAAGCGATCGAGGTGGCGTTTGCGGCCACTTTGGCAGCTTTCCTCCTGATCATCACCGCCGGATCACGTCGGCACCGCGTGGATCACGCGTACCGCCGGCGGCTGCGTGCGCAGCAGGATGCGCAGCGCGAGCCGCTCAACCTGCTCGCCGACGACCGGGGGAGCCTGCATCAGGATCGGCAGTCTCCCGAACACGGGAGCACGAGGCCTAGCTCGCACCACCGACCGTGATGGCGATCTTGCCGGGTGCGTGGCCATCGATGTTGCTGCGGAAGGCCTCCGCCGCCCGCTCCAGGGGGAAGACGCCCGCAAGGACAGGCTTCACCCTCTCTGCCTCCACCAGTTCGGTGAGTGCGAGCAGGTCGGCCGGGTTCGGACGCACGAAGATGTAGCGGCCTCCCCTGTCCTTCACCTCCACGTCGGCCACCGAGGCGATCCGTCCCGGTACCTTCAGCTGCGCGACGGTGGCCACCCAGTCCTCGCCGCCCACGAAGTCGACGATCGCATCGATCCCCTCGGGGACCACGTCGGTCAGGCGCCCGGAGAGTCCCTCACCGTAGGAGAGCGGCTCGGCGCCGAGCGACCGCAGGAAGTCGTGATTCTTCTCGGATGCTGTGGCGATCACCCGCGCGCCCCAGGCCTTCGCGATCTGGATGGCGTAGGTGCCCACGCCTCCGGCACCGTTGTGCAGCAGGACGACGTCGCCCTCGCCCACCCCGACAGCGCGGAGTGACTGGTAGGCCGTCAGCCCGGTCAACGGCATGGTGCCTGCTTCGGCCCAAGAGACGTTGCGTGGCTTGCGCGCGAGCGCCCGCACGGGGGCTGCCACCTTCTCGGCGAAGGTGCCCAGGCCCACGGTGTCCATGCGCGCATAGCCGATCACCTCGTCCCCCGCCTGGAACTCCGTCACCGACGGGCCGGGCTCGACGACGACGCCGGCCACGTCCCAGCCGGGGATCGCCGGGAAGTAGGTGTTCAGCGCCCCGTCGAGGTAGCCGGCCATGATCTTCCAGTCGGCGGGGTTCACCGATGACGCGCGGACGTCGACGAGCACGGAGTCAGGTCCGATCTTCGGATCGGGCTGCTCCCCGTACTGCAGAACCTCGGGACCGCCGAACTTGTCGTAGAAAATGGCCTTCATGGTACTCCTTCTCGTGGATCGCTGATCGTCTCGTCGTCGGCAACCGGTGGTCGTCGGCCCCTATTCCGGGTGCAGACCCAGATCTCGATCGAGGAAAAGCAAGGCATCGACAGCCCCTCGAGCGTCACCCGCCCTCAGCTCGAAGCCGAGACGTTCCAGCACCGCCAATGCACCGGCATTGTTCGCGGTGGTGTGCGCCATGACCGGCGTGGCGCCCCGTGCTGCGGCCTCACGCAGCACTGCCGCCGTCGCAGCTTGTCCGACGCCACGACCTCGAACCTCCCCGATCAGCCAGACTCCGGCCTCCACCTGCCTGGAGCGGTCTGCTCGCAGAAGGCGCACAGAACCGACGACGCGCTGCTCGAACAGAACTGCCCACGTGGCCTCTGCAGCTGGACCGCCCAAACCCGCCCGACGGGAACGGTGAAAGTCCTTCAGCCAGGCGATCCGCATCGGTGTCCAGGCGTCACCGCGAGTCAGTGGAGGAGTTACGTCATCGGCCGCGGCACCCGTCGTCGCGGCCTGCACCAGGCGTTCGAGTACGTCCTCGTCGACGGCAACCAACCGCACGTGTGCCTCGTCGATCGCCATGATGGCACAGTACTGGAGGTACACCGATGAGGGTGGATCCTCGGCCCATGCGCCCAGCCGGTTCGCGTCGTCACGCCTCGTTGGAGCTGATGAGACGTTCGACTTCATCTGCCAGCTCTGAGACCGGTCGGCGACCATCGAGCTCGAGGGTCGCACCCTTGCGCAGCAGCGGTTCGACGTCGAGGACCTGCCGACGGATCACCAGTTGCTCTTCTGCTGCTCTCCCGTAGGGGTTGTTCGTACGGCTCGAGACGCGCTCGATGAGGACGTCCACCGGGGCGCTGAGGAGGACGACGGCCGCGAAGTCGCCGTAGAAGCGCCCCTGATTCTCCACGGTGCCCTGGAGGACCAGCGACGGAGTGGACGCGAGAAGCGCGGACATGCGCGCCTCATCCCATGTGCCGTCAGGCAGCGTCCAGCCGTCGTAGTCGGTGTCGATAGTTCGGTGGCCCCGCCGGGAGAGCTCATGCAGCAGCGTGGTCTTTCCTGCGCCTGACATACCGGTGATCAGGATTCGGGACATGGAGCCACCCTAACGAGGTACCTGATGACGGAAGCACGTCACGCTTGAAGTGTCCGTCACGGTGCTGATAATGGTGCGATGACGACCTACTCCGGGACGAAGGAATTCGAAGGCGCAACCTTCGTCAACGCGAGCTTCAAGGGCGCGACGCTCCGGTTCTCCGATGCCAGTGGTGTGAGCATGCGTGGTGTCGACGTGGACGGACTCGACATCGACAGTCACGATCTGTTCTTCGGCAGCCTCGTCGTCAACGGCGTCGACGTGGTGCCGCTCGTGGACGCCGAGCTCAATCGGCAGTTCCCGGGACGCGAGCTGCAGAACGCGCAGACGCCCGAGGGCCTGCGTGAGGCCTGGGTTGTTGCACAAGCCGCGTGGCAGGAGACGGTGGTGGACACTCCGCGTGAGCTGGTGGACGTCCATGTCGAGGACGAGTGGTCGCTGGCCCAGACGCTGCGGCATCTCGTCCTGGCGTCGGACGGCTGGCTGCGCTGTGGGATCCAGCAGATGGCGCAACCGTTCCACGAGATCGGGCTGATTTTCACCGGCGCCGAGGACATGGGCTTCGACGTGTCGATCTTCCGGCTGGATCCGCCGTCGTATGAGGAAATTCTCACGGTACGGGCTGAGCGGCAACAGCAGGTGACCGACTTCCTGTCCACCGTCACGGCGGAACTGCTCGCAGAGGAACGCGAGAACCCGTGGGGCGGCGGTGAATGGCGTCCCAGCGTCGGCGACTGCATCCGCGTGATCCTGGAGGAGGAATGGGCGCACCTGCGCTACATCCGGCGGGACCTCGCCCTTCTCCGGTGATCCGCAGTGGCCGGTGGACGACATACACCGACGACGTCTCCTGGGTAGCCCTTCGAAGCTAAAGTGCCCGGCCGCGTCGATCCCAGTCAGCTCGTCGTTCCTCGTCCTCTCTCCAGAGGTGCTCGTCACGACGACGCAGCTGGACCAGGTAGCCGAGCACGGCGAAGCCCAAGACCACCATGAACACGTTGAGGTACTCCGCGAAAGCCCAGTCCTGCCCGCCCAAGACATTGATCATGACAGCGAACAGTTGAAGGGCGGTCAATACAGACCAAGTCATGAACAGCAGGCGGAAGCTCCCGCGGTTCGTCGTCGCGTGCACCCTCCTGGCAGAGCTCTCATCACTCATGGAGCGAGACTACAGCTGCGCTCCGGCCGACAGGCACCTTCCACCTCAGCGCAGCGGCAGTGCGACGACGACGACCAGTGCCAGCACACTGACCAGCGCGACAGCGCCCGCCATCCAGGCGACACCGACGACGTCGGCACCGATGTGTCCGGAGCTCATACCCCGTACACCGCGCCGATACCGGCGCGCCTGACCGACGGCGATGACGAACGCGGTGCCCACGGTCAGCGCGCTGAGCACGAGCGGGAACCATCCGTGCAGCGGGACCCAGCGGAGGAACAGGGCTCCGGACAGGACCAGGGCGAGCAGAGTGCGGTTCCAGGCCAGTGACGTACGTTCGGGCTGCAGGCCGGGATCGGCGGGACCGCCCGGAGGTGGCCCCCCAGCACTTGCCCCTCGGGAACCGACGTGCGCGTTCATCGCCCGATGAGGACGCCGACGAGCACGGCCGCGGCGACGAGGGCACCGCCCACTGCCAGGACCGGGACCAGCAGCGGCAGGGGAAGAGGCGCCTGCCGACGCATGGCCCGCTCCACCCTCAACCACCGGACTCCTGCCGAAACGGCGAGCAGGAGCGCCAGCACCAGCAGGACGACGGCGAGCGCCGCGCGGACCGGCGGGATGAAGGTGTCCGGGGTAAAGGCCTCGACGGCGATCCCGCCGGCGAGCAGCGCCAGCGCCGTCCGAATCCAGGCCAGAAATGTCCGTTCGTTCGCCAGGGTGAAGCGGGGATCGGGCTCGATCCCGCCGCCGAGGAGCCGTGCAGATCGGGAGTGCCGGCGCTCCCGATCAGCGATGGGTTGCTCGGGCGTCCCCGCGACGGCGGGAAGGGCGTCGTCGTCACCGGGCTGGTCGGGTCGGTCGGCCTCACCGCGGGAAGATCTCACGCGCCCATCGTAGGTCCCGATGCTCGCCGTGACGGGCATTCCGCCGTCATCGGCAGATGCGCAGACAGGCGCCGTCAGGTGAACGCGGAGATGCCCGTCAGCGCCCGCCCCACGATGAGGGCATTGATCTCGTAGGAGCCCTCGTACGTGTAGACCGCCTCGGCGTCCGCGAAGACCTTGGCCATACCGTAGTCCGTCACAATGCCGTTGCCGCCGAGGATGCCCCGTCCGAGCGCGACGGTCTCCCGCATGCGCGCGGTGGTGAAGGACTTGGCGAACGCAGCCTGCGCCATGTCGGAGGCGCCCTGCGCCTGCAGATCGGCGACCCGCGCCATGACGGCCAGACTCGCCGTCGTATTGCCCATCATGGTCACGAGTTGGTCCTGCACCAGCTGGAAGCCCGCGATCGGACGGCCGAACTGGTGGCGCTCCAGCGCGTACTGCCGGGCGACGTCGAACGCTGCCAACTGCTGTCCCACGGCCTGCCAGCCGACGAGGATGCGTGAGCCGAGCAGGAGCTGACGGGTGTCGTCGAACGAATCGACCCCGGCGAACCGGTCGGCGTCGGGAACCATCACGTCGGTGAGCGTGATGTCGGCGTTCTGCACGGTCCGCAGCGCCGTCTTGTTGGCGATGGCGGTCCGGGTGACGCCGGGCAGGGTGGCGTCGAGGATGAAGCCGCGCACACCACCGGTCTCGGTGTCCCGCGCCCACAGGAGCATGTAGTCGCAGAAGGTGCCGTTGCCGATCCACCGCTTCGCGCCGTTGATGATCCACGTGTCGCCGTCCCGGGTGGCCGTGGTGGTCATGCCACCGGCCACGTCGGATCCGTGCAGGGGCTCCGTCAGCGCGAAGGCGCCGGTGATGCGCAGGTCCATGGCGTCCTGCAGCAGCCTGGCCTTCTGCTCCTCGTTGCCGAAGCTGTGCAGCGCCTGGACGAAGAGATCGTGATGGACCATGAAGAAGGTGGCTATGGACGTATCCGCACGCGTCATCTCCGCGATGACGAGACCACTGAACAAATGGCTGTAGCCCTGCTGGAGGGGCGTACTGAGCTGGAGGCCCGCCAGTTCGGGCAGAAGCGCGTGCGGGAACTCGGCGCGGTTCCACCACTCGGTGGCGCGCGGGGAGACCTCCTTGGCGAGGAAGTCACGGACGTCCTGCAGCTTCTCCCGCTCGTGGGCGGCGAGAAGGGATTCGAAGCCGAGGAAGTCCGCGGTGGGTAGCTGGCTCTCCATGGAGCCGTCCTTTCGATCGGGACCGGTGGCGGCGATCACTTCGGCGCCATGCGGATGGCTCCGTCGAGCCGGATGGTCTCCCCGTTGAGCATCTGGTTCTCCACGATGTGCGCGGCGAGCGCCGCGTACTCGACGGGTTTGCCGAGGCGGGAGGGGTGCGGCACCTGGGCGCCGAGGGAGTCCTGAGCCGCCTGCGGCAGGGAGGACATCATCGGTGTCTCGAAGATGCCCGGGGCGATCGTGACCACGCGGATGAGCGAGCGGGCCAGTTCGCGCGCTATCGGCAGGGTCATGGCAGCGACACCGCCCTTCGAGGCGGAGTACGCGGCCTGGCCGATCTGGCCGTCGAATGCGGCGACGGATGCGGTGTTGATGATGACGCCGCGCTCGTCGGAGCCGCCGAGCCCGCTCACGAGCTCCGTGCGGGCCATGGCTTCGGCGGCCAGCCGGATGACGTTGAAGGTGCCGAGGAGATTGACGGTGATGACGCGGGAGAACTGCTCGAGGGGCAGCACACCGTCACGTCCGAGGATCTTTCCGGGCGTCGCTATCCCTGCGCAGTTGACCACGATCCGCAGCGGACCGAGTCCGGTGGCGGCGTCGACCGCTGTCTGCACCTGCTCAGGATCGGCGACTTCGGCGGCCACGAAGCGCACGCGCTCGCCCGAGGGGTCCAGCTCAGCCGCGGTGTCCTGACCCGCCGACTGCGGGAGATCGACCAGGACCACCGAGGCGCCGTCGTCGAGCAGTCTGTGCGCCGTGGCGAGACCGAGTCCGGATGCTCCGCCGGTGACGAGGGCCACCGCTCCGCTGATGTCCATTCCTGTTCCTTCCCGTGAGGACCGCCGTTGGCCTGCCCACGCGCCCAGCGTACTGTGACGTGGCCCACTGCGCACCCGCACGATACTCCGTTGCGCAGGATGCCCAATTCGACGGCTCGGCGCTGTGGCTAGGGTGGTCAGATGCGCATTCCCGACGGAGCGGCCGCTGACGCGGCGAGGAGTGTGCGAGAACTGTTCTCCCGCCGCGTGCTCTGTCTACCGATGACGAGGATAGGTGCCGTCGCCTTTCCGTCCTCCGGCTTCCCATGTGGTCAGTGGCACTACTGGTGGCAGGCGCACTTCCTCGACTGCCTCATCGATGAACATCTCCGCGATCCCTCGGGTAACGCACTGTCCGAGGCGCGGAAGCTGGCGCGAGGAATCTGGCTGCGCAACGGCGCGCGGTGGCGCAACGCCTACTACGACGACATGGCCTGGCTTGCGCTGGCACTGCAGCGCCTCGATGAGGTCGAGGGGCGATCAACGCCACGCCGTCCCGTGCGGATCCTCGGTGACGCACTCCGCTCGGCGCACACCCAGGATCTGGGCGGCGGGGTGTTCTGGAACACCAGCCGGGACTTCAAGAACACGCCCAGCACCGCCCCGGCAGCGCTCTTCTTCGCGCGGGCCGGGGAGAGCGAGCGGGCACAGGAACTGCTCGACTGGCTGAGGGAGCACCTGTTCGACACCGGCAGCGGGCTCTACCTCGACGGCGTCAGGACCGACGGCTCCGTGGAGACCACACTGCACACCTACAACCAGGGCACAGTGCTCGGCGCGTTGATCGCCGTCGGCGGTCGCACTGATCTACGACAGGCGGGTGACCTCGTCCGGTCGATCGCGCGCGGCATGGCCGACGACGACGGCGTGCTGCCGCTGGATGCCAGGGGCGACGGCGGTCTCTTCACGGGGATTCTCTGTCGGTATCTGGCGCAGGCCGTTGTGGCGGGGATCGACCAGTCGGCGTCGTCGACTGCTCGCAACCTGCTCGAGGCGACGGCGGCGCATATCTGGAACGGGCGCACGCAGCTCGATCGGGAGGGACTTCTCTTCCCTCCCCCGCAGGGCGGTGCGGTCAGCCTATCCTCGCAGCTCCAGGCATGGATGACCCTCGAGGCGGAGCGGGCCTCGCGCTAGAGAAACCATCAGGACCATCGATTCACGAGCTCGCACTCTGGCAGTCGCATGGGGGCACCTGTAGCGTAGGTCTCCCGTGACATCCGAGGGGGACGCCGAGCAAGAGCGTTACCGATCTCAGGAGGTTCCCCATGAAAGCACTCGTGTACCACGGCCCCGGCAAGAAGGCATGGGAAGACGTGCCCGACCCCAGGATCATCGATGCAACCGACGTCATTGTCCGGATCGACACCACGACCATCTGCGGCACCGATCTCCACATCCTCAAGGGGGACGTCCCCGCGGTGACCGACGGCCGCATCCTCGGGCACGAGGGAGTGGGGACCATCACCGAGATCGGCTCCGCCGTGAACCAGCTCGCCGTGGGTGACCGCGTCATCATCTCCTGCGTCTCAGCGTGTGGTTCATGCTCGTACTGCCAGCAGCGACTACCCTCCCACTGCCTGTCCCCGGAAGGCGCAGAGGGTGTCGGCTGGATCTTCGGTCACCTCATCGATGGCACGCAAGCCGAGTACACACGCGTTCCGTTCGCCGAGAACTCACTGCACAAACTCCCCGAGGGAGTGAGCGACGAGGCGGGCATCATGCTCTCCGACATCCTGCCCACCGGATTCGAGATCGGCGTGCGCAACGGGCGTGTGAAACCGGGCGACGTCGTCGCCGTCATCGGCGCCGGTCCAGTGGGCCTGTCTACGATCATGACGGCGGGCCTCTATGGAGCCTCACGGGTCATCGCGATCGACCTCGACGACAATCGTCTCGAGCAGGCCAAACGCTTCGGCGCCACCGACGTCGTGAACAACGGCGCAGCGGACTGGAAGGAGCAGGTCATGGCGATGACTGACGGCCTCGGCGTGGACACCTCGATGGAGGCCGTTGGCATCCCGGCAACCTTCACCGCTGCCGTGGACATCATCCGTCCCGGAGGTACGGTCGCCAACCTCGGCGTGCATGGCACCTCGGTCGACCTGCCCCTCCAGGACCTCTGGATCAAGGACATCGCCATCACCACCGGCCTCGTCTCGGCGACGACCACCCCGATGCTCCTCAAACTGGTCGCTCAGGGCAAGCTCAGCCCCGAGCAGTTCGTCACCCACCGATTCAAGCTCGACGACTTCATGGACGCCTACGACACGTTCGGGCGGGCTGCCGAAACGAAGGCGATGAAGCTCGCGATCAGCCGCTGATCGGTGACAAGCGCGAGCATGGCCTTGGTGTCATTGCGTCGCAGCAACAGCGTAGGGCGGTACAGGGAAGTGCTGGTACGGCGCCGGGCGTAGTCAGCTCTACGATCGCAGGATGGATCCCTTCGATGTCGCCATCGATCATGAGCTGTTCCGCATCAGCGAGAGACGGCAACCCGGTGGCGCACTCAGTTGCGACTTCACGTGGCTCAATGGGCCGATGGAGGGAACCTATGGTTTCACGGTCGGTCGTTCCGCGGTCGGCACTGGAGGAATCACCCCCGATTCTGTAGGCCGTATGACCAGGGATGAACTCATCGCCGAGGTCCGAGGTTTTGTTGCGGGCATCTATGAACCAGACGGCTCGAGTGATGACTGGCCGGACCACGTCGCAGCCAGAGTCCGCGACGCCGAATGACAGTGTGCTGACGTAGCTCTTGGCGGCGGCGAGTCCGCGTGGCAGCCATACGTGACTGCCACGCGTGAATCGCGCATCCCGTGGGGCGTTCGACGGCGCGCGCCGCGTGTCATGCGCCGTAATGTCCGCGCAGAAGGTTGCGGGCGGGAAACAGCCGCTGTTTAGTGATGTACGACCATCCCGAGCGGCCGAGAGATCTGGATCGATGACGCCGCAGCAACCCCTCTGAGCGGCATGCTCGGACAGGGTGCTACTGCCAGACCGATGGAGAGTGGCTATGCCTGCACTGATTGTTCGGACCCAGCACCCGATGCGTCCTGGGGTCCATGAAAATCACCCGTACCCCGTATGGCAGGTGGTCGGAGCTCGAGAGCTGCTGCATTCGCCTCGGCCCCGCACCCTCTGACTGACCTACCGATCAACGCCTGGCTCATCGTGTCGGCACAACTGTGCTCCGACGCCTCTTCGCGCGAAGTGAGATGACGCCCGCAGCGTTCACGTACGACACCACGACCATTCACGTCGACGGCAGACGAACCGAAAGGAGTTCACCATGTTGATCGCACTGCTGTGGTACCTGGGAGCGGTCATCTTCACCTGGGCACTCGGTCTCTTCCTCCTCTGGAGGATAGAGAAGTCGGGAGTGAAACGCTGGGGCGCCACGGGACGCCTGTTCACCTACAAATAGTCCAAAGCAACGCAACCGATCCACAGCTGACACGTGAAAGTCCGATCGGGGTCCCTACGAAGGAGCACAATATAATGCAGTGGTACATAGGCGCCATGGCGTTGTATGCGGCATTCCTGATCTGGACGAATGTCAAAAGCCTGAAGATGGCGGAATCAGCAAGTGATTTCACTGCCGGTGGTCACCGGATGGGGTTGCTCCTCGGAACCGGGACGACGACGGCCACCTGGGTGAGCGTGGCTTCGGTGCTGGGCATTCCCGCGTTCCTGTACAGCGACGGCGCGGCAGCGATCATCGGCTGGATGGCCGGGTGGATCTTCGGCGGCGCCCTGATTCCCATCGTCGGATACAAGATCCGACGACCAGCCAATCCTGCTCGAACGTTCCCTGAGTTCGTCCGTATGCGCTACGACATGTTCGCGAGGAGAAGTTTTCTCCAGGCGCTCATCGGCGTCGTCATGTTCATCGGCTACCTTTTTCTGGTCAACATCCAGGCAACCGGCTTCGGGATCGTCTTCTCGTCGATCACAGGTGTCGATTACAAGGTCGCCATCTTCGGCTTTCTCATCTTCATCGTGATCACGAACGTCGGCGGCTTCTGGTCCGTCGCAACCACCGACACACTGAACGCAGCCGTCATCGCGATCGGGTGCATCGCCGCCGCAGTCACGGTCCTCCTGTCCACTGGGGGTCTGGGGAACATCCTGGACACGCTGGCGGTGACGACCGCTCCGATCAACGAGGGTGGTCCGGCGCTGGACCCGGGCGTTCTGCTCACCCCGACCGGGTCATTCGGTAGTGCAGCTCTGCTGTCGATCTTCATCTCGAACTCACTCGGTACCCCGTCATCGCCGCACTGGGTTGCCAGGATGCTGGCTCCGATGAATGTCAAAGTCGCGGTCCTGCAGATCATGGCGAATGTCGTGGTGCTGCTCGTCATCTGGCTCCCGCTGATCGTCATGGGACTGGGGGCCAAGGCGTTGATCCCCAGCCTGCCGGAAGGAGTCGCGACGGACTATGTCATCCCCTTGCTCCTGCAGGAGCACACGCCGGTCCTCGTGGCAGCTCTGACACTGGTTGCCATTTGCGCCGCGGCGGTCTCGACGGGCAACTCGATGCTGCTGACCTGCTCCACTTCGCTGTACTACGACGTCTACCTGAATTTGTTCGGTAGAACCGTCAGCGACAGGGCCCTCAAGAACTGGCTGCGATTCATTGTCTTCGTCGTCGCGGTGATAGCCGTGGTTCTCGCGATCGATCCGCTGTGGTTCCTGGCCATGGGATTCACCTACGTCTACGGAGGCTTCGGGGCGACGTTCTCGCTGACTGTTTTCCTCGGGCTGTACTGGAAGAGGATGAACAGGGCAGGCGCCTACGCGAGCATCATCGTCGGATTCGTCGCGTTCATCATCGCGACTGCTGCGGATGTGCCCGTTCCCTTCGTTGTAGCCGTATCGGCATCAGCTGTAGCCTGCCTGATCGCGGTCTACGCCACGAAACCGCCACCGCTCGAGTCATATGAGCCCTTCTTCGAGGCGGAGATCAGTGAATCGACGAAGGTGGCGGTCGAGCGTGTCCTGAAGTTGAACCCCGCACAACAATCTGAGGCTGTAGAGGTCAGAAGCGTCTGACCCGGCGGTGCTCCTTCTGCCGAAGGGGCACCGCCCGTCTTCCTGCCGTGGCGTAGCCGGGTGGTTCGGTCCCGGTCGCTCCTCGAGCACCGCAGTGACAGACTGCTCGTATGGAGAACACGACGCGCGATCACGATCTCGTCATCTACGGAGCAACCGGATTCGTCGGGGAACTGATCACCGCATACGTCGCGGAACACGCCCCTGCCGGTCTGCGCGTCGGAATCGCAGGTCGATCGAGAAGCAAGCTCGAGGCCGTTCGGTCCCGTTTGCCGGAGGCTGCACGCGAGTGGCCCATCATCGAGGCGGACTCCGAGCACCCCGGTTCCCTCGCCGACCTCGCAGAGAGCACGCGGGTGCTCTTCACCACCGTGGGCCCGTACGTGAAGTACGGGCTGCCCGTCGTCGAGGCGTGCGCCCGGGCCGGCACCCACTACGGCGATCTGACGGGCGAGGTGTCCTTCGTCCGTGAGGCCATCGACCGCTGCGACGCCCTCGCCAGAGAGACCGGTGCCCGCATCGTGCACGCGTGCGGCTACGACTCCGTACCCTCGGATCTCGCGGTCCTCCTCCTCCACCAGGCTGCGGAGGCCGACGACGCCGGCCCTCTGACGGAGGTACAGCTCGTCGCGACGGCGAAGGGCGGCGTCAGCGGAGGCACGATCGACTCGATGCGGGGCCAACTCGACGGTGCACGCCTGGACCCTGCGCTGAAGTCACTGGCCGGCGACCCCTATGCCCTCAGCCCGGACCGCGCCGAGGAACCGGCCACGTCACAGCCCGCGGATTACGGCCCCGTGAGTCGCTCGGCCAACGGCCTGTGGACGGCACCCTTCGTGATGGCCGCAGGCAATACCCGAATAGTGCGCCGGAGCAATGCCCTGCAGGGCTGGGCCTACGGCCGCTCGCTCCGGTACTCCGAAGCGATGGGTATCTCCCGCGGACCGGCAGGAGCCGTGGTCGCCGGCGTCGTTGCCGTGGGACTGAAGCTTTTCATGGGGGCCATGGCAGTCCCCGCGACGCGGCGCGTACTCGATCGCCTCCTCCCTGCTCCGGGCAAGGGTCCGAGTGTCCACGCGCAGAGCACAGGATGGTTCCGCTCCACGGCGACTGCTCAGACCGGAAGAGGTCACCGCTACCAGGCCACCGCGAAGGGACCGGGAGATCCGGGCTATGCCGCGACCGCGGTGATGGCAGGTGAAACCGCACTCGCCCTGGCGCTCGACGGCGACCGCCTCCCGGCCGTGAGCGGATCGCTGACGCCGGCCTCGGCGCTCGGCGACGTGCTCGTGGAACGGCTACGAGCTGCCGGCCACACCTACGAGGTCACCAGGCTCTCCTGAGGATCCTCTGCCGGGACGAGTATCGACGAAGCCCTGAGCCTGTCCGCATTCGTGGAGCAGGCCCTTCGCGCCTACCTGAAGGAGAACTGATGCTCCGCGTCCGCCCGCTCGTGTACACCTCCGATCTGCCCAGCGCGAGCGCGTTCCTGCTCGCGCTGGGGCTCAGCCCCGCCGTCGACCCGGAACCGACCGACGCCTACGCGGTGTTCGACGCCGGGAGCGGTCGCGTCGCCCTCCAAGCCTGCGAGCCGGGGAGCGCCGAGGAGGGAACGACGTCGCTCGCCTTCGATGTCTCCGACGTGACCGAATTCGCGCGGCGTACCAGGGAGGCCGGGACTGCTGTTGAACTGTCGCAGGAGGGACACGGGCTCGCGGCCCGCATCACGGCACCGGACGGGACGTCCTTCCTCGCCGATCCCGGTCCACGCGCGACGACGGCGGAGCCGACCCCGCTCTCCGTCCTCGCCCTCTGGTACACGCCCGACCTCGAGTCCGCCGTGCGTGTCCTGAAGGACATCGGTGCCAGACCGCGCATCAGCTCTGATGCCGGCACGTGGCACGATTTCAGCGCGAAGAACGGCGGGCTGGTCGCCCTCCACGCCGGCGAACGCACCGGCCTGGAGTTGGCCTTCGAGTACGACGGCGATGTCCGGGCCTGCGTCGGCGGCCTCCTCACGGCCGGCGTCGAGCCCACCGTGATCGACGAGAGCTACGGCCGGTCCCTGCGCGTGCCTGCTCCCTGGGGCGCGGAGATCTGGATCAACGAGCGGCAGCGGGATCTGCACGGGTACACCGAGCACTGACGTCACGGGCTGCGCCGTATTCAGCCACGGGCCGAAGAGCCGCGCGTCGTCGACGGGCCGGAAGAGGTCTGCTATAGAACTAGGGTATGAACGTACGCACCCCTGACCCCAATCCGGGCTGGCTCTCCGAAGAAGATCTGTACGAGGCCCGCCGCCGCCTGCCGATGGTGTACGTGGAGGCGATCCCCGTGCGCCTCGACGCCCTCGGGTACGTCGACGAGGTCGGTCTGCTCCTGCAGGCTAATGAGCAGGGGGAGATGGTGCGCACCTTCGTATCGGGCCGCGTGATGTACCGGGAAACCATCCGTGCTGCGCTGCTGCGGCATCTCGAGAAGGATCTTGGGCCGCTGGCACTGCCTCAGCTGGCGCCGTCCCCCCTACCCTTCACCATCGCCGAGTACTTCCCGTCCCCCTCGGAGACCGGGCTGACGGACGACCGCCAGCACGCCGTCGCGCTCGCCTATCTCATCCCCGTGACGGGTGAGTGCAATCCCCGCCAGGACGCTCTCGAACTGTCCTGGATGACGCCGTCGGAGGCGCTCAGCCCCACCATCCAGGCGGAGTTCTCCGGTGGACGCGCCGATCTCCTGCGCCAGGCACTGGCGCATGCCGGCTGGGCGCGGTAGGGGCGCCCGACGCCGGCAGCCGGCCGCGTGTCGTACGGTGAGAGATGAGCGGCGCGCCGAAGAGCGCTGAATCAGGAGAGGATCGATTGGCGGACAGGGACACGACAGGACTGCGCGCGCTTCCCGCGGACCGGCTGGCGGTGGGGGACGTCCTCGCGCTTCCCCGGAATGCAGGGACCGCCTCGGTCACCGCGGTAAGGATCGAGAACGACGACTTCGGGGTTGCGGCGCTCGTCGTCGCCACGCTCGCGGACGGGCGCCGCATCTCCATCGCGGCCGGATCCGTGATCTACGTCGAATCCGCTGAGGCGGAGCTCGAGGCGTCAGCGGTCGCAGCCGACGAGGGCTCGCCCGAAGCGCTCGTGGCCCGGATCGCCCAGACCTACCCGGGCAACGCCGCCCTGCAGGAGATCGCGGGGCGACTGGCGAAGGGCATCAATCTCAAGGCCGGCAGCAATCTCCAGGACCTGCACCAGTTCGCCACCGCGCTGCTGGTCGACGAGGGCGATACGGCTGCCGCCCTCAGCATCGCCGATCTGCTGGCCGCCCAGCCCTTCGACGGCAACTTCGGGCGGTGGAAGTGGATCGAGGGCGGTCTTGCGATCGCGGCGTACCTCACCCGGCACGACGACGACCGCTCGGCGGCGTACTCCGCGGCCATCCTCGCGGCCGACGCCGCAGAGACGGACCCGCTGCGCGCGAAGACCGCGGCACTGTACCGCCAGCGCCAGCTCAACGAGCCGAATGTGTACGACCCGGAGATCCTGCGCGCCTCCGCTGCCGGTCAGCACGACGTCGAGCGCGACTGGCGCGTCCTGCGCATCGGCGTCCTGCTGTATCTGCGGGCGCACGGAGGTTCGGAAACTCTGAGCCGGGAGGTGCTCGAGCGGCGCATCGCCGCGGAGCTCGCCGCCGTCAGTGCCCTGGACGCCCAGCTGGAGCAGAGCTGAGCCACGGCGGGCAACACGTCCGAAGACTGGCAAAATAGGGTGGTGCATCCACAGTCCCAGCAGTCGTCCTTCGCCTTCTCCGTCCAGTCCCGCCTCGAGGACACGACGCCGGGAGGCGGGAACGGCGGACTCCGGCACGGACGTACCGGCACCATCACCACCCCGCACGGGCAGATCAGCACACCGGCGTTCATCCCGGTGGGCACGAAGGCCTCGGTGAAGGCGGTCCTCCCCGGGGCCATGGCGGATCTCGGAGCCCAGGCACTGCTGGCCAACGCCTACCACCTGTATCTGCAGCCCGGCGCCGACATCCTGGACGAGGCCGGGGGCCTGGGCGCCTTCATGAACTGGCCCGGCCCGACGTTCACCGATTCCGGCGGCTTCCAGGTCATGAGCCTGGGCTCCGGGTTCAAGAAGGTCATCGCCATGGACGCCCCCGTCGATGCCGAGACGGCCGGGGCGGACGACCGCGTCGCCGTCGGGAAGGAGCGCCTGGCGCACATCGACGACGACGGCGTCTGGTTCAAGTCGCACCTCAACGGCGACCGCCACCGGTTCACCCCCGAGATCTCCATGCAGGTGCAGCACCAGCTCGGCGCGGACATCATGTTCGCCTTCGACGAGCTCACCACCCTCATGAACTCGCGCGGCTACCAGGAGGAATCGCTCGAACGGACCAGACTGTGGGCGCAGCGCTGCGTCTCCGAGCACGAGCGCCTCACCACCGAGCGCAGCCACCGGCCCTATCAGGCGCTCTTCGGCGTCATCCAGGGCGCCCAGTACGAGGACCTGCGACGCAAGGCCTCCGCCGACCTCGGGGCCATGAACTTCGACGGCTTCGGGATCGGCGGCGCCCTCGAGAAGGAGAATCTGGGCACCATCCTCGGCTGGTGCAGCGACGAGCTCCCCGAGGACAGACCCCGCCACCTGCTCGGCATCTCCGAACCGGACGATCTGTTCACCGGCATCGAGAACGGCGCCGACACCTTCGACTGCGTCTCCCCCACCCGGGTGGCCCGCAACTCCGCGTTCTATACCCCGGACGGTCGCTGGAATCTCTCCAACGCCCGGTTCAGACGCGACTTCACCCCGCTCGTGGAAGGCTGCGACTGCTACACCTGCACGCACTACACCCGCGCCTACATCCACCACCTCTTCAAGGCCAAGGAGATGGTCTCGGCAACGCTGATCTCCATCCACAACGAGCGCTTCGTGGTACGGATGGTCGACGACGCCCGGGCAGCCATCGACGACGGCACCTTCTACGACCTCAAGGCGGAGGTCCTCGGGCGCTACTACGCCTGACGGGGCCTGCCGCTGGTGAGCCAACGTCGGCCGGGTTGTCCCTGCCGCGACCTACTCTCCCTGCTCCTGGCACTGCACGTGCCACTGCACCCGAGCGGCTTCTTCGCGGAATCGGGTGGCCGCGCCGGACTCTGGTCGGGCAGACTAGGAGGATGTCCAACACCCAGTCATCCGCGCCTCCCGTCACCCTGACCATCGCCGGATCTGAGGCCACCGGCGGCGCCGGAGCCCAGGCCGATCTGCGCACCTTCCAGGAACTCGGTGTCTACGGCATCACGGCGCTGACCTGCATCGTCTCGTTCGATCCGGCGAACGAGTGGCAGCACCGCTTCGTGCCGGTAGATCAGCAGGTCATCGCCGATCAGCTCGAGGCCATCCAGACCACCTACCCGCTCACCACGGTCAAGCTCGGCATGCTCGGCACCCCCGCCACCATCGACACCGTGGCCACGTCGCTCAAGAGTCAGGAATGGGACAACGTGGTCCTCGACCCGGTACTGATCTGCAAGGGACAGGAGCCCGGTGCCGCGCTCGACACCGACCAGGCGCTCACGGCGAAGATCCTGCCGCTGGCGACCTTCGTCACGCCCAATCATTTCGAGGCGGAGTCGCTCTCGGGCATCAGCATCAGGACCCTCGAGGACCTGAAGGAGGCGGCGCGCATCATCCACCGCAAGAGCGGCGCCGTCGTCCTCGCCAAGGGCGGCGTACGCATCGAGGGCCCGGACGCCGTCGACGTCTACTTCGACGGCGAGACCCTCGAGGTGCTGTCCACCCCGAAGATCGGCGACGTCGCCGTCAGCGGCGCCGGCTGCACCCTGGCCGCCGCGGTCGCCGCGGAGCTGGCGAAGGGCGCCACGCCGCTCGACGCCGCACGCACGGCGAAGGAGTTCGTCACCGAGGGCATCCGGAACCGCGTCACCTCGAACGCACCGTTCGACGCCGTCCGCCAGGGCGGGGCACGCTCCTCGGACTGACACGGGCGGGCAACGGCGTCGGTCGGCGTCGTCCCCCGGGTTGCGGCTGCTGTGCCGGCCGACGCGCTACCGGTCGGCGTCGTTGTTCACCGCTCGGAAAGGCGGCGCCTGAGATAATTTAGCCCGAGTGCGCCGCCAGGAACGCGTACACCTCGGTCTCGTCGACGCCCGGGAAGGCGCCCGGCGGCATGGCTGCGAGCAGGTGCGAGTGGGCGCGGGCACTCGGCCAGGCGTGTCCGGCCCATTCCCGTGCCAGCTCCGACGGCGGGCGTCGGCAGCAGGACTCGTCCGGGCAGGAGGACTTCCCGCGGATGTCCGTGTCCCGCCCGCGGAACCACTTCACCTGCGCGTACGGCACCCCGATGCTGAGCGAGAACTCGCCGCTGGCGGCCCGCTCGGTCCGGGCCGTGCACCAGTAGGTGCCGCTCGGGGTATCGGTGTACTGGTTGTAGGCCCTGAACTTGTCCGGCACGTCGAACACCACGCGCGAGGTCCAGCGACGGCACGACGGCTGTCCCTCGATGGCGCCGGTGTGGTCCTGCGGGAACGTGACGCCGTCGTTCTCGTAGGCCTTGTAGATGATCCCGCTCTTGTGGGTCTTCTGGAAGTGCGTGCGGATATCCAGGTGCTCGGTGGCCAGATTCGTGAAGCGGTGCGCGGCGGTCTCGTAGGAGACGGCAAAGGTGTCGCGGATGTCCTCCACGGCGATCTCCTTCGCGGCCTTGGCGCGCCGGAGGTAGTCCACGGCCGGCTTCTCAGGCAGCAGGAGTGCCGCGGCGAAGTAGTTGGTGGCCACGCGCTGCCGGAGGAAGTCGCCGTAGCTCACCGGCGTGTCGTGCCCCAGCACGTAGTGACCGAGGGCCTGCAGCAGCACCGACCGTGGATCGTGATCGGAGCGCTGGGACTGGGTGAGATAGATCCGGCGATTCTTCAGATCCGTGACCGACCGGGTGGAGTGCGGCAGATCGTTCACGTGGTGCAGCGAGAACCCGAGGTGCGCGGCCATGTCGGCGATCAGATGCTGTGACACGGGCCCGGCGCTGTACCCGACGGCGTCGAGCACCGACTGCGCCTGGGCCTCGATCTCCGGGAAGTAGTTGTTGCGCTCCCGCATCTCACGGCGCAGTTCCGCGTTGGCCCGCCGCGCCTCCTCCGGAGTGGCCACCTGCTCGTTCAGCCGGCGCTCGAGCTCACCCTGCAACCCGACGAGCGATTCCAGCACCTCCATCGGCAGCCTCGACGAGAGCCTGACCTTCGGCAGACCGAGCGATTCGTACAGCGGACCGCGCTGCGCCCGTTCCAGCTCGATCTCCAGGGCGGCACGGCGCGACGGCGGTTCCGCACCGAGCAGCTCGGCGAGCGGGACGCCGAGCGCTCCGGCAAGACCCTGCAGCAGACCGAGCTTCGGTTCCCGTTTGCCGTTCTCGATGAGTGAGAGCTGGGACGCGACAGTCCCGACGGCGGCGCCCAGGTCGTCGAGCGTCATCCCCTTCGCCTTCCGCAGGTGACGCACGCGTCGTCCCAGACTCAGCAGGTCCAGTGGGGTGTCCTGAGCCGGAGGCGAAGCGGCAGGTGTCCGGTTCCAGGCGGGAGTCGTCATTTCTTGACGATAGACGAAGAAGTGCGTTTCTTTCCAGCATTTCGCTCTGGAAGGCGGTGGAAAAGCAATGGAGCGTTGATTCCACACCACTCGCAGCATCCGTCACGAAGGAGACAGCCATGACCCACGAACCGAACACCCCCTCCACCGGTGATCAGCAGGAGCAGCTCACGGCTGCAGCCCGCGAGCTGGAGCTCGAATGGTCGGCCGATCCACGCTGGGACGGCGTGGCACGCGACTACTCGGCAGCCGACGTCGTCCGCCTGCGCGGCAGTGTCCAGGAGGAGCACACCCTCGCCCGGCGGGGAGCGGAGAAGCTGTGGAACCAGCTGACCGACGAGGCGGGATCCGGCGGCTACACGAACGCCCTCGGCGCCCTCACCGGCAACCAGGCCGTACAGCAGGTCAAGGCCGGACTGCGGGCCATCTACCTCTCCGGCTGGCAGGTGGCCGCGGATGCGAACAACGCCGGGCACACCTACCCGGACCAGTCGCTGTATCCCGCGAACTCGGTACCCACCGTGGTACGCCGGATCAACAACGCGCTGCTGCGTGCCGACCAGATCGAGTGGGCGGAGGGTACGTCCACGGTCCAGGACTGGCTCGTCCCGATCGTCGCCGACGCCGAGGCGGGCTTCGGCGGACCGCTGAACGCCTACGAGCTGATGAAGTCGATGATCCAGGCGGGGGCCGCCGGCGTCCACTGGGAGGATCAGCTCGCCTCGGAGAAGAAGTGCGGGCACCTCGGCGGCAAGGTGCTGATCCCGACGCAGCAGCACGTGCGCACGCTCAACGCGGCCCGGCTCGCGGCCGACGTCGCCGGGACGCCGTCGGTGATCGTTGCCCGCACCGACGCCGAGGCAGCGACGCTGATCACCTCCGACGTCGACGAGCGTGACCAGCCCTTCGTCACCGGCGAGCGCACGCCTGAAGGCTTCTACCACGTGCGCAACGGCCTCGAGGCCTGCATCGCCCGTGGCAGGGCCTACGCCCCCTACGCTGATCTGCTCTGGATGGAGACCGGCACCCCCGATCTCGACCTCGCCCGCAGGTTCGCCGAAGGCATCAAGTCGGAGTTCCCCGACCAGATGCTCGCCTACAACTGCTCGCCGTCGTTCAACTGGCGCAAGCACCTCGATGACGCCACGATCGCCACGTTCCAGCGCGAGCTCGGTGCCATGGGCTTCACGTTCCAGTTCATCACCCTCGCCGGCTTCCACGCGCTCAACTACTCCATGTTCGATCTGGCCCACGGCTACGCCCGGGACGGCATGAGCGCCTACGTGGACCTGCAGGAGCGCGAGTTCGCCGCCGAGGACCGCGGCTACACCGCCACGCGGCACCAGCGCGAGGTCGGCACCGGCTACTTCGACCAGGTGGCCACGGCGCTCAATCCCGCCGGCAGCACGCTCGCCCTCGCCGGGTCCACCGAGACCCAGCAGTTCCACTAGATCCTTCCCGCCGAGATGGCGGATATGACCGCGCGGCACCTCGTGACCGGTCATATCTGCCATCTCGGCGGCCCCTACCTCAAGGAGCACACCATGAACGGCCAGTACACCCTGAACGGCATCACTCTGACCGCCCTGCCGGTGCCACGGCAGGCTGAGATCCTGACCCGCGAGGCACTCGACTTCGTCAGGGCACTCCACAAGGCCACCCACAAGCGCCGCGAGGAACTCCTCCACAACCGGTGCCGCCAGCGCAAGGCCGTCGCCGCAGGGATCGATCCTCAGTTCCTGCCCGAGACGCGCCACGTGCGCGACGACGCCTCCTGGCGGGTGGCCCCGACGGCGCCCGGCCTCGAGGACCGCCGGGTCGAGATCACCGGCCCCGTGGACCGCAAGATGACCATCAACGCATTGAACTCGGGGGCGAAGGTCTGGCTCGCGGACATGGAGGACTCCTCGACGCCGTCGTGGTCCAACGTGATCAACGGGCAGCTGAACCTGAAGGACGCCCTCGCGGGCCGGATCGACTTCACCTCCCCGGAGGGCAAGGAGTACCGGGTCCGGGGCGATGCCGCCGAGCTGCCCACCATCGTGGTCCGCCCCCGAGGCTGGCACCTGTCGGAGAAACACGTCCTCATCCAGGACGTGGCCGTGGCCGGTGGCCTGCTCGACTTCGCGCTGTACTTCTTCCACAACGCGCGCACGCTCATCGAGCAGGGACGTGGCCCCTACTTCTACCTGCCGAAGATCGAGAACCACCTCGAGGCACGGCTGTGGAACGACATCTTCGTCCAGGCGCAGCAGCTGCTCGGTATCCCGCAGGGCACCATCCGCGCCACCGTTCTCATCGAGACCATCACGGCGGCCTTCGAGATGGAGGAGATCCTCTACGAACTGCGCGATCACGCCGCGGGGCTGAACGCCGGCCGCTGGGACTACATCTTCTCCGTGATCAAGAACTTCCGTACCAGGGGTCCGCGGTTCATCCTGCCGGACCGCAACGCGGTCACCATGACCGCGCCGTTCATGCGCTCCTACACCGAGCAGCTCGTGCGTGCGTGCCATCGACGCGGCGCCCATGCGATCGGCGGCATGGCAGCGTTCATCCCCAACCGGCACGACGAACAGGCCAATGCGCTCGCGCTCGAGAAGGTCCGCGCGGACAAGTCCCGCGAGGCCGACGACGGCTTCGACGGCTCGTGGGTGGCCCACCCCGATCTCGTCCCCGTGGCCATGGAGGTGTTCGACGCAAAGTTGGGCGACCGGCCCAATCAGCTCGACCGCCGGCGCGACGACGTCGAGCCGGACGCTCGGGGGCTCCTCGACGTCGCCGCGACCCCGGGCACCATCACGGAACGGGGCGTGCGGGAGAATCTGGAGATCGGCGTCCGGTACATCGAGTCATGGCTGCGCGGGCAGGGTGCCGCGGCGATCAACAATCTCATGGAGGACGCCGCCACCGCGGAGATCTCGCGGTCGCAGATCTGGCAGTGGATCAACGCGAGCGCCATCACGGACGACGGCGAGATCATCACCCGGGAGTGGGTCACCGAGCTGCTCGACGAGGAGTTCGCGGCCCTGACGCGGTTCGACGGGGACCAGTTCGACACGGCCCGGGAGATCTTCGAGGAGGTTGCCCTCAGCGAGACGTTCCCTGCGTTCCTGACCGTGACCGCCTACTCGAAGTACCTGCGGGACCGGAGGGAGCTGGCTCCGGTATAGGCGTCCCGCGCCGGGAGGGGAAGGCGCCGTCGGCGTCGTCCCCTCCCGCGTTGGAGCCCTTATGGCGCCGTGGGCGTGGGTGCCGACGTCGTCGTCGCTCCGGGCGTCGGTGCCTGGGTCTCCTCGCCGCCGCAGAACAGCCCTGCAGGCGTGGCGTCGACCGCGTCCGGTTCCACGAGGCCCTCGTATGCCGACCCGAGGATGACGTCCACCGTACGATCCTCGCGCTCGTCCGGCACGAAGATCGCCTCCGGAATGACGCGCTGCACGGTGAACGCATTGGCGCGGCCGCCCTCGCCTGCGACGATGAGCGCCGTCATGCCCCTTGGCCCCACATCCTGGTTGCCGATCTCGCGCACAGCGAAGGCGCGCTCACGCAATTGCTCCGCAGCTGTGCCGGCAAGACCGCCGATGGTGGTGCTGTTGAAGACGTCGACGGTGATCGAGCTCGCATCCTGCAGTTCGAAGGGCCCGGCAGGGCAGGTCGACGTCGGGGACGGCCTTGGAGAGGGCTCGAGTGCGTCGAAGCTGATGTCTCCACGGGCAAGGCCCACGGCCACGTAGACGGCTGTCGCCAGCAGGCCTGCCAGAACCACGAGGACCACGCCGTGGCGGATCCGGCGCCTGGAGGTACGCCGTCGGTCCGCGGCGTCGTCCGTCTCGAACGTGCTGCTGAGATCGGTCTCCGTGACGATGGTCTGGCCATGCCACTCCCTGGGGTCGCGTCTGGCCCGGGCCCGCTGCTTGCGCCGGGATTCAGGCCTACTCATCGGGCACGATGCCGATTCTGGTTCTGGAGATCACTGCCCCAGCCTAGATAATGGGCGGCATCAATGGAACGCAGGCTCGTCGTCCTTTCGTGGCCGCGTGCCACCGGCGTACGCTCACTCCTCAGGCAGAGCGGGAAGCTCGTCGTCGAGTCCTGGATAGGAGGGCTGGGCGCCGGGTTGCTGGACGGCGTAGGAGCCCACCTGCACGGCGAAGCGTACGGCGTCCTCGAGGGCGGCTCCCGCAGCAAGGCGTGCCGCGAGCGCTCCGACGAATGCATCGCCGGCACCCGTCGTGTCCACGACGTCGACGCGCGGGGCGGGCACCATGGCGATGGGACCGCCGTCGGACACCAGCGCTCCAGCGCCACCGAGCGTCATGACCACCGACGCCAGTCCGCACTTCCGCAGTGCCTCCACCACACCATGGTGGTCGGTGGCTTCCGGGCCTCCGAGCTGGGCCAGGACCAGCGCTCCCTCGTGTTCGTTGACCACCAGCGGATCGGCCCGGAGGAGCGCATCACGATCGAGGAGAATGACCGGCGCCAGATTCAGGATCACCCGCCCCGAGGCCAGGCGCATGGCGGCGGTGGTGGTGCCCGCGGGCAGCTCACCCTGCACCACGACGACGGCCGCACCCGCGATGGTCTCGGTGGTCGCGTCCACCTGCGCCGGAGTGACCTCGGCGTTCGCTCCGGGAAGCACCACGATGGTGTTCTCACCGTCATCGGAGACCTCTACGACGGCGATACCCGTCGATCCGGGCACCGTCCGGACTGACCGCAGGTCGACGCCGGCGCTTCTCAGCGTCGAGAGCGCCGTATCGGCGTAGTCGTCCGATCCCACGGCGCCGACCATGGTGACATCGCCACCCAGCAGCGCTGCGCCCACTGCCTGATTGGCGCCCTTGCCGCCGGGCAGCACGGTCAATGATCGCCCGGAGACGGTCTCGCCGGGCTGCGGGTGCCGCTCGAGCGTGACCACCAGATCCGCATTGATGGAGCCGACGACGACGATGCCGGTCAGTCCTGTACTCATGGCGCGAGTCTCTCATGACGACTTGTCACCGATAGAAACCTCGGGACGATCTCGAAGAGGCTGGACGAAGAATCGAGCAGATCTCTGCGCAGCTCCGGGTCACCGAGCGCCGTTCACAACTGGAGGTGCCAGGCTCCAGGCGCCCAAAATGGGAGCTTCCCGCCGGACGGGAACATACTGGGACCATGCCTACGGACGCCCCGCTCGATCTCCTGCCCGATGCCCTTGCCCTGCCTGCTGACGGGGACCACCCCGTTCAGGGACTCCTCCTCGACGTCGACGGCCCCATCGCCAGTCCCGTGACGCGCACGGTGCCGCCCGGCATCATCTCGGACCTCCTCACTCTGGCCTCCGCGGGCTGGCCCATCGTCTTCAACACGGGCCGCTCCGACCACTTCATCCGGACGCAGGTCATGGAGCCGATGCTCGCCGTCGGCATCCCCGCAGGGGTCACCTTCCACGCGATCTGCGAGAAGGGCGGTACCTGGTTCTCCTTCACCGCCGACGGCGCCGGGGAAGTCTTCGTCGACCGCGAGCTGGCGCTGCCCACCAGTTTCGCCGACGACATCCGCGACCTCGTGGAGGAGAAGTACGCGCACCTCATGTTCTTCGACGAGACGAAACTGTCCATGGTCTCCGTGGAGCAGTCGCTGGACGCAACGAATGCCGACTACCTCGAGGGCCAGCTGCGCTTCGACCTCGACGTGTTCGACGTCATGCACAGCCACGACATGGGCGCCCGGCGACTGGACCGCGAAGATCCCGACAGTACGGGGGAGATCGGGTACCGCATAGATCCGACCATCATCTCCACAGACATCGAATCGGTGCGCGTGGGCAAGGACCTCGGGGCGGAGCGTGCCCTCGAGCTGGTGACACCGCTGATGGAGCTTCCCCGCACCTGGCGGACCGTGGGTGACTCCCGCACCGACTACGCCATGGCCGACTACCTGCACGAACAGGGGCTCGACGTCGCGCACGTGGACGTCCGCCCTGCCGACGGCGTCCCCGACAAACCGTACGAGGTACTCACCGAGGGTCCGCTCGTCCACGAGGAGGCAGGCGCGGCATTCCTCGCCCGGTGCGTCGCAGCGCTCTCGTGGAGTGCCGAGGCGAGCGGGGACATCACGCTGCGCTGAACGAGTGACGCGAGCGACACCGGGAACACATCCGGTCCAGCAGCGGTCCGACGCCGGAGCAAAGCGGTGGGCAGGCACGTTGGACAACAGGGAAGGCCCCGACGGCCGGCGCCACCCGTTTCGGCAGCGCATCGACCGGCCGCACGGCCGAGGACAGGACGGTCAACGGATGGGAATCATCGACAGGTGGAAGCTCCAGCTCCGCACCACCTTCACCGGCGGCGATCCGGACATTCCACAGTGGCAGTTCGAGTTCGGGGAAGGCGACGACCTCGGCTACTTCCCTCTCGGCTCGGCAGTATGGACCGTGCACAGCTCGATGACCCCGACGGTCGCGGGCATCCGTGCGCTCCTGCTCCAGGCCCTGCATCCGGGCGCCATGGCCGGCGTCCATGAGCACTCGAGCTTCCGGGAGGAACCGCTCGGCCGGCTCGCCAACACCATCCGGTGGATCTTCACGGTGACGTACGGGTCGAAGGTGGCGGCGCAGCAGGGCTCGGCCTTCGTGCAGCGCCTGCACACCAGGGTCAACGGCAGCTACACGGACAGCCGTGGTGTGGGGAGACCCTACTCGGCAGCGGATCCCGAGCTCGTCAGGTGGGTGCATCTGGCCTTCACCGACGCCTTCGTGGCAGCTCATAAGGCCTATGGCGGGCCGATACCCGGCGGAGTGGATGCGTACGTGGCCGAGTGGGCGGCGGCCGGGGAGCTCATGGGGCTCGACGACCCGCCCCGGTCGGAGGCCGGGTTGAGGGAGCAGCTGGCAACGTTCGACGGCGAGCTGACGAACAGCGCTCAGGTACAGGAGACGCTGGCGTACATCCGCCACCCGCCCCTCCCACGCTCGCAGCGCCTCGGATACCGGATCCTGTTCGCGGGCGCCGTTGCGACCCTCGAGCCGAGGCACCGCGAGATGCTCGGGCTCACAGTTCCCTCCCTCGGGCCGTTCCCCTTGCCGATCCGTACGGCTGTGCGACTGGTCCTCGGGGTGATCCGGTCGGGTCTGGGTCCGGAGAGCCCGTCGGAGGCGGCTGCGAAGAAGCGGATCAGCCGGCTCCGTGGCGCCACGACGGCGTGAAACAGGAAGGACCCCGGCCGCATGGCCGGGGTCCTTCCTCTGGTGCTACGGCGGAGGATGGGGGATTTGAACCCCCGAGGGCGTGAACCCAACACGCGTTCCAGGCGTGCGCCATAGGCCGCTAGGCGAATCCTCCTCGTTCGGAGCAGCTCCCAGAATACCCGTACAACCGGATCCTGCCGAATCACCGCCCCGGTACTCCCGGTCGATTCGAGGGCCGCGCGGGCGACTGTGTAGACTATTTCCCGGCCCCTCATGTGGTGTCACCCTGTGAACTCCCCCAGGACCGGAAGGTAGCAAGGGTAAGCGGGCTCTGGCAGGTGCATGAGGGGTCTTCGCTTTAACCCTTTCAACGGCTGGCAACAGGAGGTCGAACGGTGACAGAGATGGGCGCCGGCCGGTTCGCGCCGAGCCCCTCCGGCCCGCTCCACGTCGGCAATCTGCGCACCGCCGTCCTCGCCTGGCTCTTCGCCCGATCGACCGATCGACGCTTCCTCATCCGGGTCGAGGACCTCGACCGCGTGCGCGCCGGAGCCGAGGCGATCCAGCTGACCGAGCTCGCTGCGCTGGGACTGACCTCCGACTCCCCGGTCATCCGCCAGAGCGAGCAGGCCGACCGCTACGACCGTGCCCTGGAGCAGATGCAGAGTCAGGACCTGGTGTACGAGTGCTTCTGCACCCGCCGCGACATTGCCGAGGCCGCAGCTGCCCCCCACGCGGACCCCGGTCTCTACCCCGGCACGTGCCGCAATCTGAGCGACGGCGAGAGAGCACGACGGCGGGCAGAGCGGCCACCCGCCCTCCGCCTGCGCGCCGCCGTCGAGACCTGGGCCGTGGACGACGTACTGGCAGGGCGCTTCCGGGCGCCGGTCGACGACGTCGTGCTGCGACGCAACGACGGCGTGATCTCCTACAATCTCGCCGTCGTCGTGGACGATGCCGCCCAGGGCATCGATCAGGTGGTGCGGGGTGATGACCTGCTCGCATCAGCTCCTCGCCAGGCGTACCTGGCGTCGCTGCTCGGACTTCCGATCCCCACCTATGCCCATGTGCCCCTCGCGCTCGCTCCGCAGGGACGGCGTCTGGCGAAGCGTGACGGCGCTGTGACGCTGGAGGACCTCGCCGATCTGGGCCACCCGCCGTCGACCGTGCTGGCGGTGATCCTGCGCTCCCTCGGTCTTCCCGGCAGCTCCCTGGCCGCGGCGCTCGAGGCCTTCGAACCGACTCTGGTGCCGCGCGATCCCTGGATCGTGGACCCGGAGAAGCTATTGTCCACCATCCTGGACGCAGCACCCCAACAATCAGCCTCAACCGATAAGGTTCATCCGTGAGTACAGCCCTCTACCGTCGTTATCGTCCCGAGACCTTCGCGGACGTCATCGGTCAGGAGCACGTCACCGATCCCCTGATGGCTGCCATCGACAAGGATCGCATCAACCACGCCTACCTGTTCTCCGGGCCGCGCGGGTGCGGCAAGACGACGTCGGCCCGTATCCTCGCCCGCTGCCTGAACTGCGCCCAGGGCCCGACGTCGACCCCGTGCGGTGTCTGCGACAGCTGCGTGGGGCTCGCCCGCGACGGCTCCGGCACGCTCGACGTCATCGAGATCGACGCCGCCAGCCACGGCGGCGTCGACGACGCGCGTGATCTCCGCGAGCGCGCCACCTTCGCCCCGGTGCGCGACCGCTTCAAGATCTTCATCATCGACGAGGCCCACATGGTCACGTCCGCAGGCTTCAACGCGCTGCTGAAGATCGTGGAGGAGCCGCCGGAGCACATCCTCTTCATCTTCGCGACCACCGAGCCCGACAAGGTGATCGGGACCATCCGCTCGCGCACGCACCACTACCCGTTCCGCCTGGTGCCCCCCGAACCGCTCATGGCCTACCTCGATCTGCTCTGCCGGCAGGAGAACGTGCCGGTGGCGCCCGGGGTGCTCTCGCTCGTCGTCCGGGCCGGAGGCGGTTCGGTCCGCGACTCGCTCTCCGTGCTCGATCAGCTCATGGCCGGCGCCGGCGAGAACGGGCTCGACTACGAGCTCGCCGTCTCCCTCCTCGGGTACACGCACGCGGCACTCCTGGACGACGTCGTCGACTCCATGGCCGCCGGTGACGCCGGGACGGTCTTCAACGCCGTCGATCGCGTCATCCAGACCGGACATGATCCGCGCCGGTTCGTGGAGGATCTGCTCGAGCGCTTCCGCGACCTGATCGTCATCAACGCCGTGCCCGAGGGCGCCGCGTCGATCCTCCGCGGGGTCCCCGACGACCAGCTGAACCGCATGCGCACCCAGGCCAACCAGCTCGGCGCCGGTGAACTCTCGCGCGCCGCCGACGTCACGAACACCGCCCTGACCGAGATGACCGGTGCCACCTCGCCGCGGCTGCACCTCGAACTGCTGTGCGCCCGGCTGCTCCTGCCGGCGTCTGATGCCTCGGTGCGGGGAACCCTGGCCCGCGTGGACCGGATCGAGCGCCGGCTCGAGTACGCCGGTGGGGCTCCGGCCGTCGATTCCGTCGCCGACGGCGTCGTCGACCCGGGAGCCGAGCCGGCCTCCGCGCCGGAGGGGACCGTGCGGCCTGCGGAACGGTCCCGGCTCGACGGCGTGCCCCGGAACGCCGAGGAGGCCGCCGCCCAGTGGTCCCTGCCCACATCCACCCCGGACCCGCATGCTCCCGCCGTGCCCTCTGCTGCACGGACCGGCTCACCCACGCCGGCCGACGCATCGGCAGACTGGGGTGCGAGCTGGGGAGTCTCCACCGATGCCGGATTCTCCGGACAGGCGTCCTCGGGCGCGGACCGTCCCGCGGCGCCCGCCGACGGCGATACGGCCGCTGGTGCGGCAGGACGCTCCGATGCGGACCGTCCTGCTGGGGCGTCGACGGCAGGTGACCCTTCCGGCAGCGACCGGGCCACCGAAGTCGGCAATGCGCACACCCCGTCCGAGGTGACTGACGCTTCCAGCGATCCCGTGGCACCCCCGTCGGACGGCTCTTCCGGCTCGGACCACCCCGGCCCGACATCCGGACCCTCCGGCGCAGACCGGACCGATGTCCCTGAATCCGCACACGCTGTGCCCCGCGGCTCGGATCGATCGTCCGGCGACGCCGAAGCGCCCGCCGCCCGAGAGCACCGGGCCGCCCAGCAGGATACCCCCGTCTCGGATCATGTTCCCGCGCCGTCCGAGTCCGACAGGTCGGCCCCACGCTCGGGCAATCCGGTAGCCCGGTCCTCCGCGCCCGGGGAACGACGTCCCTCCCCCCAGGGAGCAGCACCTCCGCAGACCACGCCGAGCCCGGAATCACAGCAGCAGGCCGCACCGGCTCCGGGGACGCCGCCCAGACAGGGGCATGCCTCGAGCGAGAACATCGAGATGATCCGCCGCGCCTGGCCGGAGATCATGGACGAGGTTGCGGGGATCAAGCGTGCCACCTGGCTGATCGTGAATGTCTCGGCGGCGCCACGCTCCTTCGACGGCAACCGCCTGGTTCTCGCCTTTGCGAACCAGGGCAACGCCATCGGGTTCCAGCGCGGACCGCACATGGACAACGTGAGACAGGCCATCCACAAGGTTCTGGGCCTCACCTGTTCGATCGAGGTAGTGCACGATCCCGGCGGAGCAGGTGGGGCAGACCCAAAAGCACCAGCCGGCCCGCCGGCCTCAACCAGTAACCAGCGCCCTGCAGCGACGCCGTCAGCACGGCGCCCGAGCACAGCCTCCGTGCCCGATGCCGGGCAGCAGCGGCAGCCGGTCCGCCAGGACGACGCCGGCGCTGCCGAGGGTGCGCAGCGTCAACAACCACTCCGTCCGGACGTTTCCTCGACGGACGAATCGGCGCAGCGCCGGCAGCCCTCCCCTCCGGGTCCTGCCCCGACGACCGGACCTTCCCACCGCCGGCAGCCCTCCCCTCCTGAACCGGTCGGGCGCGCGAATCAGTCTGCTGACCCGCGCCCCAGGTCTTCCGAGGGCAGCGGGTCTTCCGAGGGCAGCAGCTCGGAGGAGCTCAGAACCCCGTCCTCACAGAGCTCGGATGATGGCCCCCGCGGCGTTGGCGATGCAGGAGCGCGCAAAGCGACAGGATCAGTCGAGCAACCGGTCAGTGCATGGGATCCGACCACGGCCGATGACTCATGGGCGCTCGTCGAGCCCCCCGAGGAGGCCTTCGATCCCGGGGCCGAATGGGGTTCCGTACCGGATGATCCGTTCGAGGGCCGCCCCGGCGCGCCCGGTGGCGAGCGGCGGACCGGGCGTGAAGCGCCAGCCTTGGCACCCGGTGATCAACCGGTGTCCGCGGGCCATGACTCCCGCTCCGTCGTGTGGAGTCCGCCGGTGTCTCCTGCGCCGGAGCGACACGTGTCGAACGGTGCGGCCCAGCAGGAGCGCCCTGGCTCCGTTGGTCATAAACCGGTCAGCCGCTATCAGCAGTTGCTCGACCAGGCCCAGCGCAACGTGGCAGAGGACACGGCCGCGACGGGAAGCGCCGTCGGCCCCCGCTTCGTCGAGGACGAACCCAGCGCCGACGATGAGACCCTCGAGGAGTCCGGATTGGTAGGACGTGCTGCGATCGAGCGGATCCTGAACGGGCGTCTGATCGAGGAGCGGGCGCACGACAACCAGTAGAAACGTATGCTCCATCCCGCCGTCCGACGCTCGTGGCATAACCGCGCCGCTCCGGACCAGCGGTGTCCCCAGCAGGGCGGACAATGGAGGCGGGGCATCATTCACGTAGCTGTTCGTGCGCGGGGCGACCAGGCAGCAGGCCGGGAACCGGCACAGGACCAGGACACCTACACCACCGTAGAAGAGGGAGCACCGTGTACGAAGGCGCAGTCCAGGAGCTGATCGACGAGCTCGGACGCCTGCCAGGGGTGGGGCCGAAGTCTGCCCAGCGCCTCGCATTCCACATCCTCGAGGCGGACGGCGAGGACATGGCCAGGCTCGTCACCGCCATCACCACGGTGAAGGATCGGGTGAAGTTCTGCATCGTCTGCGGCAATGTCGCGGAGCAGGAACGCTGCGCCATCTGCAGGGACCCTCGCCGCGACCCGAGCATGATCTGCGTCGTCGAGGAGTCCAAGGACGTGATCGCCGTCGAACGCACCCGCTCCTTCCGCGGTAGATACCACGTGCTCGGCGGAGCCATCAATCCGATCGCCGGAGTGGGACCGGATCAACTGCGTATCCGCGAACTACTCGCACGCCTCTCGGACGAGCAGGTCCAGGAGATCATCATCGCCACCGATCCCAATCTCGAGGGTGAAGCGACGGCGACCTACCTCGTGCGCATGCTCAAGACCATCGGGATCCCGGTGACCCGACTCGCCTCCGGGCTACCGGTGGGCGGGGACCTCGAATACGCGGACGAGGTGACCCTCGGGCGCGCTTTCGAGGGCCGTCGGGCGATGACGTGACAACCGGCTGGCAGGCGGTCATGCCCGGTACCACCGGACGCTAGGCGATCCGCGTGCCCCTGGCCAGGCGCCTCGCCGGCATGGTGAGCCGGCGTCGCCCGACCAGCAGGAGCACACCGGCGAGGACTACCTGGATGCCGAGCCCCAACGGCCAGATGGGGGTCTGCTGGGAAATCGGCATGAAGGCTGCCTCGGCTTCCTCGCACGTGACGTCCAGGTCCGGTCCTTCCTGCGCAGCACGCACGAGCTGGCTCGCCATCTCCATGACGCCGGGTGAGTAGTAGTTCCCCACGTACCCGAAGGAGTCCGGTTCGTCGTCGAACGTTGAGGGGTCCGGCAGGTCGTACGGCACAGCATCGGCCACCACCACGAAAGGGTTCGCCGCGAGGAGCCAGGCAATGTACTCCGTGTGGACCACCGGTGCCACGTAGGTCTGGGTGGTGCACTCGCGTTCTGCGTCCGGGTCGATCATCCCGTCGTCCTGGAAGGCGGACTGGGGATAGTCGTAGTACGACGTCGTCGTCGTCTCCTCCTCCGTCACCAGCGCACTGCTCAGACCGAAGACGATCAGCGTCCCGACCGTGAGCAGCGCCACCACCATGTAGGTGCTGACGATCGAGAACAGTGGCCTGTCAGCGAGTGCGGAGATGCCGACGCCGATGGCGCAGAGAACTCCGAGCTCGACGGCGAGCATGAGCAGGGAGACGAGGGCTTCGGACACGTCCACTCCGCCGAGGGTCAGGGCCCAGAAGATGAACGGGGCGCTGAGGACGAGGAATGCGAGGGATCCCACCCAGGACGCCAGCCATTTGCCCAGGAGCAGTTGGCCCGGACTCAGGAGTGTCACCTGCAGGATGGCCAGTGTTCCACCGGCACGGTCTCCGTTGACGGCGTTGGCCGAGAGGCCGGGAGCTACGAGCAACCCGAAGAACAGGACGAAACCGACGATGAGATCGAACAGGATCCCGCCCTCGTTGCCCGCAGGGTCGAGCGTCCCGAGCCCGAGCACGAAGATGACACCGATGACGACGAACCAGATACCGAGCATCCAGTACCAGGCCCTGCCTCGCAGGCGCTGCCTCATCTCGAGCGAGAAGACGCTTCGGACCGCCGCCCCGTGGGACAGCCGGGTGGCTGCCCGGACCGGCTGCGGCGTCGATGGTTCGGTCACCGTGCTCATAGTCTGTCCGTATCCAGGCTCATGTAGGTTTCCTCGAGTGCGCCTCCCGCGGGGGCGAAAGCCGTGATGACCACCTCGCCGAGCACCAGCGTGCGCAGGAGCCACGCTGCCTCTGCCGTGCTTCCGAGCTGGATGAGGAACTCCTCGCGTCGGGAATCCCCGCGCGTCTCGAAGCTCACCCCGTAGCTGCCCAGCGCCGCTGCGAGCGCGGACATCGGCTCCGCGCGGACGTAGTAACGCCTGGTCTGGGTTCCGGCCTCGTCGAGGGTCTGATTCTTCACCGACCGCCCACGGTTGACGAACACGGCGCGGTCCGCGATCTCGTCGAGCTCGGAGAGAACATGGCTCGAGACGACGACGGTCTTGCCCTGGGCTGCCAGCGAACGCAGGAGCGACCTCAGTTCCACACGTGACCCCGGGTCCAGGCCCGACGCCGGTTCGTCCAGCAACAGCACCGCCGGGTCGTGGATCAGTGCACGGGCGAGGCTGAGCCGCTGCTGCTGACCCCGCGAGAGGACACGGGCCGGCTGCCGCCCGTACTCGGTGAGACTGACGGCGACGAGCAGCTCCTCCGCACGGGAGGTACGTGCCGCCTCGCTCATCCCGTACAGGGCACCCAGTGTCTTCAGCACCTCGAGTGCCGTCAGTGATTCCCAGACGCCGAGCGTGTCCGGCATCCATCCCACCCGACTGCGGACCTCGGACGGTTGGGCCGCGGGATCGAACCCCGCTACACGGACGGTTCCCTTGTCGGCGGCCAGCAGGCTTGCCAGGATGAGCATCAGGGTGGTCTTACCGGAGCCGTTGGGTCCGATCAGCGCGGTCACTTCTCCGGGCGGAGCCTGGAAATCGACATCGCGGACGGCCTGTACGGAGCCGAAACTCCGTGCAACTCCCTCGACAACGATTCCCCCGTTTTCGTCGGTCATGGTATGAGGGTATGCGATGCCGGCGTTCCTGAACCCTGATCGCCCGCATCATTTTCAGCGGCATGGCCCGTACACAATCCGACGCGAACTTCCGGTGCGTGTCGACGCCGCCGTACACTGGCACGGGCGCCGGACCGGAGCGGCCCCTGCTGTCCGTGGCGGCCGCGAAGGTCCCGCCGTCGTTCCCTATCAGTGAGTCAGTGCATGAGCCTCATAGTCCAGAAGTTCGGTGGGTCCTCGGTCTCCGACGCCGAGGGGATCAAGCGTGTTGCACGGCGCATCGTGGACACGCAGGCCGCCGGTCACGAAGTGGTGGTGGTGGTATCCGCCATGGGTGACAGCACGGACGAGCTCCTCGATCTGGCGGCCCAGGTGGGAACCGAGTCGTCGAGCGGGCGCGAGATGGACATGCTCCTCAGCGCCGGGGAGCGGATCTCGATGGCGTTGCTGGCCATGGCGATCAACGGCGTCGGCGCTTCGGCGCAGTCCTTCACGGGCTCCCAGGCCGGCATGATCACCGATGCCATCCACGGCAAGGCACGCATCATCGCCGTCTCCCCGCACCGGATCCGGACGGCGATAGAGAAGGGCGACGTCGCCATCGTCGCCGGGTTCCAGGGGATGAGCAGGGACAGCAACGACATCACGACCCTCGGTCGCGGCGGGTCCGACACCACCGCCGTGGCCCTTGCTGCGGCGCTCGGAGCCGATGTCTGCGAGATCTACACCGATGTGGACGGCGTCTACACGGCGGACCCGCGCGTGGTCGCCTCCGCACAGAAGATCGACACCATTTCGAGCCAGGAGATGCTCGAGATGGCGGCCTCGGGAGCGAAGATCCTGCATCTGCGCTGTGTCGAGTACGCTCGACGCTTCGGCGTTCCCGTCCATGTCCGCTCCTCCTACTCCCTCAACGAGGGCACCTGGGTTCTTCCGGGGCCGGACGACCAGATCACGATCGACGAGGGAGAACCCTTGGAACAGCCCATCATTTCCGGCGTTGCACACGACCGCTCCGAAGCGAAGGTCACCGTCGTCGGAGTTCCCGACATCCCCGGCAAGGCCGCGGAGATCTTCGGTATCGTCGCGGGCGCCAATACGAACATCGACATGATCGTCCAGAACATCTCGACGCACGGGTCCGGCCGCACCGACATCTCCTTCACCCTGCCCATGATCGACGGGTCCGCCGCTCTTGCCGCTCTGGCTTCGGCACAGGAACGCGTCGGTTTCGAGTCGGTGGACTACGACGAGAGGATCGGCAAGCTCTCTCTCATCGGTGCCGGTATGCGCTCGAACCCCGGGGTCTCCTACCGGTTCTTCCAGGCACTGTCCGACGCCGGGGTGAACGTCGACATGATCTCGACCTCGGAGATCCGCATCTCCGTGGTCACCGAGGCGGAGGCTCTCGACACCGCTGTGCGGGCAGTCCACTCCGCCTTCGAGCTCGACGGCGACGCGCCCGCCGTCGTACACGCCGGCACAGGGCGCTGACCCTGCCCTGACCCGGGCGCATGCGGGGTTGCGCCTCCTGCACCTCTTGCACCGCTCGCACCCAGCTCGATCCCACTCACGGGGCCCCAGCAGTGGGAGCGAGAGCTCAATCCCACCCCCGCAAGCCCACCAGTGGGATCGACGCCGACGCCACGACCGATCCCACGCCCGCAGCCCCAGCAGTGGGAGCGAGAGCCCTATCCCACCGCTCGAGAGCCACCAGGAGGATCGACGCCGACGCCACGACCGGATCCCACGCCCGCAGCCCTAGCAGTGGGATCGACCGAACGCATGCAGCCGAACGCGATACAGCAGGACTCGCAGCGCCGCGGACGCAAGAAGGCCGACGGATCGATGATCCGTCGGCCTTCTCATGCTGCTCAGTGAGCTGGTACTACCGGCTCACTGAGGTGTTACTTGTCGCCGGTCGGGGTGGTCGACTCCCGGGGACCCGTCAGCAGCTTGTCGGCCGGGTTGACGGAGGGAAGCTGGACCGAGGCCTCGCCGCTTCCGTCCACCACGACCGAGACGTAGGTGATTGCCGACGATCCCGCGTAGCTGACGCGGCCCACGTAGGAACCCTCCTCGAGTCCGGTCCAGCTGAGCGTCACCGTTCCCGTCCTGCCGTTGGCCAGCCGAAGCGGATTCGGCGTCAGCTTCGCGTTGTTCTCGTCGCCACCGAGGATCGCCGCATCGATGGTGCCGGTGACCGGCTTGCTGTCGACGCTGGAGTAGAGATTGGCGATGATGCGGTAGTCGCCCGGAGCCGGGTTCTCGAGTGTGATCGTCTCACTGGCGTTCGACGTGGCCACCTGGGTGACGGTACCGGCCGGCGTGACGAGGAACATGTCGAAGTCCGCACTCGGATCATCGGAGAGCACCGAGAACTTCGCCACCGGGGTGCCCTCGGGGACGGTGACGTCCTTGACGGCGTTGGAGGCGTTGTTCCCGTTGACCAGACCACCCGGTACGAGGCTGATGTCGGAGGTGTCGGCCTTCGACAGACCCTCGAGCGTCATCTTGATCGGGGCGTTGGTGCCCGAGGTGACGTCGAAGGTTCCGCTGCCATTGGCACCCTCCGAGGTGAAACCGACCTCGGCGGGGGCGTTGATGGCCTGGGGACGGACGGCCACAGGAGAGGTGACCTTCTTGCCCTGGCCTTCCCAGGTGAGCGAGCCCTTGGCGAACTCACCCGACGCCGCGCCCTGGTTCTCGAAGGAGACCTTGAACGTCCTGCTCTCCCCGGCTGCACTGAAGTTCAGGATCGACGGCGTGACCGTGACCTTCACTCCGGGCACGTTCGAGGTGGCGCGGTAGATGCCGGGCGTCACGGCGGTGACCGTACGGGTCACTTCGGTGCGTCCGGTCAGGTTACCGAGGGCGAAGGACGGCACGTTGGTGTCCTTCGCGGCGACGCCTTCGAGGCCCTCGATCCCGAGGTCGAGCCCGGTGCCCTGGATGAAGCGGAGGTAGTCCTCGGCATCCTGGTCGTAGATCAGACCCGGGCTGAGAACACTTGCCGGGTTGATGTGACCGGCGCCCACGGCCAGGACGTCGGTCTCGACGCCACCGGAGGCGGTCTTCAGCGGGTAGGCCGTGGTCATCATCGCGGACTTGACGGCGGCAGGCGACCAGTTCGGCTTCTGCCCGAGGACCAGGGCACCGAGACCCGCGACGTGCGGCGATGCCATGGAGGTTCCGGACAGGAACCCGAACTGCTCCCCGTCGGAACCGACGGTGGAGACGCCTGCGAGGACGGCGACGCCGGGAGCGGTGATGTCGGGCTTCAGGAGATCGGAGTCGGTGGCCAGCAAAGGACCGCGCGAGGAGAAGCCGGCGATCTGCGGGGTCGGAGGCAGCGGCTTCCCGGTGGTGTCCGTGGGCTTCAGGGCGACCTTGATCGACGGGTTCGCCGCGACCTTCGCCTTGAGCTCGAGGGATTCGGGGGCATTCACATGCACCGTGGGGATTGCATGCACATCGGTGTCCGTCGACGAATCGACCAGGTTCACCAGGATCATGCCGACGCCGCCCGCGCGAGCCACTTCGTCGCTCTTGTCGGTACGGGCGATGACTCCGCGGTCACACACGACGATCTTGCCGGCCACCTTCGCCCTGTCGAGGGTGTTGGGACCGCAGAGATTCGGGTTGGCTGCTCCCGCTGCGGCGACGTTGGCTGCGATGACGACCGGGCTGGCCGGCACGCCGCTGCGCATGATGGACGCGCCGCGGTACTTGGTGCCGTCGGAGAACTCCGCCGTGCCCTGGAGCTCGTAGCTGAACGTGCTGGCGGCGACAGTGGTCATCCACGGACCGCCGTGATTGACGGTGCTCGCGGTCGGGCCCGAGTTGCCGGCCGACGCCGCGACGAAGACGCCTGCGGAGGTCGCGGACAGGAAGGCGAGCGACACCGGGTCCGTCGTCGTCGTCGTGCTGCCCGAGATCGAGTAGTTCAGGACATCCACGCCGTCGAGGATGGCCTGGTTGATCGCGGCGATGGACGCGGAGGAGTAGCAACCGCCGGTATCAGGATTGGTGTCCTCCCAGCAGACCTTGTAGACGGAGATCTTCGCCTCGGGAGCCACGCCCGAGGACTTGCCGAAGCTGCGCCCCGCTGCCCGCTGCTCCACACCGGAGTTGCCGGCGGCGGTGCTCGCCGTGTGCGTGCCGTGATTGTCGATGTCGACCGGGGAGATGACCTCCTCGGGTGCGCGCTCCGCCGGCGGGACGTTGTCGAGGAAGGTGTCGGCGAAGTACCGGGCGGAGACGACCTTCGAGTTGCACAGGCTGCCGTCGAAGTCCTCACCGACCTGGCACTCGCCCTCGAAGGTGGTTCCGTCGCTCTTGAGCATGGCGATCGTGCCGTCCTCCGTGAGGTACGGCTCACCCACCGTCGGCTGCGTGTTGCCCTTGAGCGGCTTGACCTTCTTGCCCGCGAAGAAGGGGTTGTCCGGGGCGTAGCCGGTGTCGATTACGCCGACGACGGTTCCCTTGCCGGCGTTCTTCTTGCCGCCGAACTGGGTCTTCCATGCCCCGTTCTTGCCGTCGAGGCCGAGGAAGTCGATGCTCGAGTAGTCCGGTGCGTTCTCGACGTCGGGTGCCACGAGGAGCACGTCGTCGCTCTTGGCCAGCTGGACCGCCTGACTCGTGCTGAGATCAGCGGCGAAGCCGTTGATCGCCGCCGTGTAGGTGCGGGCGATCTCCACGTTCTCCTCGGCGGCGACGTCCTGCTGCTTCGCCTCGAGGAACTCCGAGTACTGCTGTACGTTCTCGGCTGTGGCGTCGACCTTCTCGCCCTCCTCCGGCTTGGTCGGGGCGATGCCCTCGACGCCGCCCTCGTAGGTGGCGATCGGCTTGTCGACGAGTACGACGATGTACTTGCCGTCGGGGTACTGCGCGGGGTCCAGTTCCTTGGCCGGTGCCTTCTGGGGCGTGACCGAGGTGGACGGAGTGGGCGCTGCGAGTGCAGCAGGTGCCACGGCGGTCGAGGTGACCAGTAGCGGCAGACCCAGAACGATCGCCGTAGCAGCACGCAGCGTGCCGCTGCCCTGCCCGGCTTTTCTCCGTTGTGTCATAAGAAGGTTGTGCCTCTCGTAAATGTGCGGGCCGGCCTGTGCCGTTCCCCCCGATGCCGCGGTCTCCTGGATAGGACCCCCTACCTGTGATGACGCTCACAGACGCCGCAGCGAGGACAAACTTACCCGAGGCAACACACCTTGACCAGACACCTCCGAAAGCAATTTCCAGATTCTTCCGAGGCTCTGTACGGGTGGCCTTGCGGGTGATAATGAGAAAATGCCCGATCACGAGGTCCGCCTGTCCGACGCCGAATGGCAGGACCGGAGGGATCGGCACAGCGAGCGCGTGAATCTTGTCGCTGCTCCGTACCTGGAAAGACGGTCGCGCGGGGCGAAGCATCCGGTGCAGGATTTCCTCTTCACCTACTACAGCCAGAAACCCGGCCAGCTCCTGCGATGGCACCCGGGCGCTGGAGTCGTCCTGCCGCACACTGCAGCGGCGGAGCGCGCCGACTGGAAGTACTACCGGGCGGACGACGACGGCGTCCGGGTCGATTCCCGGCGCTTCGTGCACGAGCGGCGTGAGGCCGTCGATTTCGCCCGGCTGATTCTCTCGCGCACAGCAGCACGCCCGGCGCAGTTCGGCTGCTTCGGACTCCACGAGTGGGCCATGGCGTACCGGTCCGCCGTCAACGGGGTACGCCACGAATATCTCCGGCTGCGCCTGGGGGCGACCGGAACCGACGACGTCGTCGATGGTGCCCGCCTGCGCTGTACCCACTTCGACGCATTCCGCTTCTACGCCCCCGAGGCGGAAGCCCTCAACGAGTACACGCCGACGCGGCAGACCCAGCGCGAGCTGGAACAGCCGGGCTGCCTGCACGCCAACATGGACCTGTACAAATGGGCGTACAAACTCACGCCGCTGCTGGCCAGCGAGCTCGTCATGGACTGCTTCGAGCTCTCCTGGCGCATCCGGGAGATGGACATGCGTGCATCTCCCTACGATCTCAGCGCCTGGGGATACCCGCCCATCAGGATCGAGACCGCCGCCGGCAAGGCCGAGTACGTGCGGCTGCAGCGTGGCTTCGCGGAGGAGTCGCAGCTACTGAGAATGCGCCTGCTCCATGATCTCGAGCAGGCTCTCGCCCCGGTCCGAGCCCGGCGCCGGCACGTGTGGTAGCTCTTGCCCGTTGTCCGGGTACCAGCCGCTAGGCTGGGAGCCCAGTCGAAGGGGACATCCATGACGAGTACCTCCAGGGTCACCGCAGCACCGCGGCCCCGCCGCGCGACGCGTGGTCTCGCGCTTTCGTTCCTCGCCCTGTCCCTCGTGCTCCCGGCGTGCACGCCGGGAGAGCCGACCACCGAACCGACAGAGACGGAGATCTCCGTGCAGCCATCCGCCGGCACCACTGACGAACCCGGAGCATCCGCATCACCGACGACAGGAGCGACCGCAGGCCCGACCCCGGGAGCGAGCACACCACCGACGGCCGGCGGCACCCCGCCGTCGTCCCCTACGGCGTCCGCCTCCGATGGAGCGGACCATGCCCTCCTGACCATCTCCATCAAACAGGACGCCTCCGCCGATCCGGTGCAGTACGTCCTCGAATGCGTCGACGGCGTGCCCGGTCCGGCGTCGACTCTTCCCGGCGCGCAGGCTGCCTGCGCGCGGATCGCCGCGCTCGGGCCGGACTTCTTCACCGCCCGGCCGGACAAGGACATCATCTGCACCCAGCAGTACGCCGGCCCGCAGACTGCCAGCATCACCGGGGACTTCAACGGCACCTCGGTGCTGGCCTCCTTCGCCCTGACGGACGGGTGCGAGATCTCACGCTGGAAGCAGGTCCAGGAACTCCTCGGGGCACCCGGAGCGCAGTAGTTCTCCGACGGGCCGGACCCTGACCGCCCGACCGGGCCCGCATCCGATTCCCGGTAGACTTGGGACGCAGGCTCGCACGGCGCCAGGGCCCACCGGCTTCGGCGCATCAGCGCTCCTGCATCGAGCGCTGGAGATACCCCAGCGCTTGCCGCTCACGCACAGGAGTTGCCGGATGCCCCGGATCGTCGTCGACGTCATGCCCAAGCCCGAGATCCTCGACCCGCAGGGCAAGGCCATAGCAGGGGCACTCCCCCGGATCGGCCTGACCGGGTTCGCCTCGGTGCGCCAGGGCAAGCGGTTCGAACTGTCGGTGGACGGTGAGGTCACCGAGCAGATCCTGGAGCAGGCCCACCAGGCCGCCGCAACGCTGCTGTCCAATCCCGTCATCGAGGACGTCACCCGCGTGGAGGTCATCGAGGAGGACGCGTCGTGACCAGCACGAGCATCGAGACACCGCTGATCGGCGATGTGCAGCCGAGCACCAGCGGCGACGCGGACGGTCCGCTCAGCGAGGTGAGGGTCGGCGTCGTGACGTTCCCCGGATCACTCGACGATCGCGACGCGATGCGCGCGGTCACGCTCGCCGGCGGCAGTGCGGTCCGGCTGTGGCACGGTGACCATGATCTGCAGGACGTGGACGCCGTCATCATCCCGGGTGGCTTCTCCTACGGGGACTACCTGCGCGCCGGCGCCATCTCCAGGTTCGCACCGCTCATGGAGCAGATCACGGCGGCGGCCTCGGGCGGTACGGATGCCCTACCCGTGCTGGGCATCTGCAACGGCTTCCAGGTCCTCACCGAGGCGCACCTGCTGCCCGGCTCCATGATCAAGAACAACCACCTCCATTTCCTCTGCCGCGACCAGCGGCTGCGCGTGGAGAACGCCGACACGCACTGGACCGGCGAGTACTGGGCCGGTGAGGAAGTGGTGATCCCGCTCAAGAACCAGGACGGGCAGTTCGTGGCCGACAACCGGACGCTCGACGAGCTCGAGGGTGAGGGTCGCGTGGTCTTCCGCTACGTCGACGAAAATCCCAACGGTTCGCGCCGCAACATCGCGGGAATCTCGAACACGGCCGGCAACGTCGTAGGCCTGATGCCCCACCCCGAGCACGCGGTGGAGGCCGGCTTCGGCCCCGACTCCTCGGCGCGCGAGGACGTAGGACTCAGGGGCGGTACGGACGGACTCGGTGTCTTCACGTCGGTCCTCAGGAAGCTGGTGGGCTAGATGACGGCAGAGGCGATGGCAAGGAAGTTCAACATCGACTCCGTGGCGAACGCTGCGGCGACACCGGGCCAGGAGCTGCCCTGGGCCGAACTGGGTCTCACGGAGGACGAGTACCGGCGCATCGAGGAGATCCTCGGCCGCCGGCCCACGGGCGCCGAACTCGCCATGTACTCGGTGATGTGGAGCGAGCACTGCTCCTACAAGTCCTCCAAGGTGCACCTGCGCCAGTTCGGGGACAAGGTCACCGACGCCATGAAGAAGCACCTGCTCGTGGGGATCGGCGAGAACGCCGGCGTCGTGGACATCGGTGACGGCTGGGCCGTGACGTTCAAGGTGGAGAGCCACAACCACCCCTCCTTCGTGGAGCCGTACCAGGGCGCCGCGACCGGCGTCGGCGGCATTGTCCGCGACATCATCTCCATGGGCGCCCGCCCGGTGGCGATCATGGACCCGCTGCGCTTCGGCGCGATCGACCACCCCGACACCGCGCGACTGGTCCACGGGATCGTCGCCGGGATCGGCGGCTACGGCAACTCGCTGGGCCTGCCGAACATCGGCGGCGAAGTGGTCTTCGACTCCGTGTACCAGGGCAATCCGCTGGTCAACGCGCTCGCTGTCGGAGTGCTCCGCCACGAGGACATCAGGCTCGCCAATGCCTCCGGGGAGGGCAACAGGGTGGTCCTCTTCGGCGCGCGCACCGGCGGAGACGGGATCGGCGGCGCGTCGGTGCTCGCCTCGGAGTCCTTCGACTCCTCGAAGCCGTCCAAGCGCCCTGCCGTCCAGGTGGGCGATCCGTTCGCCGAGAAGGTGCTCATCGAGTGCTGCCTGGAGCTGTTCAAGGCCTCCGTGGTGGAGGGCATCCAGGACCTCGGTGCGGCAGGCATCTCCTGCGCGACGTCGGAGCTCGCCTCCAACGGCGACGGCGGCATGCACGTGGAACTGACCAATGTGCTGCTGCGGGACCCGTCCCTGACCCCCGGCGAGATCCTGATGTCGGAGTCGCAGGAACGCATGATGGCCGTCGTGACCCCGGAGAACGTCGAGGCATTCGAGACGATCATGGATCGGTGGGCCGTCGAGTACTCCTGGCTGGGCGAGGTCACCGGGACCGGGCGCCTGGTCATCGAGTGGGACGGCGAGACGATCGTGGACGTGGATCCACGCACCGTCGCGCACCACGGTCCGGTGTACGAGCGCCCCTACCACCGCCCCGCGTGGCTCGACGGAGTCCAGGCGGACGCCTTCGACGCCGAGCGGGCGGGTGATCTGCGCGCTGCGGTGCTCGAGCTCATGGCGTCCCCCAACATGTGCTCGAAGGACTGGGTGACCGACCAGTTCGACCGCTACGTGCAGGGCAACACGGCACTGGCCATGCCCGACGACGCCGGCGTCATCCGGGTCGACGAGGAGACCGGTCTCGGCGTCGCGGTCTCCACCGATGCCAATGGCCGCTATTCCTACCTGGACCCCTACGAGGGCGCACGCCTGGCCCTCGCCGAGGCCTACCGCAATGTGGCGACGTCGGGCGCCGAGCCCCTCGCCGTCTCCGACTGCCTGAACTTCGGCTCGCCCGAGGATCCCGAGGTCATGTGGCAGTTCGCGGAGACCGTCCGCGGGCTCGCCGACGCCTGCCAGGAGCTCGGCGTGCCGGTGACCGGTGGGAACGTCTCGCTGTACAACCAGACCGGCGGCGTGGCCGTGCATCCCACACCGGTGGTCGGAGTGCTGGGCGTGTTCGACGACGTCGCACGGCGGACGCCGTCGGGCTGGCGTGAGGACGGTCAGGCCGTCTACCTGCTCGGCACGACGGCGGACGAGCTGGACGGGTCGGAGTGGGCGAACCTGCGCGGGCATCTCGGCGGGCGCCCTCCGGCGCTGGATCTCGCGACGGAGAAGACCCTCGCGGCGATCCTCGTGAACTGCTCACGCGACGGCATGATCGACGCCGCCCACGATCTCTCCGAGGGTGGCCTCGCGGCGGCCCTGAGCGAGATGGCGCTGCGCTTCGGCGTCGGTGCACGGATCGGCCTCGACGAGCTGTGTGAGCGCGATCGGATCGACGCCTTCACCGCCCTGTTCAGCGAGACCCAGAGTCGTGCTGTCGTCGCCGTGCCCCGGTCCGAGGAGGTGCGCTACAACGACATGTGCACCGCGCGGAACTTCCCCACCCTGCGGATCGGCGTGGTGGACACGGAGAACCAGGCGCTCGATGTGCAGGGGTACTTCAACCTGCCGCTGGATCAGCTCCGCGAGGCACACCAGGGAACGCTGCCGAGGCACTTCGGCTGATCACGGGCACCAGTGGGGAATGCGCCCGACAGGCACCTGATCAGCCGGTCTTCGGCAACGCGGTGACCACGACGTTCCTGCCCCAGGGATCCTCCGTGTAGCAGCTGATGAGCACCACGCGGTTGGGTGCGACGGTCCAGATGTCGCTGTCCTTCAGGGTGTTCTTGTCGTGCGTGGTGACGGAATCGACGACGTAGGTCATGGTGCCCGTTGCCGTCGTGAGGACGAACTCCGTCCCCACGAGGGTTTCGTCGCTCAGACGGTTGAAGGGGGCCTCTCTGCCGTCCCAGCTGTGACCGGCGATGTAGGTGGTGTTCACCGAGCCGTCGCCCGGGACGCCGTACGAGGTCAGCCAGTACGCGTCGACGGTGAGCGGCGGGACAAGCTCCTGCGAGGCGAGGTCTGCCTCACTCGGGGTGAGCGGCAGGACTGCCATGTCGATCCCCGCGGCGGGGAAGCTGAACCCGGTGGGTGCGGAGGCCGCCGGGCCGCGGTCCGGTACCGATGTAGCGGACGCGGACGCGGGTACAGGTGCCGTCGTCGGGCTCGCCGCATGCGTGGTCGGTGACGGCGTCGCGGTGACCGAGGGTGCGGACGCAGCCGGCGGGGCTTCCGCTGACTCCAACGGTAGTACCGACGCCGCGAGGGCCACGGCAGCCGCGGCGACGAGGGGTAGTGCCAGCCAACGTCTGCGCGGTGACTTCCCCGAAGACTCTCCCGCAAGTTGCGCCGAGGGCCCGTTCGGCGCCTCGTCGACGGACGCCGGACTGCCGTGACCCGGTTCGGAACCGGTGCCGTCGGACGCTGCGCTGTCGGGGTCCTCGTTGGCGGAGGGGATGGAGGTGCCCCCCGTCGGCTGATCCGGCATGCTCTGCTCCTTCGTCCCTGCGGTGTCCTGACTCGTGTCCTGACTGGGCGCAGTCCGGTCCGGACTTCGCGATCCTTCGATCACGAGTCCGGACCGAGCCTGCGCCGGTGCTAGCGCTGTGCGCGCTCGAGGCGACGCATGCGCGCGGCGGTGGCCACCGGAACCGCGACGCCGACGGCGAGCAGCCCCGCGATGAGCGCGAGCGCCGGGGCAGTGCTCTCCTCGGGCGCAGCGGCGGTCTGGACGTTGAGTCCCCTGTTGGTCGCTACCGGCGCCGGAGCCATCGGGGCAACCGGAGTCGCAGCGGGAACCAGCGCCGGGGCCACGGGAGCCCCGGGCGGCACGACCGGCGCACCCGGCGCCGGGATCACCTCAGGCGTTACGGGAACCGGGACGGGGACGACGACCGGCGGGACCGGGTCCGTGCCGATGGCGCTCGCGTCACAAGCCGCGAGGAACGCCTCGAACAGGCCGAGGAGCTGATCGGCGACGGCCTCATCCACGTTCACCTGCTCGAGGAGACCCTGCACTGCCAAGGCGGCATCTTCCAGCTCCTGCTCGGCGGCGATTACTGCGGGATCGGCGAGGGCCGCATCGACGGCAGCTGCAGCCTCATCAGCGGCTCGCACGGCGCCCGTCTCCTGTTGTTGAGCAGCAGCCAGAACGGCGCGAGCGTCGATGACCCGCTGATCGTTCTCCGGGTCGCCATCGCCATCGCCGTCTTCCTGGTTCGCCAGGTCCACCGCTTCATCGACACCATCCTGTGCCGCAGCAACAGCTTCCTGCGCCTCCTCGGCCACCTGATAGGTGCGCTCTGCCTCTGCGATCAACGCATCGAGACCGAGCGGTGCCACAGCGGCCTCGACCTTCGCGTCGGCGACGGCAACCGCTTCGGTCGCCCGTTCCAGCTGATTCACGAAGTCGGCATTGATCCCGGCTGTGGCCAGCGCCGCATCGAACTGCGTGGACGCCTCCAGACAGGCGGCGTCGCCCGGTGCGGCATGAGCCGGTGGTATGCCGAGGAGCAGTCCTCCGGCCAGAAGGGTAGCCGTCGACCCAGCAGCGACCCACTTCTTAGAAACGATCATTGTTCGCGTCTCCTGAAAACACGTAGTATCCCCCCGAGCCATCCCCGGCGGCGCAGCTGCGGGATCCACGGGGAAGCGGCGACCTCCCGAGGAGGTCGCCGCTGGTGGCTGTGATACCGCTGATCGTGAGACCAAGACCTGTGCACACTCGCTGGACATGCCCTGTGACATCGCTGTACGACTCAACATAGGGCTACCGCCGCACGACGGCAAGAGACACGACACGCCGGCGCCGGTCACAGTTCGGTATCGGACTGAGATGCTGCGCTCGGTGCGACGGAACTCCGTTCTCAGCCGGCAGCGAGGGTCCCGGCAGCTTCCATGTACCGCCCCAGTATGTAGCGCTGACCCAATCGGGTCACGGGAGCGGCGAGCCGGAACAGCGCATTGGCCGGCACGCTGTAGGCCGAACAGCTGAAGAGAACGCGATTGTCAGCAGTCAGTTCCGCGTAGAAGCCCTCCTCGCCCTTGACCGGATGCCCGCGCAGAGTGCCATACCCGAATCCGCCGCGCTGGCCAGGCACCGCCCGGCCTGCGCCGTCGAGCTGTGGATCCCGGGCCCACAGCACGCGGCAGGGTGCCTTGAGCCGCACCGGACCCACACCGAGACCCGAGGTGACCTTCACTCCCGGAGCTGCACGATCGGCATCGGACTGCATGGTCAGACCCGCACCACGGTGCAGCTCCCACGCCAGGATCCCTTCGGTCAGTGCGATGAAAGCCGCCGAGGGATCCTCTGCGGGGATCTCCCGGGTCTTCACCATGACGGTGAAGCCGGAGGGCCAGCCGCCCTCGAGCGTCTCGGGGTAGGGGCGGTCGGTGGCACCCTGTTCCGTATAGGTGAACTGCTCCATACCTGCTCCTTCTACGGGGTGGAACCGCCTGCCGGTCCCGTGCTGGGCCGTGACGCCGAATTCAGAGACCCAGGGCGGGCGCCTCTATGGCGGGGCATGCGTTCATGACGACGTCGAGCCCGGCGTCCGCGGCCCGCTGCGCCGCGGCCTCGTCGATCACGCCCAGCTGCAGCCATACGGCGCGCGCCCCGACCTCGATGGCCTGATCCACCACAGCACCCACTCTCCCGGAGTTCACGAAGCAGTCGACGACGTCGATGCGCCCCGGCACATCGGAGAGGCTGGTGTAGCCCTGCTGTCCGTGGACGTCGTCGCCCTTGAGGCTCACCGGGATGATCTCCATCCCGAGCCCGTCCATGATGAAACGCGATACGCCGACGGCCACGCGGCGCGGGTTGTCGGACAACCCCACGATCGCCCAGCGGCCGTGCTCGGTCAGGAGCCTTTCGATCACCGCGGGATCGTTCTGGTGTGCCATGGTGCCTCCTGTGCGTCCGTCCGAATTGTTACATCATCTATTACACGCCACGACGGCCCCGATTTTGTCCGCGGGTGCTTCCGGGCGTTTGATGGGAGCGACCATCCCGAGCGGCTGAGAGACCTGGATCGATGACGCCGCAGCAACCCTGGTTGTCCGCTTCCCCCTGAGGCCGGGCAATATCGAGGTTCGAGCCGTGGGACCACCGTTCACGGTGGCAAGGCTCGATCCGTAGGGTGCTACCGCCAGGATCGATGGAGATACCGTGACAGCACTTCTGACGCCGGGCGGCACACACGCCCCGCACCACAACCAGGCCCTCGGCCTTCGCTTCTCCCGACTCGGACGCAGCTTCGGGTCGCCGGAGGGAAAGCGCATCGTCCTCCAGGATGTGAGCCTCGACGTTCGAGCGGGCGAGATCCTCGCCATCCTGGGCACCAGCGGCTGCGGGAAGTCCACTCTGCTCCGGACGGCCGCCGGACTCGATGCGCCGGACAGCGGTCAGGTACTGATCGACGGCGATCCTGTGCGCGGTATCGACGAACGATGCGCCGTCGCATTCCAGGAGCCACGCCTGCTGCCCTGGCACACGTTGAGGGCGAACGTCGCGATAGGACTTCCCAGGTCCGCCAGCGCCAGCACGGGCAAGGCGAAGGTGCTCGAGTTGCTGGAACTCGTAGGCCTTGACCCGTTCGCCGCCCTGCGTCCACGGGAGGTGTCCGGCGGTATGGCGCAGCGGGCTTCCCTGGCGCGGGCCCTCGCTCGGGATCCGGGGGTGCTCCTGCTGGATGAGCCGTTCGGCGCGCTCGATGCACTGACGCGCATCAGGATGCAGGACCTCCTCCTGGACATCCACCGCGTCCGGCCGACCACCGTTCTGCTCGTGACGCACGACGTCGACGAGGCACTGCTGCTCGCTGATCGCATCCTTGTCCTCGGACGCGGCAGCGCTGACACGCAGGAGGGCTCGAGCATCCTCGAACTCATTGCCGTCCCCGGCGTCCGCCCGCATGATCGCAACTCCGCTGATCTCGGCGCACTGCGCAGCACCCTGCTGTCGATGCTCGGTGTCACCGGCCGCTAGGCCCCGACCCGTCTCCCCCGTCCTGCACGCCGCATCCTCGCGTGCACACATCCTGCCCTGCCTACCTACGCCCTGCACTGACTCAGCACCGCCTATCCGCCGAAGGAATCCCATGAAGCGCACCTCCCTGTTCCCATCCCTCGCACTCGTCACCGCCCTGTCGATCAGCCTGACCGGCTGCCTCGCCGGGGAAGACGCCTCCGTCACCTCGCCGGCCGGCGAGGACCAGAGCGCCACGGAGCTGACCATCGACTTCGCCACCTACAATCCGCTGAGCCTGGTCATCAAGGACCAGGCTTGGCTCGAGGAGGAGCTGACCGACGACGGCGTCGACGTCACGTGGGTGCAGTCCGCCGGCTCGAACAAGGCGAACGAGGCGCTGAGGGCAGGTGCCGTCGACGTCGGCTCGACCGCGGGCTCCGCAGCACTTCTGGCCCGCTCGAACGGCTCACCCATCAGAACCATCGACATCTACTCCCAGCCCGAGTGGTCGGCGCTGGTCACCGTCGATGGCACGGGAATCGACAGTATCGAGGACCTCCGCGGCGCCTCGATCGCGGCCACGAAGGGCACCGACCCGTACTTCTTCCTGATCCAGGCTCTCGAGTCCGCCGGGGTGGACCCCTCCGAGGTGACAGTGGAGAATCTGCAGCATGCCGACGGCTGGGCTGCGCTGAACAACGGATCGGTTGACGCCTGGGCCGGGCTGGACCCGATCATGGCGTCGGCGGAGCAGGAGGGGGCCGAGCTCTTCTACCGCAACATCGACTTCAACACCTACGGCTTCCTCAATGCCACCGAGGACTTCCTGACCAGTAGTCCAGAACTCGCCCAGACGGTGGTGAACGCCTACGAGAAGGCGCGTCAGTGGGCCGGCGAGAATCCCGAGGAGACCGCCCGGATCCTCGCCGAGGAAGCCGGTATCGACGTCGGGCTCGCCCGGACGGTGATCATCGAACGGACGAATCTCGACGTCGACCCCGTGCCGGGAGAAGCCCAGCGCCTGGTCCTCGAGAAAGTCGGCCCGAACTTCGTCGAGACCGGTGACGTCTCCTCCCAGGAATCCATCGACGAGGCCCTCGAGACGCTCTTCGACGACTCCTTCGCGACGAATGCCGAACCGGATGCCATCGAGGCCTCCTCGTGAGGGAGCACGCGGGGACCGCGCTGGGTGACGGGGCGGCACCTGTTCGGCAGGCTGGGCGCACGTCCGGTGGTGATCCCGCTCCCGAGCTTCCGCCCGTTTCCCGGGTCTCCAGCACATCTCCACGCGTACTCGACCGACGTCCCATGCGACTGCTGCTGTCTCTGGTGGTACCCGGGCTGCTCCTGGGTGCGTGGCAGCTGAACTCGGTGGTCGGCGTCTTCAGTCCGATCCAGCTCCCCCCGCCGTCGGCCGTCCTGGCGGCCGCCACCGAACTGGTGGAACGCGGGGAACTGTGGCTGCACGTCGCCATCTCCACCCAACGCGTTCTCATCGGTTTCACGCTCGGCGCTGCGCTGGGTCTTGCGTTCGGAGCTCTGCTGGGTCTCTCCCGGCTGGCCGATGCCCTGCTCATGACGACGATCGGCGCGCTGCGGGCCGTACCCTCGCTCGCCTGGGTGCCGCTGCTCATCCTGTGGATGAAGATCGGTGAGGACTCGAAGGTGACGCTGATCGTGATCGGCGCCTTCTTCCCGGTCTTCACGACGCTCTTCCTGGCCCTGCGGCATGTGGATCGTCAGCTCGTCGAGGCCGGGCGGGCCTTCGGCCTCCGCGGTGTCCGGCTCCTCACCACCGTTCTGCTCCCGGCGGTGGTGCCGGCCATCTTCTCGGGGCTCCGCCTGGGACTGGCTCAGGCCTGGCTCTTCCTCGTGGCAGCGGAACTGATCGCGTCGTCGCTGGGGCTGGGTTTCCTGCTGGTCGACTCGTCGAGCAACGGACGGACCGATCGGATCTTCCTGGCGATCATCCTCCTCGCCGTCCTCGGCAAGACGACCGATGCCCTCCTCGGTGTGACCGAGCGGTGGGCGGTGCGACGCTGGACCTGAACCGCTGCCGGCACTGAGCACGTTAAAAGGAAACGGCAGGTGCCCCGTCCAAGCACCTGCCGTTTCCTGCGTGTGATCGCTCCTGGTCTAGCGCGAAACCCGAACGAACTGTGCACCCGGAAGATCCGAGAGCGGGTGCTGCATCGTGAGCTGCGCACCGTTCATGCCGCTGCTGATGACCTGTCCGCCACCGGCGTAGATGGCGACGTGGCCGCCGGTGACGACGAGGTCGCCCGGAGCAGGGGAAGACACGATCGAGCCGTAGCTCAGGAACTGCGAGGGGCCGAGATCCCCGACCGGGATGCCTGCTGCACGCAGGGCGACCTCGGCGAGCACGGTGCAGTCCTGGATGGCGCCGGCGGCCAGCTGGGCCTGGGCCGAACCGAGGATGATGCCGCCGAGGTTGCCCGCAGGAGCAGCTACCACTGCCTTGGACCCGTTGCTCTGAACGTTGATGCCGGTCGAGCTGAGCTGGAAATCGGCTGCGACAGCGGCTGCGCCGTACGAACCGGTGGCAGGAGCGGCGTACGAGGCGGCTGCGGCCACCGAGACCTGCTCGACGACGGGAGCCGGGGCAGCGACAGCGACCTGCTCCACGACGGCAGCCGGAGCCATGACAGCGACCTGCTCCACGACGGCAGCCGGAGCAGCGACAGCGACCTGCTCCACGACGGCAGCCGGGGCAGCGACAGGAACGGATACGGTCTGGACCGGAGCCGCTACGACACCTGCGGTGGGCAGGACGATGTTCTGACCCGGCACGATGATGGAGTTGACCGAGAGACCGTTGACGCTGAGCACGGCGTTCAGGTCGACGCCGTAACGCGCGGAGATGGCGCCGAGGGTGTCTCCGGCAACCACGGTGTGCGCGGTGGCTCCGTTCGAGGTCACGACAGCTGCAGGAGCCGTGGTGCCCTCGTCGGTGTAGGAGCCTGCGTGTGCGGTGCCCATGGCGCTGAGCGCGATGCCGGAGGTGACAGCAGCGACGGCGACGGGGCGGCCGAGGGCGGCGGCGTGTGCACGGGCGGCGCGGGACAGGCCCTGCAGCGCGATGTTTCCGTCGACGGCCGCGCGGTGGCGTGCCGGTGAAGTGTTTCGTGACATGTGTGTACCTCTCCCATGCCTGCGGGGTGAGCTGTCGGGTTCGGATGGGAGACACCCGGCCGCGGGCAGCGCCGGTGGGCGATGCGGTGCGACTTAACCCCGAGGACGCGAGCAGGAAGCCTGTGCGCCCGGTGGAACCGTGGTTCCCCCGTCTCTACCTTCGTGTGTGCGGACGTGTCCCAGTCGGCGGCAGAGCTCGGCAATCCGTCCGGAAGAGCCTCACGTGGACGGAGGCACTCGAAGAGAATAACCACCAGTCCCGGCGTTTGTCACATTCCGGTAACAGTCGCCTACTCTCCGGGCAGATCGGAGCACCGTGATCGCCGGCTGCGGTGGGCGAGGGCAGTTGCGGTCGAGCCATTCAAGTGTTGCCGTTACCGATGACGCGTGCCTCGTCGTCGGCACGCCTTGCCTGGTCGAAACCACAGAAATCACCGCAGCTCGACGTCGGGAACGGGCGTTTCTGCCATCTCGACGGCGGCCGAGGGAACTCCGCGCTGCGGTGAGCGGATTAGTCCCCGCCCACCGTCGGCTCGGCTCCCGGTGCTCGCGGTTCCTCGGACGGAGCGTCGACCGGCCGCGAGTCGCGATCCTGTGGCTCCTCGAGCGTCGGAGCAACCTCGAGCGTCGCGGCCGGCGACGTGTCTTCCGCGGTGGGCCGGGGCGGATCGAGTGGAGGACCGGGGTCCACCTGGATCGGTCCGGGCTCCATCGGTCCGGGCTCCATCGGTCCGGGCTCCATCGGTCCGGGCTCCATCGGTCCGGGCTCCGTCGGTCCGGGCTCCATCGGTCCGGGCTCCGTCAGACCGGGCTCCGTCGGTTCGGGCGTGCCGGTACCCGGTTCGCTCACGCCGGGTGATTCCTCGACGAATGCGGTAGTCGCACCGGGCGCCCCCTCGACCGGCATCGGAGTCACCCGGGCGGCGTCGGGGGGAAGGTCAGCAATCGCCCCGGCCCCATGAGGGGTCGGGGACCCGGAACCAGGAGCGTCGGACGCCTGCTCAGGAGCCGCAGACGCCGGCTCGACGTCGAACCGGGCATCGAACTCGGCACCGGAGAACTCGACGTCGAAGTCGACCGAGAGGAACACCGACCAGGGGACATCCTCAGGACCGTGAGCGGTGAACAGCAGCATGCCGTCGGGTACGTCGCTCCCGACACGATCGTAAAGTTCGGCGAGCATCCAGCTGGAGAACATCTCGTCCTGACCCAAAGCCGTCTTGCTCTGCCAGCTGGCGATTCCGGCCGACGCAGCACCAAATGAGCCGCGTGCGACCTGGATTTCAGACTCGGCCGGATCGGCAGAGCTGGAACTCGCGGCAGCGGTGGCGGACCCACTCCGCGCAGCCGGATCGAGGGAACCGGGGCTCGCGGGGGCTCTGCCTGCTGCACGGCGCACACCGTGAACTCGATCAGCGCTCGCGGAACCATCGGCTGCAGCCGCAGTCCCACCGGGCGGGGTGATCTCGCTCCTGTCGACAGGCGCAGGGATGGGTGGGGGCCCGGAGGCGACGACGACACCCGTGTCGTGCGCCTGGACCCCCGCATCGAGGGCGGACCCCGGTCCCGGAGGAACCGTCCCGCTAGAGCCGGTGCCCCCGTCGCGCTCCGGTGGCGCTGCCGGGAGGGACCAGGGCGTCGAGCTGGGGGCCGTTGACGGCACCATAGGTGTCTGCGGCCGCGCGAGCGGAGCACGCTGCTGCTCGGTCGCACCGATCTCCGCGTCCACGGGTGGAGACTTCTCCACATCGGCATCGGCGGAACGAGTCGCGGAGCGAGCAGTACCTCCGGGAACCTGGCCGGCGCGATCGACGAGTGCGTCGCGCGAGGGCCCGGCCAGGGTTCCAGGGGCGCGAGCAGCGTGGTCCTGATCGAGGGAATCGGCGCGAGCACGATCGACGCGGGCACCCGCGGCGGGCAGTGCCACGGAGTCGATGCCGCTGCCTCCACCGGCGGAGAGATGGAAGGTGTCCGCCGCGACCGCGGACATACCCACGCCCATGGACACGGCTAGCGCCCCGCCGAGGAAGGTGATCCGACGCTTGCCCCACCGGCCCGGGGCCGCGGCATCGGCAGAGAGCACCGCTGAAAGGTCGTCGGAGGCTTCCGGAGCGGATCCGGTACCCAACGCGCTGATTTCCCCGAGTACGCGGAGGAGCCCCGGGTCGGAGGTGACCCCCACCTCGTCGAGGAGGTCTTGCAGGCGATCCGGCGATGGGCTGTCCTGATCAGTCATAGCGCTTCCGATTCAGTGGTTTGCACGAGTTCCTTCAACTTCAGCAGTCCCCGCCGCTGCAACTGCTTCACAGATCCCGCCGAGCGGCCCAGGATCTCCGCGACCTGGTCGATGGGCAGTTCCGCAACGATCCGCAGCAGGAGCACCTCACGCTGCTCGTCCTTGAGCTGCGCGAGCATGCCCTGCGCGGCCGAGGTGTCGAGATTCCCCAGAGCGACCGTTTCCGCGGAAGCAGCGACGCGGGTGTCACCACTGGCGTCATAGCCCACGAGAACCGGGGCCCGTGTCCTTCTGCGCAATTCGTCCACATAACGGGCATGAGCCACCGAGAAGGCGAAGGAGCGAAGTCCCGGCATCCCTCCGGTGATCGAGGCCAGCTTGGCGAACACCGTGAGGAAGACCTCCTGGGTCAGGGCCTCCGGATCCTCCGAACCCCGACCGGCCAGATACCCCTGCACCGCAGGGCTCAGCGACCGATAGATGAGGGAGAGTGCCGCCGGTTCGCCGCCCTGAGCGCGAGCAAGCGCATCATCAGGCAACGGAGTGCTCACGGCTGTTCCTTGTTCGAGCGGGAGGGCGAGACCATCGTAGCCCTTGCCCCCGGCGCCCGGGAGTCGCCCGGCGGCGAGTCGTCAGGAATGAAGAAGGCCGCACCGAGACCCGTTGGGGGATAAGTCTCGATGCGGCGCTTACACAGGGGTAATCGCTCGTCGATCCGAAAAGGTTACGCGCGTGCGGATTCTTCTTCCTGACCGGACGAAGTACTGTCAGGGCGTTCCCGCCCCGGCTCTGCCGTCCGGGTCAGTGGGCGTCGACAATGGTCTCGTTCCGGCTGAATCGACGGTTCTGCAGTACCGGCAGGAACTCGCGTACGTCGTCGACCCTCCGGCGGGTGACCTCCGTGGTGACGACACCGCGCTCCTCGTTCTCCAGGTGTGCCAGCGGGATGCCCATGGGGTCGATGATGGCGGAGTGACCGATGGTATGGCCGCCCGAGGTCCCCGCCGCTGCGACCCACACCGTGTTCTCGATGGCGCGTGCCTTCAGCAGTGTCTCCCAGTGCTCGATCTTGTGCTCGCCCTCGAACCAGGCGGCCGGCACGCAGAGCAGATCGGCGCCCACATCGGTCAGAGCCCGTGACAGTTCGGGGAAGCGGAGGTCGTAGCAGGTCATGAGCCCCACGCGGAGATCACCGATCTGGGCAACCTTGATGCCGCCGTCGCCGGGCTTGATGCGTGAGGACTCCTGGTAGCTGAAGGCGTCGTACAGGTGCAGCTTGCGGTAGGTGTCGACGATGCGGCCGGTCGAATCGATGAGGACCAGTGTGTTGAAGGGCCGCGCCTCACCGCTGGGCTCGTACCCACCGGCGACGACGGCGATCGAGTTCTCGGCCGCGATGAAGGAGAGCTGCTGGACGAAGGAGGTCCAGTTGGCTTCCACGGCGTCCTGCAGGGAGCCCTGCACCGCGCCGATCGAGAACATCGACTCCTCGGGGAAGACGATCAGCGCAGACCCTTGCACACCGGCTGTCGCCGCGAGCTCACGCATGACGGCGAGGTTCGCCGGGGTGTCCCCACCGGGCCTGAACTGACCAACGCTGACCTTCATGCCTGCCCCTTGTCCGTGTGTCGTCCATCCAGCCTACAGAACCGCTACCGGCTGCCGGGAGTAGCTTTGAGTCCATGACGACCCCGGGGAGTGGAAAGCGTGTCCAGCCCGGCCCTGGACAGGAATCGGTGTGGGACTACCCGAGACCACCCAGGGTCGAACGCTCCTCAGCGAGGATCGAGGTGCGCTTCGGCGGGCAGCTCATCGCCGCCACCAGCTCCGCCGTGCGGGTGCTGGAGACCAGCCACCCACCGGTCCATTACCTGCCGATCGAGGATTTCCTGCCCGGCGTGCTGAAACCCGTGGACGGCTCCACGCACTGCGAGTTCAAGGGCGCTGCCGCGTACTTCGACGTCGTCGCGGGCACTGCACGCAGCCCGCGCGGCGCCTGGACGTACCCGAGGCCGGTGCGCGGTTACGAGGACCTCTCCACTCGTGCCGCGATTTACCCCGCGCAAATGGACTCCTGCACCGTGGACGGAGAACGGGTCCAGGCGCAGGAGGGTGGCTTCTACGGTGGCTGGATCACCTCGATGATCGCGGGCCCATTCAAGGGCGGCGCCGGGACCTGGGGTTGGTAGCAGGATTTACGCAGGGTCGACGTTCAGCGTCCATGGGGCTTCCGTCCATCGGATGGTCATCAGCGTTTGCTAGTGTTCCACGCTGACCCACGACGCAAGGACTCATCATGCCCAACAGGACACCAGCACGGAAGCGGTTGCTGCTCGCTGCCGCCTTCATCGGATCGACGGCGCTCCTGGGCGCCTGCAGTGACACGGACGACGCCGACGGCGCAGCGGCCTCCGCTCCCGCGGAGTCGACAGCAGAAGCCACCCCGAGCACGACTGCGGAAGCACCGCCCGAACCCGATCTCGAGGACATTCCCGACGTGGTCGCCACGGTCAACGGCACCGAGATCGACCGTGAGGAGTTCACCAGCGCGTACGAGATCCAGTTCGCCCAGGCCTCCACCGCAGCGCAGCTCGACGGCCAGATACTCGATCAGGAGCAGTTGAGGACGAGCGTCGCGGACAACCTCGTGAGCACCGAACTGCTGCGGCAGGAGGCGGAGGAACGAGGAATCGACGCGAGCCCCGAGGCCCTGGATGCCGCCGTCGACGACCTCCTGGAATCCAGTCAGCTCGAGACGGAGGAAGACCTCCGGGCAGCCTTCGCGGAGCAGGGCCTCGAGGACGAGGAGTTCGACACGCAGCTCGCGGACCAGGTCAAGCTCGACGCGCTGCTCGCGGAGGAGGCCGGCGATATCGCACCCACCGATCAGGAGATCCAGGACACCTACGACGCCGCGAAGGCGCAGCAGGAGGAAGCGGGCGACACGACGACGCCCATCCCGCCGCTCGAGGACGTACGCGATGGGATAGAGGAGCAGCTGGAGGGCGAGAAGCTCTCGGAGGCGGCGCAGGACCTCCTCGCCGAGCTGCGGGAGGACGCCGACATCACTGTCAACCTCTAGCTCGCCTGTCGCTCCGGCGCCTGACGTCGGTGCTCCTGCGGGCGCACCGGTCAGTTACGGGCACGCCGCTGCGGTCAGCCGATCAGATCGTTGATCACGATGGTCTGGTCGCGGTCCGGACCGACGCCGATCGCCGAGAACCGGGTGCCCGAGAGCTTCTCGAGTGCACGCACGTAGGCCTGCGCATTCTCCGGCAGGTCCTGCAGGGTGCGCGCCCCCGTGATGTCCTCGGTCCAGCCGTCGAAGTACTCGAAGACCGGCTCCGCGTGGTGGAAGTCGGTCTGCGTCATGGGCATCTCGTCGTGGCGCACGCCGTCGACGTCGTATGCCACGCACACGGGGATACTCTCGATGCCCGTCAGGACATCGAGCTTGGTCACGAAGTAGTCCGTGAAGCCGTTGACGCGTGAGGCATGCCGCGCGAGTACGGCGTCGTACCAGCCGCACCTGCGCGGGCGGCCCGTGTTCACACCGAACTCGCCTCCCTTGGTCTGCAGGTAGAGGCCCATGTCGTCGAAGAGTTCCGTGGGGAAGGGGCCCGCGCCGACGCGCGTGGTGTACGCCTTGATGATGCCCACGGCGCGGCTGATCCTGGTGGGTCCGATCCCCGAGCCGACGGACGCGCCCCCCGCTGTGGGATTCGACGACGTCACGAACGGGTAGGTGCCGTGGTCGACATCGAGGAAGGTGGCCTGTCCCCCCTCCATCAGCACCACCTTGCCGGCATCGAGGGCCTCGTTGAGCACGAAGGTGGAGTCGATGACGAGGGGACGCAGTCGCTCGGCGAAGGAGAGGAAGTACTCGAGAACCTCCTCCACCTCGACATCACGGCGGTTGTATACCTTGACCAGCAGTTCGTTCTTCTGCTTGAGCGATCCCTCGACCTTCTGGCGCAGAATCGATTCGTCGAAGACGTCCTGGACGCGCAGACCGAGCCGGGCCACCTTGTCCATGTAGGCCGGGCCGATGCCGCGTCCCGTGGTGCCGATGGCCCGCTTTCCGAGGAAGCGCTCCGTGACCTTGTCCAGTACCTGGTGGTAGGGGGCCACGAGGTGGGCGTTGGCGGACACCCGGAGCCGGGAGGTGTCGGCCCCGCGAGCCTCCAGTCCGTCGATCTCCTCGAACAACGCCTCGAGATTGATCACGCAGCCGTTGCCGATGATCGGGACGGCGTTGGGGCTCAGGATTCCGGCGGGAAGGAGTTTGAGCTCGTACTTCTCGCCATTGACCACCACGGTGTGCCCGGCGTTGTTCCCGCCATTGGGCTTCACGACATAGTCGACGCGCCCGCCGAGCAGATCGGTGGCCTTGCCCTTGCCCTCATCGCCCCACTGGGCTCCGACGATGACGATTGCTGGCATGGGATACTCCCCCATTCGGTACGGCGTCGTCCGTATACGGCAGATACGACGCCGTGCATGAGAACGCCCCAACCGGCTGCGGATCTGCCGCAGCCACTGGGGCTCTTACCGTCCGAGTTTAGCCGAGGCACTCGACGAGCGTCGAACAGGAGGATGCGGAACGACGGCGGATCCCGACGCTCCGTGGACAATGGGGGCATGGACCGCTTCGTTGGACACATTGCCGGTGTCGGCACCACCTCCGGGACACGTCTGGTGATCGGGCGGTGGGAGTCCTCGCCCTTCGGCGCCTTCACCGACGTCATGCTGGAGGATTCGGCCGGGCAGCGAACGCTGCTCGCCCCGACGCAGGAGGTGGCGGACTACGTGGGGGCAACCTACTCGTTCGACGACGTCGTCGTCTCCCCCGTCAGCTCCACTCTCGCGTCGGACCGGCTCGTGGTCGACGCGGACGAGTTGCAGGTCTTCGTCGAGATCGGCGGGCTCACCCTTCTCGGGCGACTGCTCGGCGTGCTCCCCCAGCGTCTGGCCACCCATCCGACCTGGCTCGCCCTGATCAATCCGGTGGCGTCGCGGCTGATCACCGGCGTTGCGACAGCAGGTTCTGCCGGTCATGGGCGCAAGGAGTACTACGGGGTCACCTCTGCCCGTGCCATCCTGGGAGCGACGGCGGCGTGGAAGGACTCGGATCTCGGTCAGTTGGCCCCTGTGAGCCCACCGGTACGCTTCGGCTTCAGCTCAGCACCACCGCGGCCGCAGCTGGTGTCGGTCACCACGACGATCCGCCGGCCGGAGGAATGAACCGCGCAGAAAGCCCGGGACGACTACTACCGGCGCAGATGACGTAGGTTCCCCGCCTCCGGGCTCAGGTGATGGAACGCCGGTTCGCATCGAGCCGCCGGGTCCAGCCGCGTCCGTCGAGGTACTCGAGCAGCGGGATCACGACCCTGCGCGTGGTGTCCAGCGCTTTCCGTGCCTCGCTGGTCGTGAACGGCTGCGGCAGGGCCGCGAGCTCGCGCATTGCAAGGGCCGGTGCCCGCGGTAGCAGGACGACACCGTCGCCGATCCTCAACAGGCGCCCGCTGCGCTCAGCTGCTGCCAGCTCCCGGCTACCCAGCCCGAGCCCCTTCAGGTCATGGGCCTCCGGAGCAGCGAAGGGACCCGCGGTCAGGCGCTTCTCGAGTACGGCGATCCCCGCTTCGGCCGCACCGAGGTCCGGACGCCGACCGGGCAGGGTGATGAAACCAGCACGGTATTCGAGGCCGGCTTCCCGGACGACCGCTTCCAGCAGCGCGCCGGCCGGCCCCAGGAGATCCCGGGCCGCTCCGTGCGACAGTCCGGCCGCCAACGGGTCCTGCTTCGCCAGGTGCTCCACGGCGCTGCGCACTCGCCGCCGCCACCCCTCGAGCGCGGCCTCGTGCACCCACCAGTCACCGAAGGTCCTCACGCCGTCGGGCACCTCGTCCAGGTGGGAGACACCCATCCTGCGCAACTGTTCGACCCGGACCGCCCCGCGACGAGCGATCTCCGTCAGCGCATCCCCGCCGGGCGACATGTCCGCGAGGACTGCGGCCCGCCGGGCTGCGTCACCGCGCCGGTCCAGCGCTGGTGGATCGACGTCGAGGATCTGCGCTCCCGCGAGGACCCCCCGCCCGCCGGCCGCGCGCAGTACCAGGCGGTCACCGAGTTCGAGTGGGAAGCGCCGGTCGAGAGTGAGGCGTGCGTGGTCCTCCCCGAGGGGGCGGACCCGGCACGGCACGACGGCAGTACCCACATGAACGAACAGCTGTGCGGGAATGTCGGTGAAAGAGGTACCCGTGGTGCGCCGGACGTCGACCGTATCCACCTCCAGCCAGCTGTCCTCCGTGAGCAGAACGTCCCCGCGGTGGATCGCTTCCGCAGAAAGTCCGGCCCTGAGATTGACCGCGACGCGGCTGGTGGGACCGATGGAGTCAGCAGCCTCGTTGCGGCTGTGCAGAGCCCGTACCGACACGACGTCGGTTCCCGCGCTGCCTGCGAGCACCAGCCGGTCACCCCGCGAGAGAGTGCCGGAGCTCAGCGTGCCCGTCACCACCGTTCCGGCGCCGCTGATCGTGAAGGACCGGTCTATCCACAACCGGACGCGGGTGTCCGGGTCCGGTGGGGGCAGGGTCGACAGCATGGCGTCCAGCGCGCGGCGCAGCTCCTCGAGCCCGGTGCCGTCCACCGCGGACACGGCGACGGCCGGTGCGTCCTTCAACCCGGTGCCCTCGAGTTCCGCCCGAACGCGCGCCAGTACCTGGCCCGAACCGCCGGGCGCCCGGTCGCTCCGCGTCAGCACCACGATTCCATGACTGATGCCGAGGGCGGCGATCGCATCGCGGTGATCACTGGACTGCGCCTGCCACCCTTCGTCGGCGGCGACGACGAAACACACCGCCGGCGCAGGTCCCAGCCCGGCCAGCATGTTGCCGAGGAACCGCTCGTGTCCGGGTACATCCACGAACGCCACATCCCGGCCCGACGAGAGCCGGGTCCAGGCGAACCCCAGGTCGATGGTCAGCCCACGGCGGCGCTCCTCCGCCCAGCGGTCCGGTTCCATCCCGGTGAGGGCACGTACCAGTGTGCTCTTGCCGTGGTCGACATGCCCTGCGGTCGCAACGACGAACATCCTCAGCTGCCTTCCAGTCCCGGCACGTCGCCGGGCCGCTCCAGAGCCGCCAGCACAGCCGTGGTCACCTGTTCGTCGTCGTCCTCCGGGATGCACCGCAGATCCACCAGGCAGGCACCATCATGGACCCGCGGCAGCACGGGCGGGTCCCCTGTGCGCAGCGGCAGGGCAGCACGTTCAGGAAGCCGGGCCGCCCAGCCAGGCAGCGGCACGTCGGGGCCTCCGCCGCCGCCGACCCTGCCGTCGTGTTCGACCACGGCACAACCCACGGCCCTCGCGAGCGCCTCCGTGCGTTCGCGAAGCCGCACCGGATCAGCGTGCAGCGCTGCGACCACCGGGGTCACCGGACCGGAGACCGTGGCCTCCAGCGCGGCCAGCGTCAGCTTGTCCGTCCGCAGCGCCCGGGCCAGCGGATGTCGCGCCAGCGTGTCGATCACCTCGGCGCGGCCGAGCAGGAGTCCCGCCTGCGGGCCGCCGAGGAGTTTGTCCCCGCTGACGATGACGACGTCGGCGCCGGCGTCCAACGCACTCGCGACGTCGGGTTCGTCGGGTAGGACGTGATCGGGCTCGAGCAGGCCGCTCCCCAGATCCACCACGAGCGGGACGTGGTATCGATCGGCCAGCGTCCGGAGTCGATGCACCTCGACCCCGGAGGTGAATCCGCTGATCCGGAAGTTGCTCGGGTGGACCTTGAGCAGGCAGCCGGTCCGGTCTCCCAGCGCTGCTTCGTAGTCACGCAGGTGCGTCCGGTTGGTGGTGCCCACCTCACGCAGACGCGCGCCGGTCGATTCGATCAGCTCGGGAAGCCTGAAGCCTGCGCCGATCTCGACCAGTTCCCCGCGGCTGATCACCACCTCGCCCGGACCCGCCAGCACCGTGGTGGCCAGCAGCAGGGCGGCTGCGCCGTTGTTGACCACAAGCGCACTCTCCGCTGCCGGGCAGGCGCGCAACAACGCCTGCCGTGCGCCGATCCCGCGTCCGGACCGGGTCCCGGTGGCCAGATCCAGTTCCACGTCGACGTAGCCGGCCGCGGTGAGCAGAGCCTCCCGGGAGACCTGCGACAAAGGGGCACGGCCGAGATTCGTATGGACGATGACGCCCGTGGCGTTCAGCACCGTCCTCAGGGACGTGGCCCGCCGGGAGGACACAGCGGCCAGGATCTGCGGTTCGACATCCTCCGGCGCGATCTCACCCGAGCGCGCCCGGTCCTGGACCTGCTGGACGAGGGAGCTGATGACGTCGCTGCCAAGACGGGCCCGGGCGAGTCGGAGCTCCGGGTGGGAGAGCAGCCTGTCGGTCCGCGGAATGAGTCGACGCGGATCGTGTGTGCCCACAGCCCTCCTTCGGGGATACCAACGGCAAGTGGCGGAGGCGGACGGGAATCGAACCCGCCAGACCGAGCTACTCGGTCTCACCGGTTTTGAAGACCGGGGGGCACACCAGGACCCAGACGCCTCCAGGATGATGCTAACACCGCTGAGCATGCCTAGACTGGCTGCCATGGAAGCACGGGCCCCTGGTGTGGATCAGCAACAACTCGCAGCAGTACGACTCACCGGCTTCGCCCACGGCGGAGGATGCGCCTGCAAGATCCCTCCCGGCGAACTCGAGGACGTTGTCAGCGGGTTGACCGGGCAGAGGCACCCCAGCGTTCTGGTAGGGCTCGACGGCGGCGACGACGCCGGCGCTGTCCTGGTCCGTGACGATCTCGCGGTGCTGTCGACCGCGGACTTCTTCACCCCGGTCGTCGACGACGCCTATGACTGGGGCCGGATCGCGGCAGCGAACGCCCTGTCCGACATCTACGCCATGGGTGGAAGTCCCGTCACCGCCATCAACCTCGTGGGCTGGCCACGGGGCGTGCTGCCCATGGAGCTACTGGCCGAGGTTCTACGCGGCGGACTCGACGTGGCCGCGGAGGCCGGCTGCCCGGTGACCGGAGGGCATTCGGTCGATGACCCGGAGCCGAAGTACGGAATGGCGGTCACGGGGATCGGCGACCCCACCAAGCTGCTCCGCAACGATGCCGCCCGTCCCGGTCTCCCCCTGACACTCACCAAGCCGATCGGGCTGGGCCTGCTGAACAACCGGCACAAGACCACCGGGGAAATCTTTCCCGAGGCCATCGCGACCATGGTGGAACTGAACCGCGACGCATCCGAAGCAGCGGTACAGCACGGGGTGCGGGCCGCGACGGATGTCACCGGTTTCGGTCTCCTGGGGCATCTCCACAAGATGTGCCGGGCCTCCGGAGTGGGCGCGGTCATCGATCACGACGCGGTGCCGTTGGTCACCGGGGCCCGAGAAGCACTGCGCGACGGCTTCATCTCGGGTGGGACCCGACGCAACCTGGACTGGGTCCGCCCCCATCTGCGGACCGCGGCGGGAGTCTCGGAGGAGGACCTGTTGTTGCTCGCCGACGCCCAGACCTCCGGGGGATTGCTCGTGGTGGGCGAGCTGCCGGGCCATCCCGTCGTGGGACACACCACCGAGATACCGGGCATCGACATACGCTGACGGAAGGGCTTCAGTCGCTCGTCGTGATCGAATCGTGGACGATGCCTGCCCGCCGTCGTGCAGCGAGCCGGTTCTTCTGCGGTTCGATGGTGTACCGCGGATCTTCGGTGGATCTCAGGCCCGCGCGCAGGATCCCGAAGCGTGTCAGGACCGAGGCGCCCAGGAGCGCTACTCCCGACAGGGCCGCGGTGAGCCGGTGCCTCCCGCCCAGCAGCACACCGACGCCCCCGATCACAGCCAGCCGCTCACTCCAGGCGAGCATCCGTCCCGGTGCGTCCTGATGCAGGGTCTCTGCGACGACCGGATCCATGTTCCGCTCCATCACCCTGGTGGCGATCAGTTCTCCGGCAACCCCCAGCAACGCCATCGTCCGCGCCGGCCCGGCCTCCTTCACGGGAGTGGTGATCATGGCAAGGCCCGCGGCGGCGAGGCTGGCCGACCCGACGAAGACCAGAGGCAGATCCTCCCGCGCGGCGTTCCAGGTCGGATTCGCGGTGTCCGAGAGAAGGACCGCGGTGTAGACCGACAGGGGGGCCGCGAACACGGCCGCTTCTACTCCCGCCGGACCCTCGAGGCCCCGCAATACTCGGCGGAGCGGCCCGAGCGGGAGCCTGGAACCGGTCATCCGGTCGATCTCCGATGCAGCACATACTCCAGCACCCGTGCCGAACGCCGCCAGGATCCACGAGCCGACGCTCATGGGAGAGGTGAGCTTGATGGTACGGAGCATGTTCAAGAACCGCTCGGGACGGCCGAGATCCACCACCAGCGCCGCCGCTCCGGCCCCGGTTGCTGCCAGCGCAGCCAGCCTACTGTTGCGGCGCAGGATCAGGCGCCCGGTCATCTGACCACCGAGGCCGAGGAGCGCAGAACCGCCTGCTACCCCGCCGAGGAAGAGATAGACGGCGATGGGGTTCCCCCATGGCGGAGGTTTGACCACTGAACGGCCGTAGTAGGACGTGAAAGCGACGTCGGGGACCACCGATGGTTCCACACGCCCCTGACCCGAACCACCCCGACGGCGCTTGCCGTCCCGCTTCCGGCTGTGGGGCGGTTCAGGCGGCCTGTAGTCGTCGAAGTCGGAGACCGTCAATTCCGGCCCCCTACCAGGAAGGCTGCGGCGGCGCCCACCAGCATGCCGGCGGCGGCGACACCGGCCCGCTTGTACATGCGCGGCAGGTCCTTCGTAGGAACCTGGGGATCCGGCGGCAACCCGTACACCTCCGGTTCGTCCAGCAGCAGGAACACCGAGCCGGTGCCTCCCACGCCGTCGGAATCATTGGCTCCGTAGAGCCGCGCTTCCGTCAACCCCTGCGCATGCAGTTCCGCCACCCGCTCCTTCGCAGCAGTGACCATGTTCTCGCGTTCGCCGTACTTGATCGACGTCGTCGGGCAGGCCTGCGCGCAGGCCGGGGTCTGATCGTCGACCATCCGGTCGTAGCACAGCGTGCACTTCTGGGCGACGCCGCCGTTGCGCGTGGGTGCCTGTTCTCCGGGGGTGAAGTCGCGGTCGGTCTTCGGTCCTGCCGTGCCGTTGCTCCGCCGCTCGATCACACCGAAGGGGCAGCCAGCCACGCAGGTTCCACAGCCGTTGCAGACGTCGTCCTGCACTACCACGGTGCCATGTTCCGTCCGGAACAGCGCTCCGGTGGGGCAGACATCGAGGCACCCCGCATTGGTGCAGTGCTTGCACACGTCCGACGACATCAACCACCGGAACTCATCGGTGTCCGGCGGGGCTGTATCCGCATTCGACAGGTCCGGCGCCCTGTCCTGCCCGGGCGGGCCGATCCTGGGTATGCCGAGGCTGACGAGAGCCTTACCCGACTCACGGGCACGATCGATCTGCTCACGGCCCTGCTCGACGAACGCGACGTGGCGCCAGGTGTCCGCGCCGAGCTCGCCGGTGTTGTCATAGGAGGACTCGAGCAACTGATAGTCCGAGTCCACAGGATTGCGGTTCCATTCCTTGCACGCGACTTCGCACGCCTTGCACCCGATGCAGATCGACGTGTCGGTGAAGAAACCCTTCCGGGGGTGCCCGCTGTGCCTGAGGTGATCCGGGGATTCGGTCAATGGGTCCATTCAGTTCTCCTCCTTGGTGCCCTCGCCCGACACCGGATCTGATCCGGTGAGCTTCTGATTGCCCGTTTCCGGTGTCAGCCCCGCGCGGGACTGGTAATCGGAGACCAGGGTGAGGAGCTCAGCGCCCTGCGGCCGACGACCCGGGACGATGGTGCACGAACCCACCTTGGACTCCTGGATCTGTACGTTGGGATCCAGCGTCACGCCGACCAGGTCGTTGACGGCGTCGCCGGAGACCACAGCGTCCTGTCCCACGCCCCAGTGGTACGGCAAGCCGATCTGGTGAACGGTGTGCCCACCCACCTTCAACGGTTTCACCCGATCGGTCACCAGTACCTTCGCCTCGATCGCCGAACGCGGCGAGATGATGGTGGCCCATCCGTAGGGCTCCAACCCTCGTTCGGCCGCCAGCTCCGGAGAGACCTCGCAGAACATCTCCGGCTGCAACTCGGAGAGATACGGTAACCACCGGCTCATCCCACCGGCCGTGTGATGCTCGGTCAGGCGGTACGTGGTGAACACGTAGGGGTAGACATCCGAACCTCGGGTACCCGCACTGGGCGCGCTGAGATTGTCCTCGCGCGGGAACACCACCCGGGTGGGATTCTGCTGCTGCCCGTAGAGCGGATTGGAGACCGGGGACTCCTGAGGCTCGTAGTGTGTCGGCAGCGGGCCGTCGACCATACCCTTCGGGACGTAGAGCCATCCTTTGCCGTCGGACTGCATGATGAACGGGTCGTCGCCGGCGAGCGCAGCAACTCCTCTGGCGTCACGATCCGGGACAGTACCGGGAGCGAGGTCCACGGGGAAGTCGGGCACGTCGTCCCCGGTCCACCGCTTCTGCTCCTCGTCCCACCAGACGTACTTCTTGCGTTCACTCCACGGCTTGCCCTCGAGGTCCGCCGAAGCCCGGTTGTACAGGATGCGCCGGTTGGCCGGCCAGGACCAACCCCACTCGGAGGCGACGGGACCCTGTTCCTGGCCGGGTCTGCGATCGGCGGCGTGATTGACACCGTCGGCATAGACACCGGTGTAGATCCAGCATCCGCCGGCGGTGGAGCCGTCGGCGCGCATCTGCGTATACGAGGACAGTGGAGTTCCTGCCTCGGGCCCCGTCAGATGGCACCCGTTGATCTCGGCGAGGACCGCTTCGGGGTCGGGTTCATCGTGCTCGTCGAGTGGATAGTCCCAGGTCAGATCCTGCAACGGGCGGTCCCGCTCGTCCGTCGAATCGGCCAGTTTCGCTCGGATCCGCTTGCCCAGCTCGAAGAAGAACTTCAACTCGCTCTGGCAGTCGCCCGGCGGCCGCACAGCCTGGTGCCGCCACTGCAGCAGCCGCTGGGTCTGTGTGAACGAGCCTGCCTTCTCCACGTGGGTGGCTCCCGGTAGGAAGAAGACCTCGGTACCGATATCCTCCGTCTTCAGTTCACCCGTGGCGATCTCCGGCCCGTCCTTCCACCAGGTAGCGGTTTCGATCAGGTTGAAGTCCCGCACCACGAGCCACTTCAGGTGCGACATCCCCAGCCGCTGCAGCTTGCCGTGAGCAGATCCGATGGCCGGATTCTGGCCGAAGACGAAGTAACCCTCGACCTCGTCGTCGAGCATGCGCATGACCGTCTGGTAGGTCCCGTGGGGACCGTTGATGCGGGGCATGTACTGGTACGCCCACTCGGAGTCCTCTGTGGCGGCATCACCCCACCAGGCCTTGAGCAGGCTGACCGTATAGGCGTCCGCGTTCGCCCAGAACCCCTTTCCGTCCGGGGAGAAGACCTCCTTCAGGTACTCGTCGAGGCTTCCCATCTCGGCCTTCGGCATCGGCAGGTAGCCCGGCAGCAGATTGAACAGCGTCGGGATGTCCGTCGAGCCCTGGATGCTGGCATGACCGCGCAGGGCCATGATTCCTCCACCCGGCCTGCCCACATTACCCAGCAGAAGCTGCAGGATCGCCGCGGTACGGATGTACTGCGCGCCCACGGTGTGATGGGTCCAGCCCACGGCATACGCGAAACACGTGGTGCGCTCCCGACCGGAATTCTCGGTGATGGCCCGCGCCACATAGTCGAAATCCTCGACCGGTATGCCGCACGCCTCGTGGACCATTTCCGGGGTGTAGCGGGAATAGTGGCGTTTGAGGATCTGGAACACCGTCCTCGGATGCTCCAGGGTGAGGTCCTGTACGAACTCGCCGTCCATCGCCGGCCCGCCACTGCCGTACTGGTCGCCGGCCGCGCGGGACGACGTGTCGGAGCCGTGTTCGGAGCCGCCGTCGCCACCCTTCCCGGCTGATTTGTCCTCGTACGCCCAGGAGGACAGATCATACTGGCCGGTCTCGGGATCGTAGCCGGAGAACAACCCGTCCAGGTCCTCGGTGTCACGGAAATCCTCTCCCACCACGGTTGCCGCATTCGTGTAGGCGAGCACGTAGTCCTTGAACCACAGGTCCTTGCTGAGGACGTAGTTGATCAGGGCGCCGAGCAGGACGATGTCGGATCCGGCGCGGATGGGGACGTGCTTACTGGCAACGGCACTGGTGCGCGTGAATCGGGGATCCACGTGGATGACCTTCGCGCCCCTGGCTTTGGCCTCAGCGACCCACTGGTATCCCACCGGGTGGCATTCGGCCATGTTGGAACCCTGGATGACGATGCAGTCGGCGTTCGCCATGTCCTCGAGCGTCTGTGTGGCTCCGCCCCGACCAAATGAGGTTCCCAGACTGGGAACCGTGGCGGAGTGTCAAATACGCGCCTGGTTCTCCAACTGCACGGCTCCGGCTGCCGTGAAGAGCTTCTTGATCAGATAGTTCTCCTCGTTGTCCAGCGTCGCCCCACCCAGGCCGGCAATGCCCATGGTGCGCCGCAGGGCGCGACCCTGCTCGTCGGTGTCCTCCCAGGTGTTGCGACGCGCCTCGATGAACCGGTCGGCCACCATGTCAGTGGCGGTCTCCAGATCCAGGTGCTGCCAATCCTTGGCGTAGGGCGCCCGATAGAGGACGGACATCTGCCTGCTGGGTGCATTGACCAGTTGCTCGCTGGCCGACCCCTTCGGGCAGAGCCTGCCCCTGGAGATCGGTGAATCGTAGTCGCCCTCGATCTGGACGACTTTCTCGTCCTTGACGAAGACACGCTGCCCGCACCCCACAGCACAGTAGGGGCAGACGCTCTGCACCACGCGGTCCGCGGTGGACGTTCGTGCTGTGATGTCGCGGGTCTTCTGCGACGTCACAGCTTCGCCGCGACCGAGTGGATCGCCGGAGCGAAGCTGCCGAACAACTGGCCATTCCAAGAAGCTGAACCTCGACATACCGTGACCCTAGCGCACCGCGTGGGGCAAGAACAGACAGAACCAGGTGGATGAGCAGATTGACGAATACCTCCCGCGGTGCAATGCATTCCGCGGTGGCGGACGCGATCGCCTCACAGTCGATCCACCACGGGTGGTTCGACCTCTCAGGATCTGCAAGTCCTCCGGTGTGCGAGGCGGTGTAGTGGGTCAGCCGGCCGTGCCGGCTACCCGCTCGCGGGCGACTGTGTAGTGCGGCCAGTAGCGCCAACGCGCGGGGAGCATCGGTATCGCGAGGCGCACCACACGGCGGACGACGGCGAAGGCCACCTGCTCCCGCCGCCGCCAGGGCAGGGCGTAGGCATCCCGGAGCGCCGGTGGCAGGAGGCCTGCCGCCAGGAGCGCGGGCACTCTCCGTAACGGGAGCGCAACGAGCGGTGGATCGGGCGCCAGGAGCTGTCCGCCGATGAGCCGCGCGGTCGCACCGACGTCGAGCACTGTGCGGATCTGCTCAGCGACATACCGCTCGAGGGCTGCGTGGTTCGCGGGCAGGATCTCCTCGGTCACCCCGAACAGCCGGGCGAACTGCCTCATGTCGCGGTAGTAGGCATCGCGCTCGTCGGAGCTGATCGGCCGGAGGAAGATCTCCGTCGCCTCCAGTGCCGTCCGGACCAGGGTTGCGAAGACCCACAGGGACAACGCCGGATCGCTCGCACTGTAGGGCGTTCCCGCTCTGACCGACCCGCTGGAATCCGGAAGAGTCCCCTGGACCGGGCGGTGCCTGAGCGCTACGTTCCCTGATGCGGCACGGACCTGCGCCCGGTCCCCGAAAGTGACCGTCAGGACGGCGTCGAGCGTTCCACGCAGGCGCCTCAGCGGGTCGGCCGCGAAACCGCTGTGGGAGCGAACACCTTCTCCCACGAGCGGATGAGCCACCTGGAGCAACAGCGCAGCAGGGCCACCGGCGAGGATGACGCGCTCGCGAGCGATCCGCCAGGCCGCGGAATCCGGACCGAAGAGACCGGCATCGCCGGCCTCACCCGGTCCCGGGCGGGGCGGGAAGAACTGCCCCAATCGCTTCAAGCGCTCAGCCGACCCTGTTCGTGCTGCGTCGTGGGAGCCAGATGATCAGGGCCACGATCGCGGCGAGGAGCAGCAGGCCGCCGACGACGATCGCGGTGATCGCTCCGGCGCTGAGTGCGCCGTCGTTGGAGGATGCTGCCTCACTCGAGTCGTCCGAGCTGCTGTCCCCGTCGGCATTCGAGGCTGCGGCGCCGCCGGCCAGGGCGATGCAGGTACCGGTAGCGTCCTGCTGTTCACAGGTGAAGTTGACCGTCTCGGTCAGGGGCACGCTGTTGGAGGCACCACCGACGTGGACGGTGTAATCGCCCTCGGCCTGCTTCCAGTCGCCCTCGTCCCATTCCTGCAGCTGGTCGGATTCGGACTTGAAGTAGCTGAAGGGGTGGTTGGAGGCGTTGGAGTCGAGCACGACACTCACGTCCCTGCTCTCGCCTGGCTCGAGCACGTCCTTGCTGAACCCGACCAGGCGCTTGCTCGGCTCCTGCGCCTCCTCCGGCAGGGTGAGGTAGACCTGTGAGGCCTCCGCGCCGGCGACGTCACCGGTGTTGGTCACCCGGTACTGCACGGTCATCACCGTCTGGTCCGGGCTCGGGTGCTCGATCTGGTCGACCCGCAGCTGGTCGTACTCGAAGTCCGTGTAGGACAGCCCGTGGCCGAAGGCGAACGCCGGCTCGACGTCGTTCTTCTCGTACCACCGGTACCCCATCGCCAGGTCCTCCTCGTAGTAGGTGACCAGCTGGGGCGGGCACTCCTGCGCATCGGCATCGGCGTCGTCGCCGACCCCGAAGCCGCTCGGAACGCCCTGCCCGCCACAGGTGCCGGTCTCCTGGCGGATGCCGGGGTACTGCCGCTCGGTCTCCCAGGCGGCCTCCCTTTCGCTGGTCGGCCAGGTGACCGGGGACTTCCCGGACGGGTTGAGCCTGCCGAAGAGGATCCCGGCGACCACATCGCCGTCGTCCTGCCCGGGGAACCAAGCCGCCACGATGGCCCTGGTCTTGTCGGACCAGTCGGTGAGCACGGAGGTGCCGGTCTTGAGCACGACGACGTTGTTCGCGTTCGCGTCGGCGACCGCGTTGAGCAGCTCCAGCTGCTGGACCCCGTTGACCTCCGACAGGGCGAAGGTTTCCAGGTCCTGCGACTCGCGAGGAGTGGTACCGAGCATCATGATGACGAGGTCGGATTCCTCGGCCAGCTCCACCGCCGAGGCGATGTCGGCGCCGTCGTTGTAGGTCACGGTCGCCTCCGAACCGAGTCGTTCCAGTTCGTTCCTGATGCCCTCCTCCGGGGTGACCGTCTCCTGCGTCGCGGTCATCACGAGCTCGCTCGGGCTACCGTTCCTCGGTGGCATGGACGCCTGGCCTGCGAACCAGTCCGGCCCGATGAGCGCGACCGAACCGATGTCCCCGCTCTCCACACTGCCGCCCAGCGGAAGGGTGTCCTCGGTGTTCTGCAGCAGGACCACCCCGCCCTCGGCGAGTGTGCGTGCCGTGTCCCGGTGCGCCTCCAGATCGTCCTCCCCGAAGGAGTCCAACGGATCATCGAAATTGCCGAACGTGAACATCTGCACATAGCGCGGGCGCAGGACCCGGTCGATGTCCGCGGGGACGATATGGCCTTCGCGGATATGCTCCTTCAAAGCATCCGCCGTGTAGTAGATCGGCTCGAAGTCCAGCTCCCAGCCCACACCGGCATTCAGGGAATTCAGCGTGTTGTGCATCGCCCGACGGTCCGCCTCGATCCACCCGGTGAAACCCCACGTGTCCAGGGTCTGCCTCAGGAGTGTCTCGTTACCGCAGGCCCAGCGACCATTGACCATGGGGAACGAGCACATCACCGCGGCGACCTCGGCGTCCTTGACCGCCATCTCGAACGGCAGCAGATACAACTCATGCATCGCCCGCGCCGGAACATGCACCGCCGAGGTCCAACGCTCCACGTCGTACTCGTTGTCGTTGAGGGCATAATGCTTCATCATCGCCTGGGTACCCTCGGACTGGGTGCCACGGATCTGCGCGCTCTGGATCGTACCGGCGAGGAAGGGATCCTCACTGGGATACTCCTGCGCGCGCCCGGCGAACGGGTTCCGCAGCAGATTCAGCCCAGGCCCCAGCAGCACCGGATGCGCGAAGGACTTCGCCTCCGCCCCCAGGACCGCACCCCACCCCTCGACGGCGGTCGTGTCGAAACTCGCCGCATTCAGCGGAGCCGACGGACCACCGGTCTTGATCGGCTCCGGAGAACAATCACCGCCCCTGATCCCGGTACCCTGATTGACCTCCCGCATCGTGGGAATCCCCAGGGACTCGATACCCTCGATATGCCGCCCGATGCGCGTGAAGCCGCACTCGGCCTGCTCCCCGCCCTCGGCGAGATACGTGCCCTCGATGTCGTTCTCCTCGGGCAGATTCTGCATCTGCTGGATCTTCTGGTCCAGCGTCATCGCCGACAGCAGCTCATCCGCCCGCTCCTGCGGTGTCAGCTCCGAATCCATCCACGGCTGATCCGACGGATCACTCTGCCGCACCGGACTGATCAACGCCCCAGGCGCGGCCAGCGCAGCGCTCATCGACCCGCCCACGAGCCCGACGCTGAGGACCGCAGCACCCACCACCGCCGCATATCTGTTCCCGAAGTAACGCATTGAAGACTTCCTTAGCATTCAGGTGCACCGGAACAAGCCGACCGACATCCGATGACAGCCCTCCGTCCCGTCTTGTCGCTTCAACCTACAGCCGCGAACAACACCCACGGGACCCAACGCCCGACTTTCCCGGCATCGGTATGATCCGGGCATCATGTGGTACACGGCCCACGCGCTCCGTCACCGGCCTGCAGGGTCCCATCGTTTGCGACCCTAGACTGGGACAGGTCGTACGGTCGGGGCACCGTGGTGCACCACCCCTCTGCCTGGCCCCTGGAAGGAATGGAGCCTGATGCCGGTCTCTCGGCGCGCTTTCCTCACCGGTGCCGCTGTCCTGGGGATCGGCGCTGTCAGCGCCTGCGAGAGTGCCCCCTCCACCTGGCAGTCGCGGCTGCTCGGCGTCGCGAAGGACGGCACGCTGACCTATCACGAGCCGAACGGCTACCGGCTTCCGGACTTCGGCGCCGTCGGCTATCGCGGTGGCCAACAGCTCCCGACGGTCGAGACCGTCCGGACCGTCGGCCCGATCGAGGGGGACAACACCGCGCACCTGCAGTCGGCGATCGACGAGGTGGCCGGTATGCCCCTGGGCCCCCAGGGATTCAGAGGAGCCCTGGAACTGCGTCCGGGAACGTACAGGATCAAAGGCACGCTCAGGGTTGCCGGGAACGGCGTCGTCCTGCGGGGCGCGGGAGACGGTGAGGACCCGGAGACGAACACCGTCCTGCGGGCCGTCGGGAACTCACCCTCGGCGCGTGACGTCATCGTGGTCGGCACCAGGGGCTCATGGAACGGCCAGGACCCGGATACCCGCACGAAGGTGACCGATGAGCTCGTGCCGCTCGGGTCCACCTCGCTCACCGTGGCCGATCCCGGCTCCCTGGGAGAGGGTGACCTGGTCGTCATCGTTCATCCGGACGACCCCACCTGGCTGAAAGCCATCGACCGTGGGGGCACCGAGGATGATCCGTCATGGAAGCCGGACGACGTGCCGATCATGTACCTGCGGCGCGTCGTCGAGGTGTCCGGAGACCGCATCACCATCGATGCCCCGCTCTACCAGGCTCTCGACCGGTCCCTCACCCGCTGCTACCTGTACCGGTGGGACGAGGCAGGGCTGAGCACGGACATCGGTGTGGAGAAGCTGCGGATAGACATCAAGGCCAGCGGCACGAAGGACAGGAAGCACGCCGCCAACGGCATCAGGCTGATGAATCTGCGCGATGCGTGGGTCCGCGACTGCACCGTCCTGCGCTTCGCCAAAGCAGGCATCTACACCACCTACACGACGCAGGCCACCGTAGCTGGTTGCCATGCCCTCGAGCCCGCATCACCGATTCGCCCCGGCTACCGGTACAACTTCGACGCCGAACAGGGCTCGCAGCAGATCCTGTTCACCGACTGCCATGCCACCCAGGGGCGTCATTCCTTCGTGGCGAACGGTGGCAGCAGCACGTCGGGCATCGTGTTCCACCGCACGACCGCAACCGGTAGCCGGGCATCGTCCGAGGGTCATCGGCGCTGGTCACAGGGCCTGCTGTTCGACAACCACGAGGAGATCCGCCCCCGCGTGGACACGACGATCCTGCTGGGCAGCAGGGGTGACTACGGCAGCGGCCATGGCTGGTCGGCGGTCAATTCCGTTGCCTGGAACACCAGGGCCTCCGCCCGGTTGGTGGTCCAGCGACCTCCCACGGCCCAGAACTTCGCCATCGGCTGCGGCGGCCGGGTCACCGGCAACGGACCGGTCGACGCCCCCACCGGCTACCGCGAGGGCACCGGCCGTCCCGGCCTGGAGCCCGCATCCCTCTACGAGGCCCAGCACGCGGCATCGACCCGCTGAGGACCGGCGCAGGCCGGCACCTGCCCGGCAGCACCACACGATCCGGCTAGGAGAGCTGGGCGCTGGCCTCCGGATCGGAGTCGCGCAGCAGAGCCGCTACCCGCTCCGCCTCGTCCATCTCGCCGATGGACGCTGCTGCCCGGCCCAGGGCGTAGAGCGCGCGCAGGAAGCCACGATTCGGCTCGTGCGAATAGGGCACCGGACCCGTCCCACGCCAGCCACTGCGCCGGAGCGCATCGAGACCGCGATGGTAGCCGGTGCGGGCGAACGCGTAGGACTCGATGGTCCGGCCCTCGGCGTAGGCCTCGTCGGCCAGGACGGCCCAGACGAGCGACGACGTCGGATGGGCCGCTGCGAGATCGAGCGCCTCGTCCCCGGCGGCCAGGCGCTCCACGACCTCGGGCTCCTCGGGCAGCAGGGTCGGGTCGGGACCCAGCAGATTCTTCCTGAACTCGTCGGACACGGCTCAGAGCTTCTTGCCGGCGGAACCGAGGGAGGTGGCGGCGCTGACCACACGGGCTGCCATCCCGGCTTCGGCCGCAGCGCCCCAGACGCGCGGGTCATAGGTCTTCTTGTTGCCGACCTCGCCGTCGATCTTCAGGACGCCGTCGTAGTTCTTCAGCATGTGGTCGGCCACCGGACGCGTGAACGAGTACTGCGTGTCGGTGTCGATGTTCATCTTGACGACGCCGTAGGAGACGGCGTCGGCGATCTCCTGTTCCGAGGAACCGGAGCCGCCGTGGAACACGAGGTCGAACGGCTTGTCCTTGCCGATCTTCTGACCCACCTTCTGCTGGATCTCCTCGAGGATCTCCGGCCGCAGCTTGACCCCGCCGGGCTTGTACACCCCGTGGACATTGCCGAACGTCAGGGCGGTGATGTACCGGCCGTGCTCACCGGCGCCGAGTGCGTCGATGGTGGCCAGCGCGTCGTCGACCGTGGTGTAGAGCTTGTCGTTGATGGCGTTCTCGACGCCGTCCTCCTCGCCACCGACCGTGCCGATCTCGACCTCGAGGATCATCTTGGCCGCGGTCATGCGGGGCAGGATCTCGCGGGCGATGCGCAGATTCTCCTCGAGGGTCTCCGCCGAGCCGTCCCACATGTGCGAGTTGAAGATGGGATCGCGGCCGTTCTTCACGGCGTCCTCGGAGGCCGCGAGCAGGGGTAGCACCAGGTCGTCGAGCTTGTCCTTGGGGCAGTGGTCGGTGTGCAGGGCGATGTTGACGTCGTACTTCCTCGCCACCTCCTTGGCGAAGGCCGCGAAGCCGAGCGCGCCGGTCGCCATGTGTTTCACGCTCGCGCCGGACCAGTAGGCGGCGCCGCCCGTGGAGACCTGCACGATGCCGTCGGACTCCGCCTCGGCGAAGCCGCGCATCGCCGCGTTGAGGGTCTGGGAGGAGGTCACGTTCACAGCGGGGAAGGCGAAGCCGTCCGCCTTCGCGCGGTCGAGCATCTCGGCGTAGACATCAGGGGTGGCAATAGGCATGCTGTGAACTCCTTCTGGGTAGGTGCTTGCTTCATCCTAGCGAGCGGACCTGCACGGCGCAGTCGGCCCCGTCAGGGGTGCTGGTCGAAGACATGCTGGCGCACCCAGCCGTGCATGGCGATCGCCGCCGCCGCCGAGGCATTGATAGAACGGGTCGAACCGAACTGCGCGATGGACAGCGTCGCCTGGGCCGCCTCGTGCATCTCCGGCGTCAGACCCGGACCCTCCTGCCCGAACACGAGCACGCAGCGCGTGGGCAGCTCGTACGTCTCCAGCGGCACCGAGTCGGGGAAGTTGTCGATCCCTATCACCGCCAGCCCCGCCGCTGCGGCCCACGCGGTGAAGTCGGCCACGCTCGGGTGGTGGCGCACGTGCTGGTAGCGGTCGGTGACCATGGCGCCGCGCCTGTTCCACCGGCGTCGCCCGATGATGTGGACCTCTCCGGCCAGAAAGGCGTTGGCCGTGCGCACCACCGAACCGATGTTCAGATCGTGCTGCCAGTTCTCGATGGCGACATGGAAGCCGTGCCGGCGTTCGTCGAGATCCGCCACGATCGCCTCGTGCCTCCAGTAGCGGTACCCGTCGACGACGTTGCGGGTGTCCCCGGCAGCCAGCAGCGCGCGGTCCCAGTGCTCGCCGTCGGGCCAGGGTCCCTCCCACGGGCCGACGCCCACCGGCTGCGGCGCGGCCTCGTCGGCGGTGGCGCCGGGCGCGGTCAGGGATTCGTTCACCGTCCAAGGGTACGGCTCTGAGGGTGGAAGACTGGACGTTGCGGTTGCCGCAGGTCCCACCCCCTCGAAAGGAAGCTCATGCGCGAGAACGAACACATCGAGTGCTGGCTCACCGACATGGACGGCGTGCTGGTGCACGAGGACCATGCGATCCCCGGCGCCGCCGAACTGATCGAGCGCTGGGTGTCCACCTCGAAGCGCTTCCTCGTCCTGACCAACAACTCCATCTACACTCCCCGTGATCTCGCGGCACGCCTGAAGGCTTCCGGGCTGGAGATCCCGGAGGAGAACCTCTGGACCTCGGCGCTCGCCACTGCGCAGTTCCTGTCCGAGCAACTGCCGGGCGGCAGGGCGTTCGTGATCGGCGAGGCAGGGCTCACGACGGCGCTGCACGAGGCCGGTTTCGTCCTCACCGACACCGATCCCGACTACGTGGTGCTCGGGGAGACCCGGACGTACTCCTTCGAGGCGATCACCAAGGCCGTGCGCCTGATCCTCGACGGCGCACGGTTCATCGTCACGAATCCCGATGTCACGGGTCCTTCCAAGGAGGGACCCATGCCGGCGACCGGTGCCGTGGCGGCAATGATCACCGCAGCCACCAGCCGTGACCCCTATATCGTGGGCAAACCCAATCCGATGATGTTCCGCTCGGCCATGAACCGGATCGAGGCCCACTCGGAGACGACGGCGATGATCGGGGACCGTATGGACACCGACATCGTCGCGGGGATGGAGGCTGGACTGCACACGGTCCTCGTGCTCAGCGGGATCACTCAGCAGAAGGACATCGACACCTTCCCGTTCCGGCCCGGCCAGGTCTGCACGTCGGTCGCGGACCTGGTCGAGCAGGTCTGAGTCCGGGCTGCCGGGGGTGCTAGAACGCACTCTTCCACGCACCACCGGTGGGCAGCGGCGCGTACTCCCTCTCCACAGCGGTGATGATCGGCTGATAGATCGCCGAGTTCCACTGGGGACTCGCGTGGGCGGGTAGCGCCCCCTCGGTCACGTAGTCGGTGGCCGCCACGTTGTCGGGCAGTGCCCGCGCCCACCCGGTCGGTGCCGTCGAGTAGTCCACCACCTCGTCGTCCGGGTTGCCCGCGAAGACGATCCTGGTGTCCCCGAGGGACAACCGGAATCTCGACACGTCGAAGTGGTAGATGTAGGACGATTGCGACTGGACCAGCTCCGTGCTGGGGGCCAGGGGCGAGAGCTGTTCGAGGGACTGCTGGAGGATCTGGCCCCAGGTGCGCTCGTTCTTGTGGGCGATCCGCTCGCCCAGCTCGTAGGTTCCGCGAAGGCTGATCGGGACTCTCACGCCGGCCTCGTAGAGCCGGACGACGCCGTTGAACATCCGCTGGTCCCGAACGTCGAAGCGACTGGACGGGGAGGAGTCGAGGAAGATCAGTTCCACCGGGATACCGCGGTCCTGCAGGCGGGCTGCCACCTCGACCGCCACCATGCCACCGAAACTGTGACCGTAGAAGTACAGCTTCTCGAGCTGGAAGTTCGCGACGAAACGGTTCATGGTCGCGACGATGGCATTGATGTCCAGACCGCGGTTCGAGTACCCCATGGCGGCGAGCTGTCCGCGGCGGGAGAGCGCCGGGCGCAACGAATCCAGGATCCAGAGCCCTTCCTCCCAGCTGGTCTTGAACCCGGGGAAGAGAACCCAGCGGGCCCTGGGGAAACGCCGGCGCGCGCGGTCGTCGTCGAGTGACAGGATCCGGTTCTGCTGGCGCTGATTCTGGATCACTCGCGTGATCACGAGGTCCGTACCGATGACTGCCGCGGCCGCCGAACCGATGAGGAAGGACCTGCGCGAGGAGGCATGGAGATCCCTCGCCTGCTGCAGCGCCCCGTCGTCGTCGATCATGTACCGTTCCGCTTCACGCTGCCCCTCGTCAGGGAAGACCCAGCTCCTCCTTGCCGAATGCGAAGAGATACGGCACGGCGGCCTCGGACTCGATGCGCTCCCTGGAGCCGGTGTCCCTATCGACGATCACCGCGACCGCCCGGACGTCACCGCCCGCACGCCGCACGCCGTCGACCGCCGTCAGTGCGGAACCGCCTGTCGTGGACGTGTCCTCGAGGACGACCACGGCGCGACCGGCCACGTCGGGTCCTTCGACCTGGCGCACCATACCGTGCGTCTTCTGGGTCTTGCGCACCACGAAGGCGTCGACCGGGCGCCCGGCACGCGCTGCCGCATGCATCACGGCCGTCGCCACCGGGTCGGCGCCCATCGTGAGTCCGCCGGCAGCCTCGAAGGCGATGCCGGCGTCGTCCAGCATCTGCAGCATGACCCGCCCCACGAGGACTGATGCCTCGTGGTGGAGCGTGATACGGCGGAGGTCTATGTAGTAGTCGGCTTCGAGACCGCTGGAGAGCGTGACGCGCTCATGCACGACGGCGAGTTCCCTGATCAGCTCGAGGAGCCGGGCACGGTCGGCGCTCTGGGCGGAGATCTCGGCGGTCATCCGGTCAGTCTAGCGAGCGGGCAGGTGCTCCGGCGCTCCCTGCCAGCACCGTCGGCGGTGCTGACCTGGAATCCGGCCGGGCCTTCGCCGTCAGGCCTCGGCGTCGGTCGGCAATCCGGGGGCTTTGAGCCCGCAGTGGGCCGATCCAGCGGCGTGTCGCCGTCCGACACGCGTCTGACTGGTTCGACGTCCCCGGATCAGCACCGCTGCAGTTGTCCACGTATGAGCCCGTTCTCACCCGGAACCGTCCTGTGGGCGGTGGAATCGACGCATGGACGCCGTCACTGCCCTTAGACTCGCGGGTGCGGTGGCCAGGACGGGCCGGCTCCTCGAACGAGGGGTCACGAGCCGGGAGATCTCGCGCCAGATCCGGTCCGGGGCAATCCTCCGGCTGCGGCAGGGCGTTCTCGCTCTCCCGGACGCACCGCCCGATCTCGTCACCGCGACCCTGCACCATGCCCGCCTCACGTGCGCCTCGGCGGCACAGTACTACGATCTGTGGCTCCTCCATCGGCCGACGATCCACCATCTGTACTGCCATGCCCGCGCGCAGGAGGACTGGACGAACCACCACCGACCCCTGTCCGTACCCGTGCACGCTTCCCTGCCGCTGGTGGGCAGGGTCGACGCCCTCATCCACGCCCTCCACTGCCTCCCTCCGCTCGATGCCGCTGTCATGGTCGAAAGCGCCCTGCGCCGCAGCGACACCGTGCGGTCCTTCATTCTCGATCGGCTGCAGGGAAATCGCAATGGTCCGGCCCGGGCGGCTCTCGACCTCGTGACCGGAACAGCGGAATCGGCACTGGAGGTCGTCGCCCGCGTTCTCTTCTCGCGCGCGGGACTCCATGTGGAAGCCCAGGTGCAGCTCGACGGCGTGGGCCGGGTGGACTTCGTGCTGGAGGGTTTCCTCGTGGTGGAGGTCGACGGCGACGCGTACCACTCCGACCGCGCGTCACGCAGGCGGGACAGACGGCGGGACAACATGAGCATCGTCGGCGGCTACCTCGTGCTGCGCTACGGCTACGAGGACGTCATGTTCCATCCGGGAGAGGTCCTGGCGCAGGTGCTCGCAGTCCTCTCGGGCCGGCCGCTCCGCTGAACCGATCGTCCTCGCGCAGTCCGTACACTGCCCGTTCGGGATCCTGCCCGTTCGGGATCCGAGGTCTTCGAAGCCACACCGGCCTGTTCGGACAGCGTGTCGCGGACCGACACGCCGTCCAGGGTCGGCAGAACCCCCACAATCCGAACGGTCACACGGAGCTTCCGAGGCACCGAGCTGCCCCGGCCATTGCCGGGTACCAGCGCTCGTCGCGGCGGGTCGTAAGCTCGTAGCCCACCTCCTGGAAGGACCAGTGACGACCGATGCCGCAGCACCCATCCCGTACCGACGACACCAGCTACGCGAGGACGTGGCCCGAGGGCTTCCTGTGGGGCTCGGCCACCGCTGCGGCGCAGGTCGAGGGCGCCGGCCACAGCGGCGGCAAGGAGGACTCCATCTGGGATGCCTTCGCCCGCCTGCCCGGCGCCACCGCCGACGGTGAAACCCCGGAGGACGCCGTGCAGCACTACCAGCGCATGCCGGAGGACGTGGCGATCATGAGGCAGTTGGGACTGAATTCCTACCGATTCTCGACGAGCTGGTCCCGTGTGCGTCCGGGCGACCGGGCTCCGAACGCCGTAGGCCTCGATTTCTACTCGCGCCTCGTGGACGAGTTGCTCGATGCGGGGATCCTCCCCTGGTTGACGCTCTATCACTGGGACCTCCCGCAGGCGCTCGAGGAGAAGGGCGGCTGGGCCAACCGCGACACCGCCTACCGCTTCGTCGAGTACGCCGATGATGTCTACTCAGCACTCGGGGACCGCGTTCAGCACTGGACCACCTTCAACGAACCGTTCTGCTCGTCGCTGCTCGGTTACGCCGCCGGCGTTCACGCTCCCGGCCGTCAGGAGCCATGCGCAGCCGTCGCAGCCATACACCATCAGCATCTCGCCCACGGCCTGGCGGTCGATGGGCTGCGTTCCCGTGGCGCCCGGCATCTCGGGATCACCCTCAATCTCAGCAACTCGATCCCGCGCGACGCCGCGGACCCCATCGACCTCGACGCCGCGCGCCGTTTCGACTCGCTGCAGAACCGGGTCTTCCTCGATCCGATCCTCCGGGGCGCCTACCCGGACGACACCCTCGCCGACCTCGAACAGTTCGGACTGCGGGAGCTCATCCGGCCCGGGGACCTGGACATCATCGGCACTCCGATCGACTTCCTCGGCGTGAACCACTACCACGACGACCTCGTCAGCGGTCACCCCACGGACGAGGACGGCGACTCTCACGCGGGCGGCGCGCCGCGCCCGACGTCGTCGCCCTGGATCGGTTCGGAGGACCTCGCCTTCCCCAGCCGGGGCCTGCCGCGCACCGCCATGAACTGGGAGGTCAATCCGGACGGTCTGCGGACGCTCCTCGTGCGCCTCGGCGAGGAGTACGAGGGCCTCCCGCCGCTCTACGTCACCGAGAACGGTGCGGCGTACGACGACGTCGTCGCTCCCGACGGAGCGGTCCACGATCCCGAGCGGACAGCGTTCATCCTGGACCACGTCGCAGCCGTCGGGGACGCGATCGACCAGGGCGCCGACGTGCGCGGCTACTTCGTCTGGTCCCTGCTCGACAACTTCGAGTGGTCCTGGGGCTACGGCAAGCGCTTCGGGGTGGTGCGCGTCGACTACGGGACCTGCGAGCGCACGGTCAAGGACAGCGGTCTGGCCTACGCACGGATGATCGCCGCGACGAGATGACCCTCACCGGACGCTGCCATGGCCTGCGTGGTACCGCATCCGGGGTCTTCGAAGGCGTGCCGGGCTGTTCGGGCGGCGTGTCGCGGACCGACACGCTGAAGGTGACGCCGAAGTCCCCGAGACCGGAACGCACGCCCCTCGGAATGGCTCCTGCGGGGTTGTAACGGCGAGGAAATCCGGCCCGAGTAGCCTAGGAGCATGCGTGAGACACAGGCACAGATCATCCGGGCCATGGGCGTCAAGCCGACCATCGACCCCTCGGCGGAGATCCGCCGCAGGGTCCGGTTCCTGAAGGACTACGTCGATGCCACGGGGACGCGCGGGTTCGTCCTGGGTATCAGTGGCGGCCTCGACTCCACGCTCGCCGGCAGACTCGCCCAGCTCGCCGTCGACGAATTGCGCGCCGAAGGAATGGACGCCGACTTCATCGCAGTACGGCTTCCCTACCAGGTGCAGCACGACGAGGACGACGCGCAGGCTGCCCTGGCCTTCATCCAGCCGCGGACGTCGCAGGTGTTCAATGTGGGACCAGCCGTCGACGGCATCCAGCAGGAGTACACCGCCGCGACGGGCGAGCCGATCTCCGACTTCACCAAGGGCAATGCGAAGGCGCGGGTGCGCATGGTGGCCCAGTACGCGATCGCGGGGCAGCAGAATCTCGTGGTCGTCGGGACGGATCACGGTGCCGAGTCCGTCACGGGCTTCTTCACGAAGTTCGGCGACGGCGGAGCCGACATCCTCCCGCTCCACGGCCTGAACAAGCGCCAGAACCGCGCGCTGCTCAGGGAACTCGGCGCACCTGCGGCGCTCGCCGACAAGGTCCCCACCGCCGATCTCCTGGACGTTTCTCCCGGGCGGAGCGACGAGCAGGAGCTCGGACTCGGCTACGACCAGATCGACGACTACCTCGAGGGACGCGAGGTGCCCGTGGAGGTCGCCGAGGCGATCGAGCACCGCTACCGCATCTCACGGCACAAGCGCACGCTACCCGTGACCGTCTCCGATTCCTGGTGGCGGGAGGAGTAACCGCCGTTGGTACCGTAGGAAGCGTGAAGATCGCGACCTGGAACGTCAACTCCCTCCGTGCCCGAGCAGACCGCGTCGAGGCCTGGCTCGGGCGCTCCGACGTCGACGTCCTGGCCATCCAGGAGACGAAGTGCAAGGACGAGAACTTCCCCTGGGACCTGTTCGAGAACAGCGGCTTCGAGGTGGCGCACTTCGGCTTCAGCCAGTGGAACGGCGTGGCCATCGCATCCCGCGTGGGGCTCGAGGACGTGATGCGCACCTTCCCCGACCAGCCCGCGTTCGGCAAGCCGGGCCAGGACGCCGTGCAGGAGGCCCGTGCCATCGGCGCCACCTGCGGGGGTGTGCGCGTATGGAGCCTCTACGTGCCGAACGGGCGGGCACTTGATGATCCGCACATGCCCTACAAGATCGAGTGGTTGAGCACCCTTCGCGCTCACGCGCAGCAGTGGGTCGCGGAGGAGCCTCGAGCCCAGATCGCTCTCATGGGTGACTGGAACGTCGCACCGCAGGACGAGGACGTGTGGGACATCGACCTCTTCGTCAACGGCGGGTACACCCATGTCAGCCCCCCGGAGCGGGAGGCCTTCCAGTCGTTCCTCGACTCCGGCTTCGCGGATCTGGCGCGCCCTTTCACGCCGGGACCGGGGCTCTACACATACTGGGACTACAAGCAGCTGCGATTCCCCAAGAAGGAGGGTATGCGCATCGACTTCGTACTGGGCTCCCCCGCCCTGGCCGAGCGCACCACGGGAGCCTTCGTGGACCGTGAGGAACGCAAGGGCAAGGGTGCATCGGACCACGCGCCCGTCGTCGTGGAACTCAGCGGGTGGTGACCATTTCCGGCAGCGCCCAGGTGTTCCCCTACGTCTCCCATCTTCGCGTCTACGAGCCGCTCGAGGCGTTCTCGGATGCGCAGCAGCTGGCGATCCTCGCCCAGCGCACGCGGGAACGCAGCGAGACGGATGCGATCGAGCACGAGCAGTCCCTGCGCCGCATCCTGCGGACCATCTCGGATCCGTTCCCCCACCACGAGCCGGACCTCATGCGCATCACCCATTTCCCCACGTCGAACGGCTCGACGACGCCCTATTACTGCCCCAACCAGCTCGCCGTCCGGACGGCACTGGCGGCGGAGTCGCTCGACCAGAGCCTGCGCGGCCCGCTGATCGACGTCCTGGTGCCGGAGGTCGCCCGCGAGGCACATCAGGCCCGGCTCGATCCGGAGACCTTCGCCGACTCCGTCGCCAAACTGCACACCCGGTCGGCCACCTGGGGGGTCCCCTTCGCCTGGTTCGCGCTGATCCACGAGGACGATCTCACCGAGGTGGTCGAGGACGAGGATCGCGTGACGACGGTGCGGATCACCGCGAGGATCGGCGACTGCATCGACCGCGGAAAGCGCTCGATCGCGCACCTCGCCGTTGCCGCACCCGAGATGGATCTGTTCGACGAGATCACCGAGCTCGTCGAGTGGCTCGGGATCTTCCGGCGGGACGCCGTGGTGGAGGTGGACTACGGCCCGGTGGCCGAGCGCGTGTTCCCTGACGACTCCCCCTCGGACGTCAGGCTGGGCATCGAGAGTCTCGCCGAGGCGGACATGCTGGGCGCTGCGGCCGCCTACCGCCGCCTGGCATCACGGTGGATCCCCATCCGCCAGCTCGCCCGCGCCTCCTGACGTCCTCGCCCACGAGGATTCCGGTCCAGTCTCAGTGACGGGTGCAGTGATGCTCGAGCCAGTCCTCCACCGGCTCCATGGCCTCCCGGAACGCCTTCTCGTCGAAAGTACCCGAGCCCGACGGCGGAGCCTCCGCTGAGTGCGCGAGCGTGGTGAAGTCGTCGTGCAGGTCGGCGGGGAGCTTGTCCCGGAGCTCGAGGAGCTGCTGCTCGAGCTCCATCAGCTGCTGCCGGTCCGCACCGGCACGCAGACTCAGCGGCGCCAGCGTGGCCGTGCTCAGCCCTCCTGCCACGAGCACGCAGTGTCCGGACGCCTCGGCGTCCCCGGTGCTCCGTATCCCATCCTGGTCGGCTCCTGCGGGGCGGTTCCGCTCTCCCCTCGGGGAACCGGTGGCTTCCGGCGATGGATGCACGTGCGCGGGCATCGTGAGCATCGTCTCCGCCGGCGTCGTCGATTCCCGGCTGCACCCCGTGAGAGACACGGCGACCACGCAGAGGCCGGCCACGGAATACAGGAGTCTCACTGGAACCCTCTCGTCTCGATGCAGCCGAACCATGCCTGACCCACGCGTCCTACTCCGGAGATGCTGCGGCACCGGGCGCCGGGTGCGGCCTCCGCTGCTGGAACACCACCCGCCGAGATCCTACGGGGCCAACCCCCGGGTTGGCTGGAAGGCGGAGGCGGTCGCGCTACCGGGGCCCGGCACGAAAAAACCCCGCGTTCCATGGGGAACAACGGGGTTTTCAGTGGTGGCTCCGACCGGCGTCGATCCGGTGACCTTTCGATTTTCAGTCGAACGCTCTACCAACTGAGCTACAGAGCCTTGCGACCATCATGCCGATGATCACCGTATCCAGCCCGACCGGCTCCCCGGGGGGACCCAGTCGCCTGAGCGACCCTGACGGGACTTGAACCCGCGACCTCCGCCGTGACAGGGCGGCGCGCTAACCAACTGCGCTACAGGGCCTTGCTAACTTCATGTGCCGTTTTGCACGAGCTTCAGCCTACCAGCACTTCGTCCTTCAGTTCGACCGCCCGCGAGGGCTGCTCGTGCGTACCCCCAACGGGATTCGAACCCGTGCCGCCGCCGTGAAAGGGCGGTGTCCTAGGCCGCTAGACGATGGGGGCCCGGACCTACAGAACTATAGGTCCACATGATGGCTTACACAAAATCACCACCCCTCACATCGTTCCGCACGCAACTTCGTAGGGCGACCCTGCCATGCCGAGGGCAGCAGCACGGCTGCACTCTGTACGATCAGGGGCGTGCCTTTCGAGATGAGCCTGCCCGAGTTCGAGGAGGCGGTCGACGACGCGATCGACCGTATTCCGGACGACCTCGCCCAGGCCATGGACAATGTGGGCATCTTCGTGGTGGAGGAGTACGAACCCGGACCGGGTGAGCCAGCGGACACGCAACTGCTCGGACTCTACGAGGGAACTCCGCTGACCGAACGTGACGGCTGGTGGGACGCCGGCTCGCTGCCGGATCGCATCAGCATCTTCCGAGGACCGCTGATGAGGCTGTGCGGCTCACGGGAAGAACTCGTGGAGGAGATCCTGGTGACCGTCGTCCACGAGATAGCCCATCACTTCGGCATATCCGACGAGCGCCTCCATGAGCTCGGGTGGGGCTGAGCATCCGCTAGCGGCCCGGAGCGATCATGGGCCCGAAGGAGTCACGGGTCTCGAGTCGGGGATCCGCCTTGTCCGGCACCACGAGCACCGGTCCGCGTGCGTGGTGCAGGACGCCCTGGCTGGTCGAGCCCAGGAGCATGCCGGTGAAGCCACCGCGTCCGCGCGTGCCGACGACGAGCAGTTCCGAGGTCGCGGATGCCTCGATGAGTACCTCTGCCGGAGCTCCGTCGACGAGGTTCACCTGGATGTCGACGTCCGGGAAGTGGCTCTTCAGCCATTCCTGGCCGGCCTTGAGCTGCACGGCGAGATCGGCGTGGAGTGCCTCCCTGTCCACCGGTGCGGGAACCCAGGAGAGTGATCCGCTGAATGGCGCCACCGAACAGATCACCCGCAGGGCCAGCCCTCTCGACCTGGCCTCCTCGGCGGCGACCAGGGACGCCATCCGTGCCTGCTCCGAGCCGTCCACGCCGACCACCACGATCGGCTCGACGGCGCCGGGGGCTGTCGGAGCGCCCTTGCCCGTATCCGCTCCGAGCTCCGGATGCCCGAGGCGGGCGCCGGAACAGATCGGGATGATCGCCGTCGGGCATTTGGCGTGCGCGGGCAGTGCGCTGCTCACCGACCCGAGCAGGCGACCGACGAAGCCACCACGGCCGCGCGACCCGACCACCATGAGCTCGGCCTGCTCGGAGAGGTCCAGGAGTACCCCCGCCGCGTCCCCTGTCTCGATCCTGGGCTGGACGTCCAGGTCCCTGCCCTCCAGATGCGACAGAGCGGCATCCAGGACCGTTCGTGCGCTGTCCCTGATGACGTCGTCGTCGACCGTTGCGTAGCCGGCGTCCATGCTCGACGCCGCGAACACGGGGACGGTGTAGGCCGTGACCACGTACAACGGAGTCCGGCGTTCCTCCGCCTCGGCGGCCGCCCATAGCAGGGCGCACGTGCTCTGGTCCGAGCCGTCCACTCCCACGACGATCCCATGCTGCTCCGGCGTCCGTGACGATCCTGCTACATACCCGTTGCCCACGACAGGCCTCCCTCGGTCGCGTGTGCCCACCGCCTCTCGCGGCCGGTCCCCCATTTGTACTGCACAGCCGATGATCGGTCTATTCAGTGACCGAAAAGTTATATAGGCTGCAATGACCCGTAGCGGGGGCCGTCCAGCTGGATGTGATACCGCTATGTAGTGCTCTTGGTTGACCCGTTCGCAATCAAGAGTCCGTGCGGCCCGGAAGAGGCGCCGGGCCGCACGGGACCATGGCTTTCCTGTGGAGGTACCAGGTGAATCACCTGCCGTTCAACGCTGCCCGCGGTGATTCGGCTGCGCCCGGATCAGCAGAGCAGACGACCACCGTGGTTGTCGGCTCGGGTCTTTCCGGCCTCGCGGTCGCCAGTGAACTGAGCCGACGCGGAGTCGAGTCGATCGTCGTCGAAGCCCTGGAGTGCTCGGATTCCGGCACCATGCGTACGGTGATGACCGACGCCACCTCCCTGTCCGAACGCAACGAACTCATGCGGCTCCTGCGCGGCTATGCCTCGTCCCATGAACTCGACATCCGCCAGAGCACCGTTGCGGAGCAGTTGAGCATCATCGGCCACCCCTCGCTGATCACCTCGTCGATAGGGCGCAAGCAGTGGGCCGTGCAGACGCGCGACGGCGTCCTGCTCGCCGATCACATCGTGCTCACCAAGTACCCGCTGAACGAACTGCGCCGATTCCTCCGGTCCCTCGGAGTCACGATCGGCAAGAATCTGAAGGCGACACTGGGCCCGATAGGCCTTCACCTGATCGGGGTCGGCGAACCGCTGACCCCTACGACGCGCGAGATCGTGCGGCAGGCCAAACTGGTCAGCGACACCATCGCCGCAGAGGGCCCGGCGCCGCTCAACTGCCTCGTGCCGCCCGAGGCAGGTACCGCTCCGCTGACTGCCTGAGGCCGGTACTACCTGTTTCGGAGCCGCCTGCGTGCCGAGAAGGCCAGGACGCCGACGATCACCACGAGGGCAGCGATCATCAGCACGATGCTCCAGGGGAAGTCGCTGACCCCGGCCGTCGGGGTGACCTCGGCCGGATCCTCCTGCACGTCGACCGGCTCGGGCGTGGAGATCGAGTCCAGTGCCGCCGTCGAGCCCTGCTGCGCCGTGAAGGAGAAAACCCCTTCGATGGGGTGGGAGTCCGAGCTCACCACCCGCCAGGAGACGGTGTAGTCGCCCGCCGGCGCACCGGCGCGCAGGGACTGCGTGGCCGTGCGGTCGACGATCTCCACGGGGCCCTCCGCCCAGTCCTCACCGGACTCGTCGAGAACCTGAATCTGCGCACCGATCCCGGAGGGCACGTTGCTGAAGCTCAGCTCCAGGCTCGGCGGGAGTACCTCGACGGCGGCCCCGTCCGCCGGATCGGTGCCGGTCAGCTCGTCGTGCGCGCTCGCCGCGCCACCCGCGCCGAGGAGCATCGCCAGCGCCAGGAACATGGCGCAGCAGCAGGAGAGCAGTACCCGGACAGGACGACGGCGCGCGCTCGCGGGAGACGACGCGCGCGGTGGGCGAAGCAGGAGATCAACCATGCTGCCAACCCTACGCGGAAGACCTGGGCCGCGGCCCTACCGCTCAGCGTTCCCGCAGCCGTCCCGGCCGGTCGTCGCGGACTCCGGCTCGCGAACGGGCCGCGATACGCTGTACGACGACGATCACCGCCCCTTCCGCCCGAGGATTCCGATGCTCAAGACTGATTCCGCGCTGGATCGCTACTTCTCCATCACGGAGCGGGGATCCACGTTCTCCCGCGAGGTGCGCGGGGGCCTGGCGACGTTCTTCGCCATGAGCTACATCGTGGTCCTCAACCCCCTCATCCTCGCGGGAGCCGACGCGGCCGGCACGGAACTGGGCCGCCCCCGCGTCGCCGCAGTGACCGCCCTCGTGGCCGGTATCCTCACCATCGCCATGGGCGCCTGGGCCAAGTACCCGTTCGCACTGGCCACCGGTCTCGGGGTCAACGCGTTCGTCGCCATCACGGTCGCGACCAATCCGGGACTCACCTGGCCGGACATCATGGGGCTCGTGGTGCTCGCCGGTCTGACCATGTTCGTCCTCGTGCTCACCGGCTTCCGGACGGCCGTCTTCAATGCCGTCCCGGAGAGCCTCAAGACGGCGATCGTCGTGGGCATAGGCCTGTTCATCGCGCTGATCGGTCTGGTGAACTCCGGCTTCGTGCGCCGCATCCCCGACACGGCGAACACCACGGTGCCGGTGGGCCTCGGCTTCGGCGGGGTGCTGATCGGCTGGCCCACGCTCGTCTTCGTGTTCGGCCTCGTCCTCACCATGGCCCTCGTGGTCCGCAAGGTGCGCGGCGGCATCCTCATCGGCGTGCTCGGCGCCACCGCCCTCGCCGTGATCCTCGAGGCCGTGTTCGACGTCGGCCCCGGTGTGGCGCCGGGGCAGGACCCGAACCCGGCGGGCTGGTCCCTCGTGGTGCCCGAACTGCCCGCCGGTACCTGGGTGGGCGTTCCCGATCTCACGCTGGTGGGCAACGTGAATCTCTTCGGGGCTTTCGGCCACCTCGGGGCTACCGCCGCTCTCCTGCTGACCTTCACCATCCTGCTCAGCATCTTCTTCGACGCCATGGGCACCATGGTGGGGCTGGCGAACGAGGCGAACCTGGTGGACGCCAAGGGCAACATCCCCGGCGTCGACCGCGTCCTGGTGGTCGACGCCCTCGGCGCCGTCGCCGGCGGCGCCGGATCGGTGTCCTCGAACCAGATCTACGTGGAGTCCGGGGCAGGCATCGGGGAGGGAGCCAGGACGGGTCTTGCCAACGTGGTGACCGGGACCCTGTTCCTCCTCGCGATGTTCTTCACCCCGCTCATCAGCCTCGTACCGTTCGAGGCCGTGGCGCCGGCCCTCGTCGTCGTCGGCTTCATGATGGTGGCACAGATCGGGAGGATCGACTTCGACGACTGGGGCGTCGCGATCCCGGCCTTTTTGACCTTCACCCTCGTGCCGTTCACGTATTCGATCGCGAACGGTATCGGTGCCGGCTTCATCGCGTTCGTGCTGATCCGCTCCGTCCAGGGCCGCGGGCGCGAGGTTCATCCCCTGATGTGGGTGGTCGCAGTAGCGTTCGTGGTCTTCTTCGGCCTCGGGCCCATCGAGGAACTGCTCGGCATCTGAGCGGGGTGGCGGGACCCGCCGGTCAGCGGGCGGACCAGCCGCCGTCCATGACGTAGGACGATCCGGTGACCATCGCGGCGTCGTCGCCCGCGAGCCAGGCGACGACGGAGGCGACCTCCTCGGGCTCCACGAGCCGCTTGATGACCGCCTCGGTGAGTAGGATCCTGGTCATCACCTCCTCCTCGCTGATCGAGTGCAACCGGGCCTGGTCCGCGAGCTGGTGCTCCACCAGGGGCGTACGGACGTAGCCGGGATTGACGCAGTTGCTCGTGACACCGTGCTCACCGCCCTCCAGCGCGGTGACCTTGGACAGGCCCTCGAGGCCGTGCTTGGCCGTGACGTAGGCGGATTTGTAGGGTGAGGCGCGCAGACCGTGGACGGAGGAGATGTTGATGATGCGCCCGAAACCGCGCTCGTACATCCCCGGCAGGACGGCGCGGATCAGCAGGAACGGGACCTCGACCATGAGTTGCTGGATGCGACGGAAATCGGCCGGGCTGAAGTCCTGGATGGGACTGACCACCTGGATCCCGGCATTGTTGACGAGGATATCGGCCCGGAGGGAGAGCTCCTCGAGGGACGCGGTATCGAGGAGATCCACCGTCCAGGAGTCTCCATCGAGCTCCTCGGCAAGACTCCGGGCAGCGTCCCCGTCCCGGTCGGCGACCACCACGGTGGCGCCGCGTGCCGCCAGTGCCCGCGCGCAGGCCGCGCCGATACCACTGGCGCCGCCGGTGATCACGGCGCGGCGTCCGCTGAGTTCGGTCCCTGCCATTCTGGGCTGCTCGAACCGGGACTCGAGATCAGTATTCACGGTGTGTCTCCTCGCTCGGGGAACGGCTCGTTCCTCGAGTATCACCGCGGAAAGGCAGATGGACCAGTACCCACCTCGGCACCTGTGGATCGGCGATCAGTCGGTGAGCGGCTGCGCGCCCGCCGCGAAGGTCCGTACCCGCGTGTCCTTCCAGAGGTGTGCGGGCATTCCCCCACCGAGCAGCTCCCGCGCCAGGCCCGGATCCTCACCGAGGGGCGCGTCGCTGCCGGCGATGATGACGTTCCCGAAGCGCCGCCCCTTGAGCATCGCGGGATCGGCGATGATCGCGGTGTGGGTGAACTCCGCGCCGATGGTCGCCGCTTCCCGCCTGGCCGTCGCGAGATCGGGTCTGTCCCCGCAGTTGACGATGTAGACGCCGTCGGGCCCGAGCACCCGCCGGACCGCGCGCGTGAACTCCCTCGTGGTCAGCGCTGCCGGTGTGGTGCTGCCGGAGAACACGTCCCGGATCACCAGATCGCGGCTGTCCTCGCTCAGGGACTCCGTGACGGCACGTGCCTCTCCGACGCGGATACGCAGGAGCGGCGCCCGCGGCAGGTCGAACCACTGACGTACCAGGTCCGCGAGGCGCCCGTCGAGTTCGACGACGACCTGCCGGGACTGCGGATGCGACGTCGTGAAGCGCCGTGCGAGGGAGCAGGCGCCTCCGCCGAGGTGGAGTGCGCGCAGCCTGTCCGAAGCCGCCCACCGAGAGTCCACCAGGGAGGCGATCCAGCGCATGTACTCGAAGTCCAGTCGTAGCGGATCCACGAGGTCGATGTGGGAACTGGGCACTCCGTTGATGCGCAGGACCCAGCCGTTCGGATCGTAGGGATCGGGTTCGAGCTCGCACGTGCCGGTATCGATGGCGAACTCGCCGATCTCAGGATGTGGGCCTGTGGATCTCGCCATCAGGGCCGGGTTCCGGGGGTGGAGGGCATGAATCCCATGCTATGCGTGTCCAGGAAAGCCCTGACCTCGGAGCGGACGTGCGTGATCCGGGGATTTTCGATCCGAAATACGGCGTGTCCCTGCCGACACGCCGCCCAGCATGCAGGACCTCAGGCCGAAGACCCCGGATACGGTACGTCCAGCAGCACAGCTCCGGCCGGATGAACACCAGGGATCACGGCGATGAGAAGGCGCCGGTGGTCAGGAGTGGCCCTCGTACTGCTCCTGCTGATCCAGGGCCGCTTCGAGCCGGTCGACCTTGCCGGTGAGCTCGCCCGTGTGCCCGGGGCGGATGTCCGCCTTCAGCACCAGTGAGACGCGGCTGCCGTATCGGCCCACCGCGTCGGTAGCGTTCTTGACCACGGCCATCACCTCGTCCCAGTCACCCTCGATGGTGGTGAACATGGCGTCCGTGCGGTTGGGCAGGCCGGACTCGCGCACGACGGCGACGGCAGCGGCGACGGCGTCGTGCACCGACCCCTCGGGATTCTCGCGTGAGCTCTCGGGATTTCTACCGGAGGAGGAGCCGGACGGGGCGACGCTGAAGGCTACGAGCATGCCCCCAGTCTGGCATGCGGGCGACTCCGCGGTCAGCCCCCCGTGACGGCCTTGACCAACTCGTTCAGGCCGAGCACGAGGAACACCACGGTGGTGATGGCCAGGAACACGTTGGAGAACCACCTGTTCCGCCACTGCTGCGCCAGGCGCGAGCTGTTGAGCAGCACCAGCAGCGTGATGGCGAGGAAGGGCATGAACAGTGAACCGAGCACCCCGTACAGCAGGATCAGGAAGAACGGACGCCCGAGGAGCAGCAGCAGCATGGGCGGAATGGTCAGCCAGAGCATGTAGGCGCGCGCGGGCGTGCTGTGGGACCCGGGGGCGTCGTCGTCGGAGAGATCGTTCGCCTGCTTGCGGAAGTTGGCCCAGAAGTCGGCGAACATGAGGCTGACACCGTGCCACACTCCCAGGAGCGAGGAGAACGACGACGCCCAGAAGCCGATGAGGAATACTTTCGCCCAGATCACCCCGTAGCGGTCCTCGAGTACCGTGCCCATGTCGAGGAGCCCGCGGTCCCCGCTCTGGAGCGCGATGTTCGCGGTGAAGAGCAGTTCCGCTCCGAGGATCAGCATGCAGATCACGAAGATGCCGGTCATGGTGTAGGCCACGGAATTGTCCACCCGCATGACTCTCATCCATTTGGGTGTGTTCCAGCCCTTCTCGCGGAGCCAGTAGCCGTAGGCGGCGAGCGTGATGGTTCCGCCCACACCGCCGGCCAGACCCAGGACGTAGAAGACCGACCCGGCGGGCAGGGTGGGTACCAGGCCGCTGAGCATCGAGGGGATGTTCGGCAGCGCCAGAATGGCAGAGCCCACCACGGAGATGAACATGATGCCGACCATCACGGTCATGACCTTCTCGAAGAGTCCGTAGCGGCCGAACCACACGAGCGTCAGACCGATCAGACCCGAGGCGACGGCGAAGATGCTCAAAGGCACGGCGGGAAACAGGGCCTGCAGGGGCAGTGCGGTCGAGCTCATCGCCGTCGCCCCGTACACGAAGCCCCAGATGATGATGTAGGGGCCGAAGTACCAGCTGGTCCAGGCACCGAGCGTCCGCCAGCCCTGGAAGATCGTCTTGCCCGTTGCGAGGTACCAGCGGCCCACGCCCTCGACGAGGATGATCTTCAGGACGCAGCCGATCACCGCAGCCCACAGGAGTGCGTAGCCGTAGCGGCTTCCGGCTACCAGTGTGGCCACGAGATCGCCCGCGCCGACGCCGGTCGCTGCAGCGAGCAGACCGGGCCCGACCAGTCTCCACCTCGGTTTCTCGAGCTCGTCGACGCCTGTACTTCCGCGATCCGCCACGGCCAGCCCCCTCGGAGTCCTGTTGGTGCGTAGAGCCTAGCAAGGACGATGACGCAGAGCACGGGGATCCGCTCAGGAGGTCCTGCCCACCTCGCGGCGGCGCAGCCATTCGCTCGCCGGAGCGGTGGACACACCGTGGATCACCACGGACAGCGTGATGGCCAGCGTCGCGTGGACGAAGAGATCATGGTTGCCGGTCAGCCGCTCGGCGAGGGTCGCGTAGAAGAGCGCCGAGACGCCGATGGGACCGAACCAGCCCAGGAAGACGGTCTCCGGGACACTGTGCACCCGGCGTAGGAGCGGACGCAACGCCAGGAGCGCCACGGCCCGGCGGAGCAGGAGTGCTACGAGGAGCACCACAGGCGCAGCCCACCCGAGGGCAGACCACTCACCGAACGGCAGCGCGAGGCCGAGCAGGATGAAGATCGGCAGGAGGAAGAATCTGTTCACCACGTCCTCCACCCTGTCCTCCTCGTCCTCGTCCTGCTGCGGAATGACCTGACCGAACACAGCGGCTGCCACGAAGACGGCGAGGACCGCGTCGGTCCCGAGCAGTTTTCCCGCGCCCAGGAGCAGGAGAGCGAACGGCAGGAGGAAACCCAGGTAGGAGTTGTCCTCCATGAGGCCCTTGTCCTTCGCGACAAGGAAGATCCTCGCCAGGACGTAGCCCACGAGCGCCCCGAACAGGGCGGCACCGAGGATCTCGCGGAGGAATACGCTCAGCAGCAGTTCCCGGCCCGCTGTCTCCGGCGAGGTCGTGAGGAGCACGGGCAGGAGCACGAAGAGATAGCCGAGGCCGTCATTGAGTCCGCTCTCCGAGGAGATGTCGTACCGCACACGCGAGGGAATCTTCGCCTTCGCGAGCGAACCGGTGACGATCGGCGTGGTGACCACGGGATCCGTCGGCGTGATGATCGCGCCGAGTGTCAGAGCCACGAGGAACGGCACCCCGAGCAGCGCCCAGAGGATCCCCGTGGCGACGGCGAACATGACCAGCATCCCGAGGACGATGCTCGAGACGACCCAGCGGCGGTTCCTCCGCCAGTAGCCGTGCGGCAGGCGGAGGGCGACGCCGGCGAGCCCGACGGCGAGCGTGATCCGGGTTGCCTGCTCCAGCAGCTCGCCGGTCGGCACGCCGAAGTCCTCGATCCGCACGACGCCGAGGACGGCGGGGCCGAGGAGCACGCCCGTGGCGAGCGCCAGCACCGGCCCCGGAAGGCTGATGCGCTGCAGCAGGGACGAGAGGAGCGCCAGCACGAGGATGGTTCCCGCGAACAGGGTGAGGACCAGATTGATGTCCAGGGCCGGGACCGCCTTCCGTGAGAATCCAAGGGGCAGGGAATGCTCTTCACACTAGCGCCGGGGCCTGCCCGCACTACACGTGAAGGATGTGTACGACCCGGTTGCAGAAGCAGTGCTCCACAGGTATCGGGCTCATGACCGAACGCTGCCGATATCAGCTCCGACCTCTAGGCTTGGTCCAGTACGCCTTCGGCCTTCAACGGTGCAGCCCGGCGAATACTGCCATACGTTCTCTGATGGGTGCTCCTTGTCCGCTTCGCCTCCGAGGGTGTCCTCCACCCCGTTCCCCTACATCGGCCTGCTCTCGCTCGCGGGTGCCATCTTCGTCTCCGTGACGAGCGAGTTCCTGCCCACCGGGCTCCTGCTCGCGATGGCGGACGATCTCGGGGTGAGCCGGTCGACAGCGGGCTACCTCGTGACGATCTTCGCCGGGACCGTCGTCGTCGCCACGACGCCGCTCGCCGCCGTGACCCAGCGCGTTTCGCGCAAGTCCCTGCTCGTCGTCGTACTCCTGGTCATCGCGGTGGCGAACATCCTGGCGGCGATCGCGCCGACCTATGCCGTGCTGGTGGCAGCGCGTGTCCTCGGCGGGCTGGCGCACGGGTTGTTCTGGGCCGTGGTGGCCGCCTACGCCGCGCACCTCGTCCCCGCCCACCAGTTGGGGAAGGCGGTCTCCATCACCGCGGGAGGCGGCACGGCGGCGTTCGTGCTCGGCGTCCCGGTGGGTACGGCGATCGGCACCGCGCTGGGGTGGCGCACGGCCTTCACCATCATCGGGATCGTCGTCCTCGTCCTCGTCGTGGTGATCGTGAAGTTCCTGCCGCCGGTCGAGCACCGCGTGGAGCGCGCGGCGGGCGAGGAGCGCGTGCCGCTGCGCCGGGATCCGAGCATGAAGGCCGTCCTGCTGTTGTGCGCGGTGATCCTCATCGTCCTCACGGGGCAGAATCTGTTCTACACCTACATCGCCCCCTGGCTGACCGACGTCTCCACGTTCCCCGTGGAAGGAGTGGCGCTGGTCCTGTTCCTCTACGGTGGCGCGGGGATCATCGGCCTGCTCATCGCCGGCTACGCCACCGACCGCTTCCCGCGGAACGCCTTCGTCGCCGTGGTGCTGGTGGTCATGCTCGCCGTCCTGACGCTCGCCGTCGGCTCGTCCAGCTCGGTGGTGGTGCTCATCGCGGTGACCGTATGGGGAGCCGCCTTCGGGGCCATCCCGGCCATGCTGCAGACCAGGATGCTGCGCACGGCCTCCGTCCGGATCCGTGATCTCTCCGCGGCCCTCCAGACCACGGCCTTCAACATCGGGATCGCCGGTGGCGCGCTGTTCGGCGGGCTCCTGCTCGATTCCGTGGGTCTCGCGATCCTCCCCTTCGTCCTGATCATCATGCTGGGTGCGGGACTGGCCCTGAGTCTGATCACCGATACCGCGGCCGGGCGCCGAGAGCGCCGTCGGCTCCGGCCGTGACTACAGTTGCCTGATGCGCGCTGTCTGGTTCGACCGCTTCACCGAACGTCCCGACCTCCGCGACGTTCCAGACCCCGTGCCCACACCGCGCGGCGTCGTCGTCCGTGTCGAGGCGACGGGGCTGTGCCGCAGCGACGTGCACGGCTGGCTGGGGCACGACGGCGGCATCGCCCTACCGCACGTCCCCGGCCACGAGCTCGTGGGTACCATCACGTCAACAGGTGATCAGGTGAAGCGTTTCCGGATCGGTGACCGCGTGACCACGCCGTTCGTCTGCGCCTGCGGGCGCTGCCCCGAATGCGCGGCCGGCAACGGCCAGGTCTGCCGCAACCAGACCCAGCCGGGCTTCACCCACTGGGGCTCCTTCGCCGAACAGGTGGCCCTGCACGACGCCGACACGAATCTGATTCCCGTCCCGGCCTCCTTCGACGCCGGGGCTGCCGCGCTGCTGGGCTGCCGCTTCGCGACGTCCTACCGTGGGCTGGTCCACCAAGGGCAGCTCGAAGCCGGTCAGTCGCTGCTGGTGGTCGGGTGTGGCGGCGTGGGCCTGAGCACCGTGATGATCGGCGGGGCACTCGGCGCCGAGGTGATCGCTGTGGATGTCGACGACACCGCGCTGGAGCGTGCACGGCGGTTCGGGGCGGTCCGCGCCGTGAACTCCTCCGACCGGTCGGTGGAGGAGACGGTGCATGCGGTGCGCAATGCGGCGCCGGCCGGCATCGACGTCTCCGTGGACGCCCTGGGGCGCGAGCAGACCGCCGCGCTCGGCATCCTGTCCCTGCGCCCGCGAGGCCGTCATGTGCAGATCGGCCTGTTCCCCGCGGACCCGGTGATCCCCATGGGGGCGGTCATCGGCGGGGAGCTCGCGATCCTCGGCAGCCACGGCATGCCGGCGCACGACTACCCGGGACTGCTGGAGCTGATCGCCGAGGGCCGTTTGCGACCCCAGGACCTCATCGAGCGGACCATCCCGCTGGCCGCTGCCCCGGACGCGCTCGTCGCCATGGCCGGCGACCGATCCGTCGGCGGGGTGACCGTCGTCGACCCGCGCCTGTAAAACCCGGCCACTGGTCAACCGACCGTCGCGGACCGGAAAAGCGCCTCCAGCAGATCGACGGCGATGACCAGGGCGTCCTCGTCCACATCGAAACGGCGGTGGTGGTGCGGGGCCGGGTTCGAGGCCCCCACGAAGATGTACGTGCCCAGGCCGCCCGCCTCCTGCACCTCGCGGATGAGCAGGTGTGCGTCGTCGCTGCCCCCACCCGAGGGTCCACTGGGCGTGAACGTCGAGATGGCTGCGACGCCGTCGACCGCACGTGCCACCTCGGCGAGCAGGGTCTCGTCCGGCTGGGACATGGCTGCCCGCCCGTACACCGTGGTCGAGGCCTCCACCCCGTACATCCGCGCGGCACCCTGCACGGCGTTCTCCGCCCGCTGGTTCAGGTCCTCGAGCACGGCGTTCGACGTCGAGCGGGTCTCGTAGGTGATCGTGGCGAGCGCCGGAATGATGTTGGCGCTGCCGTCCGCGTGGAACGTACCCACATTGACGCGCGTGTCCGCCTCCGCGAACCGCGTCAGCCCGAGGATGGCGAGCGTGGCCTGGGCGGCGGCGGCGAGCGCATGGCGACCCTTCTCCGGCGCCGCGGCAGCATGCGCCGCCTCGCCTTCGAAGCGTGCCGTCCACTTGGTGGTCGCCATCGCGTCCGTGACACCGCCGACGACGGTCCCGGTCGGCAGGTCACCGCCGAGATGGACGGCCAGCATCCGGTCGACACCGCGCGTCACACCCGCGTCGATCATCGGCTGCGCCCCGCGCACGCCCTCCTCCGCGGGCTGGAACATGATGCGCACCGTGCCGGGGAAGTCGCGGTCACGCAGCCGGTCGGCCAGTGCGACGCCGATGGCGGCGTGCCCGTCGTGCCCGCACGCGTGCATGAATCCCGTGGTGGACCGGAAGCCGCCGGCCACCGGAGCGTGCTCGTCGCTGGTCTCCTCGTCCACCGGCAGCGCATCGATGTCCACCCGCAGACCCCACACGGGGCCGGGCCTGTTCCCCGCGAGTTCGGCGACGATGGCCGTTCCGTGCTGCTGGAAGTACGCGACGTCGTCGGGCGGGGTCCCGGCATCCACGGCGCGCTGCCCCCACGCGTCCATCTCGGCCTGGGTGGGCGGGAGCGCGATGCGGCTGACGTCGATGGCCGCAGTCCCGGTGGTGGCGCGGACGCCCACAGCAGCCAGTTCTGTCAGGATGACCGACGCAGTCCGGTATTCGAGGAAGCCGGGCTCGGGGTGGGCGTGGAACCGGCGACGGAGGGCGATGATCTTCTCGGGCTGCATCCTCAGAGCCTACGCAGGAGGCCGGCGGGGTGCCGCTCAGGGCGGCATCGTGAAGTAGCCTGCTTGAGCCGGGCCTGGATCACGTCGCCCACCCCGTCGACGCAAGGAGGAATGATGGAGACCGTGGCGATCCGGTCCGTTCAGGATCTCCGCGATCTGGTACCCCGTCCTGGACGGGACAGACGGGTCATGATCGGTCTCGTCGGAGCACCCGGTGCAGGCAAGTCGGCCATTGCCGCAGAGATTGCAGCCCTCGAGCCCGCTCTTCACGCCCTGGTACCCCTGGACGGTTTCCACCTGGCCGATCAGGCCCTGATCGGCCTCGGTCTGCTGGACCGGAAAGGTGCACCGGAGACCTTCGACGCCTACGGCTACGCGGCGCTGCTGTCCCGACTACGTACCGGCCCGGCGGAGACGGTTTACGCGCCGACCTTCGAGCGCGATCTGGAACAGCCGCTGGCCAACGCACTGCCCATTGCATCGTCGTCGTCCCTCCTCATCACCGAAGGCAACTATCTGCTCCTCGATGCGCCGGGCTGGCAGGAGGCCCGAAGCCAGCTCGACGAGGTGTGGTTCCTCGACGTCGACCCCGAGATCCGTCGCAGCAGACTCATCGAGCGGCACGTCCGGTTCGGCAAATCTCTCCGCGCGGCCACCGCGTGGGTGCAGCGCGTGGACGATCCGAACGCTGCGCTCGTCGCGGCCTCGCGGGAGCGGGCCGACCTCGTCCTCGACGTCACGGGCTGGACCATCGCCTGACTCGCCGAGGCTTCGCCCCTGCGCGACGCCGCGTGGTGACCAGCGCCAGGAACCACGGGAGACCGATGGTGAAGCCGGTGACTCCCATCCCGAAGATGACCCACTGCGATGGACTGAAGCCGAGCGTCAGATTGTTTTCGTCCGCGACGATGCCGGCATTCCACAGATCGATCCCGCCGCTCACGAGGAGGGCGACGCTCACCGACAGAACGAGCATCGATATCGCTACCCATCGTCTGATCATTACGGCCTCCAGATCTTCGCAGACGTCACCTGGCTGCATACGTAGCAGTCCGAATGTTCACCCGATCCGCGCTTGAGCCCCGCCGATGCATCGGCGGGGAATACGGCGTCGCCCAGTTCACCATGGCTACGCAGCCGCGCCATGTCAGTGCTGATGCGCCGCTTGCCGCGGATATCTCGCTCAGTCGCGTCTGCGGCAGACCGGTAGCCACGGCCAACCGCCACAAGTCAGCCGACAGGGTCCGTCCGCTTCACCCTCCGGAGCAGTCTCGGTAGCACGGCGGGAAGCACCAGCACTGCCAGCGCGACCAGGAGCAATCCGACAGTCAGCGGGCGCGTGAAGAACACGGAGAAATCGTTCTGACTGATCGACAGTGCCCGTCGCAGCTGGGTCTCCATCATGGGACCGAGGATGGCACCGAGTACGGCAGGTGCCACGGGGAAGTCGTAGATCCGCATGAAGAAGCCGGCAGCTCCTATGGCACAGACCAGCAGCAGGTCGGTGATGCTGCCCGAGAGGCTGTAGACCCCGAGGATGCCGAACACCAGGATCCCGGTGTACAGCAGCGTCTTGGGGATGGCGAGAATCCTGATCCACAGCTTCACCAGCGGGAGGTTGATCGCCAGCAGCATGATGTTGCCGATGAAGAGGCTCGCGATCAGCGTCCACACCAGATCCGGCGAATCCTCGAACAGCTGCGGCCCGGGCTGGATGTTGTAGATCTGAAACGCACTCAGGATGATCGCAGCGGTTGCCGACGTCGGGATGCCGAGGGTCAGCAGCGGTACCAGCACACCCGAGAAGGACGCATTGTTGGCAGCCTCGGGGCCGGCCACGCCCTCGATGGCGCCCTTGCCGAACTCCCCCTTGTGCTTGGACAACCGCTTCTCCACGTTGTAGCTGAGGAACGTCGGGACCTCTGATCCGCCGGTGGGCATCGAGCCGAAGAAGAAGCCGAGCAGGCCGCCGCGTATCCACGGCTTCCATACGCGGCTGCGTTCTTCCCGGTTCAGCCAGATGCGGCCCGCGAACTCGACGGCCTGTTCCTTGGCATACTGCAGTCGTGCGAGCCCGTACAGCGCCTCACCAATGGCGAAGAGGCCGATGACCACGATGATGATGTCGATCCCGCCGAGCAACTGTGCCGAGCCGAAGGTGAAGCGCTGCTGGCCGGTGAGAAAGTCCAGACCGACCAGACCCACGAACAGACCGGCGAAGAGACTGATCATGCCGCGGATCACCGAGGTCCCGACCAGCGCCGTGACACTGACGAATGCCAGCACCATCAGCGCGAAGTAGTCGGTGGCCTGGAAGTTCCGGGCCAGATTGGCCACCAGCGGCGCCAGGAAGGTCAGTCCCAGTGTGGAGATGATGCCGGCTGAGAAGGACCCCATGACTGCCGTGGCCAGCGCAGGTCCGGCACGGCCCGCCTTGGCCATCGGGTAACCTTCGATGGCCGTGGCCACGGACCCGGCCTCACCCGGCGTATTGAGCAGAATGGAGGTGATGGCCCCTCCGTAGAGGGAACCGTAGTAGATCCCGGCGAAGATGATCAGCGCACCGGTGGGATCGAAGCCGTACGTCAGCGGAAGCAGGAGGGCCAGTGCGAGTGCCGGTCCGATCCCGGGCAGTACGCCCACCAGCGTGCCGATCGTGACGCCGATCGCGGCGTACAGCAGATACTGCGGTTCCAGCGCATTGGCGAATCCGCCCAGCAGATCGGCGAGGACATCCATGGTTCAGAGCACCGTCTCGAGAAGACCGTCGGGCAAGCGCACGCCCAATAGTTCGGTGAAGCCGAAATAGACCGCGGCCGAGAACAGCACGGCGATGATCACGTCACGGATCAACCTGCGGCTTCCTGCGACCCGGGCGATTCCCACGAAGAAGATCGAGGTGGCGATGATGTACCCGAGCGGATCCAGAACGGCCACGTAGACCAGCAACGCAACGACCACTGTCCACAGCGTGCGCCAGTGCGTATCCCGGTGCTCCTCGTCCGCCTGCTCCACCAACGCCCGGTCGGGCTTGAGCGTGGACCGGACAAGGAAAGCCACCCCGAAGCCCACCAGTCCGATTCCAACGATCAATGGGAAGAACCCGGGCTGCTGGGGACCGAACCCACCACTGATCGAGATACGGATGGCGTCGATGAGAACCACCGCCGCGCCGAGAAGGATGACGACGGCGGCGATCCGGAGCCCGAGCATGCCCGCCCCGGGCCTGGTCTCCTGACGCACCAGGGCGTGTGCCCCGGACGGCCCGGAGTCTGGGAGCGACATCAGTCGACGATTCCGAGATCCGTCAGTGTCTGGGTGATGTCCTCGGTCTCTGCATCGATGTACTCTCCGAACTCTTCGCCGGTCAGGAGGAAGTCGTCCCAGTTGTTGCTCTCCAGTGTTTCCTGCCATTCCGGGGTGTCATGCATGTCTTCGATCATCGACACCACGGCATCGCGCTGCTCGTCGGAGATCTCCGGCGGTGCCACGACACCACGCCAATTGGCGATCGACACGTCGTATCCGGCGTCCATGATGGTGGGCGCGTCCACGCCCTCGATGACTTCCTCACTGGAGACGGCGAGCAGGCGCATGTCGCCGGCGTCGATCTCGTCCTGGAACTCCGCGAGTCCCGATGCCGCAGCCGTCACGTCGCCAGACAGAATGGCCGGCGTCAGCTCACCACCACCGGAATAGGGGATGTAGTTGATCTCCGCGGGCTCGATCCCGACCGACTCAGCGAGCTGTGCCACGAGGATCTGGTCCACGCCGCCCACCGAACCGCCGCCCCACGCCACGCCGCCCGGGTCGGCCTCGAAGGCGTCCATGAGCTCCTCCAGCGTCTCGTACTCGGAGTCCGCCGGCACCACGACGGCGTCGTACTCGGCGGTCAGACGTGCGATCGGCGTCGTGTCCTCCAGCTCGACCTCCGAGTCGGTCTGCTCGATGGCACCGACGAGGATCTTCCCGATCACCATGAGCTGGTGGGGGTTCCCGGTATTCTCACCGACGAACTGGGTCAATCCCGCCGTGCCCGAGGCGCCCGGCACGTTGTAGACTTCCGTGCCGGTGTCGATCACACCGCCCTCGTCCAGGGACCGACCGATGGAACGTGCAGTCTGATCGTAGCCACCTCCGGGATCGGCCGGCGCCATGATCTCGATGGACTGGCTGGGGTAGTCATCCGCGGAGCCGTCCCCACCACCGGATTCGCCGCCGCAGCCGGTCAGGACCAGCAGCGAGGCGGCCAGGGGCACTGCCCATCGCATTGCTCGGGTCCGGCTGGACAAGCTGACCTCTGAAATCGTCGTCGACATCATCTCTGCTCTCTCGTGTGTTCCTGACCCCAAGAGTGCCCCACAAGTATCGGTCCGGCAATGGGTGGCGCAGTGATTCGGCGTCGTACAGTTCACCACCGCTACGCTGGCAGAACGACGCCGGAGCGACCGGCGGCAGCAGGAAGGAACGGCAAGTGCCGAACGAGCAGGACCTCTCCGTGGGGCAGCTTGCCGCGCGCAGCGGGGTCAGCGTCTCCGCATTGCACTTCTACGAGCGCGAGGGCCTCATCCGGAGCCGACGCACCCCCGGAAATCAGCGTCGCTACAACCGCTCGATCCTCCGCAGGGTTGCCGTCATCCGCGCCGCGCAACGGGCCGGGATCCCGCTCTCCGCCGTGTCCGACGCCTTCGCGGAGCTACCCAGGGACGGCGTGCCGGATCAGGAGGACTGGCAGCGGATGTCCGCCGCCTGGCAGCAGGAGCTCGCGCAGCGCATCTCCCAGCTGGAGCACCTCAGGGATCGCCTGGGCGGCTGCATCGGCTGCGGCTGCCTCTCCCTGTCCATGTGCAGTTTCGTCAACCCGGACGACGCCGCCGCACGCCGTGGCGATGCGTCGACACTGCTGGAACCTGACCGGCCGACTTGACCTCAACCATTGTTGAGGTTCTAGTCTTGAAGTCATGACAGTCCCACCGGGTCACGCCGTCCCCACCGCCGAGCTCTTCAAGGATGCCTTTCGCGCGCACCCCGCCGGGATCGCCGTCATCACGGCGCAGGGCGAGGACGGCCCGGTAGGGCTCACGGCGTCGTCGGTCTCCTCGGTCTCGGCCGATCCCCCCGTCCTGGTCTTCTCCGTATCGAGCGCGTCGTCGTCCGCGGCAGTCCTGGTTCAGGCCGAGACGATCGTGGTGCATCTGCTCGGTGCGGATCAGCTCGACATCGCGAAGCTCTTCGCCACGCGGGGCGCCGATCGATTCGGCGGGGCCGTGGAATGGCGTGCCCTCACCACGGGTGAGCCGCTGCTGGTCAATGCGCCCTGGGCTCTGCGCAGCCGCATCCTGCACCGCATGCCAGTGGGCGGATCGACGATCCTCGCGGCCGAGGTGCTGTCCATCGAACCTGGTCTGCACAACGACGTCGCGCCGCTGGTCTACCACAATCGTGCCTATCATCGACTGGGAGACCAGTCGCTGCTGGGCTGAAGTACCCCAACACACACCAGGAGGATCGTATGAGTGAGTATGTACTGCCGGATCTCGACTACGACTACGCGGCCCTGGAGCCGCACATCTCGGGCCGGATCATGGAACTGCACCACTCCAAGCACCAGGCCACCTACGTCAAGGGCGCCAATGACGCCCTGGCCCAGCTGGCCGAGGCCCGGGAGAAGGGCGAGTTCGGTTCCATCCCGAAACTGTCCAAGGACCTGGCGTTCCATGTGGGCGGTGTGATCAACCACAGCATCTTCTGGAAGAACATGTCCCCCGAGGGCGGGGACAAGCCCGACGGTGAGCTCGGAAGTGCCCTGGACGAGGCGTTCGGGTCCTTCGACGCGTTCCGTGCGCATTTCACCGCTGCTGCTACCTCGTTGCAGGGCTCGGGGTGAGCGGTGCTGGCGTACGAGCCGCTGGGGAAGAATCTGGTGATCGAGCAGCTCTATGATCAGCAGGGCAATGTGCCGGTGGGGACCATCCCGCTGCTGATGCTCGATATGTGGGAGCACGCGTTCTACCTGGACTATGTGAATGTGAAGCCCGACTACGTCAAGGCGTGGTGGAACCTGGTGAACTGGGCCGATGTCCAGGCCCGGTACCAGGCCGCGACCGCCGGAGCCTCCACCCTCATCACCCCCGGGAACCAGTAACTCCAGCCCGAATGTCCCGATGCACAGAAGGCCGCCCTCGCCATGAGGGCGGCCTTCTGCCGTTCCGAACTACCTGGTGATGTCCGGCGGGTATCCATCATCCGGTCGGTGGATGATTCCTGGTGATCTGAAGTCGCGGGCTGTCAGGGCAGCAGCACCAGCCGGATGGGATTGCCCTCCTTGTTCTCCAGCCGCTCGACGGCAGCAGCGGCGTCCCGTAGTGGGAGGGTGTCGCTGATGGACCGGGCGAAGTCGAGTCTGCCCAGTTCGGCGAGCGCCACGAGCTCCGGGACATGGTGCGCCTCCGAGCCGTAGTGCCCTCGGATCTGCTTGCGAGCGTAGGAGAAGGAAGTGCTGTCGGAGATGGTGATCGGGTTGCCGCTCAGTCCGACGAGCACGAGCCGCCCCTTGAGGCCGAGACTGTCGGCGGCTTGGGCCCTCACGGCATCGACACCGGCGAAGTCGAAGGCGGCATCGAGTCCACGCCCACTCGTGGCCGCAGCTATCGAGGCAGCGAAATCGTCCGCCAGGGGATCGAGTGCCACATCGGCGCCGAAGGCCAGTGCCCGTTCGCGCGCCCCGGGCAGTGGGTCGACGGCGATGATCGGAGCCGCACCGATCATGCGGAGCAGCTGAACGCCGTGGGCACCGAGTCCACCGACTCCCCAGACACCGACCGCCTCGGCGGGCCGGACGGATCCGGTCGAGACGATCGACGCCCAGGGCGTCGAGACGGCATCGGGGATGACGGCGGCCTGCTCGAAGGAGAAGTCCGCGCTGAGCGGTACCAGCACGCCGGCTGGCACGACGACGTACTCGGCCCAACCGCCGTCGTAGTCGACGCCCATGGTCAGCGTGACGCCGTTGTACTCGTAGCCGGCCTGGATCACCACGCGGTCGCCCTGGTTCCAGGTGTCGACGCCGTCACCGGCCTGATCGACGGTGCCGGAGGTCTCGTGACCGAGAGTGACCTCGTCACCCTCGAGGTGCCGTGGGGTCAGGAGTCCCTGGATCAGGTGAACATCGGACAGACAGACACCGGCTGCGCGGACCTTGACCCGGACGAAGCCCGGTCCCGGCTGCGGCACGGGCACCTCTTTGACTTCGAACGATCGGGTTCTGACATTGAGCCGACCGGCGAGCATGGTCTCGTTCACAGCGTCCTCCTGGTGGGTGAACTTTCATGTTAGTCGAGCCCCTCGACACTGCTCCGGCGCGTCGTGGCGTGCATGGAGCGATCCGACAGATCGGGCGTGCAGAATTGATTGCCCTGACAGCAACAGGCAGAGAAAGCCAGGTCGACACTGAAGGAGCCGGTTCGTGCGGGGTGCTTTGAAGAGGCTCGGGTCGTTCACAGCTGTAGGAACAGTGGCCTTCGTCGTCGACATCTCCATCTTCAACATCCTGTCGTCGGGATTCGACGTCCCTCCGATCCTGTCGAAGGTCATCTCGGTGGTCGCTGCGACGGCGGTCTCCTGGCTGGGAAGCAGATACTTCACCTTCCGCGAGCTGGGCGGGCGCTCCAAACGTCAGGAAGCGATCCTGTTCGGCCTCGTCAACCTCGTGGGACTCGGGATCGCGGCAGGTTGCCTCTTCCTCTCCCACTACGTCCTCGGGCTCACCAGCGCTCTGGCCGACAACATCTCCGGGAACGTGGTGGGCGTGCTGCTGGGCAACGTCTTCCGGTACTTCGCCTATCGTTTCGTGGTGTTCCAGCCGGCCGTGCGGAAACCGCTCGAAGGACAGGGCACAGAAGTCCCTAGCACAACGCCGTAGGCCCGACACGGCTCCTGCAGCGGATGGGCCCCTGCCTGCCCGACACGTAGCATGAACGTGGTAGCCGGTCGCTCTGCCGAGCAGCCGTGCCACTTCGTCGCCGAGTCCCACCCGAAAAGACGTGCCATGCGTGCCCCTCTTGCCCTCCCCACCCTGGTGATCAGTGTCGGCCTGGTGCTGACCGCACCGACGGCCGCCGTCGCCACGACGCTCCCACCGGCACCTCCCCCCGTCGTGGAACCGACCGTCGAGTCACCTCCGACCCCGGTGGATCCTCCCGTCGTCGATCTGCCGCCGGTGGTCGATCCACCGCCGGTGATGGGTCCGCCTCCTGGCGTCGATCCACCGCCCACCGGAACCGCCGTCCCCGAACCAGTCGTCACCGGGCAAGACCCGGGCCCCGAGCCGGAGCGCCCCGCACCGACCCCGTCAGCGGCGGATCCCGAGCCGGGGTCGGCCGAGCCGCAGGGACCGACCGGCGCGTCACCGGACACAGCTCCCGGGGCGGACGCGGGCGTCGAATCTCCGATTGGTGAACCACCGGGTGGAGCAGCGCCAAGGCAAGCGGTGGAGGGCGGAATCGGTGTGCCCGCACGCGGAACCGTCGTACCCGCTCGCGAAGCCGTGCCGGGCGTCGGCGGAGGCGGCGACCGGTCAGCCCCGACCGAGCCGCGTTCCGGCTCCCCTGCCCGTGATCTCGGGACGTCGACGTCGTCCTCCGCCCCTGCTGTCGCAGAGGTGGAAGACCCCGCACGGGCGGACGACATGGCAGGAGTGCTGCGGGCGGATGCGGGGGCGTCGTTCCGCAACACTGCTGCCGGAATACTGAGCGTCGTCGCGCTCCTCCTGGTCGCCGCGATCGCCGTCGTCGCGCAACCCGGGCGCAGGCGCGGCACGCACTGATCTCCGGCCTCCCTCGAGAGCAGAGGCACGCGGTCCGCTGAGGCATCTCTTCCGGTAGCGCTATGCGCGTCCTGTCGAGCTGCGGATCTGGAAGCCCGACACGATGAACAGGATGCCGAGGGTGATCCCGAACACGCCGAGAAATCCGAGGAGCCCAAGGATGCCGGCGCCGGGGAAGATCAACAGGAGCAGGCCGAAGATGATCGCCAGGATGCCGGAGACCAGACCCACCCACCAGAGGGACACCGCCTTGCGTCCGGCAAGTGCCAGAATCACCTGGGTGATCCCCAGCAACAGCGCCCATATCCCGATGACCAAGGCGATGGCCAGTGCGGTCAGACCAGGCACGAGCAGAGCAACCAATCCGGCCAGCACGGAAACGATGCCCCCGGCGAGCACCCACCCCGAGCTCCGGTAGGCCACCGGTCCGCGACGCGCGCTGAACCAGTGCACTCCGGCGGTGATGCCATCGATGATCGCGTAGCTGCCGAAGAGCAGCACCAGGACGACGACGGTAGCCTGCGGCCAGACGAGCACCAGGATGCCGAAGATGAGCGCCACGACGCCGCGTCCCAGCATTGCATTGCCCACGGCCTTGACCGGCCCCTCGATCGTGTTGTCCTGCATGGTTGCCCCTGTCTCATGGATGGCGGTCCGGAATGGAATCGGACCAAGTAGCCACGCTACCCCTCGGCGCACCAATGCAGAACGCCCGACCGCCGGCGGCAACGCCAGGGCGCCCGTGTCGTTCACAATGCTGATCGCGCGTACCGTGGGATCATGAGCGTGCCCCTTCAGTACCGCATCAGCGTCGGCAATCGTTTCGCACGGGAGCTGCCCGAGATGGCGGTCGCGTGGCAGGCAGATGACGCACCGCAGCCCCGCCTACTGGCCCTCAACGAGCCTCTGACCGCCGAACTCGGCCTCGACGCCGACGCTCTTCGCTCCCCCGAGGGTCTTGCCCTCCTACTGGGGAGCTCGGTACCCGACGGCGCCACGCCGGTGGCGCAGGCCTACTCCGGTCATCAGTTCGGCAGCTTCAATCCGGGACTCGGAGACGGGCGCGCACTGCTGCTCGGCGAAGTGACCGACACCGCCGGGCGGCTCCGCGACCTCCACCTGAAGGGCTCCGGCCGAACCCCGTTCGCGCGCGGCGGAGACGGCCTCGCCGTCATCGGGCCCATGCTCCGCGAGTACCTCGTGAGCGAGGCGATGCACGCGCTCGGCGTGCCCACCACGCGCTCCCTCGCCGTCGTCGCCACCGGGCGTCAGGTGCGCCGTGAGACCCTGCTGCCCGGCGCGGTCCTGACCCGCGTCGCGAGCAGTCACCTTAGGGTGGGCAGTTTCCAGTTCGCGGCTGCCCGCGGGGACCGCGGCCTGCTGACCCGTCTCGCCGACCACGCCATCAGCCGCCACTACCCGGAAACCGCCTCGGCGGACCGGCCCTACCTCGCGTTCTTCGAGTCCGTCGTGAACGCTCAGGCCACGCTGATCGCACAGTGGATGCTGACCGGATTCGTCCACGGTGTGATGAACACCGACAACATGACCATCTCCGGCGAGACCATCGACTACGGGCCGTGCGCCTTCATGGATGTCTTCGACAACGGTGCGCTGTACAGCTCCATCGACCGCGACGGCCGGTACGCCTATGCCAACCAGCCGCTGATCGGCGAGTGGAATCTCGCCCGGCTCGCCGAAGCCCTGCTGCCGCTGATCGCCGAGGACCAGGAGCAGGCCGTGCAGCTCGCGGTGGCTGCGCTCGAGACCTTCCGCCCCCGGTACACCGAGGCGTGGCTCGCCGGCATGAAGGCGAAACTGGGACTGCCCGACGACGTCGACGACAGCACTGCGTCATCGCTCGCCACCGACGCGCTCACCCTGCTGCAGGACAACCACGTCGACTACACGGCGTTCTTCCGCGGACTGGGCTCGGTGGTCCGCGGGGACGCCCGCCCGGCACGGGACCGCGTGCTCGACGTCGCCGCGTTCGACGCGTGGGCCGCCCGCTGGCTGGAGCTGACGCTGGATGCCGACGCGATGGACCGGGTGAATCCGCTCTACATCCCCCGCAACCACCTCGTCGAGGAAGCCCTCGAGGCTGCGACCGGCGGCGATCTCGGGCCACTGGACCGGCTGCTCGACGCCGTCACCCGCCCGTTCGAGGAACGTCCCGGTCTGGAGCGTTACGCGTCCGGAGCGCCGGAGGACTTCGGCGCGTACACCACGTACTGCGGGACGTGAGCCCCCGGTCACCTCGCCAGGTTCACCTCACCCCGTTCATCTCACCCCGGCCCGGCGGCGCCGGTCGTTGCCGGAGCGCAGATCCCGGTTCAGGCGGCGATCCCCGTGGTAGAGGATGGACTCCCAGTCCGCCTCCGCCGCCGTCTTCTGGATCACCTTCGACTCCTGTACCGTCTCCACCCGCGGCACCACGTACAACCAGTTGAGGACACCGAGCGAGATGTCCACCGCCGAGTTCTTGATCCCGATGTACGCGCGGATGGCACCCGCCGCCAGCATGGCGTTGAGCCCGGCGAAGATCGCGTTCCCCCAGTTCTGTTCCAGGGAATCACGCACCAGCGTGAGCAGGGAGAACGCGACGATCAGGTACGGAACGACCACGTAGAGCCCGGGCGCCGCGGTGCGGTCCTTCACCTTCGGCGTGCGCACGAACGGGATCTTCTCGCCCGTGAGCGCCTGCTGGATGGACTTCAGGACGCCTGCCAGATTCACCGGCAGCAGTACGAGGTTGAAGCCGTAGATCCGGAAGATGTCGGAGAAGCGGTGCCCGCAGTCCCGCAGGTCGCTGCCCATCGCCAGGAAGTACGGTGCAGCGGCCAGGAAGACCACCGGGCTGAGGAGCCGGCTGTCGTAGGGGTAGGCCAGGAGGAACAGCAACCCGAAACTCGCCCACGCGATCGACGCCATGTAGTTGACCCGCAGCAGCACCTCGCGGATCAGCACCTGCTCGCGGAGGTGGCGTCGACGTCGTATCTGGTTCCACAGCTTGGGCAGGATCAGCAGCCCGCCGTTGGCCCAGCGCCGACGCTGCACCACGAGCGAGCCGAAGTCCGGCGGTGTGGCGCTGTAGCTGAGACGCTCGGGGTAGTTCATCAGGGTCCACCCGTGGGTGCCCAGATCCACGCTGGATTCCGTGTCCTCGATGACCGTACGGTCCTGGATGTAGGTCTTGATCTCGAAGCCGCCCACGGTCTCGACCTCGACGATGTCCTCCACCGCGCGCTTGCGGATGACGGCGTTGGCACCCACCCAGAACGTGGACCCGTAGTAGGACATGCCCTGATGCAGGATGTGCTGGATGTCCGTCGTCGCCCCCGCCACCCGCTCGATGCGCGTGGGCGCCCCGCGGAAGGACGAGTATGGGGTCTGCGTGACGGCGATCCGCTCGTTCCCGGGGGATTCGAGCAGGTACACCAACCGGACGCAGTAGTCGCGCAACAGCAGGGAGTCGGCGTCGAGCGTGAGCAGGTAGGTGGAGTCCGGTACGTCCAGGATGTCCCGACCCTCGGCGTCCTCCCCGTCGGCCAGGGCGCGCAGCACGGTGCCGGTGGCCACGTGCTCCTTCTCCCATCGCGTGCCCATGAGCGAGATGTAGGCATTGAGATTCATGGCCTTGTTCGCCTCGTGCGAGAGCGAGGCATAGGCCTTGCGCTCGAAGGTCTCGAGCCGCGTGGAGAAGATCCGCACCAGCCGCACGTACAGCTCGCGGATCCGGCCAGGTTCGGGGTGCTGCTCCTGCGCCAGCGCGGCACGCAGCGCGTACATGGTCAGGCGCAGCTCGCGGGCCAGGCCCATGAGGACCAGATCCACGAAGAACTCGTCCACGTGGTCCGCCACCGCCTCGGCATCGGCCATGTCCTCGAGCCAGAGCGCTGCGGCCTCGTACGCCGCGATGAGCGGGGGCAGGTCCAGGCACGACGGCGGGGCGTCGCCGTCGCGCGCGGCCTCCGCCGCGTCGAACGCGGTCAGAGCTGCAGCGGCGGCGGCGGCCGGCTCCAGCAGGCTGGTTTCGATCTCGAAGGTCAGCGCCCGGGTGGCCTCCAGCCGCTCGCGGATCGCCGGGTCGCCAGGGTGGGGCGGATCATCGAGCAGCAGGACCACCCGGATGTTCTCGAACTCCTGCAGCGCGGCGGACCAGAGGGTGGCGCGGACGACGGCGGGTTCCTCCGCATAGGAGGGCACGAGCACGGTGATGCCCTCGTGGTAGTCGGCGAAGTGCCGGTCCAGTTCGCCGCGTGGCACCCGCCGGTGGTCACGGAACCGGTAGAGGGCGCCCTGGCGTGCGAGCAGGTACATCAGTGCCGAGAAGGTCAGGAACGTGACGACGATCAGGTACGACGTCGCCTCCAGCTGGAACCGGAAACCGGCGTTCGGGTTGTTCGCGAACTGCCGCACGATGGTGGTGACGATGTACGTCACCCACGCCAGCACGGTGGTGACGATCGCGAGGCGCCCGAGGGCGATCTTCCGCGCCGAAGGCGCCGGATGCACGATGGACAGCGGCTCCGAGCGGCGCTCGGCACCCCACTGGCGACGGCGTGGTGCTGCGGGATCGGGCACTGGAGCGGCGAGGTGTCTGGACATGGGCTACCCGGGAGTCGGCGGATACTTCCTGGCCCGGTGGTGGCCTCCACGGACCCGGTATCGAGCCCTACTGTCGGCAGCCGGGAGCCGATCGTCAGCGAGTTGCGCCGATCGTTCCCGCCAGTACCATGGGCATTCCACGCAGCGTTCGCGGTCTCACCTTCTCTCCTCCTCCACTGCTGCCGTCATGATCTGGGGTTACTCGTGTCTGCACGTTTCCCGGGCCGGAGACTCTCCCTGGTCCGCCTCGTCCTGCTCCTCGGCGTCGTCGCGACTCTCGCCGTCGGCGGCCTCACCGGCGTCGACCGGTGGGAGGACGCCCGTGCGGCGAAGAGCACCGGAGCGTTCTTCGCCGGATACGTCGATGTGACAGCCACCCCGTCCTACGCGTTCGAGGACCCCGCGAAGGACATCGGCGGCGGTGCTGTCCTGTCCTTCATCGTGGCGTCCGGCACCGAGCCGTGCACGCCGTCGTGGGGTACCTACTACTCGCTCGACGACGCCGGGACGGTCCTCGACCTGGACCGCCGCGTGGCGCGCATGGCACAGGACGGCAAAGAGGTGATCGTGTCCTTCGGCGGGCTCCTCAACGACGAACTGGCCACGGCGTGCACCGATCCGGATGAGCTGATGGACGCGTACGCGGAGGTGATCGACCGGTACGACCTGGCGACGGTCGATCTCGACATCGAGGGTGAGAATCTCAAGGACACCGCTGCCGGGAAGCGCCGGGCCGAGGCCATGGCCGCCCTGCAGGAGGAGCGCACCGATACCGCGGCGCCGCTGAACGTGTGGCTGACCCTGCCGGTGGCGCCCACGGGGTTGACCGCGGACGGAACCGCGACCGTCACCCAGTTCCTCGAGGCCGGCGTCGACCTCGCCGGAGTGAACATCATGACCATGGACTACGGCGGCAGTCGGCCCGAGGGCACGGACATGCTGACGGCCTCCCGGAATGCCGCCGAGGCCACGCACCGTCAGGTGCAGGTGCTGTACGGGCAGGCTGGGCTGGAGCTCGGGCCGCAGGCGGCATGGCGGAAGATCGGCCTGACGCCCATGATCGGCCAGAACGACGTCGAGGGCGAGGTGTTCACGCTCGAGGACGCGGAGGCGTTCAATGCCTTCGCCGTCGAGCGCGGCGCAGGCAGGATGTCCATGTGGTCACTGAACCGGGATGCCACGTGCAGCGAGAACTACGCCGACGTCACGGTGGTCTCGGACTCCTGCAGCGGGTTGGATCAGCAGGGGCTCGCCTTCGCTCCGGTGCTCGGCGCCGACTTCGAGGGCCGGGCGGCGACGCTCTCCGAGGAACCGGTGGCCGAGGAGTCGCCCGAGGCCCTGGTGGAGGACGATCCGGAGACCAGCCCCTATCCCGTCTGGTCCGAGGTGGGCACGTACCGTGAGGACGACCGGGTGGTGTGGCACGGGAACGTGTACACCGCGAAGTACTGGACACAGGGCGATCTGCCGGACAATCCCGTGCTGCAGGCCGAGGAGACGCCGTGGACCCTGCTGGGTCCGGTGCTGCCGGGCGAACGGCCCGTACCCGTCGCCACGGCTCCGGCCGGTCTGTACCCGGAGTGGGATCCGAAGGCCGTGTACGAGCGGGCGGACCGCATCCTCGTGGACGGGCGCGTGTACGAAGCGAAGTGGTGGAGCCAGGGCGACAGTCCTGAGGCCGCCGTGCAGGGCTCGGACGCCTCCCCGTGGGAGAAGCTCGACGACGCCGCGCTGGTGAAGGCGATCGAGGAGAAGAAAGACTCCTAGTGTCCTCCCGGCTTCTGCTGTGGTGACTCAGCCTCCGAAGCAGGCCGCAATGAACTGCTCGTTGGCGTCACCCAGCTGCTCGGTGCTCGCTTCACCGAGGTTGTCGGCGACATCGCGGAAGGAGTCGGCCATCGCGGTGAAGGCAGCCTTGACGTCCTGTCCGTCGACACGCTCCACGCCGTCCGCGAAGATGTCCGCCATCCGGCCGTACAGGGAGGATGCTGCAGCGGGATCGTCAGCCTGCTCCAGCGCCTCCTCGGCGAGCGGGGCGATCTGCTGCATGGTATCGGCGCAGACCTCCGTGAACTCGTTCGGTATCAGCTCGGCAGGGACGGTCTCGGTGGCTTCGCGCGCTTCGAGGCTCCCGGTTGCAGCGCCTGCGGTGGCATCGGGAGAGACCCCTTCGCCCGCTTCGTCGCCAGGTTCCGCTTCAGGCTCTTCAGCGGCGGATGCTTCCGAACCGGCAGCGGCGCTCGACGTGGCTGCCGCCGTCGTGTCCGAGGTTTCCGGGGTCACGACCGGCTCCTCGGCGCTGCACCCGGTCAGGGCCAGGGCCAGTGCGAGCGCTGCAGTCGCGAGTCTCTTCATCGGCGCAACGTATCACGGCGTTCGGCGCTGCCACCATGCTTTCCGGCCTAGCGGACGGCCGTGGCTGGACGCTCGTGCTTCGTCCGCCCGACGCAGCGGAGTCTTCAGGGCAGCAGCGCCAGCTTCCCGCCCGGATGCTGACTGCTGAGGAAGCGCAGCGCCTCGACAGCGTCCTCGAGGGGGAAGGTACGCGCCACCGGTACCTCGAGCTGCCCCGCTCCGGCCAGGTCGATGAGTCCCTGGCGGGCGTCATCCCGGAAAGCCGCGCTGTCCGGGTCGGACCCCCTGATGACGCGGTACCCGTCGTCCTCGGCGCGGGCGAAGTTGGCGATGCTGACGATCCGCGTCCGGTCCGCGACGAGCGCCAGGGACACGTCGATGGCCTCGTCGGTCCCGACCGCGTCGAGCGCAGCGGCGTACCCGTCGGGTGCCAATTCGCGGAGGCGCCCCTCCAGTCCCTCCCCGTACACCGTGTGCACACCTCCGAACTGCTCGACGACGCCCGCACTGTCCTCGCTCGCCGTACCGATCACCCGGATGCCACGCCGCCGTGCCTGCTGCAGCACGCTCACACCGACGGCACCCGATGCGCCGTGCAGCACGATCGTGTCCCCCGACTCCGCCCCCACGACGTGCAGCATCTCGGCCGCCGTCGTTCCCGCGAGCAGGAGATTGGCTGCCTGCGGAAAATCCAGGGACGGCGGTTTCGCGAAGACATCGCGCGCCGGAACGGTGACCGACTCGGCATAACCTCCGGAGATGCGGAACGCCAGGACCTCGTCCCCCACCGCGCCTCCCCCCGGAGCGATCTCGGTCTCCTGCCCGATAGCGGCAATGACGCCGGCCACCTCGTAGCCCACGCGGACCGGGAGCTGGCTGCGATCGGACCCGGCTGCGAAGTGCTTGTAGTCGGCCGGGTTCATGCCCGCGGCCACGACCTTGATCGTGACCTCACCTGTCTGTGGCTCCGACACGTCGACGTCGACCATGCGCAGAACCTCGATGTCGCCGAACTCCGGAGCAATCCATCCCTTGACCATGCCTCCATTAGACACCTGAGGGGCGCACCATCGTCGAGCAGGTGGCTACGCTGGGTGGATGGCCACAGTACTTCTCGTGCGGCACGGCCGCACCACAGCGAACGCCACCGGACTGCTGGCCGGGCGCACCACCGGCATCAGCCTCGACCAGGTGGGGCGTGACCAGGCGGAATCCACCGGGGAACGGCTCGCCGTTGTACCTCTGGTCGGCGTGGTGTCGAGTCCCCTGGAGCGGTGTCAGCAGACGGCCCAGTTCATCATCGACCGCCAGAAGTCCGCCCCACCCGCGCCGGTCGATCCCGATCTCACCGAGTGCGACTACGGCCGGTGGCAGGGACGCACGCTCACCGAGCTTGCGACCGAGGAGCTGTGGCCGATGGTGCAGTCGCAGCCGTCCGCCGTCACGTTCCCCGGCGGGGAGTCCATGGCGGCGATGCAGGCCCGGGCGGTGGCAGCTGTCCGACGGCGGGATGCACTGTTCGAGGGCGAGCACGGAGCGGGCGCCGTATGGGTGGCGGTCAGTCACGGCGACATCATCAAGGCGATCCTCGCGGACGCGCTCGGCATGCACCTGGACCTGTTCCAGCGCATCACCGTGGGCCCGGCGTCGGTGTCGATCGTGCACTACGCCACGAACCGTCCGACGGTCTATGCGACCAACACCGACGCGGGTGATCTGGCGTGGCTGGCGACCACCACCCACTCGAGTGACGCGCCGGTGGGTGGTGGTGCAGGACAGGACGCGCCACCGGTCTGAAGCGCCTAAAATAGAGATATGCCTACACAAGTTCACGAATTCACCTGGCCCGATCGGGTCGTCGTCGGCACCATAGGCGTCCCCGGCGAGCGCACGTTCTACCTCCAGGTACGCGAGGGAAAACAGGTTGTGAGCATCGCGCTGGAGAAACAGCAGTCGGCGCTGCTCGCCGAGAAGATCGACGAGATCCTCGACCAGCTCATCACTCTCGACGGCAACCCCTTCAGCGTCCCCGTGGGTACTCCCACGGAACTGGTCGACAACGACCAGCTCGACTCCGTGGAGGAGCAGTTCCGCACCGGTGCCATGAGCCTGGGGTGGGATCCTACGACGGTGCAGGTCGTCATCGAGGCGTATCCGCTCACTGAAGCCGACGAGGCCGACGATCCGCTGGTCGACGACGACGACGTCACCGAGATGCTGCGTGTGCGGATGCCGGTGGGCACCGCGCGTGCGTTCGCCATGCGGACCCGTGAGGTGGTGGATGCCGGGCGCCCCATCTGTTCCGACTGCGGGCAGCCGATCGATGCCGACGGGCACACCTGCACCCCTCCCGAGGACTGATGCCGACTCCGGACCTGGTGAGCGCCGAACTGACGCTCACCGGCCGCATCACGACGGCGTCGAACGCCACCTTCCTGGGCACCATCGGGGACGCAGCCGTCGTGTACAAGCCGATTGCGGGCGAGCACCCGCTGTGGGACTTCCCCGACGCAACGTTGGCCTACCGTGAGGTTGCCTCCTACCTGGTGTCCGAGACTTTCGGCTGGAACGTGGTGCCGCGGACCTGGCTCCGCGACGGTCCGTTCGGCGAAGGGATGGTGCAGCTCTGGCAGGAAGAGGACCCCGCGGAGAGTGCCGTGGACCTCGTCTCACGGGAGGACGTGCCGGAGACCGGCTGGAAGCAGGTCCTCGAGGGTCAGGACGAGACCGGGCAGATCGTCGCCCTCGTCCACGAGGACTCGGCTGCGCTCAGGCGCATGAGCGTGTTCGACGTCGTCGTCAACAATGCGGACCGCAAGGGTGCCCATATCCTCGCGATGAGCGAGGGCCACCGCTACGGAGTGGACCACGGCCTCACCTTCCACACCGACCACAAACTGCGCACGGTGCTCTGGGGGTGGGTGGGGGACGCGCTCACCGCCGAAGAACTCGAAGGCGTCGACCGTGTCAGTACCGCGCTGCAGGGCGAGCTGGGCCAACGATTGACCGATCTGCTCGGCGCTGATGAGATCGCTGCCCTCGGTGCCCGCTGTGCCCGGCTGCGATCCAGCGCGCAGTTCCCGGCTCCGAGCGGCCGGATGTCGGCTGTGCCCTGGCCGCTGTTCTGAGCCGGCTCACGCCCCCTAGGGGCAATGCCGTGTAGTTAGGCGGTGGGTGGGGTTGTCAAGGACTTGGGTCGGGGAGGATGTTGATGCTGATGGTGGTCTGGTAGGTGGGGCCGCGGAGCCGGTTCTTGCCGGTGTTG